>DATGFT010000139.1:0-9110 GCA_035308915.1 Solirubrobacteraceae bacterium
CCATGCCGGCGACCAATGAGCCAGCCGCATGAGCGCTTGGCCTGGAGCCCTCCAGGAGATGCTCGAGCGCCCCCCGGTCAGGACGCACCCCCGTCTCGAGCAGCCACAGCCATTCGACGTCTGTCTTGATCGCCTGCCGCAGGGCGTCCGCGCCGGTGAATACGGCCTCGATCGCGCCGGCCGGCTCGGGAGGCGGCAGGCTGGGAGGTTCCGTCAGGACTACAACGACGCGCTCGGAGCTCATCGCAGCTCGCGTCGAGGTCCGTCCTCAACCGTGGCGGCCACGAGCGCCGACGGTCGTGATCACGCGCAAGCTGTCAACTGTGGTGACGTAAGCTCCCATGGGCAATTCTGGACAGGGCGAAGCTTGCGATGGTCCACGCGCGTCGCCGCGCTGCTCTGGCAGCACCCACTCTATGCCACACACGGTTCCATCGAGCAGGCATCTCACTCTTGTGGCGTCCGACGTGGCGCCGATTGGTGGGATGGAGCGCGTCGCGTTCGAGCTGACCTCGCGACTGTTGGAGCGGGGCTGGACCGTGACCGTGATCGCCCGCAGCTGCGCCCTGCCCCGGCAGGAAGGGCTGCGGTTCGTGCGGCTCCGATCGCCCTCGCGGCCCGTGAGCCTGGCGCTGTTGTGCGACTTTGTCTTTGGTTCCATCGCTTTGCGCCGTCACCGCGCGGGCATCGTACAAACGAATAACCCGGTGCTTCCGAACCGGGTCGACGTGATCCATGCTCATTTCTGTGAGGCCGCGTATCGGCGCACGGTCGGCTTGTCTCGCAGCCGCAGCACGAGTCCCGCCCATAGGCTGAACTCGATCTTTGTCTCCGTGTTCACGATGCTCTGCGAGCGATGGTCCTATCGCCCGCGCCGGGTCCGTCGCGTCGTCTGTGTATCCGCGGGCTTGAGTCGGGAGATCAGCCACAACTATCCCCGCGTGTCTCAACTCGTACGTGTCATCCCCAACGGGGTCGACCCCCCGGTGGAGCCCGGCGGAGATCGAGATCCTGCCGTCCGGGAGCAACTCGGGCTGAGCGAAGATGAGCGGCTCGCGCTGTTCGTGGGCGGGGATTGGCATCGCAAGGGGTTGAAATACGCGATCGAGGGTGTGGCCGCAGCTGAGGGTTGGTGGCTCGCCGTCGTGGGCGCCGGCAACCGACACCCCTTCATGGATCTCGCTGCCAGGCTCGGCGTCAGCGAGCGGTTGATCTTTGTCGGCGCGGTCAGTGATCCGGGCCCGTATTACGCGGCGGCCGATGCCTTCGTCTTCCCCTCGCACTACGAGGCGTTTTCGATGGCCGCGATCGAGGCCGCCGCGGCCGGTCTGCCGTTGGTCGTACCACGTCTGAACGGCACCGAGGATTACGTCGAGGATGGGGTGAACGGGTGGTTCATCCAGAGGGACGGAGCTGCGATAGCGCATCGTTTGCGAGAACTCGGTCGCGATCCGGCCGCTCGAGCTCAGATGGGAGCCGCCGCCGCACGTGCCGCAGAACGATTCACGTGGGCGCGAATCCTGAACGAATGGGAGTCTCTGTACGCCGAGCTGATGGCCGAGGTCACACCCAGCCGGTGAGCGGTGGCTGAGCCTCGGCGTCGGGCCTAGGTGAGAGCGCCACGGATGGCGCGTAGGGCGAGCGGATCCTTGACCGGATGGATGAAGACAGCGCCGTCGGTGAAGCGCGCCATCGCCTGCTCGGCGTCAAAGCGCGGCATGTAGCGGACGTCTTGATAGAGGTCGCTGTGAGCATCCACGTCGACGAGCCGGAAGCCGAGGTGATGCAGCAGCGTCGGCACGTACACCTCGCAATAGCAGGGAGGGTGATCACCGACCTCCACGTACGCCCGCACGGCGCGCCGGGATATCCACATGCCATCGCCGAGGCATCTGAACAGCCGGGTCGGCTCGTCGCGAACCGAGAGGCTGCGCAGGTGCGCGAGGAGGCGCTCGTCGCGCCTGAACCTGACGTACTGGGCTTCGTTCGTCGCGGTGCAATCGACGCAGTTCTTACCCATGAAATCGGCTCGAGTCTGCGACGCAAGCTCGCGCAGCCGGGTCTCGAAGCGTGAGTCGAGGACGAGATGGTCGTACTCGATGACGTACAACGAGTCGACGCTCTCGTCGGCCTCGAAGTACGCCGCCCAGACGCGTTCAAGGACGGTGGTCAGCGATTGGAGATGCCGCTCCGGCCCCCGAAGCGTCGGGTCGTCGATGAACAGCTTGTGCCCGTAGTCGATCCGCTCGAATTCGTCGATCCTGCCTCCATAGCAGACGACGAAGCGGGCGTCGGGTGCCACCGCCTGCAGCAGCTGAAGGCTGTCGTGAACCTCGGGAGCGCCGAGGTGCGAGAGAACCGCGGTGACCGTGCTCACTCCGGCCTACAACGGTCGACGTGGAGGTGGCGAAAGGTCATTCTGTTCATCTTGTCGAAGTCCACGCGCACCTCGGCTGATTCGGCGCCGAGCAGCTTGAGCCGCCCGCGCCAGATGAACGGCATGCCTTTGAACAACTCCTGACCGCACGCCTCGCAGTACACCGGACGACCGAAGGTCTCCGTGATGTTCGTCCGGACCTGCCGCAGCGACAGGTGCAGCCAGCGAATCAGCCGAGACCACGGACCGGGTCGCCTTGCGGGTAACCCGAGCGGCGGCAGTTCGTGTTCGACTTCGTCCAGCCGGAGGGCTCCACCGGAGCGCAACGCCGCGCGCGCCTGTTGGTCGAAGCGGAAGGCTCGCCGGCTGATCGGCCGGCGTCGGTCGCGGTTGGCTACACAAAGGCGCACACCGAGGCGTATTCCGACAAGCATGTTGCGGGCCCGGCCGGCGCGGATGCCTGCGCTGAGGCCTTTGATCGCGTAGCCGCACATGGCCACGAAGTTCCAAGGGAACGGGAAGTACGTCCAGGAGATGAAGAACTCATTCCGGCGGCCATAGATGTCCTGGCGGCGGAAGTCACGTTTGGGCGAGGTGTGGTGATGCACGGGGTCGGAGCGTCCGAGGCGGATCACGTACCCAGCGTCGAGCAGCTTCATGGAGAGATCCCACTCCTCGCCGACCCAGCCGATTTCCGGGGTGTATCCGCCGACCTCGATCACCACGTCCCGACGCAGGGCACAGGCGTTGTTTCGGTAGACCGAGCCCACCCAACGATGTTGTGGCTCGGGGGCCCGCTGATACTCCTCCGGGCTGATGCGGACGTCGATCACCGGCATCGCGACCACGCCGATGCGGGGGTGGTCGAAATCCTTGACCGTATCGGCGACGACGCGCGGGGAAGAGAGGACGGAATCGTCGTCGATCGAGACGATGATCTCGCCGCGGGCCAGGCGCGTGGCATCGTTCTTGCGCGCCGGCACGCCCGCACCATCGTCGAACCGGGCGGTACGAACTTCGGGGAACTCGTCACGGAGCATGTCCAGGGTCCCGTCGGTCGACCCATCGTCGATCACCAGCACCTCGAGGGAGGCGCCTTGCTGCTCCAGCGCAGATCGAACCGCGGCGCGCAGATCATCCTTGCGGTTGTGCGTGACGATCGCGATAGTGACCTGAGGGCGTTCGTTCCCTCGCGGGTCTCTCAGCGTCGGCGCGGCGTGCGGGTCTGAAGGTAGGCCAGTCATCGCGTCTCGCCCTGGAGTCCGTCCCGCAGCGCCCTCGCGAGAAGCGCCCACCGCCGGGGTTTGCGGCGGTTGACGCGCAGGAACTCGGCGAGGGTGCGTAGGTAATAGCGCGCGTAGCTGAACCGCTCACGGCCGGTCAGGCTCGACCCTCGCAGCAGCCACAGCGAGTTGCGCGCGTGGTAATAGAAGCGGTCGCTGGTGGGGGTAGCAGGTGGATGCGGGGAGGGGGTCCAGTGGTAGGCCACGCTGTCCGCCACGAGGTACCCGACGTCGTCGCGCAGTACACGCGCGGTGAACTCGACATCGTCTCCCCAGATGAAGTAACGCTCCAGCGGAAGTCCGAAGCGGTCAATCGCCTGCCGGTGGATGGCGACCGATACGAACGTCGTGTAGCGCAGCAACAGGAGCCCGTCCGCCACTCCCTCCGCCAGCTCGCTCCGCCAGCGCCAATGCGGCACCGGGATGTTCATCGGATGGAGACGCTCGTCCTTCCAACGCACCTGACTGCAGACGAGCAACGGACGCCCGTGGGGAGCCCGCGCCGCCCCGGCCAGAAGCGGACCGAGGGTGTTGCCGCTCGCGATGGTGTCGTCATCCATCAGCCACAGCCAGTCGTAGCCCTCCGCGTGGGCCCGCTTCATTCCCCTGGAGAATCCGCCCGCACCGCCGACGTTCGTCGTGAGGCGAAGCATCTCGGCCTCGGGGAACTCGTCCTGGACCATCTCTGCCGTTCCGTCAGAGCTGGCGTTGTCGACCACGAGGACCGCGTCCGGGGCACGACGCTCCTCCCTCAGCGCCGACAGGCACCGACTCAGCATGTCACGGCGGTCTCTGGTCACGACGATGGCGCACACGCGTTCCGGCTGCCGGGATTCCGGCCCGACGACCGTGTTCATAGCTGCAGAGACGCTCGCTGCGTGGGGTAGTAGCGGGCGCGCTCGCTGTAGTAGCTGGTGTACCGGTTGCTGCGCTGTGCCTCCACCGCGGCCTTGTCTCGGCGGGAGCGGAGGCGCTCGCGCAGCGAGCGGGTAAAGGGCCATGGGCCCGCAAACGGGTGGAAATTGCGGCGGTAGGCGCCGGACACGATCGGCCGTACGGGCGTCCTCCTCCGCGCTCCGGCCCGGCACCCGGCCAGAACCTCCATCACGGCCCCGAGCGCCACCCGGTTCACGAGCACGGCGTCGACCATGGCCTGCTGCATGATGTTGAGGACGACTGCCGCGGCGTCGACCGGCGTCATCAGCTTGGCCGCGATGTACCCGTGATGACGCGCGTTGACGAGGTAGCGGCGAGGCTCGAATTCCACGATCCGTGCCTTCATGTGCACTGCGCGGATCTCCGGAATGTGCAGATGACGGAACCCGTGATCCAGCAGCCTCATGGTGAGGTCAACTTCGTTCGCCCAGATGAACATGTTCGGGTCGTACCCGCCTACGGCCTGGAGCGCGTGGCGGCTGAGGAGTGCCGCACAACCCCAGTAACTCAGCAGGCCGGTCCGCCAGTCCACGTTGAGTGGATGCTCCTCGTCGGAGGAGCTGACGACCGAGAACGAGACCAGGCCGGCTTGCTCTGCTTCAGCGGCTCGAACCACGCGCGCGAGGTCGCCCGGGCGGAGGTATGCATCGTCGTCGAGGATCAGGACGTAGTCCCCCCGGGCAAGCGCGAATCCGGCATTCCAGCCGGGGGCGCCGAGATTGCGCTCGTTGCGCACGAGCCGGACCGAGGGAAACCTCTCGGCGACCGCGCCAGCCGTGCCATCGTCGGAGGCGTTGTCGACTACAAGCACCTCGAGTCGCGCCGCCGGATAGCCACTGTGGCCAACCATCTGATCGAGCGCGTATAGCAACTCGTCTCGGCGGTTGTAGGCAAGGAACACGACCGACACGACAGGCAGCTCTGCCTCGGTGTCGCTGCCGCCGTTCGCGGCCTCGACCGAGATGTCTCCACCCTGGCCGGCGTCACCGGTCCCGGACTCCGAACGTCCATGTTCAGACGCTGTGGTCATGACCCCCGATCTCAAGTCCCTTCGGACGCATTCGGCCGTTCGATCCCGCTCAAGAGAGCATACCCAGGGTGGTCCCTGGAGGGCTGTTAGGCTCAGACTTGCCGCTCGTTCGAAGGCGGTGCGGTTGTATAGTTCCTGACGGGCATCCGGGGGGGTGCCCGGGGGTTTCAAAAGCAAGCGGTATTCAGCGGGGGGCTGAAGATTCTCGCATTGGGGGTTTTCCGTACACAACTTGATGCGCCGTCAACCTGCCGAGGCCTGATCGAGGGACCGGTCCCCATCCGCCTGGGTGAGCGATGAGTAGCGAGCGTGCGGTAGCCGTGGTGGGCGTCGCCTGCCGCTTCCCGGGCGCGGCCGACCCGAGCGCCTTCTGGAGGCTGCTCCGGGAGGGCCGGGACGCCATCACCGAAACTCCTGCCGAGCGCTGGGCCATGTACGGACTGGCCGAGTCGGATGAGGCCCTGCCCGGGCTCCGCCGCGGCGGCTTCCTCGAGCAGGTGGACAGGTTCGATTCGGGCTTCTTCGGTATCTCGCCGCGCGAGGCCGCGCTGATGGACCCCCAGCAGCGGCTGGTCCTGGAGCTCAGCTGGGAGGCGCTGGAGGACGCGGGAGTCCCGCCCGATCAGCTCGCTGGTGGCCAGACCGGTGTTTACGTGGGGGCGCTCTCCAGCGACTACGCGGACCTGCTCGACCTCGCTGCGCCGGATGCCATCAGCCGTCATGCCTTTACGGGCACCGAGCGCGCGATCATCGCCAACCGCGTCTCCTACCTCCTCGGTCTTCGCGGTCCCAGCCTGACCGTCGATACCGGGCAATCCTCAGGCCTGGTGGCCGTACATCTGGCGTGTGAAAGCCTGTTGGCGGGCGAATCGTCGTTCGCGCTGGCCGGCGGGGTAAACCTCAATCTCGCAGGTCGGCGCGCGATCGGGCTGGCCCGCTTCGGCGCGCTGTCTCCCGACGGGCGCTGCTTCACGTTCGACGCCCGGGCCAATGGCTTTGTCCGCGGCGAGGGCGGTGGCGTGGTGGCGCTCAAGACACTCGAGCGCGCGTTGGCGGACGGCGACGTGATCTACTGCGTGATCCGCGGCGGAGCTGTCAACAACGACGGCGGTGGGGAGGGCTTGGCCGCCCCGGATCCTCGGGCGCAGGAGGAGTTGCTGCGCTTGGCCTATGAGCGGGCCAAGGTCACGCCGGCGGAGATCCAGTATGTCGAGCTACACGGGACGGGGACACCGCTCGGAGATCAGGTGGAGGCGACCGCACTCGGGGCGGCGCTGGGGTCCTCGCGCGGCGAGGCCGGGCCCTTGGTCGTCGGCTCGGTCAAGACCAACATCGGCCATCTGGAGGCCGCTGCCGGCGTCGCCGGCCTGATCAAAGCGGTCTTGAGCATCAGGCATCGCGAGCTCCCGCCGAGCCTGAACTTCGAGAGCCCCAACCCGGAGATCCCACTCGAGCAGCTGGGGCTTAGCGTCCAGACGACGCTGGCCGGCTGGGCTGACGCTGACCGCCCGCGGGTGGCGGGAGTCAGTTCCTTCGGGGTCGGCGGCACGAACTGCCACCTTGTGCTCGAGCAGGCGCCGGCCGTGGATCGCGAAACGAGCGGCGCCGCCAACGGTGGCATCCCCTCGCTCGGGGTCGTGCCCTGGGTCATCTCCGGGAAGACTCGCGCGGCGGTCGAGGCGCAGGCCCAGCGGCTGGTTTCGTATCTCGAGGAGGAACCTGATTTGCGACCGGGCGATGTGGCGTACTCGCTCGCCACCTCACGCCAGGCGTTCGAGCATCGCGCGGTGGTGTTGGGAAGCGCCCGAGCCCAGCTGGTCAGCGAACTCCAGAGTCTGGCGCAGGGCATGCCGGCAGCGAACCTCGTCGAAGGCACGGCGCTCCGCGGCGGGCGAGCTGGCGAAGCGGTGTTCGTGTTCCCGGGTCAGGCGTCGCAGTGGGTGGGTATGGGCGTTGACTTGATCGAGCGCTCGCCGGTGTTCGCCCGTCATATGCGTGAGTGCGAGGAGGCGCTGAGGCCGTTCATCGATTTCTCCCTCGGGGACGTGTTGCGAGGTGTTCCGGGCGCGCCCGCCATGGATCGCGTCGAGGTGATTCATCCTGCGCTGTTTGCCGTCACCGTTTCGCTGGCGCGATTGTGGGAGTCGGTCGGCGTCCGGCCTGCTGCCGTGGTCGGGCATTCACTCGGGGAGATCGCCGCCGCCCATGTTGCCGGCGGGTTGTCGCTCGAGGACGCAGCTCGCACGGTGGTCCTGCGCAGCCACGCGCTGGCTCGGGTCGCCGGCGGTGATGGCGCGCTGCTGTCGGTTGCCCTCTCGGTCGATCAGCTGACCGATCGCCTGGGTGAGCTCGACGAGCGGCTCTGGCTTGGAGTCGTGAACGGTCCCGGGTCGGTCGTCATCTCAGGCGATCGAGCGGCCCTCGAGGAGTTGCGCCGGCGTTGTGAGGCCGAGGACATCCGCGCCCGTGAGATCGCCGATGTCGCCTCCCACTCGCCCTATATGGAGGCGATCCGTGAGCCTTTGCTCGAGGCGTTGGGCCCGATCTCGCCCCGCGCCGGCCAGGTGCCTCTGTATTCGACCGTCACCGGCGAGCTTCTGGACACGGCCAGGATGGACGCCGAGCACTGGTATCGCGGCGTCAGTCAAACCGTGCTGTTCGATTCGGCGACGCGCGAGCTGGTCCGCGAGGGATATCGGACGTTCATCGAGATCAGCCCGCACCCCGTGCTCACGTTCGCCGTCGAGGGGATCCTGGACGAGGAGTGCGAGGAGCCTGGCGGCGCAGTGGTGCCGTCTCTGCGGCGTGGCGACGGAGGCCCCGAGCGGTTCATGGGCTCGCTCAGCCAGGCGTACGTCAGCGGAGCGGCGATCGATTGGGAGGCATTCTTTGCAGACTCGGAAGCTGGACGCGTGGCTCTGCCCACTTATGCGTTCCAGCGCGAGCGCTACTGGTTCGATGCTGGGCCGCGGCAATCGGCCGCGAGCGCCGAGCGCACCGTTGGCATGGCAGAGCCCGGTGCTGCCGAGGAGGAGGCGCGCGACGATCGCCCTGCTTCAGCGTTCGCGGCACGAGTCGCCGAACTGCCCGACGCAGACCGGGCGCAGCTCGTCCTCGATACGGTGCTGACGCAGGTCGCCTTCGTGCTTGGACACGCGTCGGCCGATGCCGTCGACGCTCGACGGCCGTTCCGGGAGGCGGGCTTTGACTCACCCGCCGCGGTGGAGCTGCGCAACCGGCTGAGCGCGACGACCGGGCTGAGGCTCCCGGCCTCGCTGGTGTTCGATCACCCGTCGCCGGTGGCCGTGAGCGAGTTTTTGCTGGGCGAGTTGACGGGGGTGGTGGCGCAGGCCTCGCCGGTGGTGTCGGTGGCGCGGGTGGAGGAGCCGTTGGCGGTGGTGGGGATGGCGTGTCGTTTTCCGGGTGGGGTGTCCTCGCCGGAGGAGTTTTGGTCTTTGTTGGTGTCGGGTGGGGATGCGATTGG
>DATGFT010000140.1:0-3183 GCA_035308915.1 Solirubrobacteraceae bacterium
GGACATGCGGTACGAGGAGAAAGAAGCCACGATCGACCCGCACCAATCCATGCTGCTGTATAGCGACGGCCTGATCGAGGCCCATGGACCCGCGGGCGACATGTTCGGCTTCCCACGGCTGCGCGAGCTGATGGCTCGCGAACGCCCGAGCAGCGAGCTGATCAACGAACTGCTCGGGCAGCTGCATGCGTTCGTCGGGCGCGGCTGGGACCAGGAGGATGACATTACCCTGGTCGCCCTCGAGCGGACCGGTGGTGGCGACTACGTGCTCCTCGAGCAGGCCGACCTCGCCAGCAGCGCGGGCGACCGACAGGTGCTGCTCAGCCTGTCCTTGCCGGGCGAGCCCGGCAACGAGCGAACGGCGATGGCAAAGGTTGCCGAGGCCGTCGCGCCCCTCGGCCTCGAGACGGCCCGCCTCGAGCGGTTGAAGACTGCCGTCAGCGAGGCCGCCATGAACGCCATCGAGTACGGCAGCCGCAATGACCCAGCGATCCCCGTCGAGATCGCGGTCTGGCTCGCAGACGATGACCTCGTCGTGAGCATCACCGATCGTGGCCTGAGTGGCCCGATCCCGGACGCGGAGCAACCGAACCTTGAGGCCAAGCTCGCCGGCGAACAGAAGCCGCGGGGCTGGGGGCTCTTCCTGATCAAGCACATGGTCGACGCGATGGAGATCGTCACCCAAGGCGAAGCGCAGACCGTGATCCTGACCCTGCATTTGAAAGGAGTCGACGATGCCGGGAAGCCGGTTTGAGGCCGAGGTCCGCGACGAACCGGGCCTCGCCGTGGTCGTCCTGTCCGGTGATATCGACCGGGATGCGGAGGCCGATCTGGCGGCTGCCTACGTCGCTGCCGGCGCGGCCAGCGTGATCCTGCTCGACTTCAGCGCTGTGGGCTACATCAACAGCACCGGGATCGCCCTGATCGTGCGCTTCCTGGCCGATGGCCGGCGCGATCGGCGCGAGATCCGGGCCTGCGGGCTGAGCCCCCACTACGCCGAGATCTTCGAGCTCACTCGGCTCTCGGACTACATGCGGATCTTCGACGACGCCGCGAGCGCGAGCGCGCTCGGGATCGGGGAGACGGCAGGAGGCCGGCCATGACCAGTGACACGACGACGATCGAGGTCCGTCGACTCTCGCCGACGGCCAGCACGATCGCGATTACGGGCGACATCACGTCGGGCACGGAGCCGGCGCTCATGGACGCCTATGCCCGAGCGAGCGACGACGCGACGCGCTCGATCCTGCTCGACTTCAGTGCCCTTGACTACATGAATAGCGGTGGCATCGGGCTTCTGGTCACGTTGCTCGTGCGCGTGCAGCGCCAGAACCAGCACCTCTTTGCGTTCGGCCTGACTGAGCACTACCGGCAGATCTTCGAGCTGACCCGCCTCGACGACGCGATCGGCATCTACGACACGGAGGCGGCGGCCTTGGAACGAGCCGTCGGGCTTGACGGCGCCTGAAGCAGGATCGAGCGGAGGACCCAACGATGACGACCGAAACCAGCCAGCCGAGCGGAACGCCACCCGAGGAGACCCCGACCCCGGCGCCAAAGACCTCAAACTGGGCGGCGCCGGTCGCCCGCCTGGAGGTCGGCACGATCTCGACGAACGCACTCAACCTCAACGTTGCCGGCCGGCGGCTGGCCGGCCCAGTCCAGGGCTTTGGCCAGCTCTGGCAGAAGACCTATCGCGTCGCGCTCAGCGATGCCGACGTGACTCCGGAAGTGGTGATCCGGACGTGGAAGGAGCACTTCGGCGAGTTCTGGCCCAAGGGCAACCGCTTCTACGGCTCCCTGACCAGCCTCGAGCCCGGTGAGGTCGCGGTGCTGAACCTGGCCATGCCCGGCAAGATGACGCTCTCGACCGGGGTGCTCGTGATCTATGCGGACGACGAATCGTTCGCGTTCATGACCCCCGAGGGCCACCAGTTCGCGGCCTGGATCACGTTCTCCGCGTACCGCGACGATCCAGCTGCGGTGATCCAGGTCCAGTCCCTGATGCGAGCCAGCGACCCGCTGTACGAGCTGTCGATGCCGATCGTCGGCCACCGCATGGAGGACCGGTTCTGGGCCGCGACGCTCCAGGCGCTCGCCGCCCGCTTCGGGGATCCTGGAGCAACGGTCGACATGCAGCGGGTGTGCGTCGATCGCCGCCGCCAATGGCGTTATGCGGGCAACATCCGCGAGAACGCTGCGATCCGGACCACGCTCTATCGACTGACCCATCCCCGGGCCTGGTTTCACCATGAAGGGAATGGCTAGGCTGCCCGTGATCCGAGATGCTCCCGATGCCATCGTCGTTGGATCCGGGCCTAATGGCCTCGCGGCGGCGATCACGCTGGCCCGAGCGGGTCGCTCGGTTGTCGTCTACGAGGGCGCCGAGACCATCGGTGGGGGCATGCGCAGCGCCGAGCTGACGCTCCCTGGCTACATCCACGACGTGTGCTCCACGGTTCAGGGAACGTCGGTGGCGTCACCATTCTTCGCCGGGCTTGATCTCAGCCAGTACGGGGTCGAACTCGTCCACCCTGGCATTCCATTGGCCCATCCATTGGACGACGGTCGGGTCGCGCTCCTGGAGCGCTCAGTCGAAGCCACCGCGGCAAGTCTGGGCGCCGATGGTCCGGCCTATCAGCGACTGCTGGGTCCACTCGTCCGCGAGGCCGGCCAGACCCTGCCGTTCATTCTTGGCCCGAGCCTGCGCCTCCCGCGCCACCCGGTGGCCGTGGCACGCTTTGGCCTGCGGGCCCTCTTGCCGGCCGCCCCGTTTGCCCGCCGGAACTTCCGCGCGGAACCGGCGCGAGCGCTGTTCGGCGGTCTGTGCGCGCACTCGATGGTCGCGCTCGACCGGCTCGCGACGGCCTCGTTCGGCCTGGTCCTGGCGATGACCGCACACGCCTACGGCTGGCCTGTCGTACGGGGCGGCACCCAGCGCCTCGCGGACGGCCTTGCCGCCGAGCTCCGGGCCTTGGGCGGCGAGATCGTCACCGGACACCCTGTGACGAGCCTCGACGAGCTTCCGGCCGCGCGTGCGATCCTGTTCAACACGACGCCTCGGGCGCTCGTCTCGATTGCCGGCTCGGCGTTGAAGGGCGGCTATCGCCGCCGCCTGAGCGGCTTCCGCTATGGCCCAGGCGTGGGCAAGCTCGACTGGGCACTCGATGGGCCGATTCCGTG
>DATGFT010000141.1:0-25842 GCA_035308915.1 Solirubrobacteraceae bacterium
CAGTCAGCCGATCGAGGGCAGCGCGAGCCTGTCGGTCGATGCTCCGATCGAGGTCGGAGGGTCAGGCGAGGGGCTCGTCGGGTTCAAGTACGACGAGGTCGGCGGCCTTGACCGGCACGTCGAAGGGGCTTGGACGCTCGACTGTCGGCCGTACCAGCTCGCGCCGGGCCAGCCGGTCAGCTCGAAGCTCACGAAGACGGGCGGCTATGACCCGCAGGCGTCGGGCGCCGCGTTCTATGCCTCGTTCTTCACCGATCCGGTCGTCCGACTTCCGGCCGGCACCTGGACGATCACGGCCCTCGCCTCGTTCACCGACTATTCGAGCGATCAGGCCTGCAAACTCCCGAGTCACGCCCTGAGCGCCCCGATCACGATCCACGTGACCCCGTAGGAACGACGGGCCGCGCCGTCTCCGGCCTTAGCCGTCTGAGATGGCGAATCCGACGGTCCGGCCGTGCTGCTTCGCAAGTGCCAGCCAGACCTTGACCATCTCCTCGAGCGGTTTCGCATTCGCCAGTGATCCTGCATCCTCCGCCCGGAACCCGAGCTCGGTCGCGAGTCCCATCGCGATCCGCTTGGCGTCCGGGTCGTCGCCGGCGACGAACATCGCGGCGGGCACCTTCCGCCCGCGGGCAGTCGTGAGGTTCTCGAAGCCGATCGTATTGAACGCCTTGACGATCCGGGCACCGGGGAGCAGGTCGGCGAGGTCCTGGCTCGTGCTCCGGGCGGGATCTCCGCCCAGCCGGTTCATCGCATCGACGACGATGCGTCCCGCGAGAGATGGCAGCACGGCGACCATCTCGGGGATGGCATCTGGCCGGAGAGTGATGGCGATCAGGTCGGCATCGGCGACTGCCTCGCCCGGCAGGGCGGCGGACGAACCCTGAGCCAAGGCGAGAGCGGCCCGGCATTTCTCGCTCTCAGGGTCGCGGACGCCGAAGACCACGGAGTGGCCGACAGCCGCGAGGGCAGCGCCGAGCCCGCCACCAACACTACCGGCGCCGATGATCGCGATCCTCATGGTCTGGGGCTCCTTCGTTCGCCGACTGGCCGTGCGCATTCTTCAGTATGTGTGCAAGAAGTCGATTGGGGTGTAGGGTCGGGTTCCGCCGGGACAATAGCCACAGATCGTCGCTGGCGGCAGAGGTGGGCGATGTTCGGGGCGCACGTGATCATCTACAGCACGGACGCGGCCGCCGATCGTGCCTTCTTCCGTGATGTCCTGGGCTTTCCCTCGGTCGTTGCCGGTCACGACTGGCTGATCTTCGCGCTGCCGCCGGCAGAGCTCGCGGTGCACCCTGTTGAAGAAAGCGGTGGCGGGCAGGAGCTCTACTTGATGTGCGACGACCTGGCGGCCGAGATGACGGAGCTTCGGGCCAGGAGCGTCAGTTGCTCCGACGTCCAGGAGGCGCGGTGGGGATCGGTCACGAAGATCCAACTCCCCAGTGGCGCCGAAGTGGGGCTATACCAGCCCAAGCACCCGGTCGCCTTCGTCCGCGGGGAGGTCTGACCGTCTGAGGTTGGGTCGCTCATCGGATGGCTGTGCGCCAGGTCCCGATGATGCCGGACGATCCTGGCTCGCAGCCAATCGTCGGCTCGGCTCGGGTCGTCAGTAGGTCTTGCCATCGATGATGCACAGATATTCACCGTTGTCTCCGGACCCATCGCCGCCGCCACCCGCGTCGGTGATCACGACTCCGCCGGTCGCGACCACCGCGCCGGTCGGATCCACGATTTGGAGGGTGGGGTTGAAGCGGGCTGTGAAGCCACTCGGCCAGGTGATCGGGAAGGCCTGCCCATAGGAGTTGATGCCCCAGACCGCCGGTGACTTGGTCGGATCGCCGGCCAGGGTGAATGGCGTGAACGCGGCGGTCGGGCAGAGGACCGAGGCCCCGGCTGGAGCGGTCGCTTCTGTTGGGATCTTGACCACCGAGCCCGCCGGCGAGGAGCAACTCCCAAGGAGCGCTGCCGCCATGAATACGCCCGCGAGACCCTTGAGTCGCCGCATCCGTGAAGTCCCCCTGTTTGACTCAATCCCTGCGCTGCCGATAGGACGCCGCTCAGCCGCTTGCGTCAAGTGACCTGGTGGGCCCACTGAGTCATCGTGGTCGGAGCAGCCCGGCCAAATGGCTCGTCGAGAACTGACTTCGGTAGCGGCGTCAAGGCCGACACGATGCCCCAGCCTCTTGGGGACATGGCATCGACACGCCCCGACGAAGCGCATCTGATCTCGCGCCACACCCGATTCCTCGCGGCGATCGCAGCGCTCGCCGTTGCAGCGATCCTTGTGGTAGCGGCGGTCTTCGCCCTCACTGAATCAGAGCGGACCGACCTCGAATCCGACACCCAGGTCGCGACCCAACTGTGGGTGAATGCCGGCCAGCTGTCCGACGCAGCGCGTGACCAGGAGTCGGCGATCGACAACTACATCATCCGCGGCGGGGCCGATTCGCTGACCGACTTCGACCAGGCCACGGCCAACGAAGCCTCCATCAGCCAGGTGATGACGGCGGCGGCGGTCGGGCTCAGCGATGTCGATGGCGCAATCACTGCCGTCCGGAATGCCTCGGCTGCCTGGCAGGCCGCGTTCGCCCGACCGGTCGTTGCGGCGATCCAGGCCGGTGGCGGGACTCGTCTGCAACCATTCACGAGCGGGCCAGGAAACGACCACGAAACCGTCAACGCCGCCCTCCTGGTGCTCGACTCCCAGCTTCAATCTCTCGACGCTGCGAATCTCGAGCGGGCGCGAGTCCTTACCCTGACCCGGACCGGGGCGACGGTCATCGGCGTGGCCTTGCTCTCCCTTGGCGCCTTGCTTGCGATCTGGTTGATCCGACGCTACGGCCGCGCCCTCGAGCGCGACGCAATGCACGCCGGCGTCCTGAACCGCTTCACCGAGGTGACCTCATTCGCCTCGGATGACACCGCGGTGGCCGCCTCCAGCCTTGAGGCCCTGGCCATGCTGGTCCATCCAGATGCCGCCGTCACCCATGTCCTCAACCGCTCGAAGGACCGTGCTGTCCCTGAGGCGATCATGGGCGAGGCGATCGCCAACGTCCTCGCCTTGGACGCTCTGTCCGCGTGCGTCGGGCTCGTCCGGGGCAGCATGTATGTCACCGAAGATGCCCAGGCTGCCCTCTCGGTCCACTGTCCGGTCTACCCCGCCGTCCGTGGGACCGTCGTCTGTGTGCCGATGAACAGCGGCGAATCGATCGGCGCGGTTCACCTCTACTGGGAGCGCCCGTTCGCGTTGCCACTCCAGCTCCGTTCAAGCGTGATGCGGATCGTCGAGCATGCCGCACTGGCGATTGGCAACCGGCGCCTGCTCGCGGCCCTCCGCGGCCAGGCCAGCACCGACCCACGGACCAGCTTGGCGAATACCCGAGCCTTCGACCTGGCCGTCGAGGCTGCACTCAACGCCCGGACGGAAAACGAATCGCTGAGCGTACTGATGCTCGATGTTGACCACTTCAAGGAGTTCAACGACCAGCACGGCCACCCGGCCGGTGACCAAGCCTTGCGGGCCTTTGCCGATGTGCTCCGATCGTGCATGCGGGATGGAGATCTCGCAGCGCGTTACGGTGGCGAGGAGTTCGCGGTCCTCCTGCCAGGCGTGGACGGACAGGGCGCATCCATCGTCGCCGAACGGATCCGGGCGCGGACCGAGTCAACCATCATCGCCCTCGCACCCGGGATCACGGCGCGCTTGACCGTGTCGGTCGGAGTCTCCTCGGCACCGGTCCAAGGGACGACGCGGCTTGACCTCCTCCAAGCCGCCGATGGCGCCCTCTACCAGGCAAAGGCTGCTGGTCGGAACCGGATCCAAGGCGCCGGCGAGCCGGGACCCACCCCGGATCCAGCCGCGCCTCCTTCGCCGCGACGCCCGCGGGAACGAGCGGCTAGCTAGGCCTCCCGACAGCCGGCCGCTTCTGGTGCGCAGACTCGCTGACCATCGTCCGGCCAGTTGGAGCGGCACTCATCCGCCTGCGGTGTGTCGCGCGGAGTGGTGGTCGCAAGCACACATCAGAGGCGGCCGATGGCTGCGATGGCCACCGTCGTCAAGGCGGTCTGGATCTGCGCCCCTGCAACGCCGACCGGATTGGACATGCTCACGTCGACCACGGTGCCGTTCTGCAGGACGGCCAGGGCCGACAGGTCGGCGTTGAACCGAGCATCGCTGCCGACTCCGCTGACCGGTTGGCCAGCGAACGCGAGCTCGAATGATGTCGTGTCCTCGGCGTCGCCGTACAGGGTGACCACCAGGCTGGTCCGGCCATCCGCGCTCGTGTAGTCGCAGACCTGAACTCCGCCTTCGTCTTTTCGTTTCGTGGTGGCCACTGCCACGCCGATGGCGGCCTGAGCCTCGGCTGAGGTGACGAGCGAGCAGGGGTCAGCCGTGCCGCTGGCGGCTGCGCTGGCCACAGGCGTCGTGTTGGTGAGTGGCGTCCCGGTAGTTGTCGGGTCCGACGTTGCGCCGCCCGAGCAGGCGGCGGCCATGAGCGCCAGAAGGCCGATGGTCGCGACAACCCAGGGGCGCCTTTGCGAGTGGATCGACATCAATGACCTCCTTGGTCCCGCCTTGCTCGTCGGGAGGTGGGCCGCCGCCCGGGGAGACCGGCGTCCTCGTGACTTGCGCGTACCGTCAGCCTCGATGGCGCCGATCGCAGATCGATCGCAAGATCTGCCGCCCGAGCGCGAGCGGCCGTCGGCAGAGGCCCTACCCGCGGGGGTGTTCCCGGCTGCGCTTATCCGGCTTCCCCAGGCGGATGCTGAATCCGCTCGGGGCAGCCCACAGTGTCCGCGCAACCCAGGACTTCAGTCCCATTCCGGCTCCGTGCCCGGATACGTACGCTCGTATGCCCTAGACGCGCACGGAGGCGAATCCCATCGCGCCGACATTCGGGCAACGACCCGTCCGGCCTGTTCTGCTGCTGCTCGTGATTGCGGCGTTCCTCGTGATCGTCGGCATGACCGCCAGCGGCCAGGCTGCGCTGGTGACCGCAGACTCGACGAGCACGCTCCTCAACTCGACCGTGAGCTCGGACGCAGCAACGGTCCGCAGCTTCGTCGGCCTCAATCTTCGTCAGGCGGATCTCCAACCCGGCGGGCTGACCGCTGATCGCCGGCTCCTCTTGACCGAGGGCCTCCAGTTCCTCACCGCGCACGGCGGGATTCTCCACGCGGCGCTGCTGGGGCCGGATGGCTCGGTCCTCGCGGCGGACGCCGAGGCAACTCCGACACAGCAGGTGCCGCTCAACGCGGATCTGTCGGCGGTGATCGACAGGCAAGTTGCTGGGGCAGCGATCGTCAGCCCGGGCAACGCCGGTGCGCTCGCGGCCCTCGGGACATCGTCAGTGCTCCGCGAATACCTGCCGGTAATCCAGGCCGGCCGCGTCTTCGCGGTCGTCGCCCTCTGGCGGGATGCAGCGCCAATTCTGGCGGAGCTGGACGCCAACCGCATCCACGTGGTCGTGATCACCCTCAGCGCGGCCCTCATCAGCACGCTCCTGCTGATCTTCATTTTCTGGGCGGCGCAGCAGCGGCTGACGCGCCAGACCCGGCAGCTCCTCGATGCGGCGAGTCGGGATCCCCTGACGGGGGCGCTCAACCACGGGTCGCTCGTCGAATTGCTGGCCGTATCGATTGAGCGTGCGCGGTCGACCGCAGACGAGGTCGAGGTGGCGCTCCTGGACCTGGACAACTTTGGTTTGCTCGACGCCACGTATGGCCACCAGGCTGGTGACTTCGTCCTGGGCGAAATTGCAAGTCTGTTGCGGGAAGACGTTCCCCCGGCGATGACCTGGGGACGATACGGGCCCGATGAGTTCCTCGTGATCGGGGCGGGCCATGAGGAACTTCGCCCGATGCTCGAGCGGCTGCGGGTTCGGTTGGCCGAGCTGTCGCTCCAATTCGATGGGTCAGAACGCCTGCCCGTGACGTTCAGCGCAGGCGTCTGTCGATTCCCGACGAACGGCGAGTCCGTGACCACCCTCCTGTCGGTCGCGGCGATGACCCTGAACGAGGCCAAGGCGAGCGGCGGGGATGCCGTCCACGTCGCTGAGGCCGGCCTTCCCGTGCCCGGCTACACCAAGACCTTTGACATCCTCGAGGGATTGGTGATCGCCGTCGACACCAAGGATCGCTATACCCGGCGACATTCCGAGGACGTGGCGCGCTACGCGGATTTCCTCGGTCGCGAGCTGGGGCTTGATGCCGAAACGCGCCAGGCGATTCACCGGGCCGGTCTGCTCCACGATATCGGCAAGATCGGGATCCCGGACGTGATCCTTCGCAAGCCTGGTCGGCTGACCGACGCGGAGTACTCGATCGTCAAGCAACACGTCGCGCTTGGCGACTCGATCGTCCGCGACTTGCCCGACATCGAGCTGATCCGGGCCGGCATCCGCCATCACCACGAGCGATGGGATGGCCATGGTTACCTCGACGAGCTGGCCGGCGAGGAGATCCCCTTGGTCGCCCGGATCCTGGCGGTCGGTGATGCCTTCAGCGCGATGACCACAACCCGTCCGTATCGCAAGGCGCTCTCGGTCGAGGAGGCGCTGAACCGGCTCGAGGATGCGGCCGGCAGCCAGCTCGAGGCTCGCCTCGTCCAGATCTTCGTGCGGGGGATCTGGACCGCCGTAGACGCCCCGATGCCGGGCCAACCCAGGCCGGCACGAACCGAACCACCCTTGATCGTCCCGGGTCGCCAGGTCGCCTGATGCGCCGCCGTGAGCTGGGGAGATCGCGGCTGACCCGGATCGGGATGGTCACGGTCGGAGCGTTGGCCGGCGTCCTGTTCGCTTCGAGCTTGGCGTTGGCCGCGTCGGGCGGATGGACCTTGACCGACAACCCGAGCACGGTTTCCAACGGCGTGTCGACCGGTGTCACGTTCACCGCAACGAACCAACCCGGCGGCAGCACCGTCGGTTGTGTCGAGCTCAAGCTGCCGGCTGCGTTCACCGTGCACCAGGTGACGGTCAACTCTGCGACTCTCCCCCACTTGTGGACTGCCGATCCACCGACAGGTGGCCCACCGAGCCAGACGATCGTCCGTGTCCATGGGCTCACGGACCTCGACGACCTGAGCCTGACGGGCGACTCGGTCACATTCACGCTTCAGCTCACCGGCACGCCGACAGGGGCCTACACGGTCGCCGGGATCTCCTATGACCATGCGAACTGCTCGGCTGGCGCCGATTCTCTGACCGTCGGACTCGCAGTCGGCGGGCCGGCTCCAACGCCAACACCCACGCCCACTCCGACTCCCACTCCGACCCCCACTCCGACACCCTCCCCGACGCCAAGCTTGACGGCGAGGCCGACGCCGACGCCGACGCCGAGGCCAACGCCGACGCCGACGCCGACGGTGAACCCAACATCCAGCCCCGGCTCCGGTCCGGGCGGCACAGCCAGCCCAGCTCCCACACCGAGCGTCGCGGACTCAGCCCAGCCATCGAGTGATGCATCGCCTACTCCGTCATCGTCGCCAGGTGGTTCGGGCATCCTGGGGACCATAGCCAGCCCGCCGAGCCCATCCAGCCAAGGTCCCGGTCAAGTCGAGGTTGACATCGGCAGCCTGCCGGCCGGTGGCGGAGTCGCGTTGAGCGATCTTGGCGCGCTCGATACCACGGCGCTCGTCGCGTGGCTGGTGCCAGGCTTCCTCCTGAGCGTCCCAGCGTTGCTCATCTTGGTGATCGTGGCTGGCCAGGTTGGCTTCGCAGCCGCGTTCGTCCCGGTGACCCGAAGGCTCCTCGGATCACGCCGCGAGGATCGAAGCCGCGCAGGCCATCCACGCGCATAGCGCTCGGGTCGGCTACACCGGCAATCTCCGAGCGAGCTGGGTCCGGGATGTCACGTCGAGCTTCCGGAAGGCCTTGCCGAGGTGGTACTCCACCGTGCTCGGGCTGATGAACAGCTGAGCGGCGATCTCGCGGTTGGTGCGGCCCTCGGCCGCGAGGCGTGAGATCTCGTGTTCCTGGGGCGTCAACTGGGCGAGCGTGGCCGAGGTCCGCTTGCGAGCGCGCTCGCCGGTCGCCTCGAGCTCGACCCGCGAGCGTTCGGCGAAGGCCTCCATCCCGACTTCCGTGAACAGCTCGTACGCGATTCGAAGCTCGTTCCGGGCGTCGATCCGGCGGGCCGTGCGCCGCAGCCATTCCCCATAGACCAGGTGGCCGCGGGCGAGGTCGAGGCGAAGTCGGGTCCCCGCAAGGAGCTCAATCGACTGGCGGTAGAGCGGCTCGGCGGCGTCGCCTTCGGCCAGGAGCGCCCGTGACCTGGCCTCGACCCCGAGGGCCCAGGCGGTGCCGCTGGCGCTGGTCGACGCGGCGAGGATCTCCAGGGCTTCGACGCCCCGCTCCCGATGCCCGCTGCGGGACGCGGCTTCGACCAACTCCGCCAGGGCAAAGGTCGAAAACCACACCTCGCCCGGGATCCTCGACGCCTCCGTCGCGGCGGCAAGCGCTTCCTCGTAGTGTCCCAGACCGTTGTTGAGCAAGGCCGTCAGCCAGCCCGCCGCGGTCAAGCCCAGGCCCTCACCCCGCACCAGGAAGTCATGGGTCCCGTCCCTGACGAGCTTCGTGAACTCGGCCTCGTGTCCACGGTAGGCAGCGATCGCCATCGGGCCGTAGCGTGGGGCGATCCCGTCGCCCGTGGCCTGGGAGAGATTGTCGGCCTCCTCGACCAGCGCGACCGCTGCCTGGATCTCACCGGCCAGCAGGAGGACCCCGACCCGCGTGCTCAGGGCGAGGGGCAGCTCCGCGAGCATTCCGGCCTCGCGAGCCGCTCGAATGTGGTGCGCGGTCAGCAGGTCCCAGGCCTCGTGCTCCCAGATGAATCCGGCCGCCCGACCGGCCAGCCAACGCCAACGCAGCGCCACGCTCGACTCCAGGTCGGCCTGGGCAAACGCATTGAGCGCGTCCCGAACGCGCGGGGTTCCCGCCCATGGCCCGTGAGCGATCAGCGTCGCCAGGCCGTCGAGGAGGAGGTCCACGGGTCGGGGGGCGGCGGCCGGCGGCGCCGCGAGTGCGGCGTCTGCCACCTGCCGGGCATCGAGGGCCTCCGCCAGGCGGCCGGTATACAACGCCGCAGTCAACGCATCGAGGTAGGTCTCGCGCGCGAGCGACGCGTCGAGGGCTCTGAGCTGGCGCGCCGCAGCGAGCAGGAGGGCCGGCGCGTCACGTCCCCGGTTGGTGGCGAACGCAATCTGGGCCCGAAGCACCTCCGCCTGGGCCAGGCGAAACGCATCGAGCGGGCCGGCCTCGGAGCGCTCCAGCAGCTCCAGGGCATCCTCGCTCGCGCCGGCCTGGTATTTCGCCTGGGCGGCCGCCAGCTCCCTACCGGAGCGTGTCTCGGGAACCGTGGTCAAGGTGGCCGAACGTTCGAGGAATGCGGCGGCGGCGGCGAACCCGCCGCGTGCCTGGGCACGCGTCGCGGAACGGTCCAGGTCCGCGGCAACGTCGTCGTCGGGCACGGTCGTCGCCTCGGCACGGTGCCAGGCCCGGCGATCCGGGTCGGTGTCGGGATCGGTGGCGTCCGCGAGCGCGCGATGGACTTCGGTGCGCTCGACTGCGCTCGCCGCCCGGTAGACGGCCGAGCGGACGAGCGGATGCCGGAACGCGACTCGCGGCCGGAACACGACCAAGCCGTCCGATTCTGCGGCCGGGGCGGCTGACTCCGGAATCCCCAGGCGCTGGGCCGCTTGCCAGACGAGCGCGGCGTCGCCGGTCGGCTCGCTGGCGGCCACGAGCAGGAGCCGGCGGGCATCAGGAGGCAGGGCAGCCACGCGCCGCTGGAAGCTCGCCTCGATCCCTGTCTGCAGGGGTGCGCTGGCTGGCACGCCAAAGCCGCCGGCGAGCTGCGCCGACGTGAGGCCGCTGGGCAGCTCGACGAGCGCGAGGGGATTGCCGCGTGTCTCGAGGACGAGCCGCTCGAGGACCTGGTCGTCGAGCGGGGCCGGCAGCACCGACGCGAGGAGCGCGCGGGCATCCCGCCGGCCCAGGGGTTGGACATGGACCGCTGGCAGCCCACGGAACGCATCGCCGGTCTCCCGGGCGGCGAAGAGGACCGCGATTCGCTCGTTCGTCAGGCGACGAGCCGCGAATCCGAGGGCCTGGGCGGAGGCCCGGTCCAGCCACTGTGCGTCGTCGATCACGCACAGGACGGTCGATTCCCGGGCGGCCTCGGACAGCAGGCCGAGGACCCCAAGCGCCACGAGAAACGGGTTCGGGGCGGGCCCGGAGCTCAGCCCGAAGGCGACGTCGAGGGCGTCACGTTGGGGAGCCGGCAACCGCTCGCCGAGGGCCAGGAACGGCACACAAAGCTGCTGGACGACGGCGAACGGGAGCTCCATCTCGCGTTCGATCCCCGCGCTGCGGACGACGCGCACATCCGAGGCCCTCGCGACAAGGTCGTCGAGCAGGGCCGTCTTGCCAACCCCAGGTTCGCCGTACACGAGAAGGGCTCCGCCCGACCGACTTCGAGCGGACTCCAGCAGCCGGTCGAAGGCGGCTTGCTCCCGCTTCCGGCCGAGCAGCGGCATTCCCGTGACCTCCTGACCCTCAGCGAGCCGACTGGCCCTGCGCAGCATGCCATTCGGTGCGAGGACTAAGGAATTCCCAGATGCGAAGGGCGCGGGCCCGGCTCGAAGATCGCCCACGATACCTCTCACCCATCGGAGAAAACGAAATGACCGGAGCCATGACCACGGAACGCCGCATCTCGGTAGCCCGGGACTTCGTCGGCCAGGTCTTCAACGGGCACAACGCGGAGCGCGCCCGTGACTTCTTTACCGCGGACATCGCCTGGCATGGCGGCACACTGGGAACCGTGAATGGAATCGACACGATCGTGCCCATCCTCGGCGGGTTCATCGATGCACTCACTGACATCCACGCCGAGGTCCAGGACGTGATCGCAAGCGACGATCTCGTGGCGTTGCGCCAGATCGTCACGGCGCAACACACCGGCACCCTCCTGGGAATCCCGGCGACCAATGGACCGGTCCATTGGGACGCCGTCGACATCTATCGCATCAACGACGCCGGGAAGATCAGCGAACAGTGGGCCTTCGAGGATCTCGCCGCGGTGATCAGCCAGGTCGGCGGGGTGAAGCTGCCTTGGGCCTGGTGACGTCCAGGATCGCCACCTGGACCATCGGCCAGCGGGCGACCCCTCCCGCTCGAGCCTGAACGAGGTCGGGCCTGCCTGGCAAGCGGCTACGATGGCGGCGATCCCTGGTCAGTCGAACACGAGGATGACCCGATCGAGCCGACCGGCCCCAATCAGCCCTCGACCGCGTCGGCCAGCCGCTTGCCACTGCGGGAGCCTGTGGTCGGCCGGGATCCGCTCGAGGATCTCAGGGTCTCGAGCCCGCTCGAGCTCCTGTTCGACTTGTGCTTCGTCGTCGCGGTCGGCCAGGCCGGCGAAGGGCTGAGGGAGGCGATCGCCGGCGGTGCCTTCGCCCGGGGGCTCGCGAACTTCCTGCTCGTCTTCTTCGCGATCTGGTGGCCGTGGGTCAACTACACCTGGTTCGCCTCGGCCTACGCCACAGACGATGTCGTCCACCGCTTCCTGACGTTCGTCCAGATCGCGGGCGTCCTGGTCGTCGCGGCCGGCGTGCCCCGGATCTTTGCCAGCTTCGACTTCTCGGTCGCGGTTGCGGGCTACGTCATCATGCGCGGCGCCCTGGTGCTCGAATGGCTGCGCGCCGCGCACGATGATCGAGCTGGACGCGCGGTCGCCCTGCGGTATGGACTCGGCGTCGCGGTCGTCCAGCTCTTGTGGGTCGTCCGGCTGGGTGTCCCTGGCACCCCGGGGCTGATCCTCCTGGTGGGCGTTGCGATCCTCGAGCACGGGGTCCCGATCTTGGCCGAGCGGAGTGGCCCCGAGACGCCCTGGCATCCGGGCCATATCGCCGAGCGCTATGGGCTGTTCACGATCATCGTCCTGGGCGAGTGCGTCCTGGCAGCGACGACGGCGATCCAGACCGCGCTCGGTGCAGCGACACCGACGGCTGCCCTGATCGAGCTCGCGATCGGTGGGCTGATCCTCGTGTTCGGCCTGTGGTGGGCGTACTTCAAGGACACCGAGACGATCAGCCGGGATCAGCCGTTCGCCGTCCAGATCGCCTGGGGCTACGGCCACTACGTGATCTTTGTCTCGATTGCCGCGATCGGCGCCGGCCTCCAGCTCGCGGCGGACTCGACGGTCGATCCCGCGCGCGTCCCGGCGATCGACGCGGGCCTCCTGGTCGGAGCCGGGACCGCGATCTTCCTGACTGGCGTGAGCGTGCTCCACCGGCGATGGCACGGACGGGATCCGGCCCTCGTCGGAATCGCGGCGCTCGTGCTCTTGGCGCTGGGGTGGGCGGCCCAATGGATGGGTGCTCCGCTGGCGATCGTCGCGATCGGCCTGGTTGTCGCTGCGATGCTCGCCGGGACGGTGATCAGGTCCGGGGATCCAGTCCATGACGAACCGTCATGACAGGGCCATCCCCCTGCGCCACATTGCCCTGAGAGTCTGAGCCGCAAGCCCCTCGACAGGTCCACGTCAGCGGGGCGCAAGTGCCGAGTCTCGGGCCAGCCGTGAGTTCGAAGGCAGTGACATGAGACGCCTCGCAATGATCAGCATGGGGGCGATCCTGGCCCTCACCCTCGCCAGCACGGCGCTGGCCGCACAGTCGATCAACCTTGGCAGCGCGACGAGCTTTGCCGTCCTTGCCGGGACGACGATCACCAACACCGGCGCGACCACGATCACGGGCAACGTCGGGCTCCATCCAGGCTCGTCAGCGAAGGGCTTCACGACCGTGACGCTCCACGGAGCAAAGCACCTCGCCGACGCCGTTGCGCTCAACGCCAAGAATGCCTTGGTCGCCGCCTACAACGAGGCAGCCGGGGCGACCCCCGTCAAGAAGGTGCCCACGGAGCTTGGTGGCAAGACCCTCAAGCCGGGTGTGTATTCCTCGGCCCACCTTGGCTTGACCGGCACGCTGACGCTCGACGGTCCGGGCGTCTACGTCTTCAAGGCCGGGTCCACGCTGATCACCGCGTCGCACAGCCGTGTTGCGCTCATCAACGGTGCCTCGGTCTGCAACGTCTATTGGCAGATCGGCAGCTCGGCGACCCTGGGCACGTCCACGAGCTTCAAGGGCACGATCATGGCCCTCACCTCGATCTCGCTGAAGACCGGGGCGACGCTCCAGGGCCGGGCTCTCGCCCGGAACGGGGCTGTCACAATGGACCACAACACGATCAATAGCTCGCTGTGCGCGGCTCCGGCAACCGACGAGATCGCCTCCAGCCAGGCAGCGGTCACTGACGAAACTCCCTCGGCTCCGTGGATGGCCCTACTCGTCATCCTGCTGCTCGCGTTCGCGGCATCACTGCGAGTCACGGCTGGGCGGTTGCGCAGATAATCACCAGGGAAGTCGGGCCATAAGCGAACCCAAACCGGCCAAGGAGGAGACGGTCGTCCGCGAGTACCCGGTCATTCCGACATCGACCGCTGTTCTCAAAGGTTCCGCCCTGGGGATCGACATCGGCGGGACCGGGATCAAGGCCGCCGTCGTCGACGTGGCAACGGGCCAACTCGTGAGCGAGCGGATCCGCCAGCCGACACCGCAGCCGCCGACACCTGATGCCGTGCTAGCGATCGTCGGCGCGGTCGTCCAGCAGCTGACGGCTTCCCGCGCCTTGACCCCGGCGATGGCGGCCGGGGCGGGCTTTCCTTCCGCGATTCGATCCGGTCACGCGTTGACCGCCCCCCACGGCGAGGTTGCCTGGGTGGGTCAATCGGTCGAGCAGCTTCTCGGCGACCGACTCGGCCGGCCGGTCACCGTCCTCAACGATTCGGATGCAGCCGGCGTGGCCGAGATGGCCTACGGGGCGGGTCGCGACCACCCAGGGGTCGTCCTGCTCCTGGATCTCGGGACCGGCATCGGGACGACGCTCTTCACGCATGGTGAGCTCGTCCCCAACCTCCAGCTGGGCCATCTCCAGCTCCACGGTCAGGATGCCGAATCCCGGGTTTCGCCGCTGGCCCGCAAGCAGCGCAATCTCGGCTGGAAGGCATGGGCTCGCGAGCTCAACGAACTTCTTGCGCTGTACGAGGCGTACCTCTGGCCGGACCTGATCATCATCGGTGGGGGCTTGGCCAAGGATTTCTCGAAGTTCTCGGGCTTCCTCGCGACAACGGCACAGCTCGTTCCAGCCACGTTAGGAAACCTCGCCGGCATCGTCGGTGCGGCGAGGGTTGGGACCTCGGCGGGGCGGCCCATCCGAACCTAGGGCGGACTCCGTCGTCGTGGGCGAGACTCGAGACGCGGTATGCGACCGAGTGGCAGGCGACGAGTCAATCGTGTCCCGCGCTCGGGTCCGCACCGCCGCCGCGGGATCGAGGCCGGCGCAGGTGTTTCAGACGGGTCGAGATTGGTCCCTACTTCGAAAACGACAGGCTCTGGACGACCGGCGTCGCGGCCTTGAACCAATCGGCCGCTGAGCTCTGGCCATTCGGCACATCGGCGACTTCGATCGCGAGGACTTCCGTTCCGTTCCTCAAGAGGTAGAGCCGGGTACGAGTGGCCGGGTCCGGCCCGACGGAATGGACCAGGCTGCTGTTGTCAACGCCGACGATCAGATCCGCCCAAACGCCGTCGGGGCAGCCGTCGCCCTTGGTTCCGCGCATCCTGGTATCGAGCACGGTCCCGCTCAGGCCTCCGATCGTCACCTCCTTGACGTTCGACACGATGATCGCGGGATCGTGCTTGAGCCAGCCGAGCAGCCCATCGAATGTTTGGGGCACCGTGTCACTCGGCTGTCCGAGGCAATGATCAGGGGCCGCCACCGCGGCATACACCCCGAGGTAATCGCTCGTTCCGGCATTGATCCCGTCGAGGGTCGCCCCGGGCGGGATCAGGACGAAGTTGCCGGGCAGGTCCTCCATGTCGCTCCAGCCTGCCGGGACGGTGTAGGTCATATAGGGGTAGAAGGTCTTGGTCGTGTAGGTCCCTGCTTGGACAGTCCCCAGGCAGGTGTTGGCGATGTCGCCCTCCGGGTTGGGGCACGTGCCTACGAAGAAGCTAGGGCTCGCGGCTGCGCTGGCTGAGGGCAACACCGTGGCCGTCGTAGTCGGTGTGGCGGGCGAGTTCGATCCACCTGTCGTCGCCGATGGCCCCGTTGACGCCGACGCGCCCACTGAACACGCGCCTGTGGCCACGAGACAAGCGGACAGGAGGACGAGGAAACGAACGCGGAGCACTCCGGCACCTCATCGATTGATTGCTGGTTTCGACTGGCTCCCCATCCCCGAAGTGTCACCTGGCGACGCGAGCCAGGCAACGGGTGGTGATCGCCCGAGTCCTATCTGGGGGCTGATTGGCTCTCGTCCCGCACGATGAGGGCATCGTGATCGATCGCAGCCCTCGTATCCTCAGTCGCGATGGAACCGCGGCCGCTCCAATACCTCCCTCATCCGCCACTCACGAGAGAGTTCGTCGAGTCAAGGATCGAGCTTGGGTGGGGTGACCTCGCGTGGCTCACCGCGAACCCGTGGCTGCCCACTCAAGACATTGTCGATCTCGCGGACCGGTTGGCCGAAGATGACCCGGATCTTCGCGTAGAGATCGCGCTCGCGGCGGATGAGCCATCGGCTCTCGCCGCCATCGTCGAACGCGAGGCGGCGCTCCACGGTCCCTCCGAGGCTCAGGTGCGTGATCGCTGGATGCGTCTGGCTGTCCTCTCGCTCTACGAGCACCGGGCCGAGGTGAGCGACCCCTGGCCGACCCTCGAGGCGATCTGGGAGGCATTCGACCACGCTGCCGCGCTCAACCGCCTGGTCCGCTGGATGCCGGTCGCCCCCGGCGAGGCCCCAGGCATCGACGCGATGGCCGAGCGATGGCGGCTCTTCACCGAGGAGAAGCTGTGACGTTCGCTCCTCCTCGACGGTCCTCCGGCTGGCGAGCCTAGGAACCCTGGCAGCCGGCAGGATGCGTCGGCTGGTCTTGAACTGAACGGAATTCGCCGTCGGTCCCCTTGGCCACGATCACGCAAGCCAATGTCGTTTGGTTCGTGGGCAGGTTGACTTGCCAGCACTGGCTCGAGTCGGCCCACGACGGCATCTGCGCCGGACGGGTGGACCTCGGCAGCACGACAACGTCGCCGGGTGGCTCGGCGCCGCCCAAGGTGTGGACTGCAGCGTCGCCAATCGCTGTACAGATCGACTCGTTCACGCCGACGCAGAGCTCCTGGTAGCTCACAACGCCATCGACCTCGATGTAGATCGTCTGTGGCGATGCTGCTGCCGGTGCGCTCGCGGTCGGACTTGGGCTTGGGCCGACCAGAGGCCCAGGCGGCGCCGGACTCGCGCAGCCGGCTCCGACCAGGACGACGACACTGAGTCCGGCGAGCAATCCGATGATGGTTCGCACGTCCCACCCCTGACGACGCCGCAACGACGATTGTTCCGCGACCCTGCGGCTCGCTTCCAGCGGCACGATGACATGGTCGTGTCGGGCTGTGCCTCTACACGACCTGACTGACGACCAGCGCAACCGACAACAGCCCAATCCCGAGCGTGACGCTCCAGCCGAGCGCCATCGCCAGCCGCCCGCTGCGCAGCTCGCCCATCACTTCGACATTGCGGGCGAGGAGCATCACAAACACGAGGATGATCGGCAGAAGCAGCCCATCGAAGACCTGGCTCAGGAACAGGACGGCGATCAGCGGCAGTCCTGGGATCAGGACAAACAGGGCGGCAAAGCCGACGAAGAACGCCAGCAATCCATAGAAGGCGCGGGCGTCCGTCCAGCGGTGATCGAGGCCCGCCTCCCATCCAAAGGCCTCGCACGCCGCATAGGCACTCGTGAGCGGCACGGTGCCAAGCCCAAGCAGCGAGGCAGCCAGCAAGCCCGCCGCGAACAGGACCGTGGCCGACGGACCGGCCAGCGGTCCAAGCGCCTTGGCCGCATCGGCGGCATCACTGATCACGACGCCGTGGGTCCACAGGGTCGCGGCGCAGGCCACGACGATGAAGCCGGCCACGACGTTCGTCAGGACGGCGCCGACCGTCACATCGATCCGCGAGCCGAGGAGATCCTTGGCGGTCAGACCCTTGTCCACGACGTACGACTGGATGAACGACTGGCCCCAGGGTGTGATCGTCGTCCCGACCACGCCGACGACGGTGAGGATGTAGGCGGCGCTCGTGAACTGGCCATGGGGCACGACCAACGAGGCCGCGGCTCGTCCCCAATCCGGTCGGGAGAGGAGGGCACTCACGAGGTACGCGAGCGAGATCGCGACGCCCACAACGACAAACAGGATCTGGACCCGCCGGTAGCTGGTCCGAGCGAGCAGGACGACCATCCCGATCGCGGCCAGGAACGCACTCAGCGCGACCGGCACCCCGAACAGGGCCAGGGCCGCGCCGATGCCCGCGAACTCGGCGACCGTGTCGCCCAGGTTCGCGGCGAGCATGGTCAGGACCGCGAAGGTGGCCCAGCGAACGCCGTAGCGCTCGCGGATCAGCCCGGACAGGCCGTGGCCGGTCGCGAGGCCGAGGCGGGCGCCGGCCTCCTGGGTGACCATCAGCGCGAGCTGCGAAATGAGCAGGACCCAGAGCAGGTCGTAGCCGAACTGGGCGCCGGCGATCGAGTAGGTGGTGATCCCACCGGCATCGTTGTCGGCAAAGCCAGAGACGATGCCGGGCCCCACGATCGCGATCAACGCGGCGATGCCGACTCGCGCACGGGCGGAGCGCGGCCGGGCGAAGATAAAGCGGAACACATCGATGACCTCCCGCCGGCGGACGCCGACGCAACGGGGATGGGCGGCCGGCGCCGGCCCGTCAGAAGGTCAGGTGGGCGAGGTCAGCCGCGGGAACGGATGCCGGCGCCTCGGGTACGCGCCGGCTCGGGTGATCGACCTGTCATCCCAGCCTCCTGCGTACGGTTTCCACGGGTTCCGCAGAACCCGGCGGATCGTAGACCCATCGGGAACCTTCGGCAACCGCTGACCGCCTAGATGTCCTCGCGGCCGTCGTGCGAGGAGCTGGAAGCACGTCGGCCACGCTCTGCATATGCCCAGCGGATGTGTATAAATGCCAATGCTCCCCCTATCACGGAACGGGAAGTCCACAGCAAGGATGGACAGGCTCGGAGGACGAGAGGATGCGGAAGATCACGGCGAACGTGTACATGACCTTGGATGGCCGCGGCGCGTTTCCGGAGTATCCGACCTCGGGTCCGCCATCCACCGAGCCCAACCCACTCTTTCGAAACATGTGGTTCGACCGGTTCGACGACGTCACGACGGTCGTCATGGGCCGGCGATCCTTTCTCGGGCATCAGGAGACGTGGAGCGAAAAGGCGCTCGAGCCGGGCGAGGCGGCTTGGCTCCTCGACTACCGACGGTACCTGGACCGTGTCGAGAAGCTCTGCCTCTCGCACCGTCTCAAGTCCACCGACTGGGAGAACTCGCGGATCATGAGCGGCGATCTCGCTGAGATCCTCGAGGAGGTGAAGCGCGAGGAGGGCGGCAACATCATCATCGAGGGGGGTCCGGCCGTGGTCCGGGAGTGCCTCCGGCGCAATCTCGCCGACGACTACTGGTTCTTCGTTATGCCCGTCGTTTATGGGAAGGGTCCTCGGTACTGGGGTCCGATGGACGGTCAGACGACGCTCAGTCTTGTCGAGACCAAGCCGGGCAAGAACAAGGAGATCCTTCTCCACTACGAGGCGGTCCGGTAGGACCCCGCCGCGGGGCGTCGGGACAAACGAAACGCCTCCGGCAAACCCCAGTTAGGCCGGAGGCGTTGTATGCAGGACGGGCCTCGATGACCGCCGCGTCCGTTGTCGAGGAGCTGGCGCGAGTCTGGCAGCGAGGATCTCGCGGACCCGTCTACCTGCGGGCGGATCCTGTTGCGGATCCCTCGCACCCCGGGCGGCTAGTAGCGGGTCGTGCCGTCGTTGCCGGCACCGTTGGTCGCAGTCCCGTGGCCATCCTCGTCGTGCTGCGTCGGGCTGCCATCCGGTGAGCCGGTCGGATGCTGGTTCGTTTCGACCTGGCGATCGCGGTCCTGCTGGTCGCGGCGCTGCTGGTCGTTGCCCCAGTCATTGCCTGGCTGGGAGCCGGGCTGGTTGGGGTTCGTTGGCTGGTTCTGGGTCATCGGCTGACCACCTTGGTTTCCGCCCATCGTTGGCACTCCTTGACGTTCGAGCCCCGTGGTCGGGGCGACTTAGTCGATCGTCGGGGAGCACGGGATCCGGGCGGGATGTCAGCACATCGCGCCGTGTTGCAGCGATCTGGCAAGGTCATATGCTTGCCCCGGCCACATGGGTCGGCCGTGCTGCCAGCGGAGCATCCGAGCACATGCCCTTCCAGCGTCTCGCCCGCCATGTCCTCGAGGAATGGCGTGTCCTCGAGCGGCGCCTCGCCGAGGTCGATCCGCGCTCACCTGAGGCCGCCTCGATCCGGGGGCAGGCCGACGTCCTTCGCTACGAATATCAGCGCCTCGTGGACGCCGCGACAGCGTACGACCGTCCGAAGCCGCCTCCGTTCCCGGAGGACGAGGCCTTCAACCCCGAACCTCAGTCGCAAGCGGACGAGCTCGGCGACGGGCCGGACATCTCCTTTCGACGGTCGATCCCCAAAACCTTGTAAGCCGGCTGCAATGGGCCGAGGCCGCTCGATCAGCGATCTCGAGGAGCTTGGCGCATATCGTCACGCCACGCCTTGGCCGGTCGAGCTCACGGGCACCCGGCCGAGCCGTGGGAACGACATGGCGCCGCCGGGTGTGGGCCGGCGCGATGTATTTCCGGTCCGGAGGTTGTGTGCCATACGAAGCGATCGCCGAGCTCGTGCTGGCGAAGTACCGGGCCGTGATGCATCGTCTCGATGTCCTTGGGCCGGACGCGGCCGCCTCGTTCGAACTGATGGCCTACGCCGCGACCCTTGAGGACGAGTACCGGGCCTTGATCGATGAGGCGATTGCTGAGGGTCTGCCGCCCCCACCGCCGTTCCCGGGACGCGATGCCCCCGATGCCCGCTGACCAGGCGGTTACGCGCAGCGCAAGTTCGATCGCGTCCTACCGCCCACTCACTCGAATCTAGTTCCGTCGGCGGCGTTTCTCCGGCGCCTGGATCTCCGCGACGAGCTCCTGCTCGGCTGCTGTCTTGTCGCTCAGCTTGGACGCGATGTCCTGGACCTTGTCCGAGATCCGCTCCACCTCGGCATCAGTCGGGTCGAGCTGCGCCTTCTGCTCTTCGAGCTCGACGATCGTTTTCGCGTCATGGTGGATCGCCTGTTCGGTCGCCCGCAGATCCTCGCGTGGATTGGTCACGGACCGATGATCCTCCACCTTCGCCCGGTTCGCGCCGAGCGTTGACCCAGTGGCCGTCACGGTAGACGTACCAGATCACGACCGGCTCGGCGACGATCTCCCGCCGATGGACCGCGGCGTCAGGATACGTGATCGCGAGCTGTCGCCGGAAGTCGTCGATCAGCAGGAATCCGTCGTCGAGGAGACGTTCGGCAGCCATCGCAAAGTCCCGGTCATCGACTGGGTTGGTTACCAGGACGGGTCGCAGATGGTGCGCCATGCGTAAAGCATGAGCCGGCCGCGGGGCTCCCGGGGCATGCCATCCGCCCGGAGACGTTGCAGCGGCATCGCAGGCGACCCGCCAGGAGAGCAAAAAACGCCTCACCCCCCTGCGATTGCGGGATCGCGCCCGGAGTAGCCCGCTTGTGCCATGGGACCAGTCACCAGCCCAGTCGCCATCTCGGTTGCGTGTCAGGGCAGATGCACGCCCGAGAGTGCGAGGATCCCGCCGAGAACGAGCGCAATGGCGAGGGTGATGATCGGGGCGACCACCCAACCCCGGGCCCCCTTCAGGCCGGCCACGAGCGTGCCGACGGCCACACCGGCGAGGTAGCCGATCCACCCGACCACGGGCGGAGCTGCCGGGATCAGCGCGGCCAGGATGGCAATCGTCGCGAACGAGATCGTGATGCCGGTCACGGTAGCGGTGGCGTAGGGCCAGCGCCTTGCCCAGAGCGTGGCGACACCCGCTGGGCTCTGACTACCGGCTGGTCCGGTGGCGGCGGTCACCGGATCGTCCCTGCTTCCTGCCATGTCAGTCCCCCCTGTCGTGAGCCGCGAACGAACGGGCTCGCCACTTCCATCGAAGCGTGGGCGTAGCCGGGCCGTGCGTCAATCTCCCAAAGGACCTGTGCGCGATCACGCGTGCCCCAGAGTCCCGGTGCGTACGGCGGTAACGCCGAAGGGTCTCTCGTCGATGCTGCGGCCGTGCCCTAGGTTCCGACGATGCACACGTGAAACAGATCGTCGCTGCCGACGCCCCCACCGAGATCACTGAGCACGTCGCCCTCTCGAGCGAAGACGGAGCCATCACGGCCGACGAGTTCGCCACGTCCATCGACTAGCCAGGCTGCCCAGCCGCTCGGCCAGACGACGGGGATCGTCTCGCCGGATCCCACGGCTCGTAGGACGAGATCGCTGTTCACGGTCGCGAGCCGTGCCGGAACGAGCGCGGCCGTCTCACACGCCAAGGTCGGCAGCAGGTGGGGCGACTCCGTCGTGATATGCAAGGCGGTCGCGCCGGCGGGCACGGACGGACCGGGCCCCATCGGACTGAGCCGGACGCCAACCAGAGCCACGATCACCACAGCGCCCGCGACGATCATCAGGGGTCTTGGCCGTCTCACCGGCTCATTCTGGTCCTATGCCTGGCCGCTCGGCCTCGTAGCCGATCAAGCTAGGGCCCAGACGATCCGCTGCCGGGCCCACGAAAACGGTCGGCGATCCAATCTCGATGCCGTCATGGTCGATGACGACCCCTGGACGTCGTAATTGAAGGACACCTTGGCGCGTCGCTCGGATGCCTCGAATCTCGCTAACGAGGATCACCCTTGGCGGGATCATCCAGGCTTGAAAGACGAGGCCAGCTGGGTACGCCCAGACCTCGAGACCCGGCCCCGTCGCGACGCGACCCATGTGGCGATCGCCTTCCGCACAGAGAGGCCAGCGCCCTCAAGATGAGGCTGGAGATGCCACGTGCTCCGAACTGGGGCCTGGACCCGAAATCGGCTGGTAGGCGGCGGCCAGGATCTCAGAGATGATCTCGGAGCGGGGGGTCGCGGCCCCGACCGCCAGGAGACGCTCGCTTTCTTCGGCGCCGAAGTGCGCGGTCGCGAGATCAGCGGGATCCGGCAGGTGGAGCACCTCGACCGGGGCCAGCATCACGTTCTTTTCACGGGCCAACTCGTACGCCGCCCCAGCTAGCCGGGCACCCAAGGCCGGCTCGCCGTGTTGGAGCTGGATAATTGCGGCGATGCACAGCGACCGGGCCATCCCGGAGGCGCTGTCGCTGGCGGCAAAGAAGCGGAGTCCTTCGGCCATCCGATCCCAGGCCGACGCCGCATCGCCCAACTGCAGGAGGATCGCCGAGAGCAGGGTCAACCCGTCTGCGATCTCGAACGCCGAACCGGCCGACCGGAACGCCGCCACGTTCTGCTCCTCGAGGATCCGGGCTTTGGCGTAATCGCCGGCTAGGAACGATGCGAGGACCAGGCCTTGGCGGGCCCGGATGACACCGTCCTCGCGACCGGCCTGGGCATACAGGTCGAGAGCCCGTTGCTCGTGGTCGAGGAGCTCCGCGCTTTCCTGGGATGCCATCGAGACAAAGCCGAGGTCATGGTGCGCATCGGCCATCAGGACGGGATCGCCGGTTGCGATCGCGAGCTGCAGGCGCTGGTCATAGGCGCTCCGAGCACCGGCGAAGTCGTTCATCCAGTAGGCGAGCCCACCTTCCGCGGCTAGCCCCGCGATGCGCAGGTCCACCCCGAGCGCGGGGTCGGCCAGCAGCTGGCCCAGGACCGCCCGGCCCTCCCGCAGCCGGCCGCGCTGCTGGAACCAACGCCAGGTCGAGCTGACGATCCGGACGCCCAACGGGGCGTCACCGTGGGCCACCGACCAGCTGATCGCGGCGCGAATGTTGTGGTCGTCCCGGTCGAGGCGCCTGAGGCTTGCTTCGCCGCCTGTGCCGAAGATGGTGGCACCTTCGTCTTCCGCGATCTGGGCCATCACGGCGGCATGGCGAGCCTCGAGCTCGGCTCGTTCGCCGCTCTCGGTCAACCGCTCGAGGGCGAATTGGCGCAGCAGTGGATGAAGTCCATAGCGCACCTCGTCATCACTCGCGCCATCAGGCGACGCGCCGGGTTCGATCCGGATCAGGCTCTTGTCGGCGAGCGATTCGAGCCCGTCGGCCAGATCAAGACGCAGCTCGGCACCGGGGTCTACCACCTGCTGCGCGGCGCCGGACGTCCAGCCTCCTTCGAACACGGCTAGCCGACAAAACAGCCGACGCTCCCCGTCCGCGAGAAGCTCGTAGCTCCAGTCGATCGCGCCGCGCAGGGATCGCTGCCGTTCGGGCACGTCCCGGTTGCCACCGCCGAGGTCCAGGCTCGCGCCGAGGTGATCCAGGATCAGCTGCGGGCTCAGGAGACGGATCCGGGCCGCGGCGAGCTCGATCGCCAGGGGCAGACCGTCGAGCCGATCGCAGATCGCCCGGATCGCGGCTCGGGCCTCGTCGGTCAAGACCAGGTCTGGCCGCTGGGCCAGGGCCCGATCCAGGAACAACGTGACGCCGGCCGCGGGATCCAGTGGCGGGACGGGATAGCCGCGCTCCCCGCTGATCCGGAGCAATTCCCGGCTGGTAACCAGGATCCGTAGGTTCGGCGCACCGCGAAGCAGCCCGGCAACTTCTCCGGCCGCCCCGGGCAACAATTGTTCGAGATTGTCCAGCAGGAGCAGGGTGGTCCGCCCGCGGAGGTGGCCGACGAGCGCTTCTCCAGCGGTCAGCTCGGGCGATTCGCGCACGCCGACGGCCGTGGCGATCGCGGCCGCCAGCAAGTCCGGATCGCGAACCGAAGCAAGGTCCACGAACCACACGCCGTGGGGGAAGCGCTCGATCACGCCTCGAGCGGCGCTCAGCGCCAGCCGCGTCTTGCCACTTCCGCCCGGCCCGGTCACGGTCACGACCCGGTTCGAGCGAAGGAGCTCCCGGACCGCCTCGGTCTCCGCTTCCCGGCCAACGAGCTCGGTCAGCTCGCCTGGCAGGTTCGAAGGGGCATCGAGGGTCCGCAGCCGGCGGGTATCGTCCGCGGCGCCGGGGACGACGAGCCGGTAGAGGCGGGTGGGTTCCTCGAAATCCTTGACGGCCCGCAGGCCCTCGTCGGACAGGCTGACATCGGCAAGCAGCGGCCCGTCGTGGATCCTCGATCCCAACGCGGTCACGAGGGCGTCGGACAGGACGATCTGCCCGCCGTTGCCGACCGCCGCGATCCGCGCGGCGTAGTTCACGTCGATCCCGACGTAGTCCTCCGGGGCGCCAGGTACGCCACCCTGGCGCAGGTGGCCCTCGCCCAGATGGAGGCCCATCCGGACCCGCAACGGTGCGTCGGGTGGCCAAGGTTCGAATGCCACGGCCCGCTGAGCAACGACCGCCGCGGCGGCGGCCGCTTCGGGCCGGCCGAATGCCGCGAAGAAGGCATCGCCCTCCGTCTTGACCACGGCGCCGCCGTGGTCCTCGATGGCGACCCGAAGGAGGGCATCGTGGCGAGCCACAAGGTTCGCCCACCTCGCGGACCCCACAGCCCGCTCGAGTCGGGTCGAACCCTCGATGTCCGTGAACAGGAACGTGACCGATGCCCCGGTCGGGAGCCCCATGCATGTCACTCTAGCTCGCGGCCGCAGTACGAGCGGGAAGAGACCGCGGCCAGGTGGCTCGCGGCGGTCTCTTGCGCCGCCTAGGCCCGTCGGAGCGACTAGAAGGACTCGGTGAGTGAACGATCAAGACGAGGAGTCGCTGTCGGCTCGAGTCATCGAAGATCGCCTGATGGCTGCGACCGTCTCGGCGCGATCCGGGATCCAGATCGAGAGCACCTACGACCTCGTCAATACGAGGCAGCGCTAACCGCGGCCATCCCGACCCTGATCGAATTCTTGCCGGCCGCGTCCGATTCGGCGGGGCCGGAAGCTGAGTCTCACGCGGGATATCGTCGCTTGGCAGGCCACGATGACGAGGCTCGGCGCGGCGGAGTCACTGGCTCGCCAACCGCTCGAGGCGCCCGACTACCCGGGCTCCTTGCCCGCCTGTTGGCCGACGCAGGGCCGGACGGTCGCCAAGCACTGGCGGGTGCGATCTTCGCCCGGACCGATGTCCTGGGCTTCCGCCGGCTCGAGTACGAGCTCACCGGGGATCCAATCGAACTTGGGTTGGACGCGGGCGCTGCCGAGCGTGTTTGAGTTCGGATCCAAAGTTGGTGGGTTTGGTCGGGGCGAGAGGGATAGCGCCTCCGTAACTCACCCACCGGCTGGGTTCGTCCTGGTGAACAGAACCCGGCGCCACGAAGCGGTTAAAGCCGAGCACTCGGCATGACGTGGGCACCACTTGCCAGATCGGTCGGCTGGCCGAACGTCGCCTCGTATGATCCCGGCGATGAGATCGGCTGGTCTCCCGTTTGCCCCGCCCGGTCGCCGGTTCCGGCTCGGCGTCGCCCTGACCGCATTGTTGGGGCTCGTCTTGTTCGCCGTGCCGAATGCCGCCTGCGGTCGAGCGCCGGGTCGCGGATTTCGTCGAGCCGGCGAAGGTCGCCGCCCTGGAGGATCTCGACGAGGGCCACCGGGCGCTCAGGGTCGCGACGGAGTGGCTGCGCGGAAAGCTGCTGCAGGCCACTACATCATGACCTGGGACGGCCGGGCAAGCCCTTATTGCTTCCGAAGGGCATCGAGCGCGGCCCGGATGGATGGGCGGTGCTAGTGTC
>DATGFT010000142.1:0-14777 GCA_035308915.1 Solirubrobacteraceae bacterium
CGGGCCCGGGATCTCGGCAACACGCCCAGCAACGACCTGACACCCGCGGCGCTTGGCGACTACGCCGAAGAGCTGGCGGGGCGCCACCCTGGACTGAGCATCACGGTGCTCGACGGCGAGGCGATCCGTCAGCGCGGGATGGGCGCCTTTGCGGCGGTCGCGCAGGGATCAGCCCAGAGCGCCCGGCTGATCCACCTCGAATACGAGGGCCCGAACGCCCAGCCCTCGGACCCGCGCCTGGCCCTGATCGGCAAAGGCATCACCTTCGACTCAGGCGGGCTCTCGCTCAAGGCGGCCGCCTCGATGCACGAGATGAAGTTCGACATGTGTGGCGGGGCCGCGGTGATCGAGGCGATCGGCGCGCTGGCCGAGCTGAGGGCACCGGTCCGCGTCCTCGGCGTGATCGGAGCCAGTGAGAACCTGCCTGATGGCAGGGCGGTCAAGCCCGGGGACATCGTCCGGGCGCTCGACGGCACGACGATCGAGGTCAACAACACCGACGCCGAGGGGCGGCTCGTCCTGGCCGACTGCCTGTGTTATGCCCGTGAGCAAGGCTGCGAGCGCATCGTCGACGTGGCCACGCTCACAGGGGCGGTTCAAGTGGCGCTGGGCTCGACCTACGCGGGTGTCATGGCCAACGACGACGCGTGGGCGGCGCAGGTCGAGGCGGCGGCAGCCCGGGCCGGCGAGCCGGTGTGGCGCCTGCCTCTCCACGCCGACTACGCCGAGATGGTGAAGGGCCGCTACGCCCGTCTCACGAACCGCAGCGAACGCCGTGAGGCGATGGCGATCACCGCCGCCGAGCTCCTGCACCATTTCGTGGGCGAGCTGCCGTGGGCCCACATCGACATCGCGGGGACGGCCTGGGACGTCCCGCGGCCGTATTTCGTCGGCAAGGGCGCCACCGGCTTCGGCGTCCGGCTCCTGGTCGAGCTGGCGCGCTCGGCGTTCGCCTAGATCCTGATGACGGAGAGAAATCGCCGCAGTAGCGGCAGCCGGCCCTCGACCTTCACCCTGCGCAGGGCGACCAGCCCCAGCGCGGCTCGCCCCCTGGAAGCCATCGGGTTGGGGACGCCCCCCACGAGCGGCGCCACCATCAGGCTCACCAGGTCGGGCAGCGTGCCGCTGACCCTGAGGTCGGGGGCCTCGGCCGAGCCGTCCTCGACCCGGACGGCCTCCTCCTCGAACACGATCCGGACGGGCGGGTAGCGGTCCTCGATGTTGAGCTCGATCTCTGCCCTCAGCCCCTCGGCCAGCTCGGGGTGCCGCAGCACGCCGCGGTCGACGATGGCCAGGATCGCCGGCGCCACACCGCCGTCCTCGACCGCGCCCAGCGTCACCTGAACCGCTTCCGGAGCCACCGCTTCCCTTTACCCTCAGCCCGTGGACTTCGATCTCCCCGAAGATCACCGTCTGCTGCGGGAGACGGTGCGGGAGTTCGCCGAGCAGGAGGTCGCGCCGGTGGCCGAGGAGCTCGACCGAACCCACTCCTTCCCGTACGACATCGTCCGGCGCCTGGGCGAGCTCGACCTCATGGGGATCCCGTTTCCCGAGGAGTACGGCGGAGCCGGCGGCGATTCGCTGGCCTACGCGCTGGTCGTCGAGGAGCTGACCCGGGTCGACTCGTCGGTGGCGATCACGCTCTGCGCCCACACGTCGCTCGGAACCCAGCCGATCTACCTGTTCGGCTCGGAGGAGCAAAAGCAGGAGTGGCTGCCCCAGCTCTGCACCGGCGAGCGCCTCGGCGCGTTCGGCTTGACCGAGCCCGAGGCCGGATCGGACGCGGGCAACACCCAGACCCGGGCCACCCTCGAGGACGGCGAGTGGGTGATCAACGGCTCAAAGCAGTTCATCACCAACGCCGGGACCGACATCTCGGCCGTGGTCGTGATCACCGCGGTCACCGGCGCCACCAACGACGGCGATCGCCGAGGGCGGGAGATCTCAAACCTGCTCGTCCCCAACGGCACGCCTGGGTATGAGCCGGGACCTCCGTATCGGAAGATGGGCTGGAACGCTTCCGACACCCGGCCGCTCTCCTTCAGCGATTGCCGCGTGCCTGAGGGGAACCTCGTCGGGCAACGCGGCGCCGGCCTGCGCCAGTTCCTGAGGGTGCTCGACATCGGACGGATCGGCGTGGCGGCCATGGGCGTGGGGGTGGCCCAGGGCGCACTCGAGCAGGCGCTGGCCTATGCCAAGGAGCGCCAGGCCTTCGGACGCCCGATCTCGAAGTTCCAGACCATCCAGGCCAAGCTCGCCGACCTCTCAGCCGAGGTCGAAGCGGCGCGCCTGCTCGTCCACAAGGCGGCCTACCTCAAGGACAACGACCGGGACTTCACCCTCGTCGCCGCCCAGGCCAAGCTGAAGAGCGGCCGCCTCGCCGTGCGCGCCACCGACGAGGCGGTGCAGATTCACGGCGGCTACGGATACATCGAGGAGTACCCCGTGTGCCGCTTCTACCGTGACGCCAAGATCCTCACCATCGGCGAGGGCACCGACGAGGTCCAGCAGCTGGTCATAGCCAGAGCGCTCGGCGCGTAGCGCGACGAACAACCACGGCGATCCGGCGCGCGCAGTCGCTTCCGCCACCGCGACGAAACCCCGCAACGTGGGTCAGCTTTGTCGCACTTGCATTTGACATCTCTAATCGGTTATGTTCGCGCCTGGGGCCGGTAGAGGATTACCTAACGGCCCCGGGCTACGAGGAACGGACCGAGGGGGTCTCGATGACTGTCAGGAAGACTTGTGGGGTTGCCGTCATCCATGGGACGGGGCGGATGTCTCGGCTCAGGCTGATCGGCTATGGAGCCACGGTCGTCGCGCTGTGTTGCGCGTTCACGCTGGCCAAGGCCGCCGCCGCCCATGCGGCCGGCGAGGCGACGACATACACCGCGACGGAGACAGTGCCGGTGCCGCCGGCGTCGAACTTCGCCGGAAGCGGCGGAGGCGACGGCTGGGCGGTCGCGCTGTCGAACACGCAGGTGTTCAACGTGTTCCACCACGAACCGACGCTGACCGTCGCCTGCCACAACCAGTCTGACGCGAGCCCGTGCTGGACGCCCCGGACGATCACCGACCAACTCGGACACGACTTCGCCACCTCAGGGCATCCGGGCATGTATTTCGATCCCAACACAAACAAGCTCTACGTCTATGCCACGCGCTCGTTTGACAGCACGGCGGGGGTGGTGTGCATCGATACGGTTGCCGCAGCGACGAACCCGAACCCGTTCTGTGGCTACACGCCGCTGACGCCGGTCGGCCAGGGCCCGATCGACGACGGCGGCATCAGCGGAACCAGCGTCCCGATGCAGGTGGGGAACAAGTTCTACTCGTTCAACTACGTCGCCAACGCCACGGCAACCGGAGCCGAGAACCACATGCTCTGCTTCGACCTGAGCACCGACACCGCTTGTGCCGGGCAGCCCTATGCCGTGGCGCTGCCGGCCGGCGCGGTTTTCCAGACGCCCGCCTTCGACCACGGCGATGGCTTCCCGGTCCCGGCCACGGCAGCGATCGGCTCGGAGCTGATCGTCCCGGTCAACGGGGCCGTCGGGCAGAACAACGTCAACGCGCTGGGCTGCATGGACGCCAACACCGACGCGCCGTGCGGCGGGGCGTGGCCGGTCACGCTGAACTTCAGCTACGTCGGGTACGCCGGCTCGCCGTTCCCCATGCTCAACCAAGGGAATCCAAGCGGAGTCTGCACCCCGAGCGCGGGTTTGCCCTCGACGCCGGATGACCACTGCTTCGACCTCAACGGGAACGCGGTGGCGACGCCGGCGAACATGTCGAGCGCCATTCCAGCCACCGACTCGTGGAACGGGCCCGCGGTCGTCGTCGGCGACCGGGTCTACGTCGCCGGCGGGACCGATTGGACCGGCAAGGACGCGGTCTACTGCTACGACTTCAACACGAGTGCATCGTGCGCGAACTTCCCGAAGTCGTTCCAGAACCTTTCCTACATCTATACGACGAACGCCGATCCTCAGCGTCCTACGTGCATCTGGGTAAACGCCGATGAGGGAACGGCACAGATCCAGAACTTCGACGCCTTCACGGGCGGCGCATGCGGTCAGGGACCGATCCGGGCGCTGGCCTCACAGTTCGTGGCCTCGGGCTCGAATTGCGTCCCGGCCTCGTACAACTCCCTGCAGATCGTCTCGCCCGCGCGAAATACCTACAGCGGCGGGTCGGTTCACTTCGAGGACGGGGACGGAAACCCGATTCCCGGCGTAGCGGACCGGCCGATCGACAGTAACGGCAACGTCGATCTGACGGGTCTGAACCTCAATACGTCGTCAGGGCTACCTCAGTTCCTGATCACGTTGGACGGGGCAAGCGCGACGAACGTCGTGTTGAAGCTGTCCTGGAATGGACCCTATGACGCCAGCTGCGTGGCCGATTCGGATGGCGACACCTCGGCGTCCAATCCGGCGATCACCGCGAGTGGCAGCTCGGTGAGTGCCACCGAGGGCCAGGCGTTCAGCGGGGCGGTGGCAACGTTCTCCGATCCCGATGTGACCGCCAAGGCGAGTGACTACTCGGCCTCGATCAACTGGGGTGACGGCAAGACGTCCTCCGGCACGATCAGCGGCACGCCATCCAAGTTCACCGTCAACGGCACCCACACGTACGCCGAGGAGGGATCGTTCCACGCGACGGTGACGATCACCGACAACGACGGCTCAGGCAACAACGCCACCGTCACCGACACGGCGAAGGTTGCCGATGCCGCGCTGCACGCCAGCGGTGTGGCCCCGACGCTGTCCGGCACGACCGCCAGTGGAAAGGTGGCGACGTTCACCGACAGCGATTCGGGCGGAACCGTGTCCGACTACACGGCGACGATCAACTGGGGTGACGGCAGCACGACGACCGGCACCGTGTCAAAGGCCACAAGCGGCTTTGCGGTGAGCGGAAGTCACACCTACGCAAACGCCGGCTCGTACACGATCACCACGACGATCAAGGACAAGGGCGGCGCCAGCGCCAAGGCGACGGTGAAGATCTCGGCGCAGGTGAAGGCCGCCAAGGTCAAGCGCGGCAGCGCTCACGTGGCCGCCGTCCCGACCGCGTGCGTGCGTAGCTCGTTCACAATGCAGGTCCGGGGGACGCAGATCGCCTCCGTACGGGTCACGCTCGACGGCAGGGCCGAGCACACCCGGGCCGTGCACCGCGGCAAGCTCTACACGACGCGGATGGCCGTGTCGCCGGGCCGGCACGCGATGACGGTCCACGTGAAGTTCAAGTCGGCAAGCAAGACGAAGGCGCGCACCATCCACAGAACCGTGTCCGGGTGCACGCCACCGTCGTTCACCGGCTAGGCCTCAAAGCCGCGTGGCGGGCCGCCATGATGGCGGCCCGCCTTCGCAGCAGCATCCGCTACTCGCCGCTCCGACCCTCGAGGATCCGTGTCGCCGCGCTCGCGGGATCCAACTCGCGCGAGACCACCCTCTCGAGCAGTGCCTTGACCTCCTGATCGTCACTCACGGCTGCCTCGAGGTCACGCCGGATGCGTGAGGCGGCGATCGCCAGCACCTCGTTCATGAGGTTGCGCCGCCGGCGCTCGGACAGCGTCCCCTCGGACTCGATATAGGCGCGGTGCGCCTGAAGCTTGTCGGCGAGCTCCTCGATGCCAGTTCCGCGCACCGCCTCGGTGCGGACGATCGGCACCTCCCACCCCTCGCGCGGCCCGAGTGCGAGCACGCCCCTGATCTCCCTGACCATCGTGTCGGTGAGCGGATGGTCGGCCTTGTTGACCACGATCACATCGGGGATCTCCATCACCCCGGCCTTCAGGGCCTGGATCGAGTCGCCGGAGCCCGGCATCAGCACCAGCACCACGGTGTCCGCGTGATCGATGACGTCGACCTCGGCCTGCCCCACCCCGACCGTCTCGAGCAGGACGACATCGCGGCCCGAGGCGTCCATCAGCAGCGCCGCCTGCAGCGCCGCCTCGCTCAGGCCGCCGAGCGCCCCGCGGGTCGCCATCGAGCGGATGAACACCCCGGGATCGAGGAAGTGGTCGGCCAGCCGGATCCGGTCGCCCAGGAGCGCGCCCCGAGTGAACGGAGACGACGGATCGATCGAGAGCACAGCCACGGTCCGCTCGCGCTCGCGTTCGAGCTTGGTCAGCGCCCCCAGGAGCGTCGACTTGCCGACGCCGGGGGGTCCCGTGAAGCCCACGACGGCCGCCTTGCCCGTCCGCGGATAGATCTCGCGCACGAGCTCCCAGCCTTCGGGGTCGTCGTTTTCCACCAGCGAGATGGCCCGCGCCAGCGCGCGCTTGTCGCCGGCCAGCAGCCGCTCGGCGAGGCTCTGATCGGTCGTCGACATAGGCGGATCATCATGCCAGGGCGCCGGCACGGAGCCGGCGCACGCCGTTACGATCCCGCCGTGTCCGTCGCCCCCATCCGGCCGCGAGCCGAGCCGGCAAAGCCGGCGCCGTCGCCCGTGCCGCCGCCCATCGTTCGCGCCGGGCCGCCCCCGCTCCGCGGCGGGCCGCTGACCTTCCTGCGCTTCGCTCGCCGCCACCACATGCTGACTCCCGGCTACGCGCTCCTGGCCGCGCGGTGGCTGTGGCTGAAGCTCCGCTGGCGGGGCCGCCTTCAGACCGACGGGATGTGCTTCGTCTGCCCCGGCGTGAAGTTCGAGATCGGCCCCGACGCCAAGGTTGTGCTCGGACGCTGGTCGTGGATCGGCCACCGGTGCAAGATTCGCGCCCACGAGGGCAAGGTCGAGATCGGAGCCAAGTCAGTCCTCGGCCAGGAGTGCACGATCTCCGCCTTCCAGCACGTCTCGATCGGGCGTGAGTGCATCATCGCCGACCGCGTGATGATGATCGACTTCGACCACGGGATGGTCGAGGTCGAGCGACCGATCCGGGTCCAGGGCATCTACAAGCGCGACGTCAGCGTCGGCCACAACGTCTGGATCGGCTACGCCGCGTGCGTGCTCCGCGGTGTCACGGTGGGCCACAACGCGGTGGTCGGGACCAACTCCGTCCTCACCGCAGACGTCCCGGAGAACGCGGTCGTGGGTGGGGTTCCGGCGCGGGTGATCCGCATGCGCCCCGCGCCCAAGACCTTCCGCTGGGGATAGGGGCGCCTCCTCACCCTGCCCAGCCGGTGAGGTCGGCCGCCAGGTTGCGCAGCTCAGCCTCATCCGGATGCGCGAGTGCATGCGTGAACGCCTCGGCATGACCCCGCGCCCGCTCACGCGGGTACTCGCCCGCGGTGCCGGAGGCAGCCAGGAACGCCCAGTCGCTCGCCTGTAGGGCCAGCAGCTCCCGCAGCGCCCGCGGTCCGGGCCGAGCTCCGCGCGCCAGCGCGCGGAGCTCGGCTGAGCGCGCGAGCCACGCGAGCTCAGCCGCCGCCGGCCCGCTCCAAGTCCTCAGATCCCCGCCCTCTCCCCAGCTCGTAACGCCTAGGTCGTGGGGCGCCGGGATCGGATCGTGGCGTTCGAGCGCGTCATCGAGCGTCGTCAGTCTCAGCCCCTGCCGATCGGCCTCAGTGATCACCGCCGCCAGCCAATCGACACCCTCATACCACCAGTGCCCGAGCAGCTCCGTGTCGAGGGCGAACACACAGACTCGACCGCCGGCCACGCGCCCGGCGACGCGAGCGACGAACTCACCGGCGTGGCGGCTGGCCAACGACGCCGCCGCCTCGGGGTCGTAGGGACGCCCGTCGTTTCGCCACGGACGATGGTGATGGGGCGAGAGGGCGTGGTAGTCGCGATAGCCAGGGCTCGACGGGTATCCACGCTCGCTCCACACGAGCGACACGGTCTCGCGGTCGATGGGCCAGAGGACCGGACCGGCCTCGCTTTGCAGCGGCCGGAGGTGGCGGTCATCGCCCGCACCGAGCCGGGGGGTCAGCTCGACGCATGTCGAGCTGACCCCCGCCTGCTCGAGCACCTCATCCAGCCACGGCGCGTGCGCGCACTCAGGCAGCCAGAAGCCGCCGCGCCAATCCCCGAAGCGGCGCCGGTGAGACGCAATCCCGGTCTGCACCTGGAGCTGGATGCCGGCGTCGCTGGCCAGCAGCGGCAGGACGGCGTGGGTGGCCGCGGAGGTCCAGCTCACGTGCTCGCCGAGCGCCCGCAGGAGCCCGTCGCCGCCGAGGGCGCCCAGCCGCTCGGCGGCCGCCGCATACTCTCGCGCCGAGCGCTCGAGCTCGGCGGCCACCTCGGGCTGGCCCGCGCCGGTGAAGGCATCGATATCGCGCCGATGCGACTCAGGCCGAATCTCGGTCAGGAACCGCACGCAGCGCTCGATCGCTCCCGGCGCCTCGAGCTGGTCGCAGAGCACGGGCGTGAGCGACAGCGTCAGCGGCGCCCGGCCCAAGACGTCGAGCAGCGGCAGGTAGCAGGTGGCGACCGCCTCCCACAGCCACTCCTCGCCGAAGGGCCAGGTCCCGAAGCCCTCGACGTAGGGCATGTGGGTGTGAAGCACGATCGCGAGCTCGCCGGGTCGCTGTCGAGACATTGGCGCATGGTGCCTGACCAACGGCACCTGGACTCAGCTGAAGCTCGCCGTCATCCCGGTTGGCGACTCAGGCCGCGCCGGCGCGGGTGCCAGCGTGATCTCCCGATCGGCCGTCTTGCCTCCCTCCACGGTCGCGCTGGCCCGCACCCTCACGGTGCGCTCGGCTAGCAGCGCCTTCGCCCGGTGGCCCAGGTTCAGCGTGACCGGCAGGCTGGCACCGGTCGCGACTACGTAGCGGGCCTGAGCGAGCACGACCGTCTCCGAGGCGGTCACTCGTCCTCGCCGAGCGTCTACCGCACGTTTGACGCGAATGGTCAGCTCAAGCCTCCCGGTGCATGCTGCCCCTGCGGGCCCGGCACACGCCAGACGCACCGCGGTCCTTCCGTGGCTGTAGCGCGCGCGGCGCGTGGTTATCGAGACGGTCACGGCGACCACCGTGTAGGTGATGCTGGCCGTGCCCGTCTCCCCGTCCTTGGAGGTTGCGGCGACGGTGTAGGTATGCGGCCCGAGCGTGGCCGTGTTCAGGTGGCCGCTGCCGCCGCTGACCGTGCTCGTCCCGTTGCTGTCGTCGCAGGAGGCGAGGCCGGGACCGCCGACGGCCTCCGAGCACGTGAAACTCGTCGCCACCGACTGGTTGAGCGCGTAGGTAACCCCGCTCGGGGGCGTGGAGATCGTGGCCTGCGGCGCCGGCTGCTGGGTCACTGTCGCGGGGACATACGTGTAGGAGATCTGGACCATCGGAGTTCCGCTCGTGTCGACGGTCTGGAACCCTCCCGGAGGCACCAGGTTCGAGCCGCCACCCCCGCCGCCGGCGCCGCTTCCACCACCGCCGCCCCCACCGCCGCCAAACCAGCCCCCGCCCCCACCGCCACCGGCGCCCCCCGGGTCGTTGAAGGAGCCGCCGATGTTCGTGACCATGAAGCCGCCCGGGGCGCCCCCGGCGCCGCCTGACCCACTCACGCCCGAGGCACCGGCGCCACCGGGATAGGGACAGAACTGCGAGGCGTCGGGGGGGATGCGGAAGCATCCCAGCGCGCTGGCGCCAGCTCCTCCAGCTCCCCCCGCGCTGCTGGTGGCCCCGCCTCCACCGCCCTGCCCGAAGGTCGGGTCGCCGGCGGCGCCGGCCTGACCTCCCCCCGATCCGCCTGCCCCCGGAGCGGCAAACGGCGCGCTCCCGTCACCGCCGCCACCTCCGCCACCGGCGGCGACCAGGAGCCGGCTGGTCAGGTCCGTCGCCGCGGCACGCACGTCGGAGGCGCCGCCGCCGGCGCCGCCGGGTGAGCCGGTTGTGGGTCCTCCACCGTTGGCGCCCGGAGTCTGGCCCTCGGCGTTCGAGCCGACCACGGCGTAGAGCGTGGTTCCAGGCGTCACGGGGAGATTGCCGGTGACCTCCGCGCCGAAGCCGCCGGGCGCGGCTGTGCCCGCGGAGGTCCCGCCCTCGCCGCCGATGGCCACGACGTGGACCGAGAACACGCCCGCGGGGACGGTGAACGGGTTCGAACCCGAGGTGAAGGTCTGCGTGCACGCCACCGCCGCGCCTGACTGGCTGCATCCGCTGGGCAGAGCCGTCGCGGACGCCTCAGCCGGGCATCCGAACGCCGCGACCAACGACGCGAACGCCACCAACGACCACTGACCACGGCACGGCAAGACGGACTCCTAACCCGGCGATTTACGGTGGGCTGCCCCCGGATGCCGGAGCCCGATCTATCACAGCGCGTCTGGAGGATCAAGCCTTCCGAGCGCGGCGGACGGCGGCACGGACGCGGGTCCGGGCGAGTTCGCCCGGACCCGCTTCACGGCTTGAGTCCTCAGCCGACGACCATCAGGCTGTTGCCCTCGGGGTCGCGCAGCCAGAACATCGGGGGGACCGGGTCGCCCATCCGGCTCACCTCGGCATCCACGTCGACGCCGGCGGCCTTGAGCTCCGCGTGATAGGCGTCGATGTCGTCGGAGTGGAAGCTGATGCCGGTCTCCCGGTTGCCCGTCTGGGTGCCGCCGGGAGGGGGCGGAGCCAGGGCGATCGTCGTCTCGGCGCCGCTCGGGCCGACCTCGACCCAGCGGTACTGGCCGCCGAAGGGAATGTCGACGCGCTTCTCGAGCCCGAGCTTGCTCGTGTAGAACTCGATCTGCGCGTCCTGGTCCGCGACCGGAATGATGACCGTGGCGATCTTCCCGACGCGAGTCTGGGTACTGGTCACGACTGCCTCCTGGGTGGTTGGGATCACACCGGCTTAGACGCTCGGGAGCTCATAAAATCATCGCGGCTCGATCAGCTCGCGGGAAGCCCTCCTCACGGCCGGCACACGGCGAGGAAGTCAAGTGCGGCATCGATCCCGCCCGCCCCGGCCTCCGCCGCCGAGCGCAACCTGAAGTCACGCGAGTCGATCGAGGGCGTGAACCGGTCGTAGAACGCCTTGGTGATCCGGAGACCCGCGTGGAGGCGGTCCCACCCCGCCCGCAGGGCAACTCCGTGCAGCCAGAGCTTGCGCGCGTGAAAGAGGCCGAGCAGCTCGACGTGCGCGAACGCCGAGCGGCACAGCGCCTCGAACTCCTCGGCCCGGTACTCGCGCACGTGCCACGGGTTGCCCGAGCGGGCCTGACCCGCTGGCGCCAGCGTGAGGACATTGGGCGTCGAGATGTACGCGGTACCGCCGCCCGCCAGCAGCCCACGGACATGGGCCAGCACGGCGGCCGGGTCCTGCACGTGCTCGATCGTCTGCAGAAACACGACCGCGTCGTAGGCGCCGGGTTCCCCGAAGGTCTCCACCATCCCGCGCAGGAAGGACAGGTTCTGGCGCCGGTAGCGCAGACGCGCGTGATCGTGGGCCTCGGGATTGGCATCCACGCCGACGACGTCGGCCGCCCCCCGCGACAGGACCTCCGACCCGTAGCCCTCTCCGCAGGCGAGATCCAGAACCCGGAGCCCGACCACCCGAGCGCCGATCCACTCGTACACCGCCAGGTGGCGCTGGAACCAGTAGTTCTCGGCCGGGACATCGGGCAGGGTCCGCTCACCCGTCAGTTCGAGCGGGGGCACCCCAGGCGGCTGATTCTGCTGCACATACGCGTTCACCGACCGGCGAGAGGGTAATGTCCGCCCGCCATGCAGGCGGTGCGGAGCCCAGACGAGATCAGGGAGGTCAACACCCGCTACCACGACGTCGCCGCTGACGGCTACGACTCGAAGTGGGGCATCGACTTCGGCGAGGTCGGCCAGGGACAGGTCCTCGGGAAGCTGCGCAAGGTGCTCGGCCGCGAGCTCGAGCGCGGGTATCCCCGCGCGCTCGAGATCGGGGCCGGGACCGGATACTTCTCGCTCAACCTGCTGCAGGCCGGGGTCGTCGGAGAGGCGACGTGCACCGACATCTCGCCCGGGATGGTGCGGACCCTGGCCGCCAACGCAGCTCGGCTCGGACTCAGCGTGAGAACGGCCCGAGCCGACGCGGAGTCGCTCCCCTTCCCGGATGAGAGCTTCGACCTCGTCCTCGGGCACGCCGTCCTTCACCACCTCCCGGACCTCGACCAGGCGTTCTCCGAGTTTCACCGCGTGCTGAGGCCCGGTGGCCGGATTGTTTTCGCCGGCGAGCCGTCGCGAACCGGCGACCGCCTGGCGTCGATCCCCAAGCGCGGCGCTCAGGCCATCGCGCCGATCTGGCGAGCGCTGATCAGGGCGCGACCAACCCCGCCCGCAGCGCCATCCGAGCCGGCGTCCGCAGACGCTCACGACCACGGCCTCGAGCGGCTGGTCGACATTCACGCGTTCTCGCCCCGGGACCTCACGGTGCTGGCCGGGCGCGCCGGCTTCGTCGATGTTCACGTCCGGGGAGAGGAGCTCGTGGCCAACTGGTTCGGCTGGTTCAACCGGGCGCTGGAGGCGAGTGCTGACCCGGCGCAGGTCCCCATGCTCTGGCGCCAATACGCGTTTCACGGCTACCTCGCCCTCCAGCAGCTCGACCAGCATGTGCTCGAGCCGCTGCTTCCGCCGGCCGTCTTCTACAACCTGCTGCTGGCCGCGCGCAAGCCATAGGGCGAGCCCCGTGCCGCCATAGACTTGACCCGGGATGTCCGAACGGCGCAGTGAAGAGTTCCCTCTGTTCCCGCTCGGCATCGTGGCGCTGCCCGGCGAGCTCATCCCCCTGCACATCTTCGAGGAGCGCTACAAGACGATGATGAACGAATGCCTCGAGGGTGAGAAGGAGTTCGGGATCGTGTGGCTGTCCGACGACGGTCTGCGAGACAACGGTTGCGCGTGCGAGATCGACCGCGTCCTGGAGCGCACCGACGATGGCAGGCTGAATCTGCTGACCCGAGGTACCCGGCCCTTCCGGGTGCTCGAGCGCCAGGCGCATCTCGCCTATCCGGCCGGGATCATCGAGTTTCTCGAGGACCGTCAGGAAACGATCGACCCCGAGCTCCTGGGCAAGGCCCACGAAGCGTACGCCGAGCTCGTGCGCCGGGCCACCGACTCAGAACCCGAAACGGCTGAGCTGGCCGAGATGGGCGCCTACGCGATGGCCGCGACCGTCGACTTCGGGCCCGACGCCAAGCAGGGCCTGCTCGACCTCCGCTCCGAGAACGCCCGGCTGCGCCTCGTCACCCGCCTCTTCCACGCCGCCGTCGAGCGTCTCGAGCTGATCGACCGCGCCCAGGAACGCGCCCGCTCGAACGGCAAGATCCGGTTCGGGGGCTCCTAAGCCGGGCAGGATGCCCGGCCACCTAACTGCCCGGAGCGCGCGGAGCGGTTACCGCTACCCAGGAGCGGAGCGCGCGAGGGCCAAGAGCCGGATGCGTTCACACCCGCGAGGGCGAGAAGCCGGACGCGGTTGCTAAGCGTTGTAGCCGATCATCGCCGCCCCGAACAGCACGCAGTAGATCCCAAACGGGATCAGGTTGCCGCGACGCAGGTAGCGGGAGAGGAAGTGGACGGTGATGATGGCGAACACGGCCGCTGTCACCGCCGCGATCACGGCGGCTCCGCGGAGGCCTGCGCCCAGGGGGCCGGTCAGGTCACTGAACTTGAAGATGCCGGCCGCGAGGATGATCGGGGTGGCGAGGAGGAAGGAGTAATAGCCGGCGTCGGAGTTGTCGAGGCCGCGGGCGAGACCGCCTGACATGACCACGCCGTCCCGGCTGATCCCGGCGATCAGCCCGCCTGACTGAACGACGCCCAACCCGGCCGCCTCGCGATAGCTGAGCGAGGTCAGCTCGCGACCTTCCTCGCCCCGCCCCTCTTGGCGGGCCAGCGCGCGCACCTCGGCCCGGCGCCGCAATCGCTCGGCCCCGAGCAGAATGAAGCCGTTGACGACGAGGAAGATGGCGGCGATCAGGGGCTTGGCCGTGGCGGTGCGAGCCTGGTGCTCCAGCGCCAGCCCAAGGATCCCCGTGGGGATGCTCGAGCATACGATCAGCCACGCGAGTCGCTCCGCCTGGGTTTCGATCGACCACCGCCGCAGGCGGATCATGCGCCCCAGCGAGACGAAGAAGGCGGCGATCAGCTCGACCCAGGTACGCCAGAAATAGATCAGCAGCCCGACCGCGCTGCCGACGTGGAGCATGACGATGAAGGCCAGCCATGGCGACTCCGGCTGCGACTGCCACTTCACGATGTTGTCCCAGCCGAACAGGTGCGGGAAGAGCACCGTATGGCCGAGGCTCGAGATCGGGAAGAGCTCGGTGACGCCCTGCAGAGCGCCGAGGACGATGGCCTGGAACGTGGTGATGAGGCTGCTGGCGAACGCGAGCACGAGGCGGCAGAGTAGCGATGCGGCTGGCCCGACTCCAGGCTCGAGCCGTTCAGCCGGAGAGCCCGCACGCCTGCTGGGCGGCCTTGAGGGCGAACTGCTCCGCCTGGGCCAGGCGGGGGTAGTTTCCGCTTGCAGCAGCGGTATCGGGAAACGAGATGGTCCCCTGCTCGAGGCGGATCGTGTACCGGTAGACGCTGTTGGTGGGTGAGGGAATTCTCAGCTTCTCCTGAGCGTCGCCCCCCAGCGAGCTCGCCAGGTCACGGGCTTGGAGCAGCAGTGGATCGGCGAGCTGCCGGGCCCGGCCGCCGTCGCACCTGATGGTTCCCCCGTCGTTGACCAGCAGGGTCAGCCGCTGCCCCTGACCGGTCCGGGTGAGCAGGAAGAGGTCAGGTGCCTGGACGCCGAGTCCGCAGCCGCAGAGCAGCGCGACGAGAACGCCCGTGAGCAGCCATCTCATGCCTCCACGGTAATCGCCGCCCCGCCCCGCCGAGGATCGCCGCCCCCCCAGAATCCCCCCTGGCGATCACGCTCCACCGCCT
>DATGFT010000143.1:0-42717 GCA_035308915.1 Solirubrobacteraceae bacterium
TCACGCCCCGGGCAGAACCCTATCCGCGGGAGGGAGGCCAAGGTGCGGGCACAAACGTGTAGTGAACCGAGCCGGCGCCGATAACACGCGTGTCGCGCCCCGGCTCGCGGGGAGTGGCTCGCCGGATCGCCCGTCGCAGCGTTAGCCTCACCCGGGCCCGTGCAGTTCGCGATCGCCATCCGCCAGTACGCCCGTGAGAGTCGTTTTGACGACGGCGCTTTCCGAGGGCATCTGCAACGTGTCGAGGAACTTGGGCTGTTCGAGAGCGCGTGGGTGCAGGAGCAGGTGATCGGCGCCTCCGGCAGCCTCGCGCCGCTCCAGACTCTGACCTACGCGGCGGCTTGCACCGAGCGGGTGCGGCTCGGATGCGCCGTGTTCGTGCTCCCGCTGCACAACCCCTTGCACCTGGCCAAGGCAATCAGCTCGCTTGACTGCCTCAGCCACGGGCGCGTGGAAGTGGGGGTGGCCACCGGCGGCCAGGGACGTCCGTTCGGCGCGTTCGGAGTCGACCCGGATAAGCCGGTGGCCCGCTTCAACGAAGCTCTCGCGCTGATGAAGGCGTGCTGGACTGATCGTGAGATCAACTTCGACGGCCGGCTGTGGAAGCTTCAAGGCGCCTCGATGGAGCCGAAGCCGGTGCAGAAGCCCTATCCGCCGGTGTGGTTCGGCGGCGCCGCGCCAGCCGGGATGCGCCGGGCGGTCCGCCACGGGGACGGGTTCATGGGTGCCGGCTCGCAGACGGTTACTCAGTTCGCCGAGCAGGTCAAGGTGGTCAGGGGCGAGCTGGCCGAGCAGCACCGCGATCCGGGGACGTTCCGGATCGGCAAGCGCGTCTACGTCCACGTCGACGACGACGCCGGGCGCGGACGCCAGCGACTGGAGGATGCGCTCACCGCCCACTACGGCCGCGGGGGCTGGTCGGAGCACATCCTGGCCGGCCCGCCTGAAACCTGCGCGACCGGGATTGGCGCGGTGGCGGACGCCGGAGCGGAGCTGATTCTGCTCAACCCGATGCTCGATGACGCGGAACAGCTGGACCGGCTGGCGGCCGAGGTGATCCCGAGGCTGGGCTGAGATGTCGTATTCGGTCGTCCATATCGATGACATCGAGCCGGCCGGTCCCGGCGGTGCGGTGCGCTTCGTGCGTCGCGAGCTCGGAGTCGAAGCATTCGGGATCAACTGGTTCGAGCTGCCGCCCAACGCGGAAGGCCGAGAGCACGACGAAACCAGCTCTGGGCAGGAAGAGGTCTCGGTCGTGGTGCGAGGCTCCGGCCATTGGCGTGCGGATGGCGAGGAGGTCCCGGTCCGGGTCGGAAGCTTCATCCGCTTTGATCCGGGCACGCTCAGGTGTCCTGTCGCCGGCCCGGACGGGATGACCTTCGTTTCGGTTGGTTCGCGCCCGGGCGCGTACGAGGCGCGGGGGCCGTTTTAGGCGACGGGGGCGCGATGCCTCCAGTCTTGACCGCGAGCCTCGCGCTGCGCGAAGCTTCCGGATATGTCGGCTTATGTGATCGCTGATGTGGAGGTCGTCAACCCGGAGCGATACGCCGACTACACCGCAGGGGTCCCGGCGACCTTGGAGCCGTACGGAGGGCGGTTCCTCGTCCGCGGGGGCGCGACGGAGATGATCGAGGGGGACTGGCGGCCGCGACGCCTGGTGGTCATCGAGTTCCCGTCGACTGACGCCGCGCGCCGCTGGTATGAGTCGCCGGAGTACCAGGCGATCCTCGGGATTCGGCATGAGGCCGCGAACGCGCGGCTCATCATTGCGGAAGGGGCGGCGTAGGGCGCGGGCGGGCCGGGGGCGCTCCGCTTGCTGATGGAGATGAGGTCAGGCGTCTCGGGCGGCCGCCGTCCGCATGGCTTCCGTGACGACGGGCTCTTGGTCGGCGACGAGCGCTGACGACCACGTGGGCTTCGCGCCCTAGCGCCTGTGCCCGCCGCTGCGCCGCTCATCATCGGCGGCGAGCGCTTCTTCCCCTTCTAGGTCGAGTACCCGTCGGACCCTAGAACGGGAGCCGGTTCGGTCGCACGGCACTCAGCTCCGAGATGGCGTCGCACGCGGGAGACCTACCGAGGCGCCGCCGAAAGCCGGTTGCGTTGTTCGGCGGCGACACTCGCAGGCCATAGAACGTGAAGGCTCTGCCCGGGCAGAACCCGCCGTCACCCCATACGAACGTGAAGAACGCGCGCTTACCGGAACCGAGCACGACGGTCCTGATCGGCGAGACTCGAAAGTGACCGACTTTGGCGTCCGCCGAGTGGATCACGTGACCTTGCTTGTCCAGCAGCACCCCCGTCGGGTATCCGCGGAGGCTGCACTGCCTTGCCCCGGCGTTCTTGAACGCGTAGTCGATGTACCGGCGCCCCGCGGCCGCTTGCGTGTCGACGAACAAGAGGCGCAGTTGAGCGGTCGAGCACTGCGGCACGCCGGAACTCGAGCCAGCCGCCGGTGTCGCGAGGAACGTCGCGCCAAGCACGAATGCCGTAGTGGCTGCAGCCCGGAATGTCAGGCTCCGAGAGGCGGCGCTCATGAGAATCTTTGGCCCCTTCCCCTGTCCGATAGTCGTTGCGATGTCACCATACTCGTCGCCTGTTACGGCGGTCAACCGAGGCGGGTAACTGTCGGCGCCGGGCGATCTGCCGGTCGACCGTGCGCTCGTTGCCTAGCCCCTCGCAGGCCTCTCCGCCGCCGATGATCCTTTGCGCTTGTCCTGCTGCTCCCAGCCTCGTCGCGGAAGCGACCGTCCGGCCTGAGGGGTCTCCAGTGTGGAAAGCGATCGTCCGTGAGCCACGCGCCTTACATTCAACGCCCATCGGTTCAGACGCCTTCGGCCGCGGCGACCACGAGCTCCATCCGCGATCCGGTCCCGAACGGGGTGTCGATGTCATGGAGATGCGCGAAGCCCACGGCGCGGTAGAAGGTATACGCGTGAGGATTGGCCGTGACTCGGATGCGCACGATCCCACTCCGCCTGGCGCGCTCGATTTGGTCGACGACGAGACGCGTGGCGATTCCGTGGCGCATCCAGCCGGGTTCGACGAACAGGTCTTCGAGCTCCAACGTCGAGCTCTCAATGGGCACTCCGGTCGCGAACCCAAGAATCGTGCCCTGCGCTGTGACCGCGACGCGCGTTCTGCCCTCGGCGACGCCGTCGGCAGGGAGCACTAAGGCGTCAGGATTCGCCTGCAGTGCTTCACGGTCGCCCTGGTTGGCAAGCGACGCCCGTGCGTAGATCCCGCGGAGGACCGGGACATCCTCGGCCTGCGCGGTGCGGATTCGAATCATCTCCACGGCGCAAATACCACCCACGGAAGCGTTCCGCGGTCAAGCCGGCGTCCGAGCGGCCTTGGCCGCTAACGAAAGCCGAGGCGGCGCTCGGCTCTGGTGGACGATCGCCGTTAGCCCAGTCCGACAGTCGCGGCTCTTGGCAAGCTCACTCGTTGGGCCAGGGGTATCGTCGTGCGGGGGGAGGTCGTCACGAATCTCGTACCAAGGTGCCTTCGAGCCGACGAACATGTGGGCCATCGGTTTGAGGCTCGGTTCCTCGCTCAGCGACCCGTACGGCACCCGGATCTTGCCTCCGTAGCCTGTCCAGTACACGAGCGAGAAGCACTTCCCGCAGCGCTTCGCATGATGGCTGTGCGGATCGCCGTCCAATATCAACGAGTCCTCGCCGTTCGTCACCCTCAGCTTCTCGGGTTCGATTTCGCCCCAGGGCAAGAAGGCCGAGCCGGTCATCGCACGGCAGTTCGAGCAGTGGCAGTTGTACGCGACAACGAACTCGTCAGCGACTGCGTAAGTGACGGTCTTGCAGGCGCAGCGACCTGTCAGCACCGGTCGAACCTTAGATCCTGGGGTCAACGCCACGGGGCGAGTGCGGCCTGTGATGATCCCACGGAGTGACCGAGCGCCCCGACAGCGTGAATCTCGAACGAGTGGAGGCCGAACTGCTTGCGCGGGAACCGATCTTTCACAAGCCGGAATTCGGAACGAGCCGCGCCGACTACGCCCGCCAGACCGCCGAGGATTACTGGGAGGTCGGGGCCTCCGGTCGCATCTACGACCGTGAAGGCATCCTCGATGGGCTCGTCAGGCGTGGAAAGGTCGCTGGGGATGAGACCTGGATGGTCAGCGACGTCCGCTGTCGCGAACTAGGTTCCAATACCTATGCCTTTACGTATCAACTTGACCAAGATGGCCGGTTGACGCGGCGACTGACGATCTGGCGGCGTGGGGCGGGAGGATGGGTGGCGCTCTACCACCAAGGCACCCTCATTCAAGCTGCCTAGGTACGGAGGCCCCACTCGCTTCCCCTGTGTCGCGAAGCGAAAGCACTAGGCGCCGAAGCGGAAGAACGCGAGCGCTTCCGCTGGTCGATCATTGCGACAGGCTGGCGGTGCGGCGGCGCGCCGGACCTGCACAATTGCGTCGAGGCTAGGTGATGACCGCTTCGCAGGCGCAGGTCCATGGGACTCATCGGAAACGAGAGAGGTAACCGGCGCGCGACGGTTGTGCGTTAAACGGTCGTGGCGAACCTACGATTGGACTTCACGGAGTTCTACCGCCGATCGAAGGATGATTGCCTGCTCTCGGTCCTGGTGAGTGTCGGTGACCAGGACGCGGCGCAGGAGCTTGTGGCCGAGGCTTTCGCGCGGGCGTGGGCGTCCTGGCGCACGGTCAGCAGGCATCCAGCACCCGAGGCGTGGGTGGTCCGGACCGCGCTAAACGCGAACGTCTCTTGGTGGCGGCGTCGCCGACGGGAGGTACCGGTGGCCGACCCTGGCTCGATCATGGACCCACCCGTCGAGCGTGCAGAGAGGTCGGTCGATCCGAAGATTATGGCGGCCCTGTTGCGGCTCTCGACTCGGCAACGTCAGGTAGTCGCCCTGCGAGTGTTCCTCGACCTCAACACAGACCGCACCGCGGACGTGCTCGGTATCGCGCCGGGCACGGTCCAGGCTCATCTCGGCCGGGCTATCGCCACCCTGCGCCATGAGCTCGTACCCCAACCACGGCCGGAGGGCCTCCCTTCATGAACAACGATGAAGTACTTACAAGAGTGAGAGAGCAGCGAACCAGGATCGCGATGAACGTACCGGTAGAGGAGATCATCCACCGGGGTCGCGTAGTGCGTGCCCGCCGCCGAGCATTCCGCCTGATACCGCTGGCCGCGGCAATGTTTGTCGCGATCGCGCTGCTCGCCTCTAGCCACCCATCCAACCGATCCGATCAGGGCATCCACCTGGCAGCCTGGACGGTCGTCAAGCACACCGACGGCACGGTCGCTGTCACCATCCGCGAGCTGCGCGACCCGGCCGGTCTGCAACGCAAACTACGCGCCGACGGCGTGCCCGCCAGCGTCATCTTCGGCAACCAGTCGAACCCGTGCCAGTCATACGGCCACCCCGAGCTGCTGTCGAACGTGGTCACGCCTTCCACGGCACCAGGACAGCCCCAAGGCGCCGCGATCGTTATGGTGCTCCACCCCTCAGCCCTGCCAAGTGCCGCCGGCGTACAGATCATCACCAATCAGACCCGCGTTGGCATCCACCTGGTCAGCGCGAGCCACGGATGCACGAGCTAAAAAGGATGCCGCCTGCACTCGATCACGCGCCAGCCGCGACTGTCGCAACGGGCCACAGGCAATCGCCGGCCCGAGCCAGGCGCTGACTTCTCCTTTGGTTAGGTCGGCTTGGTCGCCTCGTCGAGCTCCTCGCCGCGCTTGATTAAGAACGCGCCGAGTGCGCCGGCGAGGGCACCGATGATTGTGATGGCATAAATCTCCATCACGACGTCGAGGACCCTTCCCAAGAAGGAGATGGGGTTCTGGATACTGGAGGAGACCGTCAGCAGCTGGGTTGTGGTCCAAAACAATGCGCTGCCGAGACTCTCGATCTGGGTCTGCTTTTGATCGTGCTCGAACAGGAACGCAAGGGCGGCGCAAACCACGTCAAAACCAACCGTGGCCAGACCGATAGCGACAAGTCGGTCGCGGAGCCGACTGTGAGTCGGCGTTCCGGCACGCAGGACATCGCGCACCTCGCCGGCCGCTCCACGCAGCACACCCAACAGGTACATCGCCCGCTATTCGCCGCCAAGGCCGAACGTCCTGTCCTCGCTGGCCGCGGTTCGACCCGGGTCGATGAGCGCGAGGAGCCCCGGTCTTGGTGCCAGCCGCGACCGTCGGCCCGGCTGCGCTCGGCGATCTCAATGCCGAGAAGGCAGTCGCGGAGCCCTGCGCCCGACTGAGGCGAGAGGGAATCATCTGGGTGGGCGCTGCGGCCTCGTGTTCTTGGCGCGCGTTGCACCTCAAGGTCCTACGCGACTAGAGTCGCGCCATGCGGGGCATCGTTTACGCCGTGGCCGCCGTGCTGGCGATGATCCTTGCTGTTTCAGCCGCCGCGGCCGAGTCAGGGCGTGTAGCTTGCCCGCTTCAGCGCGGCGCTCCCTCAGGCGGCGACGTGCAGTGGGCCTTTTCAGACAGCGGCCGGCCTGCTGGCAAGACCATCAGGTCTTCGTACGTGCACGGCCGAGGAAGCTGGACAAACGGTCGCGCCACCGGGACCGCCTGCACCACGGACTCGCCGGCGCAGAACGGTGGCGTGCGGGACTTGGTGCTCGCGGTCGAGGGCAAGTCGAAGCTCACCGCGCGGGTCAGGCAGAACGGCCTCCTGGGGGTTCGGCTCGTCCTCAGGATGAGGGTCCGCGCGAGTGACGATCAGACATGTCCACAGGCAACGACTGGCACGCTAACCCTGTTCGCGAGTTACTACTCGGTGCACCGGGACACGCTGCAGGTCCACTTCAGCTCACGCTGCGTCGGCCACGACCTCACCTATAGCGGATCTGCGCTGCACGTCTACATCGCCCGCCATGGCGCCCAAGTCAGCGCCCCATAGCTGAGCACGACACGGCGGTTCGTCTGGTTCTGCGGCCTGGCGGCCGGCGGGGGCTGGTCAGTCGATGGTGAGTGGCGGACCGAGGAGAGTCATGCCGTGGCGTTCGAAGATGCTGGCTATCACGGCGCGGTCTGGGTTTTCGGTTCTGGTCGCGGGTCCGAGTTCTGCGTAGAAATGGTGGCCGCCGCCGGGTGCATAGACGACGATGATCTCGGCGGGCTGATCGGTCAGGTTCAGGAATGCGTGCGGTAGGCCGCTGGGGAGGTAGGCGAACCCACCCGGCTCGAGCGGGTGCAGCTGCTCGCCGATCCGGACCTTGAAGGTGCCGCGTAGGACGTGGATGGTTTCTTCTTGCTGGTGGTGGACGTGGAGCGGCGGTCCCCCGTGGGGTGCGACCTCGACGATGAAGTAGTCGAGCGCGCCGCCGGTGTCATCTCCGGTGAGCTTGAACACGAGATCTCGGCCCGGTCCGGACTGGAGCCGCAGGCCCTCCTCAGCGGAGAGAACTCTTGGGGTGCTGGCGGTGGCGGTCATGAGAGCCTTCCAGGTAAAGTATTTGCAGGATGCAAACACTAGGCGGAGTATTTGCGTATGTCAAGTAGTTCGCCGGGTGGCCCGGTCGAATCGAACCGCATCGACGAGCCGTCCGAGCCCGACCCGTTCACGCCCGACGAGTTCGCCGCGTGGCGAGGAATGCTGCGCATACACTCGGCGGTCTTTCGCGAGCTCGATCGCCGGCTGGTCACCGAGCACGGCTTCGGAATCGACGCCTACGGCGTGATGATCACGCTGGTGAGCGCTCCGTCGCGGCGATTGCCAATCGGGGAGCTCGGACTCCGGCGCAACCTCAGCCCGAGTGGAATCTCACGCTCGGTCGACCGTCTCGCCAAGCACGGACTCCTCACACGCGAGAGCAACCCCGACGACAGGCGCAGCCTGCTGGTCGGACTGACCCGCGACGGTCTCGCGCGACTGCGCGAAGCCCAGACCACCCACCACCGCACCGTGCGCGAAATGTTCCTCTCCCACCTCGACCAACACGAACGCGAACGCCTCGGCGAGCTCTGGGAAAAGGCCATGCCAGGCGCCGTGTCCAGCCCAGCCTGGCCGCTCTGACCAAAACCGCACCATCGACCAGGACCACTGCGCCGAGTACGCGCCATCGCTTCCGTCGAAATAGGGCCCAACGACCGGCGACCGCAACGGAGGCGACGATTTCCAGGACAACGCCAACTATCCGATCGTGCGGATCACGAACGACGCGACCGGTGCGGTGACGTACGCCCGCACGAGCGGGTTCACATCGGTCTCGATCGCGCCGGGGGTGCGCTCAGCGACAAACTTCAGCGTCCCGTCCGGAACGCCGGCAGGCGCCAGCACGCTGGTCGTGGTGGGCGACGGCGTGCCCTCAGCTCCGGTAGCCGTCACGGTCAGCTGAGCTGGCCCGGGCTCATCAAGGCATGAACGTCGGACCGCGGCGAGGGCCTTAAAGCAGCAGCGCCTCGGACCGGCGCTCGAGGAGCTCACGCAGGCGGTCAAGGAACCGCGCGGCGTCTGCGCCGTAGAGAACGCGGTTATCGCAGCTCAGGGTGAGATGAACCGTCGGCCGGGACGTCAGGCGCTCGTCGTCGAGGACGACGGGCCGAGACTTGACTGACCCCACGGCCAGGATCGCGGCCTGCGGCGGGTTGATAACGGCGCTGAAGCTGTCGACTCCGTACGTTCCCAAGTTCGACACCGTGAAAGTCCCACCGGCGAGCTCGGCCGGTGTGATCGAGCCATCACGCGCCCGGACCGCGAGGTCGGCTGCCCTACGGCTGATCTCACCAACCGAAAGGCGGTCAGCGTCGAAGATCGTTGGGACGACGAGCGCGTCCTGGGCGGCGACTGCGATCCCGATGTTGATCCGTGCGTAGCTTTCGACGGCGCCGTCACGATACGCCGCGTTCACCCGCGGGAAATCCCGCAGCGCGAGCGCCACCGCCTTGACGATGAAGTCGCTGTAGGTGAGGGCGGTATCCGTGGTCTCGGTCAGGCGCTTGCGCAATTCGATGACCCCGCTCATATCGACCTCGCAGCGAAGCTCGAAGTCCGGCACCGTGGCTCGAGATTCCGCCGTCCTGCGTGCCACCGTACGTTGGGCGCGGGTGAGCTCGTAGATGGACGCTTGGCCCTTGGCCGAAACCGATGAGCCCCGGCCGATCGACGCCGCCGCAGGTTTGCCCACATGGTTAGGGGGCGCGGCTTGCTCTCCGGGTTCGCCGAGGACGGCGATCGGCGCTCCGACCGGGACGGTCCCCCCAGGGCTGACCGTCAAGGCCAAGACCGTGCCGGCGTCGTCCGCCTCGTAGGTGACGGTGTCGCTGCCGGTCTCGATCTCGACGAGGGGCTGGTGTGCCTCGACCCGGTCGCCTTCGGCCACTAGCCACTGCCGGATGGTGCCCTCCTCCATCGAGTCGTAGAGGCGCGGCATGATGATTTCGCCGGCCACGGTCTCCTTCCACCCACCGAGGCTGCAAACCTATCGCAAATCCAGGGGTTGGCTGCCCAGCTGGCCAGTGTCCGCGAGCGCGCAGGCGTCGCGCTCGCCTGACTATTCAGCGGGGACGACGGGCCACTGCTCCGTGTCCTGCCCGGACGCGGCGGGCGCGGGCTTCGACGTCGCACCATTGGGCGGAATCCGCTGGTGGGCGGCGTCGACAAGCGAGGTCAGCTCGGCTGACACCGCGCGCGCGTCCTCGAGCAGCCGCTCGCGCTCACGCTGAGTCGCCTCCTTTTCCACCCGCAGGTCTCGGACCTGGATCTCAGCCTGGCTGACCAGCGCGCTGGCCTGGGCGGCGGCCTCGTTGATGCGGCGCTCGGCCTCTTCACGGGCGGCGCGGAGGATCTCGTCGCGCTGCTCGTTCGCGGCGATCAGCACGGCTGAGGTCTGTTCGCCGATCCGCGCGAGCTCACGATGGACGTCGTCGGGTGCCTGCGCCTGCGCCTTTGCCGCTTCCAGCTCACGATCGCTCTCATCAAGCTCACGCTCGAGCTCGAGGATGTACTGGTCGACGGCCAGGCAGTCATAGCCCTGGCGGACGATGGGAAAGCGCGGCAGGACATCATCGGCCGGCGGCCGGTCCAGATCAGCCGCGGCGGCGATCGGCGGCGGCTCGACGCCACCGGCGTGGTGGTCGGGGGCACGCCAGGAGTTGATAAGGCGCTGGCGCATCGGACCCAGGCGCGTCCGCTGCGAGGGCTGCTTCGATACGGCGCCGCCTACGGTCCTCGGTCGTTTGATCTGGGTGGCCATGACAACTCCCTTCTGCGCTTTACGGACCCAGCTCTCTTCGCTGCCGCTGCGCGCATCCCTGTCGCTGGGAGCAACCTCACGCCCACGGCGTCCTTCGCCTCAGTTCGAGAGAGCGAGCCTCATCCGCGTCCCGCGGTTGAGAAACAGGTAATAGGTCCCGAGCCCGCCGCTGTAGAGCAGTAGCGCGACGTAGATCACCAAGCTGACGAGGTGCCCACCGTGAACCACCTTGAAGTGATCGAAGAAGGGCGCGAGCAGGATCAGGTCGTAGACGAGGAACCCCGCCAATTGGCCCGCAGCGTTGCTCCAGCGGGAATCGAGGAGGCCGCAGGTGAAGTAGACCGCGGCACCTAGATAGGCGAATCCGAACATCGCGGAGGTCTCGCTGCCAATCCGCCACGGGAAGATGTCCGCATGAGCCAGGAGGGCGACGGCGACGGGGAGGAGGATCACCACGAACGTCGCGAACGACACCCTCACCACCCTGGGCATCGGGCGCGGATCGATCCAGCCGATGCCGCGCGTGGCGATGAACGCGCCGGCCGAGGACGCGCCGGCGAGCCCGAACACGACCACGTACGGCCAGAGTCGCGGCTCGCCGCGGTCGCCCAAGCGCGCGAGCGTGTAGACGAACATGCCTCCGTACATGACGATGAGGTCCAGCGCGCCTGCCCGGATCGCCGCGAGCTCACCGGCCAGCGCGATCCATAGCAAGGGGATCGCGATCGCGGCCAGGATCGAGGCGATGAACACGTAGGAGAGCGGGGACGCGGGCCATGGCCAGAGCGTCGTCGCCCACGGGAGATCGGCGAAGAACCCGCCACTCAGGATCAGGGTGAGGACGCTGGCGGGGACGAAGGTAACCCGCAGTCGCCGGACCAGCGTCTCGGTGTCGATCAGCTGGGTTCCACCCCCCGACAGCAGATTCTGCGTCGTCATCGCCTTGAGCCTCCAACCCTTGGGTGAGCGTTAGGTCCACACTAACCGCTCGGCCGGTTGATTGACTTAGCTCTCCGTGCGCGTCGTGGTCGCTCAATCGGCGCATGAGATCCCGGACCGGCCCCCGATCCAGATCGAGGTCGGCGAGCGGGTCGAGGTCGGGGAGCGCGACCGCGAGTGGCCGGCCTTCGTTTTCATCGCCACCTCACGCGGGGCGGGTTGGGTTCCGGAACGCCATCTCGACCGCGATGCCGACGGAGCCGTGGTGAAGGAGGCCTACGACACGACCGAGCTCCCGACCCGCGAAGGCGAAGAGCTCGAGGCGATACGTGAGGACACACGCAGTGGCTGGATCTGGTGTCGCGCGAAGACGGGCCGCGAGGGCTGGGTCCCGGCGCAGACGCTCGTATACGTCGGAGGGACTACGTCGGAGAACTGACCCGACGGCGTGGGCACGCGCCGGGCCGACGCAGGCTTTCGGATACTCCACAGGGTGCTGCGGCCGATCACGACGACAGCGAGGGGCTGATGCGGCGAGCAACCGTCGTCGTCATCGACGCCTGCGGCGTCGGAGAGCTGCCCGACGCGGCCGAATACGGCGATGCCGGCGCGAACACGCTCGGACACCTCGCCGAGCTGGCGGGTGGGCTCCACCTCCCGACTCTCGAGGGTCTCGGCTTGGGCTCGATCATGCCGATCGAGGGCATCGCCCCGGCACCTTCTCCGGGGATCTACGGGCGGCTGCGGCCGTCGGGCCCCGGCAAGGAATCGACGACCGGCCACTGGGAGCTCATGGGCGTCGTGCCCGAGTCCCCGCTTCCGACCTATCCGGACGGATTCCCCCCCGAGGTGATGTCGGAGCTCGAGGGGGCGACGGGTCTGCGCTTCTGCTGCAACCGTCCGTACAGCGGCACCGAGGTGATCGAGGACTTCGGGCCCCATCACCTCGAGACCGGCGAGGCGATTCTCTACACATCCGCGGACTCGGTGCTCCAGATCGCGGCGCACGTCGATCGGCTCTCGGAGGCCGAGCTGTATGCGGCCTGCGAAGCCGCGCGGACTGTCATGACGGGCGAGCACGCCGTCGGCCGGGTGATCGCGCGTCCCTTCGAGGGCGCCCCGGGTGGGTTCCGTCGCACCGAGGGACGCCGTGACTACGCCGTGCCCCCGCCGGGCAGGTCGTATCTGCAGGAGCTCCAGGACGCCGGCGCGGCGGTCCACGGCGTGGGGAAGATCCACGACCTGTTCGCCGGCGTGGGGATCGACTTCAAGTATCCCGGCGCGACCAACGCCGCCGCAATCAGGCAGACCACTCAGCTGCTGCGGGAGGTGCCGTCAGGGCTGATCCTCGTCAACCTGATCGAGACCGACCAGGTCTACGGCCATCGCCACGATGTCGAGGGGTTCGCCCGGGCGCTGATGGAGATCGACGAGGCCGCGGCCCTGTGGCTGAAGCTGCTGGGCGACGAGGACCTGCTGATCCTCACCGCCGACCATGGCGTCGATCCGACGATGCGGCATACCGATCACACTCGGGAGTACGCGCCGCTGCTGGCGACGTGGCATGGCGTTCGCGGGGCGCGGCACGATGGGCTGCTGGCGGACGTCGGCGCCAGCGTGCTCGAGTGGGTCGCCGGCCGGGAGGTGGCCGCGTTACCCGGCGAACCGTTCGCCGGCCGAACCAGGGCCTGATTCGCCGTCGCTCACGTACGGTTGGAGCCATGGACGCCCAATCAGCGCGCGCGAGTCGCCTCGATCTCAGCGACGCCGAACTCGAGCAGTTGTTCGCCAAGGCGGCATCGCTGGCCATGCAAGAGATGGCAGGGATGCGAAGCGCGCCAGTCTTCGACGCCCCATTGGAGGGAGCGACCGTCCGGGCGGCGGTAGCTGCCGATGCGCCGCTACCGAGAGAGCCGGTGGATCGGGAAGCGCTGTTCGAGCTCGTGGAATCGGCGTTCGCGACGGGCCGCCGGTCGGGTCCGACGTTCTTCGGCTACGTCCTGTCACCACCGAGCGCCCCGGCGGTGGCCGCCGACCTCCTGGCGTCGGTTGCCGATCAGAACCTCACGTCGTGGCGCTCGGCGCCCTCCGCGACGGCCATCGAGCATCAGACGCTCAACTGGCTGAGCGAGTTCGTCGGCTTCGGGGCGAAGCCCGGAGGCCTCTTCGTGAGTGGAGGTTCGATGGCGAACCTGACCGCGGTCCTGCTGGCGATTCGCACGCACAGCGAGGCCGATGCCGACCGCCGGACACTGTGCGTCTACAGCTCAACCGAGGTCCACTTTTCGGTGGATAAGGCGGTCGCGGCGCTCGGCGTGCGGGGGCGATCGGTCTCGACCGACGGGGCGCTCCGGCTGGGGGTCAACGACCTGGAGGCAGCCATCGCACGTGACCGGGAGCGAGGTCTAGTGCCGATCTGCGTCGTAGCAAGCGCCGGCACCACGGCGACGGGAGCGGTCGATCCCCTGCCGCGGATCGCCGAGCTCACGCGGCGGGAGCAGCTGTGGTTCCACATCGACGGCGCGTACGGCGCCCCCGCCGCCGCGACGGCATACGCGCCCGCCGAGTTCGACGCGTTTGCCCAGGCCGATTCGCTGGCCGTCGACGCTCACAAGTGGCTTTACGCGCCGGTCGACTGCGGCGCGCTGCTGGTGCGCGATCCGGCTGACGGCGTGTTCGGCCCGGGCAGCGACTACGTCCGCGTTCTGAGCGATGCCGCCGAGGAGTCATTCGCCTTCTGGGAGCACGGGCTCGAGCTGAGCCGGCGCTCACGCGCGTTGAAGCTGTGGCTGGCATTCCGCTACTACGGAGCCGACAGGCTCGCCCAGGCGGTCGCGGAAGACATCGAGCTGGTTGCGCTGATGGCCGAGCTCGTGCGCGAGGCGCCGGATCTGGAGCTCCTCTGCGAGCCCTCGCTCAGCGTGTGCTGCTTTCGCCATCACCCGGAGGGGTGGCCTGAGGACGCTCTGCAAGACCACAACGAGCGCCTCCTCAGAGAGCTCCAGCGTGAGGGACGCGTTTATCCGTCCAACGTTCTCGTCCATGGTCGCTTCGGGCTCAGGGCCTGCATCACGAACTTCCGGACGACCGCCGCGGACGTGACGCGGGCGGTCGAGCTCATCCGAGAGGTTGGAGCGGCGCTAGCGCGGGGCGGAAGTGCGGAGGGCGACGCTCTGGAACGCAGCGGGCAGGTCCCGTAAGGAACCCGCCCGCTTGCTACGTCATCGCCCTACCGGCGCGATGCCACCAGGTCGAAGCGATCCAGGTTCATCACCTTGTCCCAGGCGGCCACGAAGTCCCGCACGAACGGCTCGGCGGCGTCGTCGCAGGCGTAGACCTCGGCGATCGCCCGGAGCTGGTCGTTGGAGCCGAAGACGAGGTCGACGGCCGTCCCGGTCCATCTCACTTCGCCCGTTGCCCGGTCCCGTCCCTCGAACAGCGCGGCGGAGCCGTTCTGCTCGGAGAGCGACTTCCACTCGGTCCCCATATCGAGCAGGTTGACGAAGAAGTCGTTCGTCAACGTCCCCGGCCGGTCGGTGAACACGCCATGCGAGGAACCGTCGTAATTGGCGTTCAGCGCTCGCAGCCCGCCGACCAGCGCGGTCAGCTCGGGCGCCGTCAGCGTGAGCGTGTTGGCACGGTCGACTAGGAGCTGCTCGGCTGGCACCCGCTGCCCCGGCCTCAGGTAGTTGCGGAAGCCGTCGGCCTTGGGTTCAAGGACTGCGAACGACTCCGCATCGGTCTGCTCCTGAGAGGCATCAGTGCGCCCCGGGGTAAACGGAACCGTGACCGCGTGACCGGCATCCTTGGCCGCCTGCTCGACCGCGGCGCAGCCGCCGAGCACAACCAGGTCGGCCAGCGAGACCTGCTTGCCGCCGGACTGCGAGGCATTGAAGTCCTGCTTGATGCGCTCGAGGGCCTCCAGCACCTTGGCCAGCTCGGGCGGGTTGTTGACCTCCCAATCCCTCTGCGGGTCCAGGCGAATCCGCCCACCGTTCGCCCCGCCTCGCTTGTCGGTGCCGCGGAAGCTGGCCGCCGCGGCCCAGGCAGCGCGGACGAGCTGTGGGATGGACAGGCCAGACGAGAGGATCTCGGCCTTGAGCGCGGTGATGTCGCTTTCGTCGATGAGCGGATGATCGACCTCGGGGACCGGGTCCTGCCAGACCTGCGGCTCGGCGACCCAGGGGCCGAGCAGGCGGGTGGCCGGGCCCATGTCGCGATGGATGAGCTTGTACCAGGCCTTCGCGAACGCCTCCGCGAGCTCCTCCGGGTGCTCGTAGAAGCGCTTTGAGATCGGGCCGTAGATCGGATCCAGCTTCAGCGACAGGTCCGTGGTCAGCATCATCGGCGCGTGCCGCTTGGACGGGTCGTGGGCATCGGGCACCGTGCCCTCGGCCTCGGGGTTCTTCGGCGTCCACTGATGGGCTCCCGCAGGACTCTTCGTGAGCTCCCAGTCGTACTTGAACAGGTTCTCCAGGAATCCGTTGTCCCACTTGGTGGGCTCATTGGTCCAGGCTCCCTCGAGCCCGCTCGTCATCGCGTACTCGCCAACGCCCGTCCCCTGGCTGTTCTTCCAGCCGAGCAGCTGCTGCTCGATGGGCGCCGCCTCAGGCTCGGGTCCGATGCAGTCCGGGTCGACCGCGCCGTGCGTCTTGCCAAACGTGTGGCCCCCGATGATCAGGGCCGCGGTCTCCTCGTCGTTCATCGCCATGCGGGCGAACGTCTCCCGGATGTCCTTGGCCGCCGCCAGCGGGTCGGGCTCGCCGTTCGGCCCCTCCGGGTTGACGTAGATGAGGCCCATCTGGACGGCGCCGAACGGCTTGGCCAGCTCACGATCGCCGCTGTAGCGCTCATCGCCGAGCCAGGTGTCCTCGGCGCCCCAGAAGATCTCCTCAGGCTCGAAGATGTCCTCACGCCCGAAGCCGAATCCGAACGTCCTGAACCCCATGTGCTCCATGGCGCAGTTCCCGGCGAAGATGATGAGGTCGGCCCAGGAGATCTTCCGGCCGTACTTCTGCTTGATTGGCCAGAGCAGGCGACGCGCCTTGTCCAGACTCGCGTTGTCCGGCCAGCTGTTGAGCGGGGCGAAGCGCTGAGCGCCCTGACCGCCGCCGCCCCGGCCGTCCTCGATCCGGTAGGTCCCGGCGGCGTGCCACGACATCCGGATAAACAGCGGGCCGTAGTGGCCGTAGTCAGCCGGCCACCAGTCCTGCGAGCTCGTCATCAGCTCGAACATGTCGCGCTTGAGCGCCTCGACGTCGAGCTGGGCGAACTCCTCCCGGTAGTCGACGCCGTCCAACGGCGTGGCCAGGTGCGAGTGCTGGTGCAGAACCTGGAGGTTCGGCTGGTTCGGCCACCAGTCCTGGTTGGTCCGGGGGCGGGTCGAGTCCGGGGTTGGTGCCTCGATCGCGGGGTTTTCGCTTTCGCTGACCGTGTCGGTCACGTCGTTCCTCCTAGTTGCTGGCTTTCGTTCTAAGACCGGCCGCGACGCACTCGGGACAGCGGCCCCAGTAGATGACCTCCGCTTCGTCAATCTCGTAGCCCGAGTCGTCGGCGGCAGTGAGGCAGGGCGTGTCGCCGATGGCGCAATCGACGTCAACCATCCGGCCGCACGCTCGGCAGATCAGGTGATGGTGGTTGTCGCTGACCCGGTCCTCATAGCGAGCCGGCGATCCCGCCGGCTGGATCCGCCTGAGGATCCCAGTGTCGGCCAGCGTCCCCAGCGCGTCGTACACCGCCTGCACTGAGATGGTTCCGATGTCACCGCGGACGGCGGCCTCGATCTCGGCCGCCGTGCTGTGCGGCTGCGCGGCGACAGCGCGCAGGACCGCCAGGCGCTGCGCCGTCACCTGGACGCCGTGGCGGCGAAGGAGCGCCGCTTCCGCACCGATTTGCTCCATCCGCCGGCGAGTCTAGGACATGATGGAAGTAGTCCAGAATCTGGGCGGTTCCAGAGTTGAGGGGGGTTCTTGGGAGGTTCTCGGGGGGCGTGAGGTTGCCCCCGGTTAGCCCGCGTCCCCGGCGGCGCTCGCGTCCTCCAGGAGCACGGTATCGGTGTGCGAGTACGGGGGCGCGCAGCAGCACAGGAGCACCAACGGCTCGTCGTCGGCCCACAGCTTGTGGGCGACGCCGGGCCTGATCACCACGCAGTCGCCGGCCCGCACGGCTCGCTCCTCGTCACCGAGGCGCATCCGGCCGCTTCCGTGCGTGAACAGATAGATCTCCTCGCTTCGGGGGTGCAGGTGAGCGACCGTCGCGCGCCCTGGTGGGACCGTCGCCTCGGCGAGGCTCTGGTTGCCCGCGTTTCCTGAAGGCACGCCGGCGAGCTCGCGGATCACGGAGCCGTCGGCGGTTACGAATGGCTCGCGCTCCTCACGCCGCACGATCTGCATTGGGAGAAGGCTATTCACGGCGAGGGAGGGTGGTGTGGGCGATTTCTTAGCCTATGACGAAGAAATCGCCCACAACGGCGGCGGACCGCATGCAGCGGCCGCTCCGTCCTCCCTGGTAGAAGTCACGGCCAGCGATGGATTCCTCAGCTTTGCCCAACCGTCAGACCGCCAATCACCGCGCGGTGTCACGGATCGCGGTCGTCGGACTGGGCAACGTCGGGCGGCTGATCGCCGAGATGCTGACCGAGCGCGGGTTCGAGGTACAGGGCGTGGACGCCGACCCGAGTCGCGTCACCGATGGGCACGGGTCGGTGATCGACGTGACCGATTCGCGTGCGCTGGAAGAGCTGTTCGGGGGGGTCGATGCCGCCGTTTCGTGTCTGCCCTACTACCTGAATGCGGCGGTGGCCACGGCGGCGCACGCTGTGCGGATTCACTACTTCGACCTGACCGAGGACGTCGGGACCTCGCGGATCATCCACGAGCTGGCCGAGAGCTCGGGGGCGATCTTCATGCCCCGTTGCGGCCTGGCGCCGGGGTTCGTGTGCGTCCTCGGCGGGGGCCTGGCGGCAAGGCTTGACAGCGTGGAGCGGATCGAGCTCCGCGCCGGCGCGCTTCCGCGCAGCCCGAACAACGCCGCCGGCTACGCCTGCAACTGGTCTCCGGCCGGGGTCGTGAACGAGTACCTGAACGACTGTGAGCAGCTACGCGGAGGCGAGCTGGTGAGCGTCCCGCCGCTCGCCGATCTGGAGACGATCGTGATCGACGGCGCGCGCTACGAGGCCTTCACCACCTCGGGCGGTCTCGGCACGATGTGCGAGACGTTCGCCGGCCGGGTCGACCGTCTCGATTACAAGACGATCCGCTACGAGGGCCACTGCGACCTGATGCGGTTCATGCTCCTCGAGCTCGGGCTCGGCCGCGAACGCGAGGAAGCGGTGCGCCTGCTGACCGAGGCCTACCCGCCCGTGCGTGAGGATCTGGTGATCGTCTATGTGGCCGCGGCCGGGACGAGCGGCGGGCGTCGGGCGCGCGAGGAGTTCGTCCGCGTGTACCGGCCGCGGATCGTCGCCGGGACGAGCCGGACCGCGATCGCTTGGACGACAGCCGCGGGGGCGGTGTCGATGGTCGAACTCCTGGCCGACGGCTCGCTTCCGGCCGCAGGCTTCGTCCGCCAGGAGCAGGTCCCGCTCGACGCCTTCCTCGGCACCTCGGCGGGTCAGATGCTCGCGGGAGGTCCCTCCAGCGAGGCCCGCGACGAGGTCTCGCTGGTTCCCGCCTCCTGAAGGCTCAGACCCGAGGCCTTCCGGCCGTTGACCGAGGCCACGAGCGAGCGGGCGGCGGCTTCGATCTCGGCTTCCTGGAGGAGGACGCGGTTCGCCGCCTCGCCGAGCGGAACGAACGAGTCCTGGCTCGTGACCCGGACGACTGAGCCGTCGAAGTTCCCGTCGACGAGCGCTGAGACGATGCCCTCGGAGACGCCGCCACTGCGGCGAGTCTCGTCGACGATCAGCACCCGCCCGGTGGCGCCGGCCTCGCGAAGGATGTCGGCTTCAGGGAGGGGGACCAGCCAGCGGAGATCGAGGACCCGGGCCGCGATCCCGTCCTCGGCCAGGCGGCGCGCCACCCGCAGCGACATGTAGGTGCCGTTGGCGAAGCTGACGATCGTCAGATCGCCGCCGTCGCCATGAAGGCGGGCCGATCCGATCGGCGCGTGAGACGCGGCCCACTGCTCCGGCGGGGCGTACGGCCTAGCCCAGCCGCCGTCGCCCGCTCCGAAGAGATCACGCGTGTGGTAGAGCGCGATCGGCTCGAGGAACACGCACGTCGAACCATCGCTGGCCGCCGACGCGAGGCAGGTGCGGAGGACCGCCGCGGCATCATCGGGCAGGGCCGGCGACGCGACCACGATCCCCGGGATGTCGCGCAGCACGGCCACCGCGTCGTCGTTGTGAAAGTGCCCGCCGAACCCCTTCTGGTAGCCGTAGCCCGCGATCCGCACGACCATCGGGTTGCGGTACTGGCCGCGTGAGAAGAAGGGCAGGGTGGCGGCCTCGCCGCGGAGCTGGTCCTCAGCGTTGTGCAGGTAGGCGAGGTACTGGATCTCCGGCACGGGAAGCAGGCCTGAGACACCGGCGCCGAGCGCCACCCCCAGGATCGTCTGCTCGTCGAGCAGCGAATCGAAGACCCGAGTGATCCCGAACCGCCGCTGAAGTCCACGCGTCACCCCGTACACGCCCCCCTTGCGGCCGACGTCCTCGCCGAAGAGCAGCATTTCCGGCCGGGCGGCCAGGGCGTCGGTGAGCGTAGCGTTGATCGACTCGGCGAGGGTCAGCGGACCGGCGTCCTCCGGAAGCTTCGATCCGAAGGCGCTCGCCCTGGCCTCCGGCTCGGCCGCCCGCCGCGCCTCGGCGGCCACGGCCGACGGCCGCCGCGGACCGATCGGCGCCATCACCTCGGAGGCGCTCGAGAGCCGCGGCCGGCCCGCCGCGTCATCGGCGAGCCGGCGCACCTCGGCCGCAATTGCCTCGTACCAAGTGACCAGCTCGCCCGGCTCGGCGGCGCCGGCCTCCACAAGCAGCCGTGCGGCGTGCACGAGCGGATCACGGGTCAGGTCCTCGCTTATCTCAGCGCGGCTGCGGTAGCCGATCTCGGGATCCGTCCCGGCGTGACCCAGATAGCGAACGCACCGCAGGTGAAGGAAGGCGGGGCGGCGGGAGCTCCGGACGTATTCGGCCGCCTCCAGGGCGGTTTCGTACACGGCGGCGATGTCCGTCCCCTCGGCGGTGAAGTACCGGAGGTGCGGCCGGGCCGACCAGACGGCGCTCACCCAGTCGCGGGGGGTGCGCACGCTGATACCAAACCCGTTGTCCTCGCAGCAGAAGAGGACGGGCATGGGCAGACCCTGATGCACGGTGTACTCCGCGGCGTTGAGCGCGCCGACGGCCGTCGAGTGATTCAGGGAGGCGTCGCCGAAGCTGCAGATCGCCACGGCGTCGGTCGGCCACTCCGTGCTGAGGCCGATCCGCTGAGCGCGTTCGATCGCGAAGCCGACCCCCATCGCCCGCGGCAGGTGCGACGCGATGGTCGAGGTCTGCGGTATCACGGCGAGCGCGTGATGGCCGAAGACCTTGTGGCGGCCGCCGGAGATCGGCTCGTCGGCCGCCGCGACCAGGCCGAGGAGGACATCCTGGAGCGGCGTGGACCCCGGAACCTGGTGGGCTCTGGCGCAGTAGAAGGCGCCCGAGCGATAGTGCAGGAGCGCCGGGTCGGTCGGCCGCAGCGCCGCCGCGATGGCGGCGTTCGACTCATGGCCGGCGGAGCTGATCGTGTAAACGCCGGGCCCCTCCTTGCGCAGGTAGCGCGCGGCGAAGTCGAGGTTCCGGCTCTCAAGCATCGCCTCGAACACCTCACGGGCGATGCGGTGCGTCAGGCGGCTGTCCGGACGGACGGGCGCCTCCGGGGTGGGCGCCGTGGCGGCTTCCGCGGTGCCTCCGCTCGCCGCGAGCGCGGCGACCCCGTCGCGGTAGTTGCGCTCGAGCTCCTGCTCAGGCGTTTCGGTGCCCGTCGCCGAGCTCACGCAAACTCGACCCCCTGGGCCAGCGGAAGCTCGTCCGAGTAGTTGATCGTGTTCGTGGCCCGGCGCATGTAGGCGCGCCAGGCGTCCGAACCTGACTCACGCCCGCCGCCGGTCGACTTCTCGCCTCCGAAGGCACCGCCGATCTCGGCCCCCGAGGTCCCGATGTTGACGTTGACGATCCCGCAGTCCGAGCCGTCGGCGGCGAGGAAGCGCTCGGCCTCCCGCTGATCACGCGTGAAGATGCTCGAGGACAGGCCCTGGGGGACGCCGTTGTGGAGGGTGATCGCCTCCCCGAAGTCGCGGTAGGTCATCACGTAGAGGATCGGCGCGAACGTCTCACGGCGAACGAGCTCGGTCTGCTCGGGCATGCGAACGATCGCCGGCTCGGCGTAGTAGGCGTCGGGCAGGCCGGCGACCTCCCGACGGCCGCCCCCGACGATCACCTCGCCGCCACTCGCCTGAGCCTCCTGGAGCGCGTCAGCCATCTCCCGGTAGGCCTGATCGTTGATCAGCGGACCAACCAGCGTCCCCGAGGCATTCGGGTCGCCGATGGCCAGCCGGGCAAAGACCTCACGCAGCCCTGTTACGAGCTCGTCGGCGATGTCCTCGTGCGCGATCACCCGGCGCAGAGTCGTGCACCGCTGCCCCGCTGTCCCGGCGGCGGCGAAGACGATCGCCCGCCGGGCCAGCTCGAGGTCGGCCGATGGGGCGACGACGGCGGCGTTGTTCCCGCCAAGCTCGAGCAGCACGCGGCCCATCCGCGCGGCCACGCGGGGCGCGATCTCGGCGCCCATCCGCTCCGACCCGGTTGCGCTCAGGAGCGCCACGTCGGGGCTGTCGACCAGCGCCTGTCCGTCCTGGGCGCCGGCGACCACGAGTCGATGGACATCGGTGGGCGCGCCTGACTCGGAGAGGGCGCGGGCGAGCAGCGAGGAGCAGGCCATCGAGGTGAGCGGTGTCATCGTCGATGGCTTCCACACGATCGTGTCGCCGCAGACCAGGGCGATGGCCGTGTTCCAGGACCACACCGCGGCGGGGAAGTTGAACGCCGTGATGAGGCCCACCACACCCAGCGGATGCCAGGTCTCCATCAGGCGGTGGTGCGGTCGCTCGGAGGGCATCGTGCGGCCCTCGAGCTGGCGGGAGAGGCCGACCGCGAAGTCGCAGATGTCGATGACCTCCTGCACCTCGCCAAGCGCCTCGGAGGTGATCTTCCCGGCCTCGATCGTGACCAGCTCGGCGACGTCGGCCTTGTGCTCGGTCATCAGGGCGCCAAGACGCTTGACGACGCCGCCCCGCACAGGCGCGGGAACAACGCGCCACTCGAGGAAGGCCGCCTTCGCTGCTGCGATCGCCTCCTCGACCTCAGCCCGCCCAGCCGCGGGTATGTCGAACAGCGCCTCGCCGGTGATCGGTGAGCGCGCGCTCACGGCGCGGCCGGTCGCGGCCGCGGACAGATCGACGCCGCAGTTCTCGAGCGCCTCGCGCGCACGCGCGCGGAGGTCCTCGGTGGATGAGACGGAGAGCTCCTGCTGGGGCTGGGTGGTTGTCATTCGTGGCTCCGTATGAGGGTGAGGAAGAGTCGAGATCGCTTACACAACGTTGTACTCCGGGCGCAGCGCCGAGGCATCGAAGCGCTCGACGCCGAGGGGCGAGATGTCGGCAAACGGCGGCTTGCCGAGCACGAGGTCACGCAGGATCTCCCCGACCGCCGGCGCCTGGAGGAACCCGTGCCCGGAGAAGCCGGTGGCATAGAGAAAGCGCTCGGCCCGCTCGGCCTCGCCGATGATCGCGTTGTGGTCCGGGGTCACCTCGTAGAGCCCGGCCCAGCCGCCGCGGATTCCCACGTCAGCGATCCGGGGGGCTCGCCTGCGCACCACCGCCATCAGCCGGGGAATCCACTCGTCGGTCCGGGCGATACTGAATCCCGGTCGTTCATCCGGATCTGACATGCCCATGAGCAGCCCCGGTCCCTCCCGGTGAAAGTAGAAGCTCGACTCGAAATCGATCGTCATGGGCAGCTGCGGCGGGAGCCCCTCCATCGCCTCGGTGAACAGGATCTGACGCCGCAACGGCGTCACGGGTAACTCGACACCGACCATAGCGCCGCAACTTCGAGACCAGGCTCCGGCAGCGCAGATCACGGTCCCGGTCCGCACCGCTCCGTGCTCGGTCACGACCTCGGTGATCTTCCTGTCGCGCGTTCTTAGGTTGAGGACCCGGCAGCGCGGACGAAGCTCGGCGCCATAGGCGCGGGCCGCCGACGCGTAGCCCTGAAGGACGCCATCGGGCGTGGCGTGGCCATCGCCGGGCGAGAAGGCTCCGGCGAGGATGTCGTCCCCGGCCAGCAACGGGCAGAGCTGGCGGACCTCGGCGGGAGCGAGCATTCGCGTGTCGAGGCCCTGGCGGTTCTGAAGCGCGACGCTGCGCGTGAACTCCTCGACGTCGGGCTCGCGAGACAGGACGAACAGGTATCCGACCTGCTTGAAGTCGATCTCCCAGCCCGGGCGGCGCCCGAAGTCCCGGAATGCCTCGAGGCTGCGCTGGGCGATCTGAACGTTCAGCGCGTCGGAGAACTGGGTGCGGACGCCGCCGGCGGCTCGCGACGTGGAGCCGCTGCCGAGCTCGGCTCGCTCGAGCAGCAGGACGCCGACGCCGGCCTCCGCCAGGTGAAAGGCTGTGCTCGCGCCGATCACACCGCCGCCGATGATGACGACATCGGCGGCCTGCGGAAGGGCGCGGTTCAGTCGCCGCTCTCGTACTTGAACGAGATGGCGAGGCGCACGCGGAAGGCGGTGAGCTTCCCGTCCTGGATCGTCACGTCCTGGCGAAGCACCTCGGCGACGCGCAGGTCACGAACGGTCTTGGCCGCGGTCTCAACCGCGTTACGGGCGGCCGCCTCCCAGGACTCACTGCTCACGCCGATCACTTCGGTCACGCGGTAGACGCTCTCTGGCATCGCCATCCTCCTCGGATCTGGGAACCACGCGAGTCTCCCATGCGACCGCGGTGGGGTGCAACTGCTAGTCGGCCGGTTCGACCGCGTTTGTCGGGGGCTGCGGACGCACGGGGTTCGCCTGAGCCGACGAGCGCTCGGCGACCGCGGGCCGAAGCAGCCGGAAGGACAGCACGGTGGCCACGATCCCGACCACGATGAGCACGATCTGAAGCCAGGTCGGCGCGCCGAGGATCGCGTGGCCGGCGAAGTAGTACTCGAGCGTGATGACGCTCGACCACACGACGCAGGCCGCGGCGCTGACTGCGAAGAAGGCGGCAAAGCGCATCCCGCTCGACCCCGCCACGAGCCCGGCCAGGTTGCGCGCGCCCGTGATGAAGCGGGCGATGAACACCGGCGCCAGGCCGTGCTCCTGGAACTGGCGGCGGAGCTTCTGGACTCGTTCGGGCTGCTGCCGGACGAGTCGCCCGAGGCGAAGCAGGATGGCCTCGCCTCGCCAGCGGCCGAGCCCAAAGCCGATCGTCGTACCCACGAGAGCACCGGCGGCACCGGCGACGATCACCCCGGCCAGGGGCAGGCCGTGCTTGGTCGAGGCGTCGATTCCGGCCGCGACGAGCGCGGTCCCGCCGGGGATCGGCCAGCCCATTGCCTGGAGGCCGGCGGCCAGGAACACGACCACGAGGCCGTATTCGTGGATCAGATGGGTGATCTCGTGCGAGCTCACGTTTCTAGTGTGGCGGGTCGGTCGAACGGGGCGTTAAAGAGGCCCGGGCCGCCGTGGCGGCCCGGGCCCTTGCGGTGCGTGATCTGACCCCGGGATCACGCTGGCGCCGGAGCCGGCCGCCCCACCGGCTCGACGTGGGACTCGAGCGTGGGGAGCCAGCCCAGCCAGTTCGGCAGGTACCAGTTCCACGACCCGAGGAGCTTCATGGCCGCCGGGAGCAGGACGCCGCGGACGATCGTCGCGTCGACCAGAACCGCCGTCGCCAGGCCGACCCCCATCTCCTTCATGTCGAGGATCGGCAGCGTGGCGAAGATCGAGAACGCCCCGACCATGACCACGGCGGCGCTTGACACCGTCCCCGCTGTCGCCCTGATCCCGTGGGCGACCGCATCCTCCGTGCTCATCCCGCGGTCAAAGGCCTCGCGGATCCGGCTCAGGATGAACACGTGGTAGTCCATCGAGAGCCCGAACAGGATCACGAACATGAACACGGGCAGCCAGGGAGCGATGGCACCGTCCGAGTTGAAGTTCAGAAGGTTCTCGCCCCAGCCGTACTGGAACACGGCGACGACGACGCCGTAGGCAGCGGCGACCGACAGCAGGTTCAGGACCACGGCCTTGGCCGCGATGACCAGCGAGCGGAACGACGCCAGCAGCAACAGGAACGCGAACGTGAGCACGAACCCGAAGACCAGCGGCAGCTTGCTCGAGATCATCTGATTCCAATCGTGCGAAGCCGCCGTGGAGCCGGTCACCGCATAGGTGACGCCCGGGAGCTTCCCGATCGTGGCGGGCAGAAGCTGCCCGCGCAGCGTGCTCAGCGCCTGCATCGACTTCGCGTCGACGCCGCCGCCGGGGAGGGGGAGCGTGATCCGGGCCACGGTCCGTGTCCCGTCGCTCTCCGTGGTCAGCGGGCCGTAGCCCTGCCCACTCTGCGTGGCGGCCGTGCGCAGGCGCTCAACCGCTTGGGTGAAGGTGGGCGAGTTGGTCGGCACCGAGGACTTCACCGCGATCACCGCCGGCATCGCCTGCCCCGGGAACGCCGCCTGGATGCGGTTGAGCGTCTCGACCGTGGGCGCGCTGCGGGGCAGCGTGTTGAGGCTCGACTGCGCCGTGTGCAGGCTGAGCGTGGGGATCGCCAACGTCAGCAGCAGGGCGCAGGCGATCGCCGCCGAGACGAGCGGGCGACGCAGGACGCGCGTGAGCAGGGCCGCCCAGGCGCGATTCTCGCCCGCCGGCCGCCGCAGGCGCCCGAGGAACGGGATCCGCCCCTTCTCGACACGGTCGCCGAACTTCGAGAGCACCGCTGGGAGCACCGTCAGCGAGCCGATCATGGCCACCGCCACCACCATCATCGTGCCGATCGACATCGAGGTGAAGGTGCGGTCGCCCGTGAAGAGCATTCCGGCCATCGCGATCATCACGGTGGCGCCAGATACGAGCACGGCGCGCCCCGAGGTGGCCGCGGCGGCCTCGAGCGCGGCCCGCTCGCCGCGGCCCGCGGCGCGCTCCTCACGCTCGCGGCGCAGATAGAAGAGCGTGTAGTCGACCCCGACCGCGAGTCCCACCAGCATCACGACAGCCGAGACGTTCGGGTCCATCGGGGTGATGTGGCTGACGATCGAGGTGAGCCCGATCGTGGCGATCACCGACTGGAGACCGAGCATCAACGGCACCGCCGCGGCCACCAGTGAGCCGAAGACGAGGACGAGGATCAACAGCGTGAGCGGGATCGAGCGCTCGCCCGCCTTGCCGAGCTGCGAGTTGAAGAGGTCATTGAGCGCCTTGTCGGAGCTGACGGCTCCGGCCTCACCGACATAGAAGGCGGGGTGGCGCGCGGCGACCGAGCCGACCGCCCGCGTCAGCGGGTCGATGTGCTTCTCGGCCTTCTTCAGGGTGCCCGGCATGTCCCACTCGACGAGCGCGGTATGACGGTCACGAGACACGAGGTCACGGTTGGCCGCCATCAGGGGATCGCGCAGGTTGCGGACCGTCTGGAACGGCGCCACGGTGCCGACGACATCGCCGACGGCCTGCTGGAAGCCCGGGCTGTCGATCGGCTGATGCTTGCTCTGCACGACGACGATCTCGGTAAGGGGGCCGGATTGGGAGAAGCCGGCCTGCTTGAGGATCTGGTCGGCCCGGTGAGCCTGGCCGACGTTGTTGTCCTGCTGGTCGATCGTCCGCTGGCCGACGGCCGAACCGATCACGATCGCCGCGACAACAAAGGCCAGCCAGCCAAGGATCGCCGTCTTTCGGTGAGCCGCGCTCCAGCGACCAGCGCGCGCAGCGAGGTTCTTAGCTCTCATTTCAGCTCCTCTAGTTGGATGCCTCCGATGCACCGGGCCAGAGTCGCAGCCGCGGGCGGGCATCGCAGTGGGGAGGACTGGCGTCGCTGTGGGCGGTTAACCGCACCTCCGCCTGCTAGCTTCGGCGCTCGCTCTGGCTGCGGGCCGAGTGGGGCAAAGCGATGCAGCGCAGGTCACGACAACTGATCCGGGCATGGCTGCTGGTTGGTGCGGCGGCCGTATGCCTCCAGGGCTGCGGCTCGAGCTCGGGATCGGGCTCCGGGTCGCCAAACGCCTCGTCGGCGACGAGCACGGGAGCGAAGGCGCACGCACCGGGGGCCGGCAAGCCGCCCGTCGTCCTCGGAACCAAGAACTTCACCGAGGAGATCGTCCTCGGGCAGCTCTACGCCCAGGCGCTGCGCGCCAAGGGCTACAAGGTGACGCTGCGCCCCAATATCGGCGCCTCCGAGGTCATGCAGGGCGAACTCGCGGCGCGTGCGATCGACGGCTATCCGGAGTACACGGGCACGATCCTCTCGGTGCTGGCCCACGACCCACGCCGACCGCCGACCGCGGCGGTCGCATACGCGCGCGCCGCCAGCTACGCGCGCCAGCACAATGATGTGCTGCTGGCGATGGCGGCGGCCACCGACACCGACGTCCTGATCGCCAAGCCTCAGTTCGCCTCCGCCCACCATCTGCGCTCGCTGACCGACCTGCGCCAGGTCGGATCGCCGCTCACGGTGGCCGCCGCCCCCGAGTTCCGAACGCGGTTCAACGGCATGGTCGGGCTGCGCCAGGTCTACGGCGTCACGACGCTCCGTCTCCTGCCGGTCAAGATCGGCGACCAGTACCGAGCCCTGGACGACGGTCGTTCGCAGCTGGCGGCGGTGTTCACGACCGACGGGCAGCTGACCCAGGGTGGCTACACGCTGCTCACGGACCCGCAGAACATCTTCGGCTTTCAGAACGTGACCTTCGTCGTCAGGCGCGACGTGCTGGACCGTGAGGGTCCGGCGTTCGCGCGGACAATCAACTCGGTCAGTGCCAACCTGAGCACCCAGGCCCTGCGGGTGATGAATGCCGCAGTCGTGCTGGACGGGCAGAATCCGGCCGCGGTGGCCCACCAGTTCCTGGCCGCCAACGGGCTGACCTGAGTGCTCTTCGCGGCGGCTACGCCGCCAGGAGCTCGGCGTCCATCGGGCAGCTGAGCGAGCTCTCGAGGCGGTGAAGCGCGGAGCGCAGCGCTCCGGCGTTCAGCAACGCGGACAGCGCCGCCCTGAGCAGCTGCGCGGTCAGCCCACCACGGTGCCGGACCCCGACCGCTACCTCGACGAGTACGCCGTCACAGTGGTCACGGAACCGGTAGCTGACATCGAGCGCGACCGGCCCGGTCGCCACCAGCTCCAGCCCGTCGAGATCGGCGCGATGGACCTCGACGTCAAAGGCGGCGCCGATCCCGGCCAGCGATCCGCTCACCCGGGCCCGGCTGCCGGCGCTCAGGCGCCCGTCGGCCAGTCCCTCCACCTCGAAGCCCACCGGCGCCCACTCGGCGATCCGCTCGGGATCGGTGAGGGCGTCGAGCACCTCGTCGGCGTAGGCGCACACTCGGGCCCGCGCGCTCCACACGTTCTGGTCGGTCTTGGGCCCCAGCAGCAACATGCGCGTAGCCTCTCGCCGCGGGCGGACGCCAGCCAGTGGGCGAGCACGTGTCTGCGGGTTCGGTTATCCGCACCGGCCTTAGGGCAGCGTCGTGACCCGCCGCGGCGGGATGTTCAGCGGGGCGGTTTGACCGGGATCCGCGCCTGGACCAGGGTTCCCTCGCCGGCCGGGCTGATCACGGTGATGCTGCCGTCGAGGGCGCCGACTCGGTCGCGCAGCCCCTGGAGGCCGCTGCCGCGGGTCTCGTCGGCTCCCCCGACGCCGTTGTCCTGCATCTCCACCACGAGCTCGTCGCCCTCGTAGCGGGCGCGAATCGTCGCCGACTCCGCCTTGGCGTACTTGAGCACGTTGGTCAGGGCCTCGGCGATCACGAAGTAGGCCACCGCCTCGACCGAGCTCGGGGGGCGGGACGGGAGGTCGATCTCGCACCTCATGTCCAGCGGCGCCCGCCCGGCCAGCGATTCGAGCGCCGGGGCCAGGCCGCGGTCGGTCAGGATCCCGGGGTGGATCCCCTGCGCCAGATCCCGCAGCTCCTCGAGGGCCGCGGTCAGCTTGGTCTCGATGCTCCCGATCAGCTCCTCAGCCTCGGGGTTGGCGCCGACGCGGCTTCGGAGCAGCCTGAGCTCGACCGCCATCGCCACCAGCTGCTGCTGGGCGCCATCGTGCAGGTCACGCTCGAGCCGGCGCCGCGCCGAGTTCGAGGCCTCGACGATCCGGACTCGGGAGGCGCGCAGCTCCTCCACCCGGGCCCGCAGCTCGGCCTTGAGCCGCTCGTTGTCGAGGGCGAGGGAAGCCGCCGCGGCGGCGGCTTCGACGAGCTCCGGGGTCGCCTCGAGGCTGGCGTCGTGGATGATCGCGGCCACGCGCCGCCCGTCGTAATCGACCGCCGTCCACGCCCGGTCCGAGCCGGCCGTCGGCAGGGGGACCGGGTACCCGCGCTCGTCCACGAACTGCTCGCGCTCGGGGAGCCAGTAGGCGATCGATAGCGTTCGGTCGCCCAGGCTCCGGGCCAGCGTCTCACGCACCGGGGCGCCGGCCGGGAGGCTTGTGACCAGCAGCGCCCGCGCCAGGGCGCGCAGCCCGCGCGCCATCGTGTCGGTCACGGCGACGGTGAGGACGGTCACGGGGATCGTGAGCAGCAGCAGCGCCACGCCGAGACCCGGCCCGAGCGAGACCGGCCCCACGTAGCCGACCCCTGACTCCGCGAGGCCGCGGATCCCGTAGATGAAGAGCGAGATAACCGCGGCGACGCCCACGAGCGTCGGCGTCGCCGCGAGCAGCGTCGCCGGCAGCTTGAGCAGCAGCAGCGCGACGGCCCGCCAGAACGGGCGCGAGCTCAGGCGCTCGCGCACGCGCGCCCAGAAGCCGGCCTCGGTGTCGGCGAACAGCGGGGGCAGCGGCGAGATGCCGGCATCCAGGAGCCGGTTGGCGAGCCTTCGCTCCACCAGCGCACATCGCCACAGCACCCCGGACGCGACGAGCAGCAGCGGCAAGCCCAGGATCCCGATCTGGAAGGCGACGATGACCAGCGCTACGTACAACGCGCCGAGCGGGATGCCGAGCCCCATGTAGGTGACCTGCTTGACGAAACGCTCGCTGCGGAGCTGGCGCTCGGCCGCCTCGAGCAGAACCTCCGGCGCCCTCGGGGCGCGCGTGACCTCAGAGGCCGAGCTCATAGTCCGGCCCCGATCGTGAGCCGTCCGCTGCCGCTGTGCATGTCGATCGTGAAAGGAGCGCTCCGATCACGCACGACGCCGCTGATCCGCGGCTGGCCGACGCCGGAGATCGCGCTGATGCGGTAACGGCTGCCGGGGGGAACGAGCGCGGTCGCGTCGCCGGTCCGCGTCCGGACCTCCAGGTGCTGCGGGGTGCAGGCGGAGGCGATGCGCACCCGGCCGGATCGCGTGGTGGCGGCGAGATCGAAGCCGCAGTAGGCCTCGACATCCACGTTTCCGGTGCCGGTGACGATCGCCGCGGTTCCGCGGAAGCCCGTCAGACGAACGTTTCCGCCTGTGGTGCGGATGCTGAGCGAGACCGTCTCCGGCACCGCCAGCTCATAGGAGGCCGAACACGAGCCGACGACGACCTTCGGGCAGCTGGAGTCGATCCGCAGGACGCCGCCTCTCAGCGAGCGGTGCTCGATCGCCTCATGGCCAAAGGCGTAGTGGTCGGTGCGCCTGACCTCCAGGGTGGAGGCTTGGGTGCCGACGATCAAGGCATCTCCTGACGTCACGACCAGCTCGACCCGGTGCAACGGCTTCGAGACGACGTAGCGACTGGTGCTCGAGCGCAACGAGGCGAGCCAGCCGACGCCGAGCGCCAGCACCAGCGCCGCAACGATCACGGCGGATGCCCCAACGGCGGCTCGCCAGCCCAAAGCCGGCACGGTGCTCAGGCCCTCAGGAAGGTGAGCACGGCCAGCACGCGGCGATGGTCGTCCTCTGCCGGCGGCAGGTTCAGCTTGGAGAAGATGCTCGTGACGTGCTTCTCGACCGCGCGCTCGGTGATCACGAGCCGGGTGGCGATGGCGTGGTTGGAGCGCCCCTCGGCCATCAGCTCGAGCACCTCACGCTCGCGGTCGCTCAGTTCCTCCAGGGGATCCTCGCGGCGGTGGCGGCGGATCAGCTGGCCGACCACCTGGGGGTCGATCACCGAGCCACCGCCGGCGATCCGCTGCACCGCGTCGATCAGCACGCTGACGTCGGTGATCCGCTCCTTGAGGAGGTAGCCGACGCCCTCCGGAGCGTCGCCGATGAGCTCGATCGCGTATTGCTCCTCGATGTACTGCGAGAGCACGAGAACGCGCGCGTCCGGCCGCTCGCCGCGAATCGCGAGCGCGGCCCGAAGGCCGTCGTCGGTGTTATCAGGCGGCATACGGACATCGATGATGGCCAGGTCGGGCTTGTGCGCGCGGACCTTGCGCAAGAGCTCCGGGGCGTCCCCGGCCTGGGCAACCACCTCGCACCCCGCCTCCTCGAGCAGCCGCACCAGCCCCTCACGCAGCAGCACCGAGTCATCGGCCACCAGCACGCGCAACCGGCCGTCCGGCTCGAGTGCGGCCTCAGCCATCGAGCAGGGCCCGCAGTCGCTCGCCTGACAGCTCGGCCTTGGCTACGAAGCCGAGGGCGCCGCTCGCCTTGATCATCGGGCCGAAGTCCTGGCCGTCCCGGCTCGAGATGAGGATCACCGCCGGCCCGGCATCGGAGTCGGTCATCCGGCTTGCCACCTCGAAGCCGTTGATGTCAGGGAGCTGGACGTCGAGGAGGACGACATCGGGCGCGAGCGCCGCGGCCTCCTCGAGCGCCGATTCGCCGTCGACGGCCTCGCCCACGACTTCAAAGCCCTCCGCCTCGAGCAGGCGCCGAGCGCTCGAGCGGAAGGTGGCATGGTCGTCGACGATCAGAACGGTCGCCATCAGCGATTCATTCTGCCCAAGTCGGGGGCGAGCCAGGGTGAAGGGCGGAGGAGGCTCTGCGATGCGGAAGGGCTGCGGCGCATGCGCGCCGCAGCCCTGGGCGATCCAGTCGATCGGGCGCCGCCCGTCATGAAGCGGGCCGGATCGGGTGGTTGGACTGGACCATGTCCCGCGGGTCGTACTTCGTCTTGATGGCCTGGAGCCGCCGGTAGGTGATCTCGTTGGGATACAGCGTCCGGCTCTCAACGGTGCGCTCGACGAAGTTCAGGTAGTCGTGATTGGCGCGCCAGGGGGCGAGTGCGTCCTTGACCGCGTCCACCTGCGCCTCGACCACCGCAGCCACCTCCGGGGTCGGAGCCATCCCGACCGCGAACATGATGTAGGGGGCCTTGATCGCGGCGAGGGCACCGTGCTCCGGCGCCGGCCGGGCCAGGGCGCCGCCCAGGTGCCTGATCTCGGCCGAAATCAGCGCCCTGCCCGCCTCTCCGGTGGCCGAGTCGACGAAATCGTCGATCGTCTCGCCGGAGATCTCGCCGAGGAGCATGCCGTCGCCCTTGCCAGGCACCGGCTCTGGCGGGTCCATGTGGAGGTGGCTGAGCCCCGTGACCGGGATGGTCGCGATCGTGTCGATCTCAGGCCCGAGGGCCCGGAGCGGTGCGATCAGCTCCTCCCCGTCACGCTCGTCGCCGAGGTAGACGATCTCGACGATCACGAAGCTCCGGCCGCGCAGCGGCTCGGGAACCATCGGGAGCTCCGGGACGTTGATCAGCCGGCCGACCGAGATGATCTCGTCGGGCAGGTTCTGCTGGGTCCAGATCCGCCAGCTCTGAAGCACCTCGCGCGCCCGGCTCTGGGGCCAGAACATGACGCCCGCGTAGACCTCGGTGATCGGCTTCAGCTCGAGCTCGATCGCGGTCACGATCCCGAAGTTGCCGCCGCCTCCGCGGACGGCCCAGAACAGGTCAGGGTTGTGCTCACGGTCGGCACGCACCTCGAGGCCGTCCGCCGTGACCAGCTCTACCGCGGCCACGTTGTTCGCCGACAGGCCATAGCGGCGGGCGAGGAAGCTGACTCCGCCGCCGAGGGTGTAGCCGACCACGCCGACATCGGGCGAGGAGCCCGCCAGCGCCGCCAGCCCGTGCTCGGCGGCGGGACCGGTCACGTCCATCCACAGGGCGCCGGCCTCGACGCGGGCAATCCGCGCCTCGGGATCGATCTGCACGCCACGCATCCGCTCGGTCTTGACCAGGATCGCGTCAGCGAGCCGGCCCGCGAGGGGATAAGCGTTGTGGCCCGTGCCCTGAGGGGCGACGCGCAAGCCGTTCTCCCGGGCGAAGTCGACGATGGTGACGATGTCACGGGCGGACTCGGGCAGGGCGACCGCGGCCGGCCGCTGGTCGACGGCCAGGTTCCAGGCTCTCCGAGCCTCGTCCCAATCCGGGGCACCAGGCGCTACGACCGCGCCCGCGATCGCCGCGTCCAGGGCGGCGAAGTCTGGGGTGGTATCAGTCCGGCGGCGAGTTGCGATGTTGGTGGTGGTCGGCATCCGGTCTCCTTTCAGATCTCCGTACTCATGGGAGAACTGTCGCTGAGGGAAGGGGCCGCGGCCATACGGCGACCTGGCTTTCCGAGGTGCGGATAGCCGCACTTGGTGGGGGGTTCGAGCTGCGGGCGCGGGGCGTGGCGGAACGTGCGCGGGGGTTGGAGAGGCGCGGGCGCCCGTTTCGGCGCGCGTCTCTCTCGCGCGATGAGCGGACCTGGGCGAATGAGCCACCTGTCAGTTCGCTTTTTCGCCCAGGTCCGGGTGGAAGGGCCGCGGCGACCGCGCACCCAAAAGCCGCTCTTAGATCCGCGCCGGCTCAGCGGCGAGCTCGGGCCTGAGGACGAGCTGGCGGCGGGTTCCGAGGGGGTGTGTCGTGGCCACGGCGCCGACCGCCGCCAGGGCGGCGCCGGCAAACAGCAAGGCGGTCGAATCCCGCCAGGAGCTGGGTAGCCATCGCCGTCGCTCAGGTCGCGGACCTGCGCGCCGGACCCTGCTCCGGCGCGGCGAGCAGGACCGCTCCGGCGGTCACGGCAACGTAGGCGAGGACTCGCGCGCCACCCAGCGCCCCGGCGGGAACGGGCTCGGCCAGGACGATCGTCCCCGCGGCGATCGGAAGGGCGTTCGTGAGCAGCGTGGCCAGCCCGGCCACCGTCAGCGCGGTCCCGCGCTGGTAGCCCAGTTGGAGAAGCGAGGTCCCAAGCGTGTAGCCCAGGACCAAGGTGATAAGAAATGCGAAGCGCACGCCTCCCTGGGTCACCAGCTTGGTCGAGAAGTCGCCCACCGAGAAGAAGAGGCCGCCGGCGACGCCGTCGGCCGCGGCGGGGATGTCCCGGCGCCGCCCGAGCCACAGGGCTAGCACGGCCAGGGCGAGGGTGCCGAGGATCCAGGCCAGGGCGCCCAGAAACGAGCCGCCCCTTCCCTCGCCGCTGCTCCGGATCAGCGATACGCCGAGGGCCACGAGACCCAGAACGGAGAGGCCAACGCCGGCAAGTTGGCGGCCGGTCAGGCGGCGGCCGGCCATCCTTGCCGTCACGTAGGCGAGGACGCCGATTCCTCCGGCGCCGATGCTCTGGACCAGGGCGAGCGAGGCCAGGGCCACGGCTGCGGCATAGCAGCCGAATCCCGTGGACTCCATCGCGAAGCCGCGCAGCCAGCCGCGGTCACCGAGCAGGAGGCGCAGCGACTGCCAGGGCCGGCGCAATGAGAGCGCCGGGAGGGCGGCCGCCGCATCGTGCTCACGTGAATACGCAATGTTCGTGAGCGTCGTCGAGAGGGCGGCGAGAGCCAGAGCGATGATCGTACGTGGGCTCGTGGGCCCGCAGCCTACCGTCGCACGCGATTGGCTCGGTGGTTACTCAGTCAAACAATCTATGTGAAAGAATAGGTGAAGGCCCTTGTATTCACTCGGCGGATGAGTTACTGTGGCCGCTCCCAAGGAGAACGCCATGTCAGTCGCCCACGCCAACACCATCGCCGACAGGACGCCCCAGCGCGGGGTGGCGTGCGCCTGCCCGACCCACTCGGACATGCCTGCCGCCCGAGCCGGCGAGGCGTTCAACGCGACCGCCGATGCCCTTGCCGAGAGGCGCTTGCGCTAGCAGATCACGCGCATAGCAGCCAAGAGCAAGGGCGGCCGATTGGCCGCCTTTCTTTTTGCCCAAATTTCGAGAGATGCAAGGTGATACTCAAATTGACAGATACCAACTGACACCCGGGACCCGCTCGACATACGGGATTCACACGACGTGACGCATTAACCACTCATCGGAGAGGTTGTAACTACCTGCGATTTTGCAGGTGGTAACTCCTGTGCTTGGTGGCTGCTCGCGGGTGTGGCCAGCGGGAGGGTCCTCCACCAACCCACCCACAACCAAGGAGGAGCTCCGATGAGAGGAGCACTGCAGGCGACAGCCTCTCGTCTGCCGGGCGCCATCTCGGGTCCGCGGCGGTCCTCTTGGACCTCCGTGGTCAGCGGGAGGCGGGGCCGACGGTCAGCCAGGCGTCTGGAACTGGCCGAGCGTGCGTACCGCCGCGAGCGCTGGGAAGCGGCGTACGCCGGCTTCGACCCACGACGGCAATGGATCCGGCAGATCTGATCCGCGACGGGCCCGTTCCGCTCACTGGCCGGATTGAGCGGACGGGCCCGCGTCGCGTTGAGGGGAAGGGGCCGCGCTGACCAGGGGGCTCCGCCTCACGCTGACGCCCCCCGCCTCCCCTCCAGCGGACGTTTGTCCGATTCCCGACCGGGCTTGCGCTGGACTCATTTCCAATGGTGCTAGGGCCAGCGGTCTGCTTTGATTCGACAACAAATGCGCAGGCCCAATCGCAACGGATTACGAAAGGAAGGTGGCATAGGGATGTACGCGAAACGGATTTTCGCCACTGCCGCCACGACAGCACTCCTGACGCTGGGTGCCGCGAGCGCAGCAGCGGCTGACCCGAGCACTGCACCCGGTCCAGGAGACGGCAGCTGCCTGGGACCCCCCGGGCAATCGGGACTCGTCCAGGCGGCGCTGGACTCCGGTATGCCGCCGGGCTACTTCGTCAGCAGCTGCAACGGCCACGGCCACGGCCAGAACCAGGGCGGCGGGGGGAGCATTTCCTAGAGCGGCCTGGACCGGGTGTCCAGTCACGCGACGAGGAGTTAAGGCACCGGGTCGAACGCCGATAGTTCCGCATGGCTAGGCAGGAGCACATAGAGCCATGGTGGGAGCGGCCGGCGAAGGTGCCGGGGGAGCCTCAGTACGAACCTGAGCGCGAGCACCTTCGCGCCGAGCTGGCGCGGGCGCGACGTGCCGCTCTGACATCAGGCGCGGCCGGTGGCACCGTTGGGTGGGGAGCTGCTGGGCGTTCACCCGGCGACTCGGCCGTGTCGCACCGCGCCGCGGCTTAGCTCCCGCCGGCGATGTTGGCCGGGATCGCGCCGTAGGTGTTGACGCCGTTGGGCCGGGCGTCGAAGAACTGCTTGGCCGCCTGGTATCCGAGGTCGTACAGCTCCTGCTTCTGCTGATCGGTGAGCGCGAAATCGAGAGTGCCGATGTCGCCGGTGGGCAGCGAGATCGTTCGCGGGTGGTACTGCTTCTCTTCGAACTTGTCGAGCGCGTTGGTCGATGTGTCGACGATCGCCTTCAGCATGTCGATCGGCCAGAGCAGGCCGCTGATGCTCGTGTAACTGGGCTGCTCGGGTGCCTTGCCGGCGTAGAGGCGGAAGCCCCATGTGGGGTGGGCCGGCTGCGGACGGTCGAAGAGGAAGATGGGAAACGGGCTGGCCACTCCGCCATCCACGAGCACTCCTGCCTTCTTCGTCCGGCCGTCGCGAAGCTGCTTCGGCGGAAAGAAGTAGGGGAAGCCGGCGCTGATCCGGACGGCATCGGCGATCGGGAACTCGGCCGGCTTGAGCGGCTCGTCGTGCTCGTCGACGTAGAGCCCGACGTCGTCGGGAAACACGACCATCCGGGTGTGCGCGAGGTCGACTCCGACCACGCGGAGCTTCTCAGGCGGCAGATCGCCGAACGTCCGCGCGGGCTGCGGCGCGTCAGCCAGGAGCTGGGCGATCCACGCCGCGAGCACCTTCCCATGCGTGGCTCCCCGTCGCAGCTCGAGGTTGACCGGGAGCTCGAGCGGCCCGAGCGGCCCGTAATCGGCGATCCGCCCGAAGTCGAAGCGGTCGAGGGTATCTCGGAGCCCGCGCGCGTCGTAGCCCACCGCGAGCGCCATCGCGGTGATTGCGCCGGCCGATGTGCCGGCCAACTGCCCCCATTCGTCGTAGCCGGCCTCGGCGGCGGCCTGGAGGGCCCCGGCGAAGGCGAGGCCCTTGATCCCGCCACCCGAGAAGACGCCGTCCGCCCGCACGGCCTCACCGTGGCGGAGCCAAGCTACGAAGTCAAGTCAGCGCGGACGAATTACCCAGGTCCCGCGTCAGCCCGAGGCGGTCGCTCTTGCGCGCCGGGAGCGCACCTCGCCTACGTCTGGCAGACGGGGCACCAGTAGGTCGTCCGGCCTCCGATGCGTGCCCGCTCCAGACCCGCGGCGCAGCGTGGGCAGTGTCCGCCGGGCTCCCGCGCCGCGATGAACCGCCCGGTGTGGGCCCCGCCCTTGCGGATGGCGGAGCGAACGCTCGCGCGGACCTCTCGGCGCAGGCGGTCGAGCTCCTCGCCCGACAAGTCAGAAGTTCGCCGGCGCGGATCGATCCCCGCCTGCCAGAGCGCCTGATCGGCGAGCAGATTCCCGACGCCTGAGATCGCGCTCTGATCGAGCAACCGGGCCTTGATCGGCGCCCGGCCGCGCCCCATCACCTGCCGGAAAGCCGGACGCCCGATATCCGCCGCGTCCGGGCCCACATGGCTGTAATCCGGGTTGAGAACCGCTCGGCCGAGCCGTCGCCTGTCGCGCAGGGCAAACCCCCCTCCATCCGAGAAGCGCACGACGAACCGGTCCCAGCCGGAGAGATCATCGGGGTCGATGACGATTCGCCCCGCCATCCCCAGATGCAGTCCGAGCGTCGGGCCCTCCTCGGTTTCCAGCCACATGAACTTGCCGCGCCGCTGGGCTGAGGCGAACGACTCACCGACGAGCGCAGCGGCGATCTCGCCCGGCTGGTGCGGGCGGCAGACGTAGGAGTCGCCGTCATCGATGGCGACGATTTCTCGGCCCAGCGTGCGCTCGAGCGCCTCGCGGGCCCGCTCAGCCTCGGGTAGCTCCGGCATCTCGCCTCACGATAGTTCGGCAAGGTCGCCCCGGTCAGTGTGGGGGCGAGCGAGGCGGCTTTGGCCTTCGGGCGCAGATGGCGGGCGGCGCCAGACTGCGCCGCCCGCCATCGCGAGTTCCTGGGTCCCTCGAGTTGCTAGGTGCCCGTCAGCACGCAGCCGGAGCTGGCGTTCGACCACTCCTGCTGGAGCCAGTAGTGGTGGCCGTTGATCACCTGGTTGTACTCAGCGCCCGGGGTACCACCCAGGGGCGAGCCGAACATCCAGGCGCACTTGTCCCCGTCCTCCTGGTTGGTGGCGTCAAGCCATCCGGTCCCAAGGGGGTCGGTGATCGTCTCGTTGTGCTCGTGACTCGTGACGTTGATCGTCGAGTCGGCGTCGTTACCGTTCGGGCTCTGGCCGCTGCCGCAGTTGGCCGGCGACCATGCCGCGTACGGCATGTTGGCGTAGAGCACCTGGCTGCCGTTCGCCAGCTTGAAGTTGCTGTGGTAGGCGCAGTAATAGCTGTACGCACAGAGCCCGAAGCTGAACTCGCAGCTGCCGACGTTCTTCGGCGTGAACATGAAGTACTCAGTCCCGAGGCCCGTCGCAGCGCCCTTGTAGACGCCTCCGAGACGACGAATCTCGTTCTGGATCTGGGCGTCGGTCAGGCAGACGCTCGTGTAGACGTCATGGCAGCCGTTGGCCGGGTAGGGCTGGGTGTCCAACACCGACGTCCCCCAGCTCGAGCTGTACAAGATGTTGCCGTTGGTTGTGTCGTAGTACTGGGTGTCCGAGAAGTAGACGTTCGACGACTTCCCGCTGTCGGCGGCGACGTTCTGGAAGAACGTGTTGATCGTGTTCTGGTAGCCAGACTGGACGGAGAAACCGCTCGGGATCCAGTAGATCGCGAACACCTTGTTGGTGTGCATGACCGGACCGCCGTGGTAGGTGAGATTGCTGACGGCCGCGCCGATAGTCGAGGCCTGGTGCTGGCCGTGCGCGAGCACGATGCCTCGGATCTGTCCTGCCTGCGCGCTCGCCGCGAGGACGGCGCAGACGGCGACGGCGAGCCCGAATGCCCTGAAGAAGTGCTTCACCCCTATACCCCCTATAGCTGTTTGAGGCGGAGAGCATACCGGCCGGCGAGGCGGTTTGGGCGGTCAACTCCGCATTTCGTCCAGACCTTCCTCCCGCGTGCGGACCGGTGCATAGCCCAGCTGCTGCCGCGCCTTATCGATCCGGATCGTGCATTCCTGCGAGCTGACCCAGTAGGCGAATCGCGTCAGCGGTGGGCGACCGGGCAGAGGAAGGGTGCTCCACGCCGTCTCGCCGGCGACGGCCACCGCGCCGGCCAACGCGGCGGGGAGCGAGCGGGTCGGCGGCTCGACATCCTCGGTGCGCAGCAGCTCGGAGACGAACTCCCGGAAGACCACGGGGTCACCGTCGGTCACGAAGTACGCATTTCCGCCCTGCCCACGCTCGGCGCCCAGGATCAGCCCCTCGACCGTGTTGTCGACGTGTGTGGTGGCGGTCAGGTGGCGCCCGCCCCCGATCCAGGCAAAGCGGCCGCTTCTCACCATCTCGGTCATCGTCGGAAGCAGCGTGGTGTCGCCGCGCCCCCAGACGAAGCGGGGGCGGATGACCACGGTCTCGAAGCCCTCTCGATTCGCCGCCAGCACCAGTTGCTCGGCGCGGGCCTTGGTCGACGAGTAAAGGGCCGGTGAGTCGGGACGCAGCGGCGCCGTCTCATCCACCTGGACGAGCGGCTCGCCCGCCAGCAGCGCCGCCTCGGTTCCCACGTGGACGAAGCGGCGTACCCCGGCCTCAGTGCAGGCCCGAAGCGCGTTCTCGGTCCCCTGGACATTGTCGTGCTCGAACTCCTCACGCGTGCCCCAATCGCCCAGATGGGCCGCGGCGTGGAACGCGAGCTCGCACCCGGTCGCTCCGTTCGTCATCGCCGAGACGTCGGAGAGATCGCCCATCACCGGCTCCGCGCCCCGCTCCCTGACCCGGGCCGCGGAGGCCTCGGAGCGCGCGAGCGCGTGAACCGAATGCCCGTCGTGCTTCAGGCGCTCGATCAGCCGGCCGCCGATGAAACCCGAGCCACCAGTGACAAAGACGCTCGTCACCGGGCAGAGACTATTCCGGACCGAGCAGCTCGGAATCCGACCAGACGAGCTGGGACTCCGCCACGGTGGCGGCGATCAGGGGCACCCCCGGCCGGTAGACGAGATGCGAGTAGGAGGGGGCGGCCAGGACCACGGCGTCGCTCCGGGCGCCCGGGCTCAGGTGACCGACGTCACTGCGGCGCAGGGCGGCGGCGCCACCGCGCGTGGCGGCGAGCAGCGCCTCCTCGGCGGTCATCCGCATGTCGCGCACGGCAAGGGCGATGCAGAAGCTCATCGAGGTCGTGTAGCTCGAGCCCGGATTGCAATTGGTGGCCACGGCGACCTGCGCGCCGGCGTCGATCACCCGGCGCGCGTCCGGGTAGGGCTGCCGGGTCGAGAAATCGGTGGCCGGCAGGAAGGTGGCCACGGTCTCCGATCCGGCCAGCGCCTCCACGTCGTCGTCGCTCAGGTAGGTGCAGTGGTCGACCGATGCGGCTCCCGTCTCGACGGCGAGTTGAACCCCCGGGCCGAAGCCGAGCTGATTGCCGTGAACGCGCAACCCGAGTCCCGCCGCCCGGCCCGCCTCGAGCACCCGGCGCGACTGGTCCTCGTCGAACGCGCCCTCCTCGCAGAACACGTCAACCCACCGGGCATGCGGCCGGCACGCCTCGAGCATCGCCCCGCACACGAGATCCACGTACTCGTCGGCGCGACCCTCGTACTCGGCGGGGACGACGTGGGCGCCGAGGAACGTGACGTCATCGGTGAGCCGGCTCGCGAGGTCGCAGAGCCGCGCCTCGCCATCGACATCGAGCGCATAGCCCGACTTGATCTCGAGGTGGGTTATGCCCGCGCGCAGCGACTCGCGCCGGCGGAGCCAGGCCAGCCCCTGGAGTTCCTGGGAGCTCGCGTCCCGGGTCTTTGACACCGTCTCCCGGATCCCGCCCGCAGCGTAAGGCGCTCCGGCCATGCGGGCAGCGAACTCCTCCCCGCGCTCGCCGGCGAATATCAGGTGGGTGTGGCTGTCGACGAACCCCGGGATGACGCAGCGTCCCCCGGCGTCAAGCCGTTCGTCGGCCTCCGCGCCAGCGCGTTCGAGCGCGAGCACCTGGCTGTCCTCGAGGACGAGCGCGGCATCTCGCACCACACCGAGTGGCCCCTCGCCGTACTCGGGCGAGCAGGTCACGAGCTGCCCGATGTTGTCGATGACAAGCGATGTCATCGGCTGACCGCGCCGAGCGCACTCGTCAGCTCACGCGTCACGTCGAGCGAGACGTGAAGGCCGCCACGCACGATCGGCTGACCGGCGACGACGACGTCGCTGATGTCAGCGGCCGCTGCCGCGAACACGACGCCGTCGATCAGGTCGGACCGGGGCAGGCCGGCCAGGCGGACTTCGTCAAGGCGCACGCAGACGAAGTCCGCGAGGGCGCCGGGCCTGAGCGTGCCGCCCTCAGGCCAGCCCAGGCTGGCGTATCCCGCCGAGGTCGCCGCCTCGAGCAGGGAGGCCCCGCTGTGACCGCCGCGCACGCCGCTGGCCAGGCGCTCGTCGAGCTCGATCGCACGCGCCTCTTCGAAGGGCTCGATCATCGCGTTCGAATCGGTGCCGACGGTCAGGCCGCAGCCGGCATCGCGCAGCCGCCTGGCCCGCCCGATCCCGTCGGCCAGGTCACGCTCGGTCGTGGGACACAGACAGCAGTAGGACCCCGCGCCGCCGAGCAGCGAGATGTCCTCGGCGCTCATGTGGGTGGCGTGCACGGCCGTGAAGCGCTCCGACAGCGCGCCCTCGTAGTGCAGGAGCGCGGTGGGGGTGGCTCCGTACACCTCGCGGCAGGCCTGGTTCTCGGCCGGCTGCTCGGAAACGTGGGCGTGCAGGGGCACCCCGCGCTCATCCGCCCAGCGGACGACCTGAGCCGCGGACTCCGGCTGGACCGCGCGCATGCTGTGGATCGCGGCGCCGATACGGGCGTTCGGTGTGGCCCTGAGCGAGCCGACCCGGGTCGCCCACGCCTCGGCGCTGGGGTCGAAGAACCGCTGCTGAACGGGGTCGGGCTCCAGGCCCCCGTGCAGGTAGCAGGCATCGAGCAGGGTGACGCGAATCCCGGCCTCGGCCGCCGCCTGGATGACCGCCGCGCCCATCGCGTTCGGGTCCTCGTACGGGGTCCCACCGGCGCCGTGATGCAGATAGTGAAATTCGCCCACGAGCGTCACCCCGGCCAGGGCC
>DATGFT010000144.1:0-1909 GCA_035308915.1 Solirubrobacteraceae bacterium
GGCAGGTCGATGAGCATCTGGGCGGTGTTGCCTCGCTGCCTGACCTGGCCGTTGACCCGTAGCTCCATGGCCAGCGCCTGCGCGTCGGGCACTTCGTCCTTGGTCACGATCCAGGGGCCGATCGGGCAGAAGGTGTCGATCGCCTTGGAGAAGGAGAACACGCCGGACTGCATCTCCCGGCGCTGGATGTCGCGGGCCGTGATGTCGTTGAAGACCGTGTACCCGGCGATGTAGTCGCCGGCCTCCTCGGGCCCGAAGAATTTGCCGCTGCGCCCGATGATGATGGCGAGCTCGAGCTCGTAGTCGAGTTCCTTGGTCAGCCCCTCGGGGTACACGATGGCGTCGTCCGGGCCGATGATCGCGTCGACGTTCTGGAAGAACACGATCCCCTTGTGCACCGGGTGGGACCAGTCGACCGCCTGCAGTTCCTCGTGGTGATCGGCGAAGTTCCCGGCTGTATGGAAGAACTTCTTCGGCACGATCGGCGCCCGCAGCCGGACGTCGGCCAGCGGGAGCCGCTCCCCCGTCTCGCCTACCTGGCCGTCCCGCTCGAACCACGCGCGCGTCGAGGCACAGTCGAGCTCGACCACGACGTCACCCTCCAGGCGACCGACCCGACCGGCGTCGAAGGTGACCAGCTTCATCACGTGCTCTCATTCTACGAAAGTAACTTTCGGATCATCCTGGCCTGCCGGCCGCCGGAGTGTCAAGGGCTGTCGGGGGCAGGGACGCGGAACACCCGGAGCTGGAGCGCCAGCGTGGCGTAGTAGCCGACCAGGGTGAGCAGCTCGAACAACCCGGCCAGACCGAGGTGCTCGACCGCCTCCCGGTACTCGGCGTCCTCGAGGTCGCCTCGGGTCAGCAGGGCCGCCACCGTGCGCGCGACCACGGCCTCGCCGCCGGATAGCTCGGCGTAGCGGCTGTCCTGGATGACGGCCAGGTCGGCGTCGGTCAGGCCGACCGAGCGGGCGACTGCCGCGTGGGCGTACCACTCGAAGTCGGAGCGCCAGTGGGCGGCGACGACGAGGATCGCGATCTCCCGGCACCGGTCATCGAGCGCGGTCTCGTAGCGTACGGAGGAACCGAGCGCCTGCAGCGCGGATCCGAGCCGCGGCTGCAGGAGGAAGGCGTTGAACGGTCCCTCCAGGCGCCCTTTGGAGTCGGTCAGGCGGAACAGCTGGGGACCCTGAGCCCGGCGGCCGCCGGCGATCGCGTCGTAGAGCGCGCGCTGCTCGTCGTCCAGCGCCGACGGCGCGAGCTTGGCGATTCGCGCGCCTGGCGTCACAGCGGGCCGGAGTTGGTGTCGGACAGCAGGGCTGAGATCTCCGCGGTGGTGGCCAGGACGGCGGGCCGCAGCTCGCGGATGATCCGCTGCGTCGACCAGTCCCTGGCCTGGACGGCCAGGTTGACGCCCGCGATCACGCGGCCGTCCGGGCTGGTGATCGGCGCGGCGACCGAACGGAGCCCGTAGGCCAGCTCCTCATCCTGCATCGCCCAGCCCTGATCGCGTATCGTGCGCAGTTCCTCGCGCAGCTCGGCCAGCGAGAGCTTCGCGTTGGGCCCGCGGTTGGCCGAGAACGAGGCGTCCGTGATGCGCTCCGTCAGGTCGGCCTCGTCGAGGTAGGCGAGCAGCAGCTTGCCGATCGAGGTGTGCACGGCCGGGAGCGTGGAGCCCACCTGGATGTTGGCGGTGACCAGGTCGGAGTTGCGGAGGCGGATCAGGTACAGGACGCGGTCGCCGCGGAGCACGGCCAGGTTCACCGTCTCCCCCGTGCGCTCGCCGAGCTCGGTGAGCTTCGGTGTCGCGATCTCGACCAGGTCGAGGCTGCGCAGCGCGGCCGTGCCGAGCGTCAGCGTGCGGACACCCGGGCGGTAATCGCCGTTCGGTAGATGATCGAGATAGCCCTCG
>DATGFT010000145.1:0-21724 GCA_035308915.1 Solirubrobacteraceae bacterium
CGACGTCTACATCCCGATGGGCCTCACGGCCGAGAACGTGGCTGAGCGCTGCCACGTCACTCGTGAGCAGCAGGACGAGTGGGCGGTGGTCTCCCAGAATCGCGCGGTGCAGGCACGGGACAGCGGCCACTTCGACCCCGAGATCGTCCCCGTCCCCGTTCCCGCCCACCGGGACACCGACAAGGAGGGCAACGAGGTCGACGTCCCGGAGACCGTCGTCGACAGGGACGATGGTCCGCGGCCCGGGACGACGATGGAGGTGCTGGCCAACCTCAAACCGGCGTTCAAGCCCGACGGCACCGTGACGGCTGGGAACTCGTGTCCGCTGAACGATGGCGCGGCCGCCGTGCTGGTCATGTCCGCCGAAAAGGCACGCGCGCTCGGGTGCAAGCCGAAGGCGAGGATCCTCGCCTCGACGGTGGCGGCGATCCGCCCGGAGATCATGGGTCTGGGCCCGATCCCGGCGATCCAGAAGCTGCTCAAGGAGACCGGCATGAAGATCGACGATGTCGACATCGTCGAGATCAACGAGGCGTTCGCGGCCCAGATTGTGCCCTGCAAGGAGGAGCTCGGAATCCCCGACGAAAAGCTCAACCCGTTCGGAGGCGCGATCGCGCTGGGCCATCCCTTTGGCATGACCGGAGCGCGGATCATGACCACGCTGCTCAACGGGCTGAACGCGCTCGACGGCACCTACGGGATCGAGTCGATGTGCGTGGCCGGCGGGATGGGCCAGGCGATGCTCGTTGAGCGGCTGACCTGACGCGCCGGCGTCGGCGTCAGCTGACCGGCTCCGGCCTCCCGACGTGGAAGCCCTGGGCGTAGTCGACGCCCTGTCGGCGGAGCACCTCGATCGTCTCCTGGTCGCAGACCGATTCCGCGACCGTCTTGATGCCGAGGCCGCGCGCGATGCCGACGATTGCGTTGACCATGTGCGCATCGACCTCACTGCGGGGGAGGTTCTGGACGAACTCGCCGTCGAGCTTGACGTAGCGAACCGGAAGGTGCTTCAGGTAGTACAGCGAGCCGAACCCGGTTCCGAAGTCGTCGAGGGCGAGGCTCGCGCCGAGCGCGTTGACCCGCTGCGCGAACGTCGTCGCCTCGGGCATGTTGGCGATCGCCGCGGTCTCGGTTACCTCGAAGATCAGCATCGAGGGGTCGGCGGCTGACGCGTTCAGCTCACGCTCGATCATTTCCAGCAGGTAGGGGTCGCCGACCACGGAATCGCCCGACAGGTTGACCCCGACCGGGCGCATCGTCGCGCGGTCGCCGCCCGCGATCATCTGGATCGCGCGCCGCACGACCCAGCGATCGATGGCGTGGATCAGGCCGAAGCGCTCGGCGGCGGGAAGGAAGGCCGAGGGCGCGATCAGGTTGCCGTACTCGTCGCGCATCCGCAGCAGCAGCTCACCGTGGCTGATCTGGTTGGTGGCCAGGTTGAGGATCGGCTGCATGTGCAGGACAAATCCGTCGTCACGGTCAAGCGCGTCCCGTATCCGCTCGGCCCAGGTCAGCTTTGCCGTCGCCCGGGCGCGACGTCCCTCGGTCGTGCTGTAGACGACGAGGCGGTCTCGCCCGCCCGCCTTGGCGGCGTACATGGCCAGATCGGCGTTGACCAGCAGCTCGCCGGCGGTGGCGTCGTCTGAGTCGAAGGTCGCCACGCCGATGCTCGCGGTGACCCGGAAGGCCTTTCCGCCGAACGTGGGGCGACAGCCGTGGATCGCCACCAGCAGGTCCTCAGCGGCCTTGCGCGCCGCCTCGCCGTCGACGGCGGGCAGGAGGACGCCGAATTCATCGCCCCCGAGCCGGGCCACCACGTCGCTCGTGCGAAAGCGGCGTTTCAGGACCCGCGCCACGGCGCTGAGGACCGCGTCTCCGGCCGCGTGGCCGGCGAAGTCATTGGTCGATTTGAAGTTGTCGAGGTCAAGGCTGAGGACCGCGCCCGGGTAGCTGTAGCGGCTCGACCTCGCGAGCTCACGCTTGAGCTCCTCCTCGAAGCGTCGGCGGTTGTAGAGGCCGGTGAGTTGGTCGTAGTCGGCCAGGTAGCGCAGTCGCTCCTCGTAATGGCGGCGCTCGGTGACGTCCCGCGCGATTGTCGCCGCAGCGACGATCCGCCCCCGGGCGTCGCGGACCGGGGACATCGATTGTGAGACCACGACCAACTGGCCGTCCTTGCGCTGCTTCTCGGTGTCGAAGCGCTCGACCGACATCCCTTCGAGCACGCGGCGCAACAGCTGCTCCGCCTGCGCTCCTCCGGCGGAGGGATCGAGCATCGTCCCGGGCTGGCCGACCGCCTCCTCGGCGGCGTACCCGTAGAGCCGCTCGGCGCCCCCGTTCCAGCTCGTGATCGTGCCGTCGGGGGCCTGGGTGATGATCGCGTCGTCGGTGAGATCGACGACGTAGTGAAGGAGTTGCTCGGTGTCGAACAGAAGCGCCGGGCAGCTCGCGGACCCCGTCATCCGACGCCCCCCTCGTTCACCGACGGGGCCGTGGTCACGCACCCTAAACTTCCCTGCACGGCACGCGTTTTTCGCCGCATCTAGACGTCTCCCGCGGCGGATTGTACGCGCGCCTGTCAAGGATTGTCGCAATTTGCGGTCCAGACCCGGGAACGCCGGCGGAGGTCGCGGCACGGCGTCCAGGGTGGTCGCGGGTCTAACGCGGCGGCATGCGCAGCGCCCCGTCGAGCCGGATCGTCTCGCCGTTGAGCATCTCGTTCTCGACGATCTGCGTGACCAGGGCGGCGAACTCGTCAGGTCGACCGAGACGCGACGGGAACGGCACCTCGCTCGCCAGCGCCTGGCGGTTCTCCTCCGGGAGTCCGGCCAGGAGCGGCGTGTCGAAGGTGCCGGGCGCGATCGTGCACACGCGGATCCCCGCCCGGGCCAGGTCCCGAGCCGCCGGCAGCGTCAAGCCGACGATCCCTCCCTTGGAGGCCGAATAGGCGGCCTGGCCGATCTGCCCCTCGAAGGCCGCGGTCGAGGCGGTGTTGATACATACCCCGCGCTCGCTCGAGCGCGTCGGCTCCTGTTCCAGCATCGCCCCGGCGGCGAGCCGCAGGACATTGAAGGTTCCGATCAGGTTCACCCGGATCACGGTCTCGAATGGCTCGAGGCTGTGCGGCCCGCGTCCCGAGGCCACGCGCTCGGCCCAGGCGACCCCCGCGCAACAGACGCTGATCCGCAGTCCGCCGGGCGCCGCCTTCGCCGCCGCGACCGCCTCGGCGACCTGGTCAGGGTTTGTGACATCGGCCGTTACGAATCGCACGCGCTCGGCCAGCTCTCCCACCAGCTCGGCGCCGCGGGTCTGGTTCAGATCGGCAATGACGACGTGAGCTCCATCGGCGTGGAGTCGCCGGACGGTGGCCTCCCCGAGGCCTGAGGCGCCCCCGGCGACAAGCGCCCCGCTGCCGTCGATTCGCATCGCGCAACCCTACCGGCGCGCGGCTACCCGAGAACTGCGTAGCGGAGATAGAGACTGTCGGCGCTCTCCAGAGCCCACACGAGCCGGAGCCGCGCCAGCTCGTCGAGCTCGGGGCCGTCGGTCACGCCGGGCGCGGCGCCGCCGCCGGACAGCTTGGGCGCGAGCGTGAGGAACAGCTCGTCGACAAGACGCTCGTGCAGCAGGCCACCGAACAGCGTCGGCCCACCCTCGCAGAGCAGGGACCGGATCCCATAGTCCGAGCGCAGACGGCGAAGAACCGTGGTCAGCGTCAGCTCGCCGGGATCAAGCCGGACGACATCGACCTGCGCCGCCGCCGCAACCGGGGGCATGTCCGCTGGCCCGAAAACGACGATGCGGGCCTCCGGCTCGGAGAAGATCGGGGCCTCGGTTGGGATGTCGCCCCGGCGGGAGACCAGGCAGGCCAGCGGCTCGGCCTCTCGTCCCGCGCTCACGCGGCGCGCCCTGCGCTCGGCGTCGCGCGTCATCCGCCCGTAGCGCTCCACGCGCGCGGTGTGGGTGCCCACCATGACCGCGTCGTTCTGCTCACGCAGGGTGTGAAAGACATCCCGGTCAACCTGGTCCCCGAGGGCGCCCGAGCGTCCATGGAAGGTGGCTCGCCCGTCCGCGCTGGAGACGAAGTTGACGACCGTGTAGGGCCGATCCGGAAGCGCCTTCTCTTCCAGGCAAAGCCCCTCGAGCATCTCGAGCACCCCAACTGGAGGGTCGCGCGGAATCAGCTGACGCAGCGGCACAGGGGCAGCGAACCTACCATCGTGGCGGCGGAGCAAACTGGCTAGGCTGCGCGGCCATGGATCTCAGGGCGCTCAATCGCGGCGAGCTGCTCGCGATCGCCGGCGGGGCGTTGATCGGCATCTCGGTGTTCATGTCCTGGTACTCGCTGGGCAACCACTTCACGCAGCTGAACGGCTGTCACGGCCCGAACGGGACCTGCACGGCCTGGCACGCCCTGCTCATCGTGCGCTTCATCCTGCTCGCGGCCGCGGCCGCGCCGCTCATCCTCGCCTGGATCATCATCCGCGGTCATGCTCTGTCCTGGCCGCGCGGCGAGCTGACGGCGGTGGTCGGCGTGGCGGCCCTCGTCCTCGTCCTGTTCCGCGGCGTGATCGACAAGCCGGGGTCGCCGGCCGACCAGATCACGGTCACCTACGGCTGGTGGGTCGCCCTGGGCGGCACGCTGCTCGTCATCGCGGGCGCCGCCTGGCGTTACCAGGAGGGAGCTCCGCGGCGTAATCCTCCGGGTGTCCTATGAGCGACCAACAGTCGCGGCATCGGCCGGATCGCAACCTCGCGCTCGAGCTCGTGCGGGTCACCGAGGCGGCCGCCCTGGCGGCCGCGAGAATGGTGGGACGCGGCGACAAGGAGGGCGCCGACCAGGCCGCGGTCGACGCCATGCGCCACGTCCTGCACTCTGTGGCCATGGATGGCGTCGTGGTGATCGGCGAGGGCGAGAAGGACGAGGCGCCGATGCTCTACAACGGCGAAAAGATCGGCGACGGAAGCCCGCCTGAGGTCGACGTCGCCGTCGACCCGCTGGAGGGCACCCGGCTGACGGCGCTGGGGATGCCGAACGCCGTCGCGGTGATCGCCCTGGCCGAGCGTGGGTCGATGTTCAACCCCGGCCCCGCCGTGTACATGGAGAAGATCGCCGGCGGTCCGGAAATTGCCGATCTGCTCGACCTGGACCGGCCGCTGCCGGAGACACTTCGCCTGATCGCCGAGCGCAAGAAGATCGACATCCGCGACGTGATGGTGGTGATGCTCGACCGGGAGCGCCATCACGAGGCAATGGCGCAGGTTCGAGACGCCGGCGCCCGGGTCAGGCTGATCACCGACGGCGACGTGGCCGGCGCGATGCTGGCGGTCAGCGACAACACCCCGGTCGACCTGCTCTGGGGAATCGGGGGCACCCCCGAGGGCGTGCTCTCCGCCGCCGCGATCAAGTGCATCGGGGGCGAGCAGCTGGGCCGGCTCTGGCCCCGTAACGAGAACGAGCGTCAGGCGGCGCTCGACGCCGGCTACGACCTCAACCAGGTGCTGACCGCCGACGATCTCGTCCGCGGCGACGATGTGTTCTTCTCCGCCACCGGGGTCACCGACGGTGACGTGCTCCAGGGGGTGCGCTACCAGGGAGGCCGCGGAGCCACCACGGAATCGCTCGTGATGCGTTCACGTTCAGGAACCGTGCGGCGGATCCTGGCCCGTCACGACCGCGAGAAGCTGCGGGCTCTCAACGGCGTGCGCTACGGCTGACGTGCGGGATCCCGCTCGGGGTCCTGCGTGAGCTCGAGCGCCGTCCGCCCGTTGACCGCGCCGACGAGGCTCCGCAGCCGCCCCACGCGTGAACGGGCGAGGTCGAGGCGGGCCAGTGAGCGCAGGAAGGCGTGGGTGACGAGGACATGGATCGCCTGCTGGGTCACCTCATAGACCGGGGTGCTGAAGCCGGCGGCGATGGCGGGATAGAAGTTGGCCACCTCGACCTCGATCCGGACCCGGCCCGTGCCGCTCTCGTGCCCGTCGTCGAGCCGGCGAACGTCGAGAGCCAGGAAGCCGCAGCCCCGGCCTGAGCGTGCGACGAGCAGACCGTCGCGAATCGGCCAGCTGACCTTCCCATGGCCTGACTCGATCAGGTATTCCGGAGCTTCGAACCGGAGCAGCGTCAACGGGCGGATGAGGAATATCACCCGGCGCTCATCGGGTCCGTAGACGACCCGGATCAGGCCAAGCGTGACGCGGGAGAGAAAGCGCCAGTAGGTGCGGGCCAGGTTCTCGAGGTTCTCGGCTCGCCAGAGGCGATCGAGTTGATTCGGGTCAAGCGTCAGCTCGGCCGCCTGGGCCGAGCGGACCGCGCCATCGCGCGCGATCACCGTCGAGTGCGGGGGCGAGATGATCACCGCCTGGGCGGGCTGCTGGCGCCGCCGACGCTCGCGAACGGCGACGAGGGCGGCAAGGACGGCGAGGGCGGCGATCAGCGGGGCCACGGCGGGGATTGTCGCGGCTCAGCGAATCAGCGGCCTCAGCGCGACCGTGGCGCCGGCGGCGAGCGGCCCCTCGCCCCGCGGAATCAGGGCCAGCGCATCGGCGCCGACGAGCGAGGTGATCACGTGCGAACCCTGGGGTCCGTTGGGGTGCGCGATGGTTTCGCCGTTCATGTGCTCGAGGCGCACTCGGATCGCCTGCTCCCGGCGCGGGTTGCGGGCGACCGGGCTGCCGAGGACGGCGCTGGCGAGCGCATCCCCGAGGCGCCGGCGCTGGAGCGCGGCCAACCCGGGTGCCACAAACAGCGAGAACGTGACCGCGGCGGATACGGGATTGCCCGGGAGGCCGAAGACGAGCGTGTCGCCGCGGGTGCCAAACCAGGTCGGCTTCCCCGGCTGGAGGGCGACGCCCCAGAACCGCTCCTCGACGCCGAGCTTGGCCAGGGCTGGCTTGACGTGGTCGTGCGGACCCACGGACACCCCGCCCGAGATGATCACGACGTCGGCGCTGCCAAGGGCGGCGTCGAGGCCAGCTTCGGTAGCGGCTGGGTCGTCGGCGAGCTGGCGGGCGCCGAGGCTGAGCGCCCCCGCCAGCACGCCCAGGGCGTCGAGCATCGGGCCATTGGAGTTGTAGATCTCGCCCGGCCGAAGGCGTGCGCCGGGCTCGCGCAGCTCGTCCCCGGTTGAGAGAACCGCAGCGCGCGGTCGCCGCACCACCTCCAGAGTCGCGGCGCCGGCGGAGATCGCGGCGGCCAGCTCAGCCGGCCCGATGCGCGACCCCTCCTCGAGCACCGGCTGTCCCGACCGCATCACCTCGCCGGCGGGTCTGACGTGGGCCCCGGGTTGCACTGTGGCGCCGAGGAGCACGAGCCCGTCCTGGAGCTCGACCTCCTCCTGCGGGATCACCGCTGCGCCGGCCGGAACCGCCGCGCCGGTCGAGATTCGGATCGCCTCGTCGTCGCCGAGCGCGAGCTCGGCGGGGGCGCCGGCGCGAGACTCGCCCACCACCCGGAGACGCCGGCCGGCCGGCCCGGCCTGCACCGCGTAGCCGTCCATCGCCGAGGAGGGAAACGGCGGCACGTCGCCTTCCGCGTTCACGGGCCGGGCGAGGACGCGCTCGAGAGCGTCGGCGACGGCGACGGTCTCCGCAGCCAGCGGCCGAACCGCGGCCAGCACCCGCTCCTGCGCCTCGGCGATCGTGATCAGCTCAGCCATGGCCACATTGTGGCGGCCGCGGGCTCCGCTGCTGTGAGGGAGTGGTGTGCCGCGGGGGACTGGTGCGCGTCCTGCGGGGCGCGGTCTAACTGCCGCGGGGGAGTGAGACGGCGCCCAGGGTTTCGGTCGTCTGCATCCCGAGGGCGCGACCGGTGGCCATCGTCAGATCCCAGTCGGCCCCGTGGGCGTACGGCCCCCGGTCGATCACGGGAACGATCAGCGTGCGGCCCTGGTAGTAGATGGCGACCGGCGTACCGCACGGCAGCGTCCGGTTGGCCACCCCGATGGTGTTCCGGCGCAGAACCTCCCCGCATGCCGTTCGCTTGCCGTAGAAGCCAGGTCCATAGAGGGTCGCCAGCGACGGCCGGTATACGGTCACCGACACCGTGGGAACGCTCGCCGAGGCGCTCGCTGCCCCCGCCGACCCGATCACCGCTCGTATCGAGAAGCGGCCGATGTGGTTGGTCTCCCAGACGGCCGAGAAGCTGCCGTTGGCAGCGACCTGGGCGGTCGCGACGGTCTCCCAGATCGAGTGAGTCTTCGCCCCCCAGATCTCGACGGCAACCGACCTACCGGCATCGTTTAAGGGCGCGGTTCCGTTGACGAGGAGGCCGTGCCGCAGGATGGCGGAGGCGGTGCTGGAGATCGTGATCCCGTCGCCGGTGGCGCTCACGGGGATGTCGCCCGGCTGGGCGACCGGTCCCGCGGTCTGTGAGCCGCCGGGCTGGAAGCTGCCCCCGCCGGAGGTGGCGCCAGCTCCTCCCGAGGACGCCATGGCCAGCGCCGGCAGACACGAGCCGGCGGCTAGTGTCAAACCGAGGGCGTAGGGGATGGCGCGACGGATCACGATCGGAGCACGTGGGTCTTGCCTACGGGGTGAGCTGACGGGCTCGCGCGAGTTCGCGCTACGGCCCTTTACCGGGCCGATTCGCCCCTGCAAACCGGATGGCCTGCAAGTGGTTCCCCCGCCGAGCCCCCGCGGGGGGAGGCTCGTTCGGCGGTTATGTCGTGGCGCAGTATAAGGACTCGGTCTCGCATGTAGGCCGCCGGCGCGTGCGTGCGGCCGATCTCAGAGGCGCGGGGACCATCCGGGATAAGCCGCAGAAAGTCTGGGGCACTCCCCTGGGGCGCCGCGACCCAGGGCGTCCTAATGTGACGGCGGTTGCCTTCTCTGATCGACGTCGACCTGCCCCGACAGCGCACGTGTGCGGCGATCGCTCGACGCCTGGTCGACGAGCATTTCGCCGATGAGCTCGACGCCGGGACGCTTGACGACCTGAAGCTCGTGGTCAGCGAGCTCGTGGACAACGCCTACCTCCACGGAGTCGGACAAATCCGGATGAAGCTCACCCCCCAGGCGGGGCAGGTGCGTGTCGAGGTGCTTGACGAGGGCGAGGGCGCCGCGATCAAGATCCGGGCGCTGGGAGCCACGGGCGGCGGGCATGGCCTGCGCCTGGTCGACCACCTGTGCTCGGAGTGGGGCGCGTTCGAGGGCAGCACCCACGTGTGGGCCGAGCTGTCGCTCGATCCCGCCGACCGGCCCTGAAACCGCGGGACCCGCTATGGCTTCGGGAGGCGCCCGAGTGCGGCGCGCAGGGCCTTCGCGCTGAGCGTGAAACCGATCTCCGCCAGTTCGGCCGCGGCCTGAACCGCTGTGCGGACGACCGGGAATTCGGTTGACGGCTCCGGTCTAGGGCCGCGGGCCGCGTGCGGGACGCCACCTGGCTGCGCCGGCTGGGCCAGGGGTCCGGGGCGCCTGCGTCCCGAGGCCCTCTGGGAGGGGGAAGCCTTCCGGGAGGCGGTGGCCTTGTGGGAGGAGGGGGCCTTCTCGGAGGCGAGGGCCTTCTCGGACGCGGGGGGCCTTGTGCTCGCCCGGGGCTTCTGGCGGGTGGATGGCTTCTGGACGGCCTTCCGGCGCGCGGTGGGCTTCGCGGGTCCGGATGTCTTGGAGGTTGCGGATGCTTCGGAGGTTGCGGATGCTTCGCGGGACGGGGCTGGTGCGCCCTTCCCGTCCTCCCGCGGACCCACGGGGCGCGCGGGCCGTTTCTCGCTTCGCCGGTGGGGGCGGGAGCGAGGCAGCGCGCTCAGGAGGTCAGGACGTTGGTCGTCGGTCATCGAGTGGGGGAAAAGGCGGAACTTCCGTCCAGCCTGAAACGGTTTTCGCGGTTCGAGGTAACAGTCTTCGAAAGACTGCCGAAAAACGTCTCAAAGAGCCGACCTACCCCCGGAAGAGACGTTGACTTCAAAAAGTATAGCACTATACTGGCCGCTTGAATGGCGGGCGTACGTCTTTGAGGCTACGCTCGTTCTCCTTAGCCCGACCGCGGGCAGCCACGTTGGCCGGTAGCGACTGAACGGGATGACATGTCAGTAGCGGAACTTCAGGAACTCGAAGAGATCAAGGGACTTGTCAACCGAGGCCAGCAGCTTGGCGTGCTGACGTACGCCGAGATTGCGGGCGCGGTGTCCGAGCTCGATCTCGACGAAGCGGACGTCGAGGAGCTGCACGGATTCCTCGAGCGGGCGGAGATTGAGCTCGTCGAGGAGCTCGACCCGGCGATCGCCGCGGCCGACCTCGAGCGCGCTCCTGATAAGCGCGGGCGCCGCAAGCCGAGGACGGCCCTCGACCTCAAGCCGGACATGACGACCGACTCCCTGCAGCTGTTCCTCAAGGACATCGGCAAGGTGCGGCTGCTCACGGCGCAGGAGGAGGTCGATCTGGCCAAGCGGATCGAGCGGGGCGACCTCGACGCCAAGCAGAAGATGGTTGAGTCGAACCTCCGCCTCGTCGTCTCCATCGCCAAGAACTACCGCAACCAGGGACTTCCCTTCCTCGATCTGATCCAGGAGGGCACGCTGGGGCTCGTCCGGGCGGCTGAGAAGTTCGACTACCGCAAGGGCTTCAAGTTCTCCACCTACGCCACCTGGTGGATCCGTCAGGCGATCGCCCGGGCGCTCGCCGACAAGGCGCGGACGATCCGGATTCCCGTCCACGTGGTCGAGAAGCTGAACAAGATCGGACGGGCCGAGCGCAAGCTCGTGACCGAGCTGGGCCGTGAACCGACGGCCGAGGAGATCGCCGAGGTGACCGGAATCGAGCCCGACGAGGTCGAGTCGATCAAGCGCTCGGCGCAGGCGCCGGTCTCCCTGGAGAAGCCGGTGGGTGACGAGGAGGAATCCGAGTTCGGCCAGTTCATCGCCGACGAGCGGGCCGAATCGCCGTATGAGCGGGCGGCCGAGATCCTCACCAAGGAGGCGCTGCGCGAGGCGCTCGAGAATCTCTCCTACCGTGAGCGGCGCGTGCTCGAGCTGCGCTACGGCCTCGGCGGCGAGCATCCACGCACGCTGGACGAGGTCGGGCGGACGTTCAACGTGACGCGCGAGCGGATTCGCCAGATCGAGAATCAGTCTTTGAAGAAGCTTCAGTCGTTGGCTGAGGCGCAGAAGCTCCGCGACGTCGCGTAGTACTCGTGACCTCACGGCTCAGCCGGCGCTGCTCGGAAACCTAAGCGGCTCCTTCGCCCAGCGCCGCTTCTCGGACGCATCCGGCATATCCCGTCCGGATCGCTTGGCAAGCCTCAAGGCTGCGTCGCGGCCAGCCGATGAGGATCTGGATGTTCCAGCTCGACCCGGCGCTTCGGTGGATCGTTGAGAACGAGGGGTCTGACCTTCACCTGAAGGTGAGGTCGCTGCCGCTCGCGCGGATCAATGGCGCCCTGCAGCGGATGGACCAATGGGAGGTCCTGACCAACGAGGACACCGAGCGGGTGGTCCGCGAGATGCTCGCCGACCACCCCGACAAGATGGCCGAGTTCGACACCGACAACGAGGTCGACTTCTCGCATGCTGTGTCGGGTCTGGCGCGCTTTCGCGTCAACGCGTTCCGCCAGCGCGGGACGGTCTCGATCGTCATGCGCGTGATCCCGTACGGGGTGCGGACGGTGCAGGAGCTCGGGCTACCGCCGGTCATCTCCGAGCTGGCCGACGAAGAGCGCGGGCTGATCCTGCTCACCGGGACCACCGGCTCAGGTAAGTCGACGACGCTGGCCGCGATCATCGACCACATCAACGAGACCCGCTCGGCGCACATCGTGACGATCGAGGACCCGATCGAATACCTCCACAAGGACCGCAGCTCGATCATCAACCAGCGTGAGGTCGGGATGGACACGGTGTCCTTCAGCCGCGCGATGCGGCGCGTGCTGCGTCAGGACCCCGACGTCATCCTGATCGGCGAGATGCGCGACGAGGAGACCGTGCGCACCGCTCTGTCGGCGGCGGAGACGGGGCACCTCGTGCTCTCCACGGTCCACACGCTCGACGCGCCGGAGAGCGTCAACCGCATCATCGATTTCTTCCAGCCTCATGAGCAGCAGCAAGCACGGGCGATGCTGGCCGGCACGCTGCGGGGGGTCGTCTCGCAACGGCTTGTGCCGACGCGGGACGGCAGCGGCCGGGTGGCAGTGTGCGAGATCCTTCGGATGACCGGCCGGGCCCGGGACATGATCCTCGACCCCGAACAGACGGGGAACCTGCGCGAGGTCATCTCAGAGGGCGAGTACTACGGCATGCAGACCTTCGACCAGGCGCTGCTCAAGCACTACCAGGCAGGCCGGGTCTCGATGGAGGACGCGCTCCGCGTCGCCTCGAGCCCGCACGACTTCAAGCTGTTGGTGGCCGCCGAGGGCCGGACGGCCACCTCGATGGACGACCTCGTCGACGCCACCGAGCGCTCCTCGGCCGGACCCGACACGCTGCGCAACCCCGTGCCGGTGGGGGGGCCCGCGCATGCGAACGGCGGCGGTCCCCCGAGTGTTCACGGGGCGCCGCCACCGAGCTCACACGCCTAGCGCGCGCCGAGCGCGCCCGGCGGCGCCCGCGCCCCCACAGCCACCGCCAGCGCCTCTCACACGCTTCAGTTGCTGAAGCATTGCGCTAGAATCGCGTGTAGATGAGCACCGATAGCACATGTCCGGTTTGCCGCACGGCCGAGATCGTGTGCGGGAAGTGGACGCTGCTCGTGATCCGCGACCTGGCCGAGGGGCGGTCGCGTTTCTGCGAGCTGGAGCGCTCGTTGCAGGGGATCAGCCCCCGGACGCTTTCGCTTCGTCTGCGTGCGCTCGAGGAGGAGGGGATCGTTCGGCGCCAGACCTATCCCGAGGTCCCGCCGCGCGTCGAGTACGCCCTGACCGACAAGGGGCGCGCCCTCGTCCCGCTGATCGAGGACATGCGGGCCTACGGGCGCGAGTGGCTCGACTGCGGCGCCGAGGTCGCGGAGGCCAGCGCCCCGGCGATCGAGCCGGAGGTCGCAGTAGTCTGACGCCGCAATGCGGATCGCCGTTGCGGCCGATGAGCTGACGGGAATCGCGCAGCCGCTCGTCCAGGAGCTGCGGTTACGCGGTCACGAGCCGATCCTCCACGGTGCCTACGTGGAGGATGAGCGGCCCGACTGGGCCTGGGCGAGTGAGAGCGCGGCGCGAGATGTGGCCGAGGGCCGCGCCGACCAGGCGATCGTCCTCTGCTGGACCGGGACCGGGGCATCGATCGCGGCAAACAAGGTGCCGGGCATTCGTGCGGCGCTGTGCACCGATGTGAAAACAGTCGAGGGGGCGCGGCGCTGGAATGACGCCAACGTCCTGGCGCTGAGCCTGCGGCGCACCGCGGTGGCCGAGCTCGAGGGCATCCTCGATGCCTGGTTCTCCGAGGAGGTCTCAGACGATCCGCAGGACGCCGAGAACATCGCGCACCTGCGGGAGATCGAGGCCGCCGGAGAGCCCGAGCCAGCTCCGGCTTCGCCGCCCAAGAACCGTCAGACGCGGACGAAGCGCGCCGCAAAGGGCTGACGCGTCCCGGGGGCTTCCGGACCGCACCTCGGCTGCAAGCCGCGGTGCGGCGTGCAGGATCGCCCTCGACGGGGGCGAATCGCGCCTCGTGCGCAACGCCGACCTCCACGCCGTTCTCGAAGCCTTCACGACCGACGCCGGTGCGCAGCTGGCGGCGGCGACCGCTGAGGGTGCCGAGATCCCCTTCGAGCTGGTGGAGGCCGAGGGCCGACGGCGGGGCACCCCGCTCTACTGCTACCGGCCGCAGACCGGTGCCTTCATCGATGCCCGCCTAGGCCTCCTGACCGCACTCGCGACCTACGCCCCGGCGGCCCGTGCGCTGGCCAGCCTGGATCGCGTGGCCGCCTACCTGGCGAGCCGGGGAGACGCCGTGCCCGTCGAACCTCGCCCGCGCGCGGACGCCGCGCTGGCCGCGTTCCTGCGGGTCGTGTTCGCCGACCGCAGCGAGTTCGGCTTCGACCGTGACCGGTTCGAGCTCGCCTACCGCGAGCTCGAACGCTCGCTGTACGAGGGGCAGTGCCTGACCACGGTGATCGCGCCGCTGTTCGGCGTGGCCCTCGAGGAGGCCGACGGCGAGCTGGCGCTCGGCGAGGGCCTCTCGCTCGTCTGGGCCGACGCCCTGGCCGACGCGCCCGCGGAGACCATGCGCGGCGACGGCGGCCAACCGCATGTGCTGGCCAAGCTCACGGTCACCCATGACCCGATGCAGCCGCCGCCGGTGCCGATGGCCCGGACCCGGTTTCGACGGCTACTCACGGCGCTTCGCCTGTTCGAGCGGGGCGGCTACGCGCTCGGGCCGCTGGCCTGGGTCCGGATCGACACCGGCCCGTGGCGGCTGGTCCCGTTCGGGGCGGGCGGTCGGCCCCGGATCCCGGTCGTGATCACCGCCGATCAGGAGGACGAGCTGCGGGCCTTCTGCAACCTCGTCGAGCAGCGACGACCGGTGGACGGTGAGATTGCCTGGACGCTCGCGCGCTTCGAGATGGGCTGCGAGCGGCTCGTGCCGTTCGAGGCCCTGACCGACTACCTGCTGGCCCTGCGCGTCCTGCTCGAACCAGAAGGCCCACAGACCGGCAGGCTCGGCGATCGCCTGGCCGCCATCTGCGCCCCGGAGGAGCAGCGTGCGGCGGTCTCGGCGCGCGTGACGCGAGCGGTCGCGCTGGAGCGCAACGTGATCGCCGGGGCGGCGCCGGCGGAGCCGAGCGCCAGCGCGCTCGTCGATGAGATCTGCGAGCACCTGAGCGCGCTCCTGTGCGACGTGCTGTGCGGGCATCTGGAGCCCGACCTCGTCCGGGTGGCCGAGGATCTCCTGGCCGGCCGTCTGGACGGAGCGCCGGTCGCCGCAGCGACGGGCGTCGGCGCGGAGCCGACAGCTCCAGAGCCGGCCTGGGATTTCGAGGCCGAGCCGGGAGCCGTCGAGCCCGAGCCGGACGTCGCCGACCACGTCGATAGCCCGACCGAAGAGCAGCCGGTACCCTTCTAGGTGGCCGCTCCCTACTCGGTCTCCACGGAGACCGGGAGTGTCATGCCCACCAGGCACGACATGTAAGTCCTGGGGCTTCAAAGCAGTCAGGGGGAGCGCGATCACAGCCAACGAGCGGGCACTGCCCGCTCGTTCTGTGTCGGCTCGAGATCGTGCAGCTGACGATGTCTATGCTGCGAAGCCGACCGGTGATGGCTCCCGTCACGACACCGAACGTTCACCCGCGGTGCTTCAACGTGCCGGGGATGAGTGGCGACGGCTTCGAGGAGCTGTGCCATCTGGTCATCGACGAGGATCCCGACCGCGCGCTGTGCGGCAAGGACGTAACCGACTACCCGTGGAACCCTCCCTGGCCGATGTGCCAGGCGTGCCTGGCGGTGGCTCGAGGTGAGCTCAATTGAGCGAGGTCGAGCTGATGTGCGTGGTCGAGATCCCCAAGGGCAGCCGGAACAAGTACGAGTACGACCCCGAGCTCGGCGGCGTGAAGCTCGATCGCTTCATATCCGCCTCGGTCGTCTACCCCACCGACTACGGCTTCGTCCCCAACACGCTGATGCCCGACGGCGACCCGCTCGACGTGCTCGTGTGTGTTTCTGAGCCCACCTTCCCCGGCTGCATCGTCCCCTCGAAGGTGGTCGGCCTGTTCAAGATGGCCGACGAGAAGGGCGACGACGACCACGTCCTGTGCGTCCCGTGCAGCGACCCGGGGTGGAACGGATTGCAGGACGTGGACGACCTACCCGAGTTCCTCCGGGCCGAGATCAGTCACTTCTTCGCGATCTACAAGGACCTCGACGTCGACCGTCACTCCGAGGTTCGCGGCTGGGGCGATCGCGACGAGGCGCTGCAGACGATCGCCGAGGCGCGGCAGCGCTACGAGAAGTCGGATCGCGGCGGCTGAGACCCGGCGTTCAGGCGACCAGATCGGCGATCAGCCGCCGGCGCTCGCTCGCACTCGCGAACAGGTAGCGGCGCATCCGCAGCAGCCCCTCGAGGTCGTGCACGTCCTCGTCGAGCTGAGGCACGACAAGCAGCGGCTCATCGCCCAGCGCCGCGGCCAGACGGCTCACGTTCACGTCATCGCGGCGCGCCAGGACGTGATAGTCGCGGAAATTCTCGGCCACCCGCGCCGCCAGGTCTGACCCGAGAAGGCGCCGAAGGGCAGGTCGCACATCCTCCGCCTCGCTGCCGGCGAGCAGATCGTGGTGGACCCGGTTGACGATCACCCCGGCGAAGGGCAGGCCGCCCTGCTCGAGCGTTCGGTGAAGCCAGATCGCCTCCTCGATCGGCTCCCGCTCGGCCGAGGTGACGAGCACGAACGCCGTGGTGTCGGCGCGCAGCAGGTCCTCGACCTGCTGCGCGCGCAGGTTGAAGTCCTTGGTCATGTCGCCCAGGAGTCCGAAGAAGGTCGCGAGGTCGGTGAGCAGATCGACGCCGGTGACCCGCCGCATGGCCGCGAGCAGCGGCGTGGCGCTGCGCCCGAGGACGCGAATCCCGCGCCCCGCGGGACGCACGAGCGCTCTCAGCGCGCTTCCCTCGAGGAACGAGCTCAGACGCTGGGGGGCCTCGAGAAAGTCAAGCGCGTTACGCGAGGGCGGGGTATCCAGCACCAGCAGATCGAACTCGTGCGCCTGGTCGAGGTCGTAGAGCTTGGCCACGGCGGTGAACTCCTGGGAGCCCGAGACCGCGCTCGAAAGCTCCCGGTAGACACGGTTGGCCTTGATCTCGGCGGCGCGCTCGGGATCGGGGGCGATCCGGTCGATCAGCTCGTCGAACGTCCGCTTGGGGTCGAGCATCATCGCCCACAGCTCGCCCTCGACCTCGAGCCCGGCCGCGGCCAGGCGTCCGGGCTCGACGCGATGGGGCTCATTGGGCAGCTCCTCCACCCCGAGCGCGTTGGCCAGCCGCTGGGCGGGATCGATGGTCACGACCGCGACCCGGTGCCCCTGGGCTGCCATCCCGAGCGCGATCGCCGCCGAGGTCGTCGTCTTTCCCACCCCGCCCGAACCCGCGCAGACGCAGATCCGCTTGCCCTGAAGCAGCTCGGCGACGCTCATCGACGCTTCCGAAGCGCCAGCTCGAGGGCGTCAGCCAGGTCCTCCACCTGCCGTGGCCCAAGGTGCTCGGAGAACACGTAGGGAAGCTCGACGAGGCGGCCGTTCACGCCGGCGTCAAGCCGTGCCTGCTGCTCGCGCTGGTTCGCGGCGCGGGCGTGCTCGGCCAGCGCGGCTCGAAGCGCCGAGCGCGAGAGCTGGGAGCGGCTGCGCTCGAGCGCCTCCAGCAGCTGACCCACCTCGCCCGAGTTGAAGCGCATCGGGTAGAGCCCGTTCAGGACGACCAGGTCGAGCGCGAGCTCGTCGCGCTCGACCGCCTCGATCAGCGACAGCGTCTCGTTGACCGGCATCTCCTCGGCGGTGGCGACCGCAACGACGCCGGTGAACTCACGGTCGGCCAGGGTGTCGGAGATCGTCCGGCCCTGGTGGGCGATCGGCCCGACGCGGGCGATGTCGGCGAAGGTGCGCGGGGTGCGCAGCAAGCCGAGCCCGTGGCCGGTCGCTGGGGCGTCGACGATCACCAGGTCATAGGGGCTGGCCCCGCGCGTCCGGCGGTGCAGCTGCGCGAGCTCCCACACCTTGCCGATGCTCAGCAGCTCTCGCATCCCCGGCGTGGCCATCGCGAAGGCCTGAAAGAGCCGGCTCGAGGCGAGGGCGTGGCCGAGCGCGCCGACCTTGACGCGCAGGTACTCGTCCATCGCGTGCTCGGGGTCGATCGAGATCGTGAACAGCCGCGGCGCCAGCTGGACCTCCTCGAACTGCTCGCCGTAGCGATCGAACACCCCCTGCACCCGCTGCTGGCTCGAGAGTTCGGCCACCATCGTCCGCAGGCCGTGGCGGGCGGCGAGCGCGCCGAGCGCCGCGGCCACGGTCGACTTGCCGACGCCACCCTTGCCGGTGACGAAGATCAGGCGCTTGTCGAGGAGGCGGGCCACGGTCGAGCAGCGTAGCTGGGGGGAGCGTGATCGATTTCTGCCCCCAGGGGAGCAGTTTTCGATCACGCTCTCCCAGCGTGGCGGAGGAATCGGCGCACCACTTGCGAATACAGGCGCGTATGAGTCCCCCGAGTCATGGGAGCCTTCCGTGCCCGCCAAGGTGATTGCCTTCGCCAACCAGAAGGGTGGCGTGGCCAAGACGACGACCACGCTCAACCTCGCCGTCGCCTTCGCCGAGGAGGGCCACCGCGTCCTCTGCGTGGACATGGACCCCCAGGGCAACCTGACCATGTCCCAGGGAATCGACCCCGACACGCTCGAGAAGTCGATGTACGACGTGCTCGTCCATCACATCTCGATCCGCGAGGTGATCCGCAAGCGGGAGGTCGATGTCGCCTGCGCGTCGATCGACCTGGCCGGGGCGGAGATCGCGATGTCGACGATGATCGGACGGGAGCGCTCGCTCCAGAAGGCGCTCAAGCAGGTCGACGAGGACTACGACTTCATGTTCATCGACACGCCGCCCAGCCTCGGGCTGCTCACGATCAACGCGCTGACCGCCGCCGACAAGGTGATCGTCCCCGTCCAATGCGAATATCTGTCGATGCGCGGACTCATCCAGCTTCAGAACACGCTGGCCATGATCCGGGAGAACCTCAACCCCGAGGTCGACATCGAGGGGATCTTGCCCACGATGATGGATACACGTACGCTTCACGCCAAGGAGGCGATCGAGCTGCTCGAGGAGAACTTTGGCGACCGTGTCTTTGCGTCGCGCATCCGGAAGACGATCCGCTTCGCCGAGGCACCTGTGAAGGGCATGTCGGTGCTGAAGTACGACCCGGACGGAGTCGCCGCCCACTCCTATCGACAGCTGGCCAAGGAGGTCCTCTCACATGCCGACCGGTAAGCGCGCGAGCATGCGTGAGGGCCCGCTGGCTGCTCTCTTCCGCAAGACGACCGAGGATCAGCCGGCCGATTCGCCCGCTGCCGACGCCCCGCCGCCCGCCGGCACCGAGCGGGCACCGGACACCGCCGCCGCGTCCGCCGCCGCCCCGGAGCGCTCGAGCATCGAAGAGCCGCACGTGCCCTCGCCACAGGAGCGCCTGCGCCAGGCCTTCTCCGCCGACATCCCTGAGAGCCTGCTCGAGCGGCCACGGTCGCCGTCGCTTCGCCCGCACGGCGACCCGCTGTCACCGGCCGATCGCTACGCCGAGACGTTCACCCGTGCCCCCTCGATCGGATCTCCGGTCATTCGGGTGGTCGGCGTCGGCGGCGCCGGCGTCAACGCGGTCAACCGCATGGTGGAAGCCGAGGTTGAGGGCATCGAGTTCCTGGCCATGAACACCGACCTGCAGTCGCTGCAGCTGTCCGCGGCCCACGAGACGCTGCACATCGGCGAGAGCGTGACCCGCGGCCTAGGGTCGGGTGCCGACCCGAACCTGGGGCGCCGCGCCGCCCACGAGGACTCGGACCGCATCAAGGCGATGCTCCGGGGATCGGACATGGTGTTCATCGCTGCCGGGGCCGGCGGAGGCACGGGGACCGGCGCCGCACCGATCGTCGCGCACACGGCACGGGAGCTTGGCGCGTTGACCGTGGGCATCGTCACGCGTCCGTTCGACTTCGAGGGATCCCGCCGCCGCGAGCAGGCCGAGGCCGGGATCGCCGCCCTCTCCGAAGAGGTGGACACGCTGATCGTCGTCCCCAACAACCGGCTGCTTTCGGTGCTCGACCGGGGTGTCTCGATGGTCGACGCGTTCCGGGTGGCCGACGACGTGCTGCGTCAGGGGGTTCAGGGGATCTCCGATCTGGTCACCCTCCCCGGCTTGATCAACCTCGACTTCGCCGACGTGCGTACGATCATGACCAGCGCGGGCAACGCGCTGCTCGGTATCGGAATGGGCACCGGCGAGCGGAGGGCGATCGACGCCGCCGAGCACGCCGTCGCCTCGCCGCTGCTGGAAACGAGCATGGAGGGCGCCCGCTCGATCCTGCTCTCGATCACCGGCGGCACCAACCTCTCGCTCTGGGAGGTCAACGAGGCGGCCAAGGCGGTCTCAGAGGCCGCCCATCCGGACGCCAACATCATCTTCGGCGCGATGCTCGACGAGAAGCTCGACGACCAGGTGTGGGTGACCGTGGTGGCGACCGGCTACGGCGAAGGACGACCGCGCCGGCGTGAGGTGGAGCGGCCGGGCATCGGCGAGTACGTGCCCGCGAGTCCGCCCCTGCGCGAGCCGGGCGGCGAGCTGCGGATCAGCCGCCGGCCCGCGGTCGAGCTCGACGTCCCAGAGTTCATCCCCAGAAGGTAGGCGCGGCCGTGGCCGGGCAGCAGCTCGGCGTGATCGCGGCCGGTCACGAGCTGACGGCGCGGGTCGGGGCCGACGTGCTCCGCCAGGGCGGCAACGCCGTGGACGCGGCGCTGGCGGCGATGGTCGCCTCGTTTGCCTGCGAGCCGCTGCTGACCGGGCTGGGCGCCGGTGGGTACATGCTCGTCGCTCCGCCCGGCGCGGGCCCGGTCCTGCTCGACTTCTTCGTCGAGGCTCCCGGGCGTGGAGGGGACCCCACGGCGCGGGCCGAGCTGATGCCGATCACCGTCTCGTTCGGCGACGCCGTCCAGGTGTTCAACATCGGCGCCGCGTCGGTCGGAACCTACGGCGTCCCAGCGGGGATCTGCGAGGCCTCGGCGCGGTTCGGGCGGATTCCCCTCAGGGACCTGGTCGCCCCCGGCGCGGGCCTGGCCCGCGACGGGGTCGTGATCACCGAGCAGCAGGCCTATTTGTTCGAGATTCTGACCGACATCGTCCTGTCCACGCCCGAGGCCGCGGCGGTCTTCGCACCCGGGGGCCGGCTTCCGGGCGCGGGCGAGGTCTTCCGCCAGCCCGAGCTGGCCGACGCGCTCGAGCGACTCGCGGCCGAGGGGCCCGACGCCTTCTATCGCGGGGACATCGCGCAGGCGATCGTGGACTGGGTGGGCGAGCGGGGTGGGATGCTCACGGCTGCCGATCTCGCGGCGTTCTGCGTCATTGACCGGCCTCCGATCGAGGTGGCCTATCGCGGGCGGACTGTCGTGACCAACCCGCCCCCCTCGGCGGGGGGGATTCTCATCGCCCGGGCGCTGGCCTGGCTCGACGCCGATCCGCGCGCGCCCGACGCCGAGCGGCTGGTCGAGGTCATGGAGCGGATCCAGGCCGAGCGAACGCCTGAATTCCTCGAAGGTCTTGACGATCCCGACTTCGTGGAGCGCTTCCTGCACAGCAGCCGGCTCGGGTCGACCACCCATATCGCCGTGCTCGACCGCGACGGCGGAGCCTGCTCGGTGACCTGCTCCAACGGCTCGTGCTCGGGCGTCGTCGTCCCCGGTACCGGAATCCACCTCAACAACATGCTGGGCGAACAGGACCTCAACCCACTCGGGTTTCACCGCCATCCGCCGGGCCGGCGGCTACCCAGCATGATGGCGCCGACGATCGTGCTGAACGACGGGGTCGCCGAGCTCGTGCTGGGCAGTGCGGGCTCCAACCGGATCCGCTCGGCCATCCTCCAGACGATCCTCCGCGTGGTCGAGGAGGGGCTGCGCGCGGGGGCGGCGGTCGACGCGCCGAGGCTGCACTTCGAGGACGGCATCGTCTACGCCGAGCCGGGGATCGACACGACGGGTCTCGAGCGCGATGGCCGGGCGATCGCCCGCTTCAAGTCCCGCAACCTGTTCTTCGGGGGTGTGCAGGCGGTGGAGCGTGATCGCCAGGGG
>DATGFT010000146.1:0-7453 GCA_035308915.1 Solirubrobacteraceae bacterium
TCATACCGATCGATCGACGGGGGGCGGGCCGACCCTTCACAGGGCAGGCGGCTCCGGTTGGCGTCACCTCGGAGGTGGGTGTGCTGCGGCGCGTCCTCGTCCACCGGCCCGGCCTCGAGCTGCGGCGGCTGAATCCTGAGAACAAGGAGGAGCTGCTGTTCGACGACGTCGTCTGGCCCGAGCGCGCTCAGGAGGAGCACGACGCATTGACCGACGTCCTGCGGGCCGCGGGCACGGAGGTTCTGTACGTGAGCGACCTCCTGGTCGAGGTCTTGAACCACGGGGGGGTGCGCGCCGGTCTGTTGGACAGGGTCCTGTCTGACGCCGGCCTGGGGCCGACCCTGACGCCCGCGCTCGGAGCCTGGCTGTCGGCGATGCCCGCCCCCGAGCTGGTGGGCCGGCTGGTGGGCGGGATCACCCTTGACGAGTTGCCGTTCACCAGCCAGGCCCTGCTCGCCCAGGCGAACGGCCGCGACGCATTCGTGCTCTCACCGCTGACGAACCAGATGTTCACGCGTGACGGGTCGACCTGGGTCTCGGACGGTGTCTTCGTCCATCCGATGGCAAGGGCGGTCAGACGCCGGGAAACGCTTCTGCTCGAGACGATTTACCGGCACCACCCCTTCTTCGAGGCCTCCGGGCGTCACATCTGGAGCGATGCCATGCCGCCCGCCGATCAACTCGAGGGCGGAGACGTCCTCGTGATCGGCGAGTCGACGCTGCTCGTCGGGATCGGGGAACGGACCAGCCCCGCCGCGGTCGAGCTCTACGCCCATCGCCTGTTCGAGGCGAACCTCCTCGACACGGTGATCGCGGTCGTCCTGCCCCAGGGGCGCTCCTCGATTCACCTCGACACGGTGCTGACGATGGTCGACGTCGACGCCTTCATGATCTACCCGCCGGTACGCGAGCTGGACGCCTACGTGCTTCGCCCCTCGAGGAGCGGGGTGGCGGCCGAACCGACCGCCGATCTGTTTCGGACCGTGTCTCACGCGATCGGCTCGCGGCTTCGCCTGATCGGCGGCTCGCGCGACCGGGGCACCGCTCGGCGCGAACAGTGGGACGAGGGGATGAACCTTCTCGCCCTGGCGCCGGGCAGGGTCGTGGCCTACGAGCGCAACCGCCACGCCAACGCCGACCTGGCCGATCACGGGATCGAGGTCATAACCGTCCCGAGCGCGGAACTAGCGCGCGGCCGCGGTGGGCCGCGCTGCCTCACCTGTCCGATCGCCCGCGACCCGGTCTGAGCCGACCGCGTCACGCTTGCGCCTGCGCGCTCACCTCGATCCTGGATCCCGCCGCCAGCGCCTCCTCACAGGCCACTGCGACCCGCAGCGTTTCGAGCGCATCCTCCGGGGTGCAGAAGATGCGCGCCCCGTCGCCGGTTCGCACGGCATCGAAAAACCGCCCCACCGACCGGTGGAACGGATCGCCGTAGCTGACGTTGATCTCCTCAGCGCCGGCGCGGCCGAGCGCCCGGAATTTCACGGGGCCTAGCTCGAGCCAGATCGAGCTGTCCTGCCCAATCACGTCGAGTGCGTAGAGCTCCGGCTGACCCTCGGCCGTCCACGCCAGGTTCACCGTGCCGAGCCCACCGCCGGCGAAATGGAAGACGAGAGCCAGGACGTCCTCGATGCTGTCTCCTGTCCGCTCGTGACTGGCCAGCTCCACCGAGCCCTCCCGCGCCTCGACGGCAACGATCTCGCCCGCAATCGCCCGTTGAAGGTCGATGTGATGACTCCCGCGCTCCAGAATCTGGCCTCCGCCCTGGCGGCGGTCGATGACCCAGGCCCGCGCCGCCGCCGGTCCGTAGTTGCGCCCGATCAGCATCCCGACCCGCCGCTCCCCGAGTGCCGCTCGGACCACGTCGAGGAGCTCGGAAGCGTGCCACTGGTAACCGACCATGCAAACCGCGGAGCTCCGCCGGGCGGCCGCGGCGATCTTCTCGCCCTCAGGGACGCTGCGGGCGAGCGGCTTCTCGAGGTACACGTGCGTCCCGAGCTCGAGCGCGGCCACCGTCGGTCCGCTGTGAAACAGCGGCGGGACGCACACCCACAGCGCGTCCAGCGCCTCCCGGTCGAGCATCTCCTCCCACTCCCGGTACGCCGGAATGCCTCGCGGGTCTGCGATCGCGCGGGCCCGTGAAACGTCTGCGTCGCATACCGCCACCAGCGAGGCACCATCAGCGCCGTCGATGGCGGGGACATGCCGCTGGGCGATCCACCCCGCACCGATGATCCCGACCCGCAGAGTCATCTCCATCCCGCGGGCGCCGGGGACATCATCAGTACGCCATCCACCCGCCGTCGACGAGCAGGTTCGTGCCCGAGACGTAAAGCGCGTCATCGGAGGCCAGAAACGCGACCGCTCCCGCTACGTCGTCGGGCCGCCCCAGCCGGGAGAACGGCGTTCGCGAGCGAGCGTATGCGGTCAGGGCGGGGTTGGCCTGCTCGGGTGAGCCGGTCATGATCTTGCCCGGCGCCACCGCGTTGACCAGGATTCCATGCCGGCCATAGTCGACGGCCAGTTGACGCGTGAGATTGACGACGCCGCCCTTGCTCGTCGAGTAGGCGACGTGGCCCGGCGAGCCCACCATCCCGTGCTGGGAGGAGATGTTGATGACCCGCCCCCGCACCTCGCCCACCGGCTCCTGTTCCAGCATTTCGCCGATCGCCCGCTTGCAGCACAGGAAAACGCCGCGCAGGTTGACCGCCATGATCGCGTCCCAGTCGTCCTCGCTGGTTTCCAGCAGCGGTTTCGATGCGGGCCCGGCGATAGCCGCATTGTTGACCATCACATCGAGTCGCCCGAAGCGCTCCACCGCAGTCGAGACCAGTCGATCGACGTCCTCGGAGCGAGACACATCGGCGTCAACGCGGACGCAGCTGCCGCCGGCCTCAGTGATCACAGCCTCGGTCGTTGCGCCGCCCTCACGCGGGTCCTCGCGCACGTCGGAGACCACCACCGATGCGCCCTCGGCTGCGAGTCGGATCGCGCTTGCGCGCCCGATTCCGGACGCGGACCCGGTGACCACGACAACGCGCCCGCTCAAGCTCCGATCGATGATCTCGCCCTCTCTCGGTTCCATGTTCCAGCCTCCGCTGTCACCAGAGCGTCCAGAAACGCACTCTCCGCGGCCAGCTTCCGCGCCGAGACCTCGCCGCCGAGATGATCGATCGAGAACCGGCCGGGGTAGCGCGCCGCCGCCAGCTCGTGCACGATCACGCGCCAGTCGAGGATTCCCGCGGCCAGGCTGGCATGGCGCCAGCGCCACACTTCGGCTCGGCGGGCCCAGGCGATGTTCTTGACGTGGACGTGGCGCAGATATGGTCCGAGCCTGGCGATTGCCACCGCTGGGGCGAGATGACCCTCGATCACCATGTTGCCCGGGTCGTAGAGGACGCCGGCGCGGTCAGGCGGCTGGCGCTCGACGAGGCTCATCGCCAATTCGGGCGCCGGCGCCAGTGTGGTTGGAGAGGTCTCCACCAGCACGGCCACACCCGCTGGAGCGGCGAGCTCCACGAGGCGCTCGAGTCCCGTCCTCACACGCTCCTGCTCACGACGCAGCGACCCGCCGTGGTAGACCGGCGCGAGCAACCTGACGTGAGGCGCGCCGAGAGCCGCGGCAAGGGCGACATGTTTGGCCGCCCGCCGCGGCGTCGCCAGTGTCACCTCGGGATCCTGCACGGCCAGGCCGCCGCTCTGAAGGCCCGCCGCCTCGCACAGCTCGCGGATCTTGGGCCCGGCGCCAGGGCGGTCGATCGCCTGGCCCCGGCCGGATGCCCATTCGACGCATGACAGTCCCAGCGAGCTGGCCACGCCAACGACGCGGGACGCGCTCCAACCCGGCAGACAGGCGCTGAACACGCCGATCCGACGCAGCGATCGCCCATCCTGACTCGCGACCGCGGTGATCGTGGCCGAGGCGCTCATTGCGGCGGGTACCGATCGAGCCACCACCGCGCGATGTCGGCGCGGCGCATGAACCGGACCTCCGGCTGGCCCAACGCGTGCTCCAGAAACCGTCGCAACACCGCCGCCCGCGCTGCCTGCCCGGACCACCGGGCATGAAGCGCGACCGTCATCATCGTGCAGCGCGCCTCGCCCTCCAGCACGAGCTGGTCAAGACCCATGACCAGCGTGTCGAGGAAGTCACGGGGGCTGGCGAACCCGGGGTTCATCAGGTACCGGGAGTCGTTGTAGGTCTTGCTGTACGGCACGACCAGAAACGGCTTTCCCTCCACCGTTTCGTAGAACGGAACGTCGTCGGCGGCGACGTCAGAGTCGTAGATGAACCCGCCCTCCTGGACCAGCAGCTCACGGGTGTTCTCACTCGGCCATCCACGGCAGTTCCAGCCCAGCGGACGATCGCCGAGCACGCGCTGGTAGGTCTCGATCGCCAGTCGCAGCTGCTCCTGTTCCTGCTCCCGAGACAGGCCCCACATCTCGATCCATCGCCAGCCATGGCCGAGCAGATCGTGCTCCCGCTCGCGCATCCACTCCGCGACAGCGGGATTGAGCTCGAGCGCGACCGCCGTCGCCGAGACCGTGACCGGGATCCGCGCCGTATCCGCGATGCGCGCCAACCGCCATATCCCCGTCCGGCTGCCGTACTCATAGTGACCCTCGGTTCCCTTGTCCCGTTGCGGTGGCTGGACCCCGGGGTCGGCGTACTCTCCCCAGCCATCGTTGCGGTCGTCGCCCCACAGGACCGAGTACTCGGATCCCTCCTCGTAGACGAACACGATGTTGATTACGACCCGCGCGCCGCCTGGCCAGGAGAAGGCTGGCGGAAAGCGCCCGTAGCCCACGAGGTTGCGTTGTCGCACGCCCTCTGGGATCACGCCCAGCCGTCGGTTCTCGGGAACCACGCCTAGCCCTCGCCCCAGTCCATCGCTAGCATTTGGTTATACACCATTGTGTCTGGCACCACACCAAATGCCCCGCTCCTCAGTGCCTTTGGCCGCCAGCCTCGCCTGTCTGATCGAGTTGCCGAGGACATCATCACGACGATCGTCGCCCGCCGGCTGAGGCCCGGCGATGCGCTTCCCACCGAACGCGAGCTCGGCGAGCAGTTCGGCGTCTCGCGAACTGTCATCCGTGAAGCCGTGCGCGCCCTTGACGCGCGCGGACTGGTGGAGGTCAGGGTGGGGAGCCGAATCAAGGTCGCCACCGTCGATCCGCAAACCGTCCGCGACGGCCTCTGGCATTTCGTGAGGACAAGTGCCCTCGACGCCGGGGCGCTCGCCTGGGTACGCGACGCGCTCGACGCCTCGGCCGCTCGGGCGGCGGCTCTCCACGCCACCTCGCACGAGATTGAGCTGATCGATCGCGCGGCAGCCCGCGTGGGCGCCGGGGCCCCGGACGCCGAGCCTGCCTTTCGACGCGTCGTCAGGACGGCCAGCCACAACGAGCTTCTGTGCGTGCTGGCGGACGCCGTGGCCGCGCTCCCCGGACAAGCGAGCTCATCGGCCGGCATGTTCGACGCCGCCCGCGCCGCCGCGGCCATCGCACGCCGAGATCCGGATGCTGCCGAGCGCGCGATGCGGGACGAGCGCGAGCAGCCGGCAAGCTCCGACACCTGACGGAGCTAGAGCCGACCTGCGATGAGCGGCAGCCCTGTGGCGTCGGTTTCCACGCGCCAGAACGTCCCCGTCCGGTCGTCAGCGTGCAGGTCCGGCACCTTGGTCGCCGTCACATACAGTGTCGAGCCGTCAAAGATGCAGTTGGTGGCGTGTTCGCCCAGCTCGATTTCTTCGAGAATCTCTCCGTCCGGCGAAAGGATCGTCACCCCGCCTGAGATCGTCGTGCACACGAACAGGCGGCCGTCGTCGGCGAACGCCATCCCGTCGGGCACGTGACCATCGGTGAGCTGGCTGAACGTCGTTGGCGCGCCGTCGTCCATCCGGCAGACGCGGTGCGCCATGGATTCGGTCCAGTACAGGCGCCCCTGCGCGTCAAACGCGATCCCGTTCGGATAGACGTCGGGGCGCTCGAGCAGCATCTCGCCCCCACCCGCGGCGTCGAGGACGAACAGGCGCCCCGGCGTCGGCGTCTTGACCCGGGGATCCTGCTCGGTCCCCGACTCGGTGAAGTAGAGCCGCCCGTCCGGCCCGAAGGCCAGGTCGTTCGGCGCGGCCAGCGTCTTCCCGTCGATCTCAGCCGACAGGAGCTCCACCGCCCCGTCGGGCCGCACCCGCTGGATTCCGCACACCGCGCTTTCGTCGCCGCTGCCCGGGACGTTGCCGCCCTGGGTGACGTAGATCGCGCCATCGCTGCCGAGCACCGCGCCCCAGGGTGATCCGCCGGTGACGGCGAACCGCGATACGGCGCCGTCTCGCCACGTGAGCAGCTCCCCGGTGTTCCCATCGCAAAAGACGATCGATCCGTCGTCCATCACGACCGGGCCTTCGGGAAAGCCAAGATCAGACGCAAGCAGCGTTCCTTCCACGGCGACTCCTTTGTCTTGGTGTGCGCCGACGCACGAACCGCCGGCCGGGCCCCCGAATGGTTGTACCGGGCGAATCTGTACGATAGCATATCGGACACTACTGAGGGCGCTCGTCATATTCGGAGGCGACCGAGTTCCGCGGCCTGTCGCCGGTGCGCGAGCAGAATGGAGGAGAGGGTGACCGACGGGCCAGAACCGATTCGTGAAGACGCCCACGACGACCGGATCTCGCGGGGAAAGTTCCTGAAAGGCGCGATGGGGGCCGCCGGTGGCCTCGGGCTCGCTCCGCTCATCGCCGCGTGCGGCGGCAGCGGCGGCTCGAGCAGCTCGGCCTCGAGCACTTCGACCGGCGCCGGCACTCCCCGCAAGGGCGGCCAGCTGCGGGTCGCCTACGTCGGCGGAGGCACCGCCGAGACGATGAATCCGTACGCCGCAGTCACGCCGATCGACGAGGGGCGGGTCCAGAGCCTGTTTGACCCGCTCATCCTCGTCAATGCCGATCTCACCCGGAGCCCGGGCCTCGCCCTCGAGTTCAACGCGAATAAGGCCGCCACGCTCTACGAGGTCAAGCTCCGCCCGGACGTCACCTTCCACAATGGGAAGCCATTCGGCGCCGAGGACGTCATGTACTCGATTCGCCTGGCCGCCAAACCGACGAGCATTGGGCTGCCCTTCGTGTCCAACATCAACCTCGCGGAGATGAAGGCGATCAACAACCTGACGCTTCGCATCCCGCTCAAATCCCCGGACGCGGACCTCGGCGGGAACTTCGTCTACTACAACACCTGGATCGTCCAGAACGGCGAGAAGGACTTCGCGCACCCGGTCGGCACCGGTCCCTTCAAGTACGAGTCCTTCACGCCGGGGCAGCAGAGCGTCTTCACGCGCAACCCGCACTACTGGGGGAGCGGCGGTCCTTACGTCGATTCACTCAAGATCGTCTCCATCTCCGACCCGACGGCGCGCCTGAACGCGCTCCTCTCGGGCCAGGTCGACGCGATC
>DATGFT010000147.1:0-13730 GCA_035308915.1 Solirubrobacteraceae bacterium
CGCCCGCGCAATATCCCACCCCGGCCACGACGCACTCGCCCGCACCGCCGGAGCACCCCCAAACGGATGAACCCCCCCAAACCCATCCAACGAATACCCAGCCCCACTACCACCCGGAATCAACACCACCGCCGAATGAAGGGCGCTGCCACCACCAGTGCTCGTGTTGGCTGTGGCGCCGTCGAGGTAATCGTTGTCAATGTCGAGTGTGACGCCGGCGTAGGTCTCGTAGTGGCCGCCTTGGTACTGATGGATTCGCTGGTGATTTGACCAGTCGCCGGCCGGGACGTACGAGTCGCTGGTCGTCTGCTGCCCATTCCAGTCGGCGATCCAGATGTCGTCGGGCTCGGCCACGCTCGTGCCCACTGAATTGACCAGGTCTGTGATGCCTGACGAGGCGCTGCTGTAGACGCCGGAGGTGTAGCCGTCGGCGTGCAGCTGAGACGTCCACGCGGACAGGAAGGCCAGTACGCTCGAGGTTCCTGACGGGCGCGAGTACTGCTCCATGTCGTAGTAGATGGGGTTGCCGGCCGGGATTCCGAGGGCTTGAGCTTGGGCTACTGCGTCGTTTGCGGCTGCCGCTCCCTCCGCAGCCGCAGTGTTGGGATCGATCGTCGAGCAGGTCCCATGGCACGCGCCGGGCCCCTGTAGCCCGACGTAGGTCGGAATCAGATGCCAGCCCGCACCAACCTCCGTGCTCACCCAGCCCGCGGTGAGGTTGGGCTGTGCGCAGGAACTGTTCACGCCCCCGATGTAGATGCCAATGGCTCGATATGGAGAGGACGACCACGCCGACATCGCTCCGGTGGAGGGAGCGGAGCAGGTGTCAAATCCCAGCCCCCCGTAGACCGCGGCGGCCGCCCGCCCGCGAACTCGAGACGGACGGACTCGGGCGACCGGCGCTCGTGGCATCGTGCTTGCCCTGGAGGATCTGATCGGGCGGTGGAGTAGGTGGGCCACAAGGGCGCCGTCACGGCCCCAGGTCGCGACCACTCTGAGTGACGACGAGGCAACGGTGAAGGCGGTGACTGAACCGTCGAGCGTGATGGGCTGCGGCGAAGGTCCGCCGCCCGCGCGAGCGCTCGTCCCTACCAGGGGCTCAAGGAGGAGGGCTTCGGTCCGACCAGCCGCGTGCGCTGGACAGCGTTGGGTTGCGGAGGGAGTCCCGAGGTAGACCGCGTGGCGGTTGAACCGCACGCAGACCGACGGGTGCTTCGCCAGGTCGTAGACCGGCCAAGACGCTGGCACGCTGATCCGATAGCCGCCGTAGCCCACGGTCTGCATAGCCGGCCGGGCCGAGGCGAGCGAAATCGGCCCGAGTGCAAGGACGAGCAGCGCGACCAGCGCCCCCACGATCGATGGCCGCAGAGCCAAGCCCGTCGCCACCCTGTACCCCCGTCTGATGATGCCACCCCTCAGTGAGCCCCAAAGACCCCGATCCCGCCGATGAGCCTAGTCCGAACAGCCGACGCGGTCAAGGCCGTCAACCCTGCCACCATTGGCGCATGGGGCACATCAGCGTGGCGCATCTGGCCTATGCCCACCCGGGCGGCGAGCTGCTGTTCTCCGACGTCTCGTTTCAGGTATCGCCGGGGCAGCACGTCGGGCTGGTCGGCTTCAACGGCGTCGGCAAGACGACCCTGCTGCGGATCCTGGCCGGCGAGCTCAGTCCTGATGAGGGCGAGGTGTCGGTGGGCGGCATCAAGGCCTACATGCCCCAGGACGTGGGCGTTGGCGGCGATCCTCGGAGCGTGCGGGAGCTGCTGCTGTCGCTCGCCCCGGCGGCGCTTCGCCGCGCCGGCGAGCGGATGCTGACCTTCGAGGAGCAGCTGACCTCAGGCGACGCAGCCGCCGGGATCAAGCTCGGAGCGGCCATTGGCGACTGGTCGGCGCTCGGCGGGTACGAGCTCGAGGGGCAGTGGGATGCCGCCTGCCGGCGCATCATCCGCCAGAGCTTCGCCGAGGTCGCGGAGCGGCGGGCGGCGACGCTGTCCGGCGGCGAGCGCAAGCAGCTCGTGCTTGAGGTCCTGCTCGCCTCGGACGCGGACGTCCTGCTGATCGACGAGCCAGACAACTTCCTCGACGTTCCCGCCAAGCTCGCGCTCGAGCAGCGGATCCGCGGCGCCAAGAAGACCGTGCTCATGATCTCCCACGACCGGGAACTCCTGTCCGGCGCCGTGGGATCGATCGTCACCCTCGAAGGTAACGGCGCTTGGGTCCACGGCGGCTCATACGCCACCTATCCCCAGGCGCGGGCCGAGCGCCAGGAGCGACTCGGTGATGCCGTCAAGCGCTGGCATGAGGAGGAGCGACGGCTGTTCCGAATGATGAAGACGTTCAAGGAGCGCGCCCGCTACTACGACTCGTGGGCCAAGAAGGCCAACGCCGCCGAGACGCGATGGCAGCGCTTCCGTGACGCCGGCCCACCCCCGGCACCTGTCGTCGACACCTCGATCGTCGTCCGTCTGCGCGGTGGCGACTCCGCTCGCCGGGTGCTCGACCTGCGCTCACTCGGCATCGCCGACCTGGTTTCCCCGTTTTCGGATGAGATCCACTTCGGCGAGCGGGTGGGGATGATCGGGCCTAACGGCTCGGGCAAGAGCCAGCTGATGCGCGTCCTCGCGGGCCTGCGTGATCCGGACGCCGGCGAGCTGGTCGTCGGCCCGCGCGTCTCCCCCGGTCTGTTCACGCAGCTTCAGACCCGGGGCGATCTGACCGGACGGGTGGTGATCGAGGTCGTGCTCGAGCGCGTGCCCGGCGGCGGCGTTCAGGTGGCGATGGCCGCGCTCGCCCGCTACGGACTCGCCGAGGCGGCCAACCGCTCCTACGACGTCCTCAGCGGAGGCGAGAAGGCCCGGCTCGAGGTGCTGACCCTGGAGCTCGAGGGCCACAACCTGCTGCTGCTCGACGAGCCGACCGACAACCTCGACATCGACTCCTCGGAGGCACTCGAGCGGGCGCTCGACCGCTTCGCGGGGACGGTCGTCGCGGTCTCGCACGACCGGGCCTTCCTGCGGACGCTCGACCGCTTTCTGATGCTGCTGCACGACGGAACGGTGCTCGCGCTGCCGACGTATGACAGCGCGCTCGAGGCGCTGATGAATCCCGAGGCGGCGGCCGAGGTTCGGCTCGCGAAGATGATCAGCCGGGGCGCCGGGAACGCGGCTAGGACTTTCGTCCAGCGACGGTGACATCCGCACCCCTCGGGGTATCTGTGTAGCGATTGGGTCGCGCCAGATGACGGGCGGCCATTGACAACATCGAGCTCCGGTACCGGCCGGAATCCGGGGCTCGACCGGTTACATCGCACAAGAGCGCGGTCTCCTGGTGAGGCCGCGCTCGTCTAGGCCGACCCCCACGCGCACATCCGTAGCTAACCGGCGAGTCGCGTTCGCGAAAGGCTCAGGCGCCGACGGCCCGCCCGGGCAGCTGCAGCCCGACCGGCTCGAGCAAATCTGAGAACTCGCGCGCCGGCATCGGCGGCGCGAAGTGGTAACCCTGAGCCAGGTGCGAACCGAGGCGGCGAATCCACTCGAGCTGATCGGGTGTTTCCACGCCCTCGGCGATCACTGTCATCGCAAGCGCGCGCGCCATCTCGATCACGGCCGCAGCGATCTGCATGTCGGCTGGGACGTGACCGAGCCCCGAGATGAACGAACGGTCGAGCTTCAGCACGTTGAAGGGGAAGAACCGCAGATAGCTGAGCGACGAATATCCGGTCCCGAAATCGTCGAGCGCCAGGCGAACCCCAAGGTCATTTAGCTGCCCCAGGGTCGCGATACTCGCATTGGTGTCACTGAGGAGGATGCTCTCGGTGACCTCAAGAATGAGCTGGGACGGGTTTATCGGATACCGCTGGAGCGTCTCCGTGATCAGCGTTGTCAGATCATCCTCCGCCACCTGGCGGGCGGACACATTGACCGACACATGAAACGGCGAGCCGGCGCCGAGACTGGATTGCCACTCTGTCAGCTGGGCGCATGCCTCCTGAATCGCCCACCTACCCATGGGAACGATCAGCCCGCTCGCCTCCGCCAGGGTGATGAACTCAGATGGCGGGAGCAGGCCGTGTTGAGGGTGCTCCCAGCGCATCAGCGCCTCCGCACCGACGATTGCCCCGTCGGGCACCGCGACGATGGGCTGGTAATACAGACACAGCTGATCGCTCTCCAGCGCTTCCCGGAGGTCGTTCTCTCGGCGGATACGGTTCACGACGCGCGTGCGGATATCGGCATCGAACACCTCGTAGCGGGCCCCGCCGCGCTCCTTGGCGCGGTGCAGGGCGGTGTCGGCATCACGGATCAGCGATGCGCCGGTGGCACCGGCGCTCGGTGTAGCGACGCCGACGCTCAGGCGCACGAATAGTCGTTCGCCGGCCAGATCAAATGGCGGAATGGCAGTGGCAATGACCCGCTCGGCGATCCCCGCGGCGTCGCGCTCTGCGCTGAGAGACTCACAGAGGACAACGAACTCGTCGGCTCCGATCCGTGCCACCGTGTCGTCACGAGGTCGAACGAGGCTGTCACCGTGTCGGAGCGCATCCTGGATGCGCCGGCTCACCTGAACCAGAAGCTCGTCACCGGCCTGGTGTCCGAGACTGTCGTTGACGAGCTTGAAGTTGTCGACATCGCAGTAGAGGACCGCGATCGTGGAGCTGTCTCGCCGGGCGACGCTCAGGGCGTGGCCAATGCGGTCAAGCAGAAACGCGCGGTTCGGCAGGCCGGTGAGCGGATCGTGCAACGACTGATACATGAGCTGCTCTTCGGCAAACCGGCGGTCGGCATCGGCCTGCCTTTGGGCGCTGATGTCTCGGGCGTAGATACGAAACAGGTGGCTGCCATCCGCGGGCACGCGTGAGATGGTCAACTCGACCGGGCAGTCTCCGTCGTCCTTGCGAAGAGCTGTCAGCTCGGCGACGCGGCTGGCTCGGTCCCCGTCACGAACCTCGAGGAGCTCCGAAAGCTCGCGCTGATAGGCACCGTGCAGCGCCGGCGGCAACACGGTACTGGCGAAGTTACGTCCCAGCGCATCGGCACGTGACCACCCAAAGAGGAGCTCGGCTTCGGCGTTCCAGTCAAGGATCAGGCCCTCGGCGTCTGTCGAGGCGAACGCCACCGGGGCGGCCTCCAGGATCTCCCAGAGACGCTGCTCGCCCGCCACAAGCGCGCTTTCAGCCGCGCGAAGGTGACGGCCTGCGGTGTTAGGTGAAACGCTCGGGTCAGTCACGTAACTGGTAATGGTGAAGCGGCCCTCGCAACGAGTATTCCCTACCGGCTCACCCCACACGCGTCGTCTCGAACATCCGTCCAGATCGGAGCGGTCAGCGCGCTTTGTCCTGCGCTTTGACGGGCAAACGCCTTACCCTAACGTTGCGACAACGTAACAGGGAGGCGTTGTGGGATCCTTCTATCTGAGTGACCACGTTCTCGACGGCGAGGTGCGCGTCATCCGAGTCGGTGGCTATGTCGACTTCGACGTGGCGCCACGGCTCAAGCAGTTCATCGTGAACCGGATCGAGGCCGGCGACCGCCGGATCGTGATCGATCTGTCCGATGTTGGCTTCATGGACTCGACGGCCATCGGCGTCCTCGTCGGCGTTCTCAAGCGGCTGGGTGAAGTCGGCGGCTTTCTCGCCGTGGCGTGTGCCAACGACAATGTCCGGGGCATCTTCGAGGTCGTCGGCCTGGAGAGCGTGATACCGCTGCACGGCTGCCGTGAGAACGCATTGGCTGCGGTCGCATAGCCGGCGAGGAAGGGTTCGGATGGCGTCATCGGACGCGCGGCTGGTGCGGGAATGCCGCGTCCCCGCGGCGTCCTCGGCGCTCCGCGCCGTCCGGCGGCATGCCGAAGCGGCAGCGCTTGATTTCGGGTTCGGACGTCGCGAGCGCTACGCCTTCGTGTTCGCGGTGAACGAAGCGGCGACCAACGCCATCAGGCATGGCAGGCCCGACGCCCGGGGCACGATCGGAATGCGATTCGACGCCGAAGGAGACACGCTGGTCTGCTCCATCTCCGACAGCGGGTGCTTCAACCTGGCCTACGACGGTGAGATCGGCCCGATGGCGGAATCCGGGCGCGGCTTCAGATTGATGTCCGAGCTCACGGACCAGGTAGAGCTCTCAAGCACACCGTGCGGAACGACCGTGCGCCTGCACAAGCGCCGCCCTGTGGAAACCTCCTCGGCGGGCGGGTAGACATGACTCGCGTCGCGCACCGTTCGGGGAGCCGCATCATGCGCGTGGGGTCCGTTCCGCTCTGGCTCAGCTTGGGAGTCCTTGCCGGCGCGGGTGTCGGGGCCGCGGGAAGCGCGGGCGCGAGCGTTTCTCCGAGCCTCGGCCTGTCGAATCTCAAGGCCTCAACCGCTCCGGTGAGTGCCGCTGGCCTGCCGACGGTCACGGTCCCATCGCTGAGCACGCCGTCGGTCACGGTCCAGTCGCTGAGCACGCCTTCGGTCACGGTCCCATCGTTGAGCACGCCGTCGGTCACGGTCCCGGCGGTCGCTCCGCCCAAGCCCCCAACCACGAGCACCCCCACCGCGACCATCCCGGCGCTACCGAGCACTCCAGCGCTTCCGTCTGTGGGCACCGGGGCTGTGCCTGGCGCGGGAACTGCGGGCGCGCTCAGCGGGCCAAGCGCCTCTTCCGCGCCGCGGACTCCAGCCGCCGGCGCCACATCAAGCCGCGCAGCTGCGCTCGGCCCCGCCGGGACGCGATCGAGGCCGCGCAGCGCCGCGCCGACACGAGGTCACCCTGGCCGGCGAGCCGCGGCGCCGCGCATTCATCGCGGCGGGCTCGGGCGATCGCGCCCCGCGCTTCGCTCGTCGCGGACTCCTCCCATGCCCCCGGTTGTGAGCCACCGCGGATCGAGCCTCCCGGATTCGATCTTCCGCAGCATCCCCCTGCCGCTCCCGGTACCCGATTGGAGCAAGCCGATAATTCTTGCTCTCCTACTGGTGGCGCTCGCCTTCGGCGTCCGAGCCCGGGTGTCATCCCTGCGCGCCCGCCGCCTGGAGCAGCGGCAGCGCGCCCTCGCAACTGACCTGGCCGCGCTGCAGTCCGTGTTGGTCCCAGAGGTGCCTTCCCTGCTGGGCGAGCTTGAGATCTCGGTGGCCTATCGCCCCGCCGACGGCCCCGCGGCAGGAGGCGACTTCTACGACGTGTTCGAGCTCGATCGCGGGCGCGTCGCGATCGTTCTCGGCGACGTCTCTGGGCATGGTCGCGCGGCACTCGCGCGGGCCGCCAGGATGCGCTTCACAGTGCGCGCCTACATCGAGGCCGGCCTCGAGCCGCGCGAAGCTTTGAAACTTGCCTCCCGGGCGATCGGCGCCAGCCCCGACGGGCTGTTCACCACCGTCGCGGTCGCCATCCACGACCCTGAAACCGGCTCGCTGACCTATGCCACCGCCGGCCATCACGGGCCGCTGACCGGGGGTGGCAGGTCGCATGAGCCGCTGAGCTCCTACCCATCTCCCCCGCTCGGGTGGGGTATGCCCTGCGGCCGTCGCCAGACCACGATCTCGTTCCCCCGGGCAGCGCGCGCGTGCTTCTTCAGCGACGGCCTGATCGAGGCGCGCACGGACGGCGGCCTGCTTGGCCGAGGCGCCCTGGCCACGATCTTCGAAGCCTTGGAGGGCGAGCCGGCCGCCGCCGAGCTCTTGCGTGAAGTTGAGGCTCGCGCCGACGAGATTCGCGACGATATGGCGGCATGCATCGTCACCGCCCGGGGCGGGACCGTGAGCGCCGACGCCCCCGTGCGGCGAGAGGAGCTCGAGCTGGACCTCGAGCAGCTGGCGCTGGATCACACCGAGCGCTTCCTTCGTGAGTGCGAGCTCTCGGAGCCTGGGATCGCCGCCGCCCTCGCTAAAGCCGAGGCAACCGCGTCCGAGCACGGCGTGGCGCTCCTGGTGATCCGGTTCCCGGAGCGGGCGTGGACCGTGACGCCGGGGCTCCCCGCGCTCCCCGGCCTGGCGGCTGCCCTCGACGCGCGTCAGCCGATGGCCGCGTCGAGCGTGTCCTGAGGGCCGGGCACCGGCTCGACTGGCCTGAGCTCGTAGCTGCCGCACAGTGAGCACGGGCCGCCGATCACGAACCCTACGTCGGTGATCGTGTGCGCCCCGCACCGACGGCAGGCACAGCGCATTCTCACCAACCTCGGCCGAGCCTCCCGGCTTGACCTGAGCTCGGTGGGTGTCGCGAGTGCCGCGTGCAGCTCCATCACAGCGCCTGCAGGTAGGCGTCAAGCGTCTGGCGGTCACCGCCATAGGCCGCGAGTGCACAATCAAAGTCAGGGCCATAGGCAGCGGCAACTGCCTTCAGCACCTCAAGCGTTCCCACGCTGCTGAGCTTCCGCTCCGCCGCGAGCGCATGCGCCCGCTCGGTCACCGCCGTGACGGCATTCTTCGAGCGCGTCGCCGTGGCGCCTTCAGGCGAGCCGGCCTCCTCGGCGACGGCGTTGACTGGCGCCTCCCGGACCCCTGACTCCCGCAACAGCCGGCCGGCGTCGCCGTAGCGGCGGAGAACCCGGAGCCACCGCTCCGCCTGAGCGAGCTCGGATTCGGCGAAGGGCAGCGCCGTCGAGACCAGCCCGAGGACGAGTCCCGCGTCAGCGTCGATCGGAATCGCCTGGCCGCGCGCGCCGGGCGGATGTGGCTCGGCCGGAGAGCTCTCAGCGCCCGCGTGGGGAACCTCGAGCGCGACGGGCGATGACGGCTGAGCTGCGCCCGCGTCCGCGAGGGCGGCTGCCACGGTCGGGAAGCTGGGTATGCGCGCGTCGAGCCCAAGCATGCGTATGAGGCGGGCGAGGTTAGGCGGGACGGCCGCCAGGCTGAGCCGACCATCGCCTTCGAGCCGGTTCTGGAAGCCGACGAGGACGCCGAGTCCGGTCGAATCCATGTGGCTCACGCCGGACAGATCGAGTACGAACTGCATGTAGCCGTGGCCGCAGAGGTCATTCAGCGTCGCCTTGAGCTCCGGCGCGGAGGCAAGGTCGATCTCGCCGGTCAGCACTACGACGCAGGAGCGCTCATCGGCGGCATGGGAATGAATGCCGAGCTCGTGCAGCTTTCCCGCGGCTGCGGCGACAGGAGTGGGGCTGGTCATATTGAGCTCCTTTTCACCCGGGCCGGGACCAGTCGCGCGCTCCCGCAGCGCCGACGGGGCTTCCGGCATTGCAGACAATCATTGCTTCGGCACCGAGCCGGGAAACCCTTAGGGCGAATTCCGTTAATCGGCCACTGATTAGGTCCAAGGGTCGAAATTCATACATCGGTCCACTTTCGTTAGCGGGTGGGTGAAAGCGGCTATACGCGACTGACGAGCCGCGCCGGAGCACCCGCAGCGACTTAAGGAGAGACAAGTGCCACGAACGATCAGCGATGAGGCCCGGATGGCCGCGCACACCCGCAGTCCTGTCCATCGGGCATCTCTGTCCCGTGAGGTCACGGCCCCCAGGGCCGCCCGACGGGCACTGGAGCGCTGGTTCGGGCCCTGCCTCGAGACGTCCGACCTCGACCTGGTGAAGCTATTGACGAGCGAGCTGGTCGCCAATGCGGTCGTCCATGGGACGGGTGAGATCACGATGCTGGCCCGGCTCGACGCCGACCGGGTCAACGTCGAGGTGATGGACCAAGGCAAGGGTTTCGAACACGATCGCCGGTACCGAGGCTTCGATGACGTGGGAGGCCGGGGGCTCAAGATCGTTGACGCCGAGGCCGAGCGATGGGGGATCCGCCGCGGAGCCAGCCACGTCTGGTTTGACGTCGAGCGATCCGGCGCCTAGAGCGGTAGTCGCGACCGGCTAGCTGCGCGCCGCTGCGTCAAGCCAGCGGCTGAGGGCGGCGCGACCAACCACGGTCAGCTGCCCGTCGGAAGCGATCCAGTCACGGACGCGGAGCTCACGGACCAGTCCGAGGGCGTCGCTGGGCGCCGGGCCTTCGCCGCGGGCTCCGAGGGCGTCCGTGCCGGGCTCCAGTGCCCACCGCCCTGACTCGAGTGCAGCCAACGCGCGCCCCTGCTCCTCGGTCGGAAGGTCGAGCGGATGGGGGCCGAGGTCTCCGAGCGGATCGGTCCGCGGGCTGGTGTTGTGCGGGTTGCCACCGACCCGCCGGGCGACCTCCTCGCCGAGGTTCTCGGCATTCCCGCGCAGCCAGTTGCCGGCGCCGTCGAGCCAGTCCCTGGCCGCTCCGGCATCGATCCCCATCGACTCCGCAAACTGGTCGACGTCCGCGTTCTCGACCGAGCGCTCGATGAAGCGCCCGAGCTCATTCGCGAGCGAACGGAGGGTCTCCTCGAAGCTCCTGTCCTCAGGGTCCATGTCAGGCATCTCGTAATGATCGTACTCGGGCGGGAGGGCGTGTCGGGGGAAATCCGTACGATGCGCGGGCATGCCGTTTCTGCAACAGCTCATCGAGGACATCGACGGCCGGATCCGCGAGGTGACGCGTGAGATCAGCTCGCTCGAGGAGGCGCGGGCCGCGCTGCTCGCCAATGGGGCCGTTGCTTCCGCTGATGGCGCTGCGCGCTCGCCGCGGCGGGCGCGTCCTTCGCGTCCTTCGGCGCGGCGGCGGCCCTCGCGGCGCGGGGCGTCTCGGCCCAAGCGGTCCGGGCAGGTGCTGGTGGCCGAGGCGGCCGAGCGGATCCTGGCCGAGAGCGACGGCCTGACCACGGCCGCGCTGGCCAAGCAGGCCGAGGCCGACCGTGATCAGGTGCTGGCGCTGCTCCGTGATCTGGAGAGCGCCCAGCGCGTCCGGCGGACAGGTCAGCGCCGCGGCACCCGCTGGCACGCGGTCACCGACGAGGATCGAATCCAGGAGCGGGCGGCCGAGCTGGCGAGCCGGAGCGGCTCACGACCGACGTAGAAGTGGTTCTTCCCCGGTTCGGCCTCGGAGGACGAGGGCCGCGAGGCGTGGCGCTCGAGCCGGAAGACGCCCAACTTCACAATCACATAGCTCGGTGAGCCCGAGTCGAGCCAGGGGCCGCGCGCGGCGCGGCCACGATGGTGAATACCAGCTTGGCGGTCGCGTGCTGGCCCGCCGCGTCAGTAGCGGTGAGGATCAGCGTGTACCGACCCGGCCGAAGCCGCTTGCGCTTCGAAAGGCGTCCCTGAAAGCGCAGCACATGGGCACCCGACCCGAGCGCCGCGGACAACGCGCCGCGCGCCACCAACCGGGTGCACCGCCGCCTGCCGCGGTCCTTCGCAGTCACAGCCACACAACGACCGTTGACCCTGCGTCCCGCCAGCCGCTGCCAGAACCGAAACCGCATCCGCGCAGACTCATTCAGCGTAAAGCGAAACCTCGTCCCCACCGGCGCTCGCACCCTCGCGATGTGCGGGAGCGCCCGCCCCTCACGCCAGCGACGATGAGACTGACCCACGCCCGTCAACTTCGGCACCGTCAGCGGCGGCGTCCGACCCCCCGACACGGTGAACGGCGTGCTCGTCTGCACGGTCGAACCAGCCTGATTGGCCGCCGTCACACGACACGCATACGAGCCCCCAGCCGACGCCACATACGTACTAGAGGTCGCGCCCGCCACATCCCCCCCGTCGAACGTCCACTGATAGGCGAAACCCGCCGGCGCATGAAACAAAAAGGCCCCCAACAAGTCAGAGGACCACAAACCCTGCGAACACGACAACACGGACCCCACCCCCGAACCCCCCGACACCACGGGAACACCCGCACCCACCGGAGAGCGCAGGATCGCGAGCATGTACGGAGAGACCTCACCGCTGAAAAGGTCGCGTGGCGATCCGGTGCCGTCCAGGTTCCCCACTTGGACCGAACCGATACCCGTGGCATAGTCGGCCCAGTAGATCCTGCCTGCCGCGGGATCGAGCGCTACACCGATCGGACCGCTCTGGCCACTGAACAGCGCTTGGGGTGACCCCGTGCCGTTGAGGTTGGCGACGAGAATCGCGCCTGAGTCAAAGTCCGTCCAGTAGATCTTCCCGCTCGCCGAATCGATCGCGATGCCTCCCGGACTGGTCCCATACGTGAACAGCGTGGACGGTGATCCGCTCCCGTCGAGGCTTCCGTCGCGGATCTGCCTGGAGCCGAGATCGACCCAGTAGATCTTGTTCGCGGACGGGTCGATCGTCACCTCCCGAGGATCACTCTCACCGCTAAAGAGACTCGACGCCGACCCGCTGCCATCCAGGTTGCCCACCCGAACTGCGCCCGGGTTGCCACCGTTCCCCCAGTAGAGCTTGCCCGCCGCGGGATCGATCGCCACCCCGTAGGGATGGACCTCGCCGGCGAACAGGGTCGATGGCGAACCGCTGCCGTCGAGATTCCCGACGTTGATGGTCCCGCTGTTCCCGTCCGCCCAGTAGATCTTTCCCGTAGCGGAGTCGATCGCTATCCCGTTCGTCCCGTTGCCCGTAAACACGGTGGAAGCCGGGCCCGTTCCGTCGAGATTCCCGACACGAATTGCGGCTCCGGTACTCCAATACAAGCTGTCTGCCCCAAACGCCGCCGGTGCTTGCCATCCGGTAAGGGCCAGCGCGAACAGAGCAACGAGTGCGCGGCGCATTCGTTATCGGCCCACGATGGTGGACGTCAGCTTGGCGGTGGCGTACTGGGCCAGCCTCGCTCGAACAGACCAGAGGACCCAGCTCAGCCCCACGCTCGGCGTCACAGTTGCGACCCTAATCACAACAACCCGGACCGAACATACCGACGTGGCGCGCTGATAACAACGATTTCTCAGGCCGAGGCTTAACGCATGTCCTGCCGAGACCAGCTGAGCAAGGGGCCAAAGTCAGTCGAGAGCCGGAATCGCATCAGCGCCTCTCCGCCGTAGGCGAACTCGAGTAAGCCTGCGCGCGTCCCGCCCGCGAAGTTACCGGCCAGAGTTCCCGAGACGCTCTCCTGATAGCGCCGCGGCTCGGAACGCCAGGGCGTGGTTCCGCTCCAGGAGACCTGGAGGCTGTTGCGATGAATTCGCGCGACGTCGCAGCGGCCGTCGCCATTGAAGTCGGCGAGTACCAAGTCGCCCAGGCTGGAAGAGAGCTCACGGTTCAGGCGGTGCCATTCGGTGGCGCCTCCGTAGGACACAGACCACTGGTGGTTGGCGAGACTGAACACATCGATCTTGCCGTCGCCGTTGAAGTCGCAGAGGCGAAGCTGGCCGATCTTCAGATGCGACGCTGCCAGGGGCTTCCATTGCGTGGCGCCGGCGCTCGAGTAATAGAAGCGACTTCCGTTTGCGCGGAAGACATCGGTTCGTCCGTCCCCGTCAAGGTCACCGAAGCGGTAGTCAGTCATCGGGATGCGGGAGCCAGCGGGGAGCGGCGTCAACGGACCGGTCCCGCCGTAGGACACGAGCCACCGATCGCCCTCCTGGGTGAAGACATCGGTCCTGCCGTCACCGTTGAAGTCGCCGAAGCCCAAGCGGTTGAGGCTCAGCCTTGAGGCGTTCAGGAACCGCCATATCCCGCTCCCGCAGGGCGAGTACACCCAGACCGTCCCCACGGCCTGAAACACGTCGCTGCACCCGTCGCCGTCGAAGTTGCCGACCGCGAGCTGCTTGGCGGTGTTGACGCGGTGTGCATTGCCGTAAACGAACAGCTCGCCTCGACCCGTCATGACATCGGGGTTGACCCCGGCGTGATGTGGGAACTGGACTGCCGCGCTGTCATCCTCGTGCTGAACGGCATTGTCGGCGAAGATCGCTCGGTCGGTCGGAGTCCCGCGCAGCTCGAACGCAGCCCGGACATTGCCGCCATAG
>DATGFT010000148.1:0-2226 GCA_035308915.1 Solirubrobacteraceae bacterium
TCAAGCTCGACTGGGCACTCGATGGGCCGATTCCGTGGCGGGCGGAAGGTGCCAATCGCGCCGGGACGGTCCATGTCGGTGGAACCCTGGCCGAGATCGCGGCCGCGGAGAGCGAGGTCGCCGGAGGCCGTCATCCGGAGCGACCGTTCGTCATCGTCGTGCAGGCCAGCCGCTTTGACCCGAGTCGAGCCCCGGCGGGCAAGCACACGGGCTGGGCCTATGCCCACGTCCCCAATGGCTCCACGCTCGACATCTCGGATCGAATCGAGGCTCAGGTCGAACGCTTTGCCCCCGGTTTCCGCGACCGCATCTTGGCCCGCTCGGTCCGCCTGCCGGCCGACCTCGAGGACGAGAACCCGAACTACGTGGGCGGCGACATCAATGCGGGGATCGAGGACATCCGCCAGCTCTTCACTCGACCGGTCGCTCGACTTGACCCCTACTCGACGCCGGCCCGAGGGATCTACCTGTGCTCCTCATCGACTCCGCCGGGCGGTGGCGTCCACGGGATGTGCGGGGTGTGGGCGGCCCGCTCCGCGCTCCGCCGCGACTTCGGACATCGACGATGAAACCTCGGCGGAGAGCCGTCGCCCTATCGACGGTGTGGATCGCCGCCGTTGGCCTGATGCTGCTCGCCCTGGTCGAGGCTCTGCCGAAAGGGTTCGTTGATACCGCCTACGCCGCCTTCGCCACCCTGCTTGTCGTCTCGACCGTCGGCGCCGGTGCCATCCTGGTGGCTCGGCTGCCTCGCCATATCGTGGGTTGGCTGCTGCTCGTCGGGGGCCTATCCATGGCGGCCTCGACGGTCGCCCAGGCAGTCGCCGACTACGGCCTCAACGAGCACCCAGGCAGCGTGCCCGGTGCCGTTTGGTTCGCCGTCCTGTCGAATGCGACCTCGGCATACTTCGTCGGATTGCTCGGCGGGTTCACTCCGGTCTTCTTTCCAACTGGGCGCTTGCCCTCGCCGCGCTGGCGGGTCGTCGTCATCCTCGGGCTCATCGCGACCATCTCCCTCGTATTCTCGAGCCTCTTTGGGCCGTTTGCGGTCGGTGACTACCCGGCCGGAGTTGCAAATCCGTTGGCCGTGGGCGGGGTCGCTGGCAGCTTCATCGCGCAGCTTGGCACGGCCGGAAATCTCGTTGGCGTGATCGCCTTCATCTGCGTGATCGCCTCGCTCGTCGTGCGGTATCGGCGCGCCCAGGGCGTGGAACGCGCCCAAATCAAGTGGTTCGCCCACGTCGGACTCGTCGTCGTGCCTCTGCTCGTGCTCGGGATCATGACGGGCAGCGTGTCGTCGGGGCCGCTTGCCGCCATCTCGGAGCTTGCCTGGCTCTGCGCGATCGCGGGCCTCGCCTTGCTGCCGGTCACGATTGGGATCGCGGTCCTGCGCTACCACCTGTACGAGATCGATCGGCTGATCAGCAGGACGATCAGCTGGGCCCTCATCAGTGTGCTGGTGGTCGGGTTGTTTGCGGGTTGTGTCCTGGCGCTCCAGGCGCTCATGGCCCCATACCTTCGATCCAACGAACTCGCCGTGGCGGGCTCGACCCTGCTCGTCTTCGGTCTCTTCCAGCCGATCCGACGCCGCGTCCAGGCACTCGTCGACCGGCGCTTCAATCGCGCCCGCTATGACGCCGAGGCCACGGTCGCTGCATTTGCCAGTCGCCTTCGCGACGAAGTCGATCTCGACCAGCTTCAGGCCGAGGTCCTCGCGACCGTCAGGCAAACCGTCGAGCCCAGTTCCGTCTCGCTCTGGCTGCGAGAGTGAGCCAGCGCGCCGCTGCCGAACCGGCCCGATCTGCCGGTCGTGCACGAGCAAGACTGAAGGCCGGTGCGTTGGCCACGGCCTCGATTCTTGGGTTCGTGCTTGCGCTGGGCGGTCTGGCCGAGGCGGTGCCTACCAATCCCGACGGTGCCCTGTTGACCGCCCTCAACGTGGCCCTGGTCGCCTCGACCGTGACAGTCGGTGCCGTGCTGATCAGCCGGTTGCCGCGTCACCCGGTGGGTTGGTTGCTCTTCACCGGAGGTTTGCTGGCCGCCGTGTCCGCCGCCGCGGGAGCGCTGGCTGACTACGGTCTCAACGAGCATCCCGGCAGCATTCCTGCCGCGGTCGGGTTCGCGATCATCTCGAGCACGACCGGCGGCATGTATCTGGGCCTCCTCGCAGGCTTCGTCCCCCTCTACTTCCCGACCGGTCGATTGCTCTCCCCTCGCTGGCGAGTCGTG
>DATGFT010000149.1:0-2548 GCA_035308915.1 Solirubrobacteraceae bacterium
GCCCCGTAGTTGATCTGCGCGTCGTTGACGCACACGGCGCCGGCCTCCACGCGGCGCGCCAGCGCCTCGCCCCGGGCCACGTCGCGGGTCCAGACGCTGCCCTGAAGGCCGTAGGTCGAATCGTTGGCGAGCCGTATCGCCTCCTCCGCATCGGCGACCTTCATGATCGGCAGCACGGGGCCGAACGTCTCCTCGCGCATGATCTTCATCGAGTGATCGACGCCGACCAGCACGGTGGGCTCGAAGAAGCGCCCGGCTTCTCGCCGGCCATGGCCGCCGACCAGCACTCGGGCGCCCTTGGCCACGGCGTCCTGGACCTGGTCTTCGATGATGTCCAGCTGCGGCGGGAACGTCACCGCCCCAACGTCGACTGACCCCATCTCGCCCGGCGGACCATGGCGAAGCTGACGGACGTTGTCGGTGACCTTCTGGACGAATTCGTCGTACACGGGAGCCTCGACGTAGCAGCGCTCGACCGAGATGCAGACCTGCCCCGCGTTGTTCATCGAGTAGAACGCGGCGGCGTTGGCGGCGCGATCGACATCGGCGTCCGCGCACACGATCATCGGGTCCTTGCCTCCGAGCTCGAGGTAGCACGGGATCAGCCGCTCTGCCGCCGCCTTCATCACCGCGCGGCCGGTGGCCGTCGAGCCTGTGAACATCACGCAGTCGACGTGATCGATCAGCGCCGCGCCGGTACGACCATCGCCGGTGGCCACCTGGAACACGCCCTCTGGCAGGCCACAGGTTCGCATCATCTCCTCCATCAGCAGCGAGCTCAGCGGGGTCACCTCGCTCGGCTTGAGAATCACCGCATTGCCCGCGGCCAGAGCGGGAATGCAGTCGCCGAAGGAATTGGCGATCGGATAGTTCCACGGTCCGATGACCCCGACCGTCCCGACCGGGGCATAGCGGATGACGAGCCGTTTACCCGCGATCACCGGGTTGTTCCAGGAGGGCACGCGCTCGTCGGCTAGGTAATTCGGCGCCTGCTTGGCCCAGAACCCGAGCGCGCTCACGGTATAGCCGTAGTCGGCAAGCTGGGCGTCCTCGGCCGTCTTGCCGGACTCCGAGCACACGACGTCGATCACGCGGTCGACGTTGTCGACCATCCACTTCTGGGCGCGCCGGAGCACCTGCCCGCGTCCGTCGAAGCCGATCGCATCCCACCGCGGCTGAGCCTTCCTCGCCCGCTCGGCCATCTCGGCCAGCTCGGCCTCCCCGAGCAGCGGCACGGTCGTGATCAGCTCGCCCGTGGCCGGATTCTCGACCCCGATGGTCGCCGCCGACGTGCCCGTGGTTTCGCTGCCCGCCTGCTCAGTGACGCTAGCCATGCCTCTCCTCCCCGTTCTTCCCTGCTCTCAGCCTATTCCACCTCGATCGACTCGATCCGCGGTGGGTCGAGCGGCCGGTCGCCGCTGTCCGTCGGTAGCGCCTCGATCGTGTCCACCGTCTCCATTCCGCCGGTGACTCGGCCGAACACGGTGTGCTTGCCATCCAGCCACGGAGCGGAATCTGTGGTGACGATGAAGAACTGCGATCCGTTCGTGTTCGGGCCGGCGTTGGCCATGGCGAGCGCCCCGCGGACCACCTTGTGCTGGTTGATCTCGTCCTCGAACGTGTACCCAGGCCCGCCGGTTCCGGTTCCCTTCGGATCCCCGCCCTGGATCATGAAGTCACGGATGATCCGGTGAAAGATCACCCCGTCGTAGAAGTTCTCGCCGGCCAGCTTCTTGAAGTTCTCGACCGTCTTGGGGGCATCCTCATCGAACAGCTCGAGCTCGATCGTGCCCTGCGTTGTGTTCATCTTGGCTGTGGACATGCTGCGAGGCTAGCCGAGCGGAGAAGCGGGCCGGGCTGCTCGAGCGCCGGCACCGCAAACGCGCATGTCAATTGACGGCCAGAAATGGCACGCACATTTGCCCGCGTGGGAGCCGCAAACGTGCGCGCCTCTGAAGGGAAGCGGAGCGTTTGCGCGTTTGCGGGGCCTGTGATGGGCTCGGCCACGTTCTGTCTCGGCCTCGGCCTCGTCCTGCGTCGGCCGCGGCCTGCCCTGGGGAGGGCGGGCCGCGGCGAGGGCGAAAGCAGCTCGCACGCCCGAGCTCGCATCAGCCGTGGGCGAGGCGGGGTTGGGGGCTCGGGGCGGGGTTGGGGGCTCGGGGCGGGGTTGGGGGATCGGCCCGGGCCGTCGAGCACCTCCCCGACGCGTTAGAAAAAACGCGTCCCAACTTACGGGCCGCCCCGATTTGGGACGCATTTCGGCTCGTGGAGAACACAAACGCGCACCTGAACGCGCGACCGGAGTTGAGAGGCGCTTTTTTCGCAGAGGGAGACTCCTGCTGTGCCGGTGGGCGGGGGGCCGGCCACTCAGCACCGGCCCCACGCCTCGTGGGCGGGTCCGCCACTCAGCACGACGCACCCATCGCTCAGCCGGCGGGCGCCGCTCAACATCCCCGCCCCCCGCCCGGCACCCCTAACCCCCCGCCCGGCACCCCTAACCCCCCGCCGCCACCCCTAACTCTTCGCCGACTCCAGCAGCAGCCGCTGT
>DATGFT010000150.1:0-2545 GCA_035308915.1 Solirubrobacteraceae bacterium
TATCGCGCGCGATTCTGAAAGTGCACGGCGAGCTTATTAGCAAGGCGCGTCCATGCCAATTCGTTTCCTGATCCCTCTGCCAGATCCAGCGCATGATTGATATGCTCCCACAGAGAATCCACAGCCTCCATAGCTGCTATGGTATTTCTAAGGTCGATCGCACTCCAGATCCACGTTTCGACGTATCCTACCCCCCGACAGGCCACTTTCTTCCATACCTCATTATTCTCCGCCTTCGCTCGCGCCCTCACCCGCCGGTGGACCAACCGGTGCATCGACACCACCCCCTTATCAGGGAACCGGATTCTCAGCTGAAAACCCGCAATGCCCTTGCCGGCCCGCTTGGCTGGGCCTGCCGTGCGCGCTCGATCGAATCGCGAAGGCGGAGCCGCAGCTCGCACCCGTGTAGACGCAGGGCCTGCCCGTCGAGAAGCCGTACGAGTTCTTCCTGGAGAGCTCGTTCGGTCGGGCTGGGCAGAGGGTCGACCCAGAGCGTCGTGGCTCCCTCCTCGGGGCAGGCCAGCATCCCACGCCTGAGCAGCAGATCATCAACGCGCGCGGGGGTCATCCTTCGCACCTCGTCCGAGGTGGTCTGCGCGAGGAGCAGCATGAGCCGGTTGTAGACGAGCAGCATCAGGTTCTTGCACAGCAGCTCCGCGCCTTGGTTCATGCGCGCGCCTCTGTCCTGGGGGAGGGCTTCGATCTCGGCGCGCTCTGCGGCGCACTTTTGCTGCTGCCGCAGCAACGGGCGCGCCTGTTGAATCGCCTGAGGGATCGTGGTCGGGTGGAAGGCCGCGATCTTCTCGTCGAGAGCGCGCTGCCGCGCCTGGAGGCGGGCCGTGCGCCCGTCGGTGCCGCGGCTGGTCGTGAGGGTCAGGCCCCGATCGAGGTTGCGGCCGAAGCCGACGGCGACGAGCGCCTTGATCGCGTTCTCGTTGCAAGGCCAGCGGGTCTTGTAGACCTGGTCGAGCGTGCGAAGCTCGGGCTTGGACAGGTGCACACCGCAGCGGTAGCGCAGGGCTTTGGTTGCCCGGCGCCCCTTCTCCGGATGCGCGGGGTAGACGACCACCTCCGGCGAGGAGCCCGGTGGACCTCGCCCCGCGACGGCGACGTCACGCCGCACGAAGACCGGGACCCTCGTCCGCGTGTGCACCCGCGGAGGGCGGCGATACCGAGCCCACGAGGTCGACCCCTGCATGACCGTCAGGTAGGGGATCCGCCGAGCGAGCGCCCAGCGCACGGTAGGCCGACCGCTGCCGCCGCGATCCCAGATGTGGAGCCGGAGGTTCCGCGCGAGCCAGGCCGCGCGCTGGGGCGCGCCGTGCACGGCCTCCAGCGCATCTTGCAGCGGGCTTGCCGGCTTGTGCCACGAGACGTGGTAGGCCAACGGTGCGGTCTCGCCGAGCCGAACGAAGGTCAACCCGAAGTAGGTCGCTGCGAGGAGACGCTTGCCACGGCTGGCGATCGGCGCAGCCAGCGCAGGCTTCTTGGTCCAGTAGACCTGGTCGAACATGTCCGTGTAGGCGATGGCCTTCGCGCCCGACGCCGCCACGGCCTGCTCCACGGACGCCTCCAGCGCGCGGGCCACGAGCTCGGTCCCTCCCCGCGCCGCGAAGTCACGAGCTCGCTTGCGGACCGTGCTCTCGTCGTACGGATGGCTGCGGCCCGTCCAGATCAGTTCGCCGTCGGCGTGGCGCTCGGCCGCCGTCCAGCCGACCGAGGGCATCAGTCGGCCCACGAGGACCGCGAGGTGCATCGCGATGAGCGGCGCCCCGCCCGTCGGAGGCTCCGGCCGGGCGGCCATCTGGCGGGCCAGGGCATCCAGCGGCTCGGCGAGGAGCGCGGGCAAGAGGAGCGAGCCTACCGTCGAGCATGCTCGGGGCGCCGCCGAGCGGGCAAAAAGGGGGGGGCCGCCACCCTCGACGGGCCATCGTGCCGCGGCCTTCCCGGGGCCCGATGGGCGAGCTTTGCGTTCACCAAGGTCAGCCGGATCAGCGAGTCGCTTGGCTGCGCCTCCTCCGGCTCGTTGGCCTTGATCCACGTGGCGATGTCGTGCGTCCCGATGTGGATCGGCAGGCGCTCGCGGCGTAGCGCGTAGTAGCCCTGCAGGATGAGCGCCCGGGTAGGGTTGAGCCCGTCGCCTTCGTTGAGGAGTGCCGGAGAGATAGGGTCTTCCATATTCGATCGCGTAGCGCCGCCGGCCCGTGACGCCAGCCGCGTCTCATCGATCGCGGACCAAGCCCTCCACCAGCAGCCGAACGACCTCCCCATTGCTGAGCTGCCCGCCCGCTACGCGTTTCCGCTCGGCCTCTCCAGGCGGATCCACCGCCGTTCCGGTTCCCTGCTAAGAGCAAGGCCGCGCCGCTGCGACCCAAGACGCCGATTCGAAGCCCCTGCATGGAAACACCCCTCTCCTCGCGGCCGGGGTCCGCCGCGGGAACGCCCGCGCTCTCCTGCCGCTCACCTGGGAGACAGGGCCACGCCCGACGTCATGCACGAAAATCGAAGGGGTGCCTCGAAGGAGGCGTGCGGGCCATGCGCGCGG
>DATGFT010000151.1:0-5684 GCA_035308915.1 Solirubrobacteraceae bacterium
GCGGCGCGTTCGCGCCCGGCGAAGATGCGATCGACCTGGTCGTAGTCAAGGCGCGCATCGGAGCGGATGAGGGTGCGGTGAAATCCGCTTTGGTCCACCCGGTCGCCCTCGATCGTCATCTCGACGGTCACGGCCAGACGATCCTGGCCGGGGACGAGGGAGCAGGCGTTGTTCGACAGGGCTTGCGGCAGCATCGGCTCGACCGCGCCGGGGACATAGACGCTGGTGGCGCGGCGGTAGGCCTCGCGATCGACTGCGTCACGTGGCTCCACGAACGCGCAGACGTCCGCGATGTGCACCCATATCCGCCACCGGTCAGCCCCCTCGGACTGCGCGGAGATCGCGTCATCGAAATCGCGTGCGCTCGGGGGGTCGATCGTGAACGTGGCCAGCTCGCGAAGATCACGCCGGCCCTCGCGCCCGGCCACCGAGCGTGACTGCACGGCATGGCGCGCCTCGTGCTCGACGGCGGGATCAAATGAGCGCTCGAGCCCCCGGTCCACCATCAGGGCCTCGATCACGTCGCGGGCTATCTCGGGTCGGCCGAGGCGGCGGACAACTCTCGCGCGCCCGCCGCGCCTGCCGTCGCGCGACGCGGCGGCTCTGACCACGACCAGGTCCCCAACTCCAGCGCGGTCGTCTTTCCCGATGGCCATCCGCGGCCCGGCGTCGAAGAACGGCTCGGCGACCAGGAACTTGCCGCGCCGCTGAATCACGGCTACGCGAGGCGGACCCACGACCGGCGCGCGGGCGCTGCGGGTGGCGGAGGTGGGACTCACCGCAGCTCGGCTGCGACGACGCGCTCGGCCACGCTGAGCGCGTGGTCGCCGGGGGCTGCCGGGTTATCGGAGGCGTAGACGTTCGGGCTGACCCCCGCGCCTTGGCGCACGCCGCCCCCGCCCAGGTTGCGGCCGTTGGGGGTGAAGTACTCGCCGACCGTCAGGTCAAGCGCACCACCGTTGGATAGCGGCTGGATCTCTTGAAAGACGCCCTTGCCGTACGTGTGGGTACCGACGACCTTGGCCCGGCCGCGATCCTGAAGCGCCGCCGTGACGATCTCGGCTGAGGATGCGGTGTCGCGGTTGACCAGCACCACCATCGGGATCCGCGTGGGAATCGCTCCGCCGCGAGCCAGATAGACCTGTCGCGGCTGCGAGCGCCCGTCCGTGGACACGATCGTCCCGTCGGGAACGAAGATGCTGGCGACGTTCACAGCCTCCTGAAGCAATCCGCCGCCGTTTTCCCGAAGGTCGAGGATCAGCGCCTGCGCGCCCGCCGCGAGCGCCCGTTTGGTGTCGTCGCGAAGCTCGGCTCCAGCGCCGTCGGTGAACGCCGTCAGTCGCAGGTCGCCGATCTTCACGCCGTGGTAGGTGACGATCGACTCGCTGGCGACGGGGACGACGAGGTCGGCGCGGGTGATCGTCACGGTGCGCCTTCGGGCTCCGCTGATGACGGTCAACGTCACCCGCGTGCCCGCGCGACCCCGGATCAGCCGGGACGCGAAATCGGCCGAGCGCCCGCTCAGCGACGTCGACCCGACCCTGACGATCAGATCACCGTGGGTCAGGCCCGCGACCGCCGCCGGCGAATGCGGGAACACGTCGACGATTCGCAGACCTCGTGGATCCGGAACGACGTCGATCCCTACCCCGCTCAGATGCGGGTTCGACTGGTTCAAGAACGACCGATAGGCGCCCGGGTCGTAGTAGCGTGAGTACGGGTCGTTGAGCGACGCCACCATCGCGGCCAGACCCCGGTTGAGCAGCTGGGTGCGGCTGATCGGCCGGTAGTAGTCCTTGGTGATGAGGTCCAGCTCTTCGTTGACGAGCTGAGCGTTCGAGTTCTCCACCAAGGCGCCCCGGAACACGTTCGGCAGCCAGCTCGGATGGCCGCCGAGCCAGATCCCGATCACGAGCACGATCAGCCCCGCGACGATGCGCGTCACTACGCGCGGGGTTCTCGCAGCTCCGGAAGCCATGCCCGGAGAGTAGCCAGGTGATTTTTCGCGACTGTTAGGTCGAGGCCACGCTGCACGGGCCCCCGGGGCCTCAGACTCTGAGGAACCGACGGAGCGAGAGACCCGACCCAAGCGCCGAGACCGCGGCACTGGCTCCGAGCAAAATCGCGATCAGCGCGGGGAAGGCGATGGTTCTGATCTGGCTGACCAGCGACCAGCCTGAGAAGAGCGGATCCAGCAGCGCCACCTTGGTGATGGCCAGGATGACGATAGCGAGGATGCCGCCGGCCGCGCCGACGATGATGCCCTCGATCACGAAAGGCCAGCGGATGAACCAGTCAGTCGCCCCCACGAGCTTCATCACCTCGACCTCCCGGCGTCGCGCATACAGCGAGAGGCGAATCGTGTTGGCGATCAGCAGAATCGACGCGATCGTCAGCAGCGCGGCGAAGGCCAGCCCGCCCCACCTCACCGCCGAGGTCAGCTCGAGCGCCTTCTTCGTGTAGTTCTTCTTGTTGGAGACGGTCTGGATCGCAGGGTCGATCATCCGGCCGCCCGCCACCAGCGCGTTACGGATTGCCAGCACGTTGCTCGGGTTGTCCGGGATCACGTGGAACGTGTCGGGGAGCGGGTTGACGCCGCCAAGCAGCGCGTAGGCCGCCGGGTTCTGGTGGGACTGCTGTGCGTAGGCCTGCGCCTTCGATTCGAACTGGACGGTCTTCACATGGGGCACGGCGAGCAGCTCGTGGCGAACGCGCGAGTCGTCAACGGCAGTCGAGGAGTCCCTCATATACACGTCAACGATCAGGCGACTGCGCACCGTATTAGCGGCGTCGTTGGTCACCTCGACCGCGGGGATGAAAACGCCCACCACGAGCATCGTGACCAACACGGTCGCCAGGGCGGCGAAGCTCGGGGCGGCGTTCCGGCGCATCGCGCGGGTCGCCTCGTGGACGAAGAAGGGGAATTTCATCGGCTAGCTGACGGAATCGCCGAGCTGTGGATCTGGACTCGGAACCGGGTCGACGCCCGCCCCGGGCGGGCGCGTGGCCGGGGCGCGCATTCGCCGGGCAAACTCACGCGTCGTCTCGTCACGCGTGTAGAGCCCCGTCGCCTCGTCACGCACGATCTGGCCCGCTGCCAGCTCGAGCACGCGGCGGCGCATTTTGTCGACCATCGCCTGGTCGTGAGTGGCTACGAGCACCGTGGTCCCGGTCCGGTTGATCCGATAAAGCAGACGCATGATGTCGATGCTCGTCTCCGGGTCGAGGTTGCCCGTCGGCTCGTCGGCCAGCAACAGCGGGGGGTGGTTGACGAAGGCGCGGGCGATCGAGACGCGTTGCTGTTCTCCACCCGACAGCTGGTCGGGATAGTTGTGCAGCTTCGTCGACAGGCCGGTGAGCCGCAGGATGTCAGGCACCTTGTCGCGGATCTCCCGTCGCGTGCCCCCGGTGACCTGCAGCGCGTAGGCGACGTTGTCGTGAACGGTGCGGGAGGGGAGCAGCTTGAAGTCCTGGAAGACGACGCCGATGTTGCGGCGGTAGAACGGAATCCGCTTTCGCCGGATCGCGCTCAGGTCGTGCCCGGCGACGCGAATCGTCCCCTCGGTCGGCTCGAGCTCCTTGATCAGCAGGCGTATGACGGTGGACTTGCCTGAGCCCGTGGCGCCCACGAGGAACACGAACTCACCGCGCGCGATCGAGAACGTGGCGGCGTCCAGGCCGGTGTCGCCGCTCGGGTAGCGCATCGAGACGCCCCTGAAGTCGATGATCTCCGGAGCGGCGTCCGGCGGTGTCGGGCGTTCTCCGCGCGGGGCCACGAGCGGCGCCGTAGCGCGCGCCTTTCCGCGCGCGCGATGGCGGGAGGAAGATGCTGCCATCGGCGAGCAGCCTAGCGAGGCACCGGCCGGCACGCCTCCCCGCGGAGCCCGTGCAACCGCAGTTGCAGAGGAAGGATTTGCCGACCATGCAACATCCGCGGGGGCTACAGGGGGCCGGGCGGCGTGGCCACGAGGCGGCGCCTGGGGCAGCCCTCGCTACCGTGTGGTCCGTGGGCACGATCACCGAGAAGACGCTGGAGACCGGCCTACCGCTGTACCGCATTCCGGTGCAAGGAACGCGCTCGGTGACGATCCTCGTCGCCTTCGATGCCGGGGCGCGCAGCGAGCGCCCGGAGGAGAACGGGATGGCGCATTTCCTCGAGCACCTGGTGTTCAAGGGCGGGGAGAAGTACCCCACCTACCGTGACGTCAACCAGGCCGCCGAGGGCATCGGCGCTGTTATCAACGCCTACACGAGCCACGACCTGGTCGCCTTTCACATCACCGCACGGGCGGAGCGGGCGTTCGAGGCCGCCGACCTCCTCACCGACTTCGTCGGGCGACCGCGGATCGACGCCGAGGAGCTCGATCGTGAGCGTGGTGTCGTCGTGCAGGAGATCGCACGGGCCAACGATCAACCCGCCGTCCAGGCGGGGCACCTGATCGACGAGGCCGCGTTCGGCGACCACCCCCTCGGGCGCCCCGTTCTCGGCTCGGTGGAGCACATTCGCGATCAGTTCACCCGCGAGGGAATCGTCGCCTTTCGTTCCCGCCGCTGGTCGCCGAGCCGCGGCGGCGCCTTCCTCGTCGGCAATCTCGAGCATCTCGATGCTGGGCCGGCGGAGGAGTTGTTCTCCCGCTTCCCCGCGGCGCCCGAACCGGAGGCGTTCGAACCGGCGCCGGCCTTTCGCCCCCGCGTCCTGGTCCGTGAGCGCGACTCGAATCAGTCACATCTCCGCATGGCCTACCGGCCCGCCGTCGACCCGACCGATCCGCGTCAGCGCGCCGCGACCCAGATCTACTCGACCCTGCTGGGCGGCTCGATGGCCAGCCGGCTGTTTGACGAGATTCGTGAGCAGCGCGGCCTCGCCTACTCGGTTGGCTCCTTCGCGCACGCTTACTCGGACGCTCCGGTGCTCGAGATGTCGGCCGGCCTCCAGTCTGAGAAGGCGGTCGAGGCCTACACGCGGATGCGGGAGATCGTCTCCGAGCTCCGCGACCAGGGCCCGACACGCGATGAGGTCGAGCGAGCCCGTGCGTATGCCGCGGGCGCGCGCGCGATCGCCTTCGAGAACAGCCGTGCCGTGGCCAGCCACGCCGCCCAGCAGCAGATCGTCTACCACGAGGACGTCGACCCTGACACCGCCATCCGCCTCCTCGATGAGGTGAGCTTCGAGCAGGTCGTGGAGACCGCCGCCGCGGTCGCGGACGAGCTCGCGGTCGCCGTCGTGGGGCCCCATGCCGTGGAGGACTTCGCGACAGATTGAGGCGTCTTCGGGGGGCGTTGGTCGGGGGGCTCGTCGGTGTCGCGATCGGTGCCTGCGGCGCGACCGCGCACCACGAACGCAGCAACGCCGCCAGCTCGGCGGCGAGCGCACCGCTGCCGGCCGCGACGACGCCGAGTCGGCCGAAGCCCCCTGCCGCGCTCGTCGCGCTCCAGCGGGCCCTCACGCGCGCCCTCCGTGCGGCTGGACCCGACAGCGGCGCTCTGGTTTACGACCTCACGGCCCAGCACGCGCTGTTTGCCCTGCGCGCGGCCACGCCGCGACCGCCGGCTTCCGTCGAGAAGCTCTACACCTCGGTGGCCGTGCTCACCGATCTCGGTCCGGGCGCCACCCTCCAGACGATCGTGCTGGGGGCCGGCCATCTGTCCGCCGGCGGGACCTGGCACGGGGATCTCTACCTGCG
>DATGFT010000152.1:0-43207 GCA_035308915.1 Solirubrobacteraceae bacterium
TCGGCGACGGCACCTTCAACCGAGTGTGGGAGGAGGGATATGGCCCGACCCCCGATGAGCTCGCCACCCAGCTTCGCCGAGACGGCATACGCGGTGTCACCGGGCAGGTGATTGCCGACGCCTCGCTGTTCGATTCGCGCCGCGGGACTCCGGCCACGAATTTTGCTCCCGACATCCCTGACCTCGGGGGACAGCTGGCCGCTCTCACCTATGACCACGGCGCCGCGGCACGCCGCCTCAGCCCGGCGGCGTTTGCCGCCCGCCAGTTCGCGCGGACGCTGCGCCGGGCTGGCATCCGGGCTCATGCGGCTCGATTCACCGGAACGTCTCCGCCAGATGCACGGACGCTCGCCACGGTCAGCTCCCCGCCGATGACGGTGCTTCTGAAGCTCACCGATGTGCCGTCAGACGATTTCTTCGCCGAGATGCTGACCAAGCAGCTGGGCGCGCGCTTCGGCGGCGCCGGCACCACGGCGGCCGGTGCGGGGGTGATCGCCGCCGCCCTCGGGCGCCTGGGGCTCACACCGCGGATCGTCGACGGCTCAGGTCTCTCGCGCTCAGACCGCACCTCCCCCCTCCAGGTGGTCGATCTCTTGCGAAGGCTCTGGCGAACGCCAACCGGGGCCCTGTTGCGCCGCGACCTCGCGGTCGTTGGTGTCTCCGGGACGGTTCAGCAGCTCGCGGTCCACACGCCCGCCCACGGGCGCTGCCAGGCCAAAACCGGAACTCTCAACTACGTGACCAACCTGGCCGGATACTGCGAAGCCCTGGGCGGACATACGCTGGCCTTCGCGCTGTTTCTCGACGGCCCGTCGAACTGGCGAGGCGGCCAGCTCCTGGGCCGGATGATCGCGGCGATCGCTCGCTACTAGTTCCGTTGCGCGGCGAGGCGCCGACGCGGGACAATCGCCCCGGATGGCCACCTCCACCGAGCTCAACCGGGCGGAGCTCCGACGCTACCTGGACCGGGTCGACGATCGCTGGCCGATCGAGCGGGCGCTGTTGGGCGGGGCCCGCGTCGCCGACGCGGCGGGAGCGCCCCCCGAGCGGGAGCGAGGACCTGAATTCGTGGTCATTCTCGTCTCCGCCGCCTACGACGGGATGCCGTGGCTCGAGCGGGTCTACCACGCAGGGGCGCTTTGGGATGCGTCGGAGATGGGGGCCCCAGCGGATGTCCACTGCTATACGCCGGTCGAGTTCGAGCGTAAGCGCGTGTCGCTGGCGGTGGTGCGTGAGACGGCCGACCAGGGGATCGACCTGAGGACCTAGCTGATCGCCACCATCCGCTCGATCGCGACCCGGGCGCGGTCGGCGACCGTCTTTTCGACCTTCACCTCGTGCACGCCGTCGCGCAGCGCGTCGCGGAGCTTGGGTAGCGTGATCATCTTCATGAAGCGGCAGTGAGCCGCTTCGTTGGCGGCCACGAACTGCACGTGAGGTGCGGCCTGGCGGAGCGGATGCAGCATCCCCGTCTCGGTGGCCACGATCGCGGCGACGGCGGCGCGGCCATTGCTCTCACTCGCGCGTTGTTCGGCGTAGCGGAGCATGCCGCCGGTCGAGAGCATGAGCACGCCCTCGCGGTCGACGTCTCCTGCGGCGACGTACTCCATGACGCTGGTCGAGCAACCGCACTCGGGGTGGATCAGGAAGTCAGCGCCCGGGTGGGCCGCGCGGACGGCCGCGATATCACGCGGGCGGATGCCCGCATGCACGTGGCACTCCCCGTCCCACACGTGGAGGCGGCGCCCGAGGGTCTTCTCGACGTACGCCCCGAGGAACATGTCGGGGCCGAACAGGATCTCGGCGTCCTCGCCGTGCTCACGCAGGATGTGCTCGACCACCTTGACGGCGTTGGCGGAGGTGCAGCAGTAATCCGTCTCCGCCTTGACCTCCGCCGTCGTGTTGACGTACATGACGGTGATCGCTCCGGGATGCTGGGCCTTCCAGGACCGCAGCTGCTCGACTGTGATCGAGTCAGCCAGTGAGCAGCCGGCGTCGGGATCTGGAATCAGGACCCGCTTCTCCGGGCAGAGGATCGATGCCGTCTCGGCCATGAAATGCACGCCGCAGAAGACGATCGTTCCGCCAGCGGCTGCGGCGGCCTGCTGCGAGAGCCCCAGCGAATCGCCGACGTAGTCGGCGATGTCCTGGATCTCCGGCAGCTGGTAGTTGTGGGCCAGGATGATCGCGTCCTGCTCACGGGCCAGCGCCCGCACCTCCTCCTGGAGGGCCGGGATGTTCTCGAGCATCAGCGGTGCGTCGAGGCCACCGAGCATCGGAAGGTTCATGACAATGGTTCGAGGATGAGACTCAGATCAAGCGCCGCAGCGCTGTGGGTCAAGGCGCCCACCGAGATGAAGTGTACGCCGGATCTTGCGATTTCCGGCAGGGTCTCGAGCGTGACCCCGCCGCTGGCCTCGAGCTCCGCGCGCCCGGCTACACGCTCGACGGCGCGCCTGAGCTGAGCGGGCGTCATGTTGTCCAGAAGGATCCGCCGAGCCCCCGCCCCGAGGGCCGCGTCGAGCTCATCCAGGTCGCGGCACTCGACCTCGAGCGGGTAATCCGGGACCGCCGCCTGCACGCGGCGGACCGCTTCGGCCACCCCCCCGGCGATCGCGGCGTGGTTCTCCTTGATCAGGACCGCGTCGAAGAGACCGATTCGATGGTTCGTCCCGCCGCCCGCGGCGACGGCCGCCTTCTCGAGCGCCCGCAGCCCGGGGGTGGTCTTCCGGGTGTCGAGGATCCGGGCATCCGTGCCGGCCACCGCCCGGACGCATCTCGCGGTCAGCGTCGCGACGCCGGACAGCCGTTGCAGGAAGTTGAGCGCGGTGCGCTCGCCGGTGAGGATCGCTCGCGCTGAGCCCTCGAGTCGAAGCACCGGCCCCTCCTCCCGCCAGCGCCCCTCGTCGACCAGGCGCTCGCACTCGATCTCCGGGTCGAGCGTTCGGAAGGTCGCCTCGGCAACGTCGAGCCCGAACACCACTCCGGGTGCCTTCTGCGTGATCAGGGCTCGGGCGCGCGCCTCCGCCGGAACGGTGGCATCGGTGGTGACATCGCCGCTGCCCACATCCTCCGCCAGCGCCCGGGCAACGGCGTCCCGGATGACCTGCTCGTCCATGCAGGTTCAGTGCGGCTCGACGAGCACGCGGACCGTGGTGAAGGCGGGATCGGCGGCACCGTGGAGCCGTGCCCCAGCACTCGTCAGCTCGCGCAGGTAGACCACCACCTCGTCGGTGATCCGCTCGCCGGGAAGCAGGGCTGGGATCCCGGGCGGGTATCCGGCGATGCTCTCGGCCGAGATTCGCCCCACCGCGAGCTCGACGGGCACCGTTTCGCCCGGCCCCAGGAACGCCTCGCGCGGCGAGAGCGCGGTTCCCTGCTCGAGCGCGGCTGGAGCCCGGGTCAGCGCCGGCGAGGTCCCCGGGCGCGAAACCGCGCGCACGGCCTCACCGAAATCGTGGGCCAAGCGCTCCAGCGGCTCGATCGGCTGGGCGATCCCGAGCACGAGGACGAGCGTCGCATGGGTGGCCAGCTCGACGTAGATGTCGTAATTCGAGCGCAGCGCTGCCGCCACGTCGTAGCCCGTGCGCCCGGTGCCGCGGACGTCGATCACGATCCGAAGCGGATCCCACGCGGCGACACCGGGTCGGCCCACCAGCCCCGCGCCGACCACGGCGCACCCGGGGACGGCGCTGATCGCCGCCCGGGCCCGTTCGGCGGCGTCGATCGTCCGGTCGAGCAGCGCCTCGCCGTGTACCGCCAGCTGACGTCGGGCGGCGTCGAGCGAGGCCATCAGCAGCGAGCTCGGGCTGGTCGAGCGGACGAGCCGCACCGCGCGCGCCACCGCGGCGACATCGATCCGCTCGGTGTCGGCGACCAGGAGCATGGCGGATTGGGTCAGGCTGCCGACGATCTTGTGGGTCGAGGCGAGCATCGCGTCGGCGCCCAGCTCGAGCGGCGAGCGAGGCAGGCGAGGGTGAAACCCGAAGTGCGAGCCCCACGCGTTGTCGACGACCAGCGCCGCACCGGCGGCGTGCGCCACCTCGGCGCAGCCCGCGACGTCCGCCGCCATCCCGTAATAGGTCGGGGACACGATGAACGCGGCCCGTGCCGCCGGGCTTGATCGCAGCGCCGCCTCGAGCGCTTGCGGCGTCACGCCATGGGCCATCCCGAGCTCAGGGTCGTACTCGGGCGCCACCCAGGTGGGGACGCCACCGCTCAAGATCAGGCCATCGACCATGCTGGCGTGCGAGTTGCGCTGGAGGACGACCGGGGTTCCCGGTCCGGCCATGGCCAGGCACAGGGCGTGGTTGCCCTGGGTCGCGCCGTTGGTCAGAAACCAGGTGCGATGGGCTCCGTAGGCCTCGGCGGCCAGGTGCTCGGCGCGTTCGTACGGCGTCGGGGCCGGGCCGACGTCGATGCCCTCGATGTCCTGGGGCACGTCCAGGAGCAGTGCCCGCTCGCCGAAGGCGAGCCGGAGCCCGGGGTCAGCTCCGGCCCCGCCCTTGTGCCCGGGGACGTGGAAGCGCGCCGAGCCTCGGAACCCGTAGGCGGTCACCGCCTCCATGTAGGGCGCGGTCGGCTGGTGCGAGCGTGGAGGACCCGAGCGAAGCGGGACGTCGGTGAGGTTTCCGTCGCCGGTTACCTCCGCCCCCGCCTGCTCCGGCTCTGCCGGGGATGGTCCCGCCTGCGATCGCTGCACCTGCTCCGCCTCCGATCGCTCCGCCTCCGCCTGGGCCGGCCGCGCGTCCGTCATTTGGCCGCCTGATGCAGGTAGGCGCGGGCAAAACCGTCGAGATCGCCGTCGAGCACGCGCGCCACGTCGCCCACCTCGTGGCCCGTGCGATGGTCCTTGACCATCGAGTAGGGATGAAGCACGTAGGAGCGGATCTGGGAGCCGAAGTTGACGTCCTGGGCGTCGCCCTTCTCACGGGCGATCTCCTCACGGCGCTCCCGCTCCTGACGCTCGAGGAGCTTGGACCGGAGCATCTTCATCGCCTCGGCCTTGTTGGAGGACTGCGAGCGCTCGTTCTGACACTGAACGACGATGCCCGTCGGCTTGTGCGTGATCCGCACGGCGGAGTCGGTCTTGTTGACGTGCTGACCCCCGGCTCCGCTGGCGCGATAGGTGTCGATCTGGAGGTCGTCGTCGTCGATCTCCACCTCGTCGATCTCATCCACCACCGGCGACACCTCGACCCCGGCGAAGCTCGTCTGGCGCCGGTGGGCGGCGTCGAAGGGCGACAGCCTGACCAGTCGGTGGACGCCCTTCTCGCTCGCGAACAGGCCGTAGGCGTTCTCGCCCTTCACCTGGAAGGTGCCCGACTTGATGCCGGCCTCCTCTCCGGGCGATACCTCGAGCAGCTCGGCTTCGAAGCCTCGGCGCTCGGCCCACCGCATCTCCATGCGCAGGACCATCTCGGCCCAGTCCTGGGCGTCCGTTCCGCCGGCCCCCGCGTTGATGGTCACGAGCGCGTCGCCCGTGTCATAGGGCCCGGAGAACAACCGTTGCTCCTCCAGCTCGTCGAGGCGCTCCTGAACCGCCCGGATCTGGTCCTCGAGCTCATGGGCTATCTCGGCGTCCTCCTCGGCCAGCTCGGCCAGCGGCTGGAGGTCCTCGACGTCGCCTTCAAGTTCTCGATAGAGCGCCAGGCGCTTGCTGGCGCGGGCGTGCTCGGCGCCGAGCCGTGCGGCACGCTCCTGGTCGTCCCAGAAGCCCGGCTCCCCCATCTGCGCTTCGAGCGCCTGGACGCGCTCGCTCAGTCCAGCCGGGTCAAAGGTAGTCCGCCAGCAGCTTGAGCTGCTCGCGGATTGCCACGAGGCGCTGGGAGAGCGGCTCTGAGTGAACGCTGGCCATCGTCTGCAACCGTAGCAGCAGGGGTAGGTGTCGAATATGACCACCATTCACGACGCGGGGCCGCAAGAGCTCCTCGAGAACCCTAACTACGCCACCGTGGCGACGCTCAATCGCGACGGATCAATTCACCAGACGGTCGTCTGGGTCAGCGCCGACGCCGACGAGGTCGCCGTCAACAGCGCGGTGGGCCGTGTGTGGCCGACCAACCTGGAACGCGACCCTCACATCTCGGTCCTGGTCCAGGAGACCGACAACCCCTACCACTTCCTCGAAATCCGCGGTACCGCGAGCTCGTCCCTCGAGGGTGCCGACGCGCACATCGACGCGCTGGCCAAGAAGTAAACCGGCCAGGACGAATATCCCTACCGCCAGCCCGGCGAGCAGCGCATCAAGTTCACCGTCAAACCCGACCACGTCCGCTACGTGAAGCAGCGCTGAAGGCCCGCCGACGGCATCGGCCTCTGCCGCGCTACCGGCGATCCAGCGCGCGCGGAGCGGTCTGCCGCGCTACCGGCGGCCCCGGCCGCGCCGCCGCGAGCGGCGATCGAGCTCCCGCTCCACCCGTTCGAAGTCGGGCGCCGGGCCGTACAGGCGCCAGCCGTTGCGGATCAGCGGCAGGGCGACGATCAAGAGCACCCAGACCGGCCAGAACTGCCCCTGGGCCCCATCGATCAGCCACACAGCGAGGCACACCCCGAAGAGGGCGATCCCGCCTCCGGTCTCCTGGATCAGCCGTCGCTGGAGCTGGCTGCGCCGCTCGGCCAGGGCCGCCCGCTGCTCCTGCGGGCTGAGCGGCAACCTAGGCAGATCGGCCACCAGCGCATGCAGCTGCTGCTCGGTCCGAGCCGCATACGCCCGCTGCACCCGCTCATCGAGCTCATCGTTGGTCAGCCTCCCGGCCGCGAAGTGCTCACGCAGCTCCTGCGCGGCCCGCTCCCGTTGCGCGTCCGAGACCTTCAGATCCGCCACGGGGGGAATGTAAGCAGCGGAGGTCGGGTGCTGGATGCCGACGCCTGAGGTGCCGACGCCTGGGATGCCGACCGCCTGGGGTACCGACGCCTGGGATGCCGACAGCACCCAGCCCCACCCAGCACGAAAAAGGCGCCACGAATCCAAGTCCCCTCCAAGTCGGCCGCCTTTTGGTCGTAGACAACAAAGGCGGGCGGGAGGCCCTCCGCCCCCGAGTCGCGCGGCGCGCGACAGCCGCCCGCTGAGTTGCCTCGCCCTGAAGCCGCGCGTGCGTTCAGCAGTCGTTCATGATCGGGTCGCTGTGCTTCATGAGGAGGCGGCCGAGCTGTTCGACGGCATGGGTCTGCACTCGTTGGCTAGGGAGCAGCGCGCTCGCGGGCCGTATGGACCGCGAGGATGCGGCGGCTGAGCGTGACCGATTCGCGGATTCGCGACTTTGAAATCGTGATTTTGGCGGCTCTTGACGTCGGGAAGCGTCCTTCAGAAAATGGAGCGCCGTCGGCGAGGGGTCTATGGTGGGACCGCTAGCGCAATTCGAGATTCACGAGAGCCGCCAGGACCGGGCGGTCCGGCTGAGGCTGACCGGGGAACTCGATCTTGCATCCGCCCCGGCACTCGAGCAGCGGCTAGAGGCGCTGCGTGCCGACGGTCATAACGTCCGGCTCGACCTGTCTGCCCTCGACTTCATCGACAGCACTGGAGTCCACGTTCTCTTCCGCGCCTACAGCTTCGCGAGCGCGAACGGCTGGGCGTTCGAGATCGACCCCAACGTCTCGCGCCCTGTCATGCGCGTGCTTGAGATCGTGAACCTCGAACACGTCATCCCGCGCGGTGATCCAACGCCCGAGCCAACCGCCCCGCTTCACGAGACAGCGCTCTGAGCGCCTTCGCCAGCTCGGCAGCGTCCTCCCCGTTTGCGGGCGTCACCGCGCTCCGCAGCGCTGCTGACAGTCCCTCTTGATCCGGCTCGGGCTTCGGCGCGTCGCCCGCCTCGAGCTGGCGACCTCGCCACCAGACGAGAAGGTAGAGGCGTTGCTCGCAAAGCGTCTGACGGAGTTCACCGGACCTGGTCGCGGGTTGCTCGGGGGCCTGGAACACCTCGGCTTGGACGATGCGGCGCCGGCCTTGCGCGAGGCGCAGCGTCAGGGGGGACTGCGCGCCCTTCAACCGGCGACGTTGCGCGGGGACCGGAAACCTCCGACCCTGAGCTATCAGGGCGCGACCGATGAGAGGCTCCACCCGCAAACGAGGCGGGACGCCTGCCTGGTAAGCATGGGGACGGCAAGTGCCGGGGGCTCGCGGTCGCGTCGCGGTCGGTTATCCACGCCGTGCTCCGCCGCGCTCAACGATGCAGTCGCATGGGAAAAGATCAGCCGGAACCCCGCATCGAGGATCAAGCCGCCACGCGCCGGTCAAGCGCGTGTCACGGCATGGACAGCAGGGGAGCTACGCCGATTCCTGGCGCACGTCGAGCACGACCGGCTAGCGGCGCTCTGGCGGCTGGCAGCCACGACCGGGATGCGGCGCGGGGAGCTGCTCGGCGTCAGGTGGCAGGGCGTTGACCTCGACGCCGGACGGCTGCGGGTCGAGCAGCAAGCGCTACCGACGCCAGGCGGCGTGACCTTCGGTTCGCCGAAGTCGAAGCGCTCCCGCCGGACGATCACGCTCGACGCCGCGACCATCGACGCGCTGCGCAAGCACCGTGACCAGCAGCGGGTCGAGCAGTCATTGGCCGGGGACGCCTACGAGCATCACCGCGATCTGGTGTTCGCCGATGAGCTGGGCCGGCCGGTCCATCCGAATACCCTCTCGAACGCGTTCATCGTCCGCCGGAAGCCGCTGGCGTGCCGGTCGGCTCCGTTCATGTGCTGAGGCACACGGCCGCAACGCTGGCGCTCGATGCGCAGGTGCCGCTGCATTTAGTCGCCGCGAGGCTCGGGGACCGCCCGGAGACGCTACTCGCGACCTATGCGCACCTGCTGTCGTCGAGCGACGCAGCGGCAGCGGATGCCGTCGCCGCCGCGATCGTTGACAAACCGTTGACAGATCCGGCGGGTGTTGCTTCAGAACCCGCGGGCTAGCAGGCGTTTTCCGCCCTGCCCTACACCCCGTGGCACTTCTTGAACTTCTTGCCGCTCCCGCACCAGCACGGGTCGTTGCGGCCGAGCTGCTGAGTCTCGTCGACGCGGCGCTGCTCGACGTGGATCGGCTCCTCCTCGAACCCTCCGTCGTCGGCGTAGCCGTTGCCCGCCTCCAGCGCGCCCGCCGCAGCCGCGGCCATGGCCATTGCCCCCTGGGCGACGCCGCCGCCTGAGTAGGTGACCCGGCCGCCCCCGGTGGCTGAGCTCGACCTCTGGCTGACCCGTCGCGGGGTCGGAGCCGGCGACAGCGGCTGGCCGTCGGGACCCATCGGGGTCACCTCGACGTGGTAGATCATCTGGGCGAAGTCGGTCCAGATCGAGTTCATCAGGTCACGGAACAGCTCGAAGGCCTCGTTCTTGTACGCCACCAGCGGCTCGATCTGCGCGAAGCCCCGCAGGTGGATGCCCTCGCGGAGGTAATCCATGTCGTACAGGTGCTCGATCCACCGCTGGTCGATGATCTGCAGCAGCAGGAAGCGCTCGATCTCACGCATCAGCTCCGGCCCGAACTCCTGCTCACGCCGGTCGTACTGGGCTGACGCCTCCTCGCGCAGGATCGCGATCAGCTCGTCGCGGTCGGCGCTCTTCGGGTCGATCTCGTCCAGAGCCGGTGTCGCGGTGAGGATCTCCTGCACGCGCCGGAGCAGGCCCTCGACGTCCCACTCCTCGACGTAGTCGCCGGCGGTGTACTCCTCGACCAGGCGCTCGACCAGGTTGGCCACCTCCTCACGGGCGGCATCGCTCATGTCGCGCCCCTCGAGGATCTCGTCGCGGTAGTTGTAGATCACCTCACGCTGCTGGTTGAGCACGTCGTCGTACTCGAGCGTGTGCTTGCGCATCAGGAAGTGCTGTTCCTCCACCTTCTTCTGCGCCTTCTCGATCTGCTTGGAGAGCATCCCGGCTTCGATCGGCTCCTCGTTGCCCTCGTCGTCGGTCGTACCGAGGCGGTCGAGGATCTTGTAGATCCGCTCGCCCGCGAACAGCCGGACGAGGTCGTCCTGGGCGCTCAGGAAGAACCGCGACTCGCCCGGATCGCCCTGGCGGCCGGAGCGGCCGCGGAGCTGGTTGTCGATGCGCCGTGACTCGTGGCGCTCGGTGCCGAGGATGAACAGGCCGCCGGCGTCGAGGACCTGCTCGCGCAGCTCCTCCACTCGCTCGCGGATCGACGGCAGCACCTTCTCGTAGTGCTCCTCGTAGTCAGGGTCGCCGGCCTTCAGCCCCAGCTTGGCCACCTCGAGCTGCGCCAGGTGCTCCTCATTGCCGCCCAGCTTGATGTCGACCCCGCGGCCGGCCATGTTGGTGGCGATCGTGACCGCTCCCGGGGCGCCGGCCTCGGCGATCGTCTCGCCCTCACGCTCAGCGTGCTCGGGCTTGGCGTTGAGCACCGTGTGGTGGATGCCCCGGCGCTTCAGCCGCTCGGACAGCAGCTCTGAGACCTCGACCGAGATGGTTCCCACGAGCACCGGCTGGCCGCGCTCGTGACGGGCCTCGATCTCACGCGTCACTGCCCCCCATTTGCCGTCCTTGGTCTTGTAGACCTGATCGTTGTGGTCGTTGCGGACCATCGGGCGGTTGGTGGGAATCTGGACCACCGGCAGCTCGTAGATCTTCATGAACTCGGTGGCCTCGGTGAGCGCCGTGCCGGTCATTCCGGCGAGCTTGTCGTACATCCGGAAGTAGTTCTGGAGCGTGATCGTGGCCAGCGTCTGGTTCTCCTCCTGGATACGGACGCCCTCCTTGGCCTCGACCGCCTGATGCAGGCCCTCCGACCACCGGCGGCCCTCGAGGATCCGGCCGGTGAACTCGTCCACGATCTTCACCTCGCCGTCGACGACGGCGTAATCGACGTCGCGCTTGAACAGCGACTCGGCCTTGAGCGACTGGATCAGGTGGTTGACCAGGTGGCCGTTCTCCGCCCGGTACATGTGATCGATTCCGAGGAACCGCTCCGCCTTGGCCACGCCGCGCTCGGTCACCGACACCGTTTTGTGCTTCTCCTCGAACTCGTAGTCGAAATCGGCGACGAACTCCTTCTTGGTCCGCGGATCCATCCCCTCGGGCGTCTTGCCAGGTTCCATCTGACGCGCCAGCCGGGCGAACTTGACGTACAGGTCGGCGGCCTGCTCAGGGGCACCCGAGATGATCAGCGGAGTCCGGGCCTCGTCGATCAGGATGTTGTCGACCTCATCGACGATCGCGTAGGTGTGGTAGGGCGACTTGCCCTCGTCGGGCTTCGGCCGGCCACCGTGCTGAACCTTCTCGTCGAGGGACTTGGCCATGTTGTCACGCAGGTAGTCGAAGCCGAACTCGGAGTTGGTCCCGTAGGTGACGTCGGCCGCGTAGGCGTCTCGCTTCTCTTCATAGGGCTGCATGTTCTGCAGCACGCCGACGGAGACGCCCAACATGTCGTAGATCGGCTTCATCCACATCGCGTCGCGACGCGCCAGATAGTCGTTGACCGTCACGACGTGCACGCCGCGCCCGGCCAGCGAGTTCAGGACCACGGCCAGGGTCGCGGTCAGCGTCTTGCCCTCCCCGGTCTTCATCTCGGCGATGGCGCCGTCGTGCAGCACCATCCCGCCGATCAGCTGCACGTCGAAGTGCCGCATCCCCATCGAGCGCTTCGACGCCTCCCGGACGAGGGCGAAGCACTCGTAGAGCAGGTCGTCCAAAGACTCCCCGTTACGCGCCCGCTCACGTAGCTCGTCAGCGGCCGCCCGCAGCTCGGCATCGTCGTAATGCTCGAGCTCTTCCTCGTAGAGATTGATACGTCCGACGCGCTGTTCGTAGGCCTTGAACTTCTTGGCCTCGCCCATGCGCAGCGCGCGGTCCAGGATGGACATGGGGCTAGCGTAGCAGTGGGTCTGGCGCCCGCCGGGCGCGTTTTAAGGGCGCCGGATGGCGACCGTCACGAAGCTATCGACAGCCCGTGAACGGACCTTAAGCGGCCCCCGCCTCCTGCCCTGAAACCGGCTCGCTCTCCGGGATCAGGTGCGCCTCGAGAACCACCTCGCCCTCCAGCACGACGCGCCCGTCGAGGACCCGCGGCGGCCCCTCCGGCTCGCCGGCCGGGGTCGTTGAAGCAGCGCCGGCCGTGGTCGTTGAAGCAGCGCCTGCGGAGGCCCCGGCGGCCGCCCGCGCCTGACGCCGGCGCCGGCGCTTCTCCCGGTGGCGCTTGACCTGACGGGCGAGCTCGTCGCTGACCAGGTTGACCGAGCGAAGGATGTCCGGTGAGGCGTTCTGCGCCCGCAGCGTCACTCCCTTGAGGTGGAGGGTTGCCTCCGCGACCTGGCAATCGGCGACACGCCGGTTGCGCTCCTCGAAGAGCTCGAGCTCCAGGACTGCCAGCTCGGAGACCTGCCGCTCGATCTTGCGAAATCGCTTGGCGACGTGGTTTCGCAGCTCCTCCGAGACGGTCAGGTTTCGGCCTTTGACGTCGATGCGCATCGACCGACCTCCTTCTGGCGTGATGGTGTGTTCCCTGGAGCGTAAACCTCCGCCTGCGGTTTGTCGACGCCGGACCGAGCCCGGCGTCGGCCGTGCGCCCGGCGGAAAGCGCCGGCCGACCGCCTGAGGCCTGGCCGGCGCTTCCAGCTCGTTTACAGGGTTAGCACTTCGCTTTGCCCGCGACCGTCGTCGTCTGGGTGGACGGCGACTGGCCCTGGTAGTTCTGCGCGGTGAACGTGAACGAGTACGGACGCTTGCCCGCCTTGCAGCCCACCGACCACTGGTAGGACACCTTCTTGCCCTTGACCTTGCGCGTCACCTTAGGGAAGGTCACGTTGAGCTTGACCAGAGACGCATAGATCCCGGGGATGCCACCGGCTGACGTCGAGACGCTCGGCGGTAGCGTAGTAGTGAGCACCTCATAACCGCCCTTGACTTTGTAGGTCTCGGTGTAGGCAGGCGCGGCGCCCGTCGTCACCGTGCCTCCTGCGCACGTGTACTGCGGCCCCGGCGCATACGGAGTTTCTTCAAAGAAGATCGTCCGCTTGCCCTGACCAGCGTTGTAGACGGTCTCGTATGGGTTGCACGGCGTTCCCGGCCCGCCTGGCGTGGTCGCAGGCACGAACATCGAATTCACCGGGCCTCCACCGACTTGCGAACCCTTCGGGCAGACCTTGTTCCAACCATGGGCGTTCGAGGCGTTATTGATCATCGCCGCCGTGCAGACGGGGAAATCCTTCCCGTCCCACCGGACTCCGTAAATCTTGGTCACGATCTTGGTGAGCGGCGCCGTCTCGTGGCCGTTAGTGCCGCTGGCGCTCCACAACTCATGCCATCCAGAAGCCACCGGCTTGCTCTTGCTGCCGGCCGCCTTAGGCGAGAAGGTGGCCTTAGCCGCGTAGCCGTTGAAGCCTGCGGACGCCGCGTATGCCGCAGCGGCTCCGGCGAGCACAGCTACCGCCGCGCCGAGAATGATGCTTCGTCTCAAGTGCTCCTCCTTGGAAATCGTCGGTATCGCCTCCCTAGCCAGTTAACAACTGACAATCCTTACGGGAGTTGTGCCAGATGTGGGAAATCCTGCAACTGGCCAGTAGTCGACTGACCGAGCGGAGGCTGTGCGTGACAAGCTGGGCCGCCCGGCTGCGGGGTGTAGTAGACCCTTTGGAGGACCGCGGCCAGCGCCGGCGGGATCGACGGCCCGATGCTCGGTTGGGGGTGCGTCGTACAGAGATAGCCACCGAAAACCGGTAGTCCTGTGACCAATTCGGAGTAGGCACCAGGCACCATGTAGGGGTTTCCGCGATTGGAGGAAAGCCGATTCTGGTATGGCGTCAGAACCTCGGGATTGACCGGGTTCGAGATCCTCAGCAGATGTACGAGCGTTCTTCCGTTAGGCCCGGCCGTCGTGCTCTGGGTGCTCGCGGTGCCGTTCGCGAAGAACCCGGCTATCTCCCGGCGGTAGGTGTTGACGTAATCGACCACTGGCACCACGCCCCCGAGGTAGGGCTTGAGCCGCGCCAGAAGGGGCACGGTGGCGTTCAGGAACTGCTCGAGGGCGGGAATCCCCCGCCGCGAGGCCGCAGTCAGCGGTCCGATATCGACGAATAGGTCCCGCAGCTCTGGTGCCAGCGTAACCAGCCCTCGGAGCGCGGGGCTGAGCTGAATCGCCGCGGGGCGCAACTCGTCGATCAGCGGCTTTGTCGTGCCTGCGAACCGCGCCAGCCGACGGATCGTGGCCCGCGTCTGGATCAGGAAGGCGGGAAAGGCCTTGACGGTGGCAGCCAGAGCGGCGCTCTGGGCGGCCGTGGCCGCGAAGGTCGCATTTGAGTTGCGGATGAATCCTTCAAGCTGCTGCGGCGAGCGGCTGAGCGACGAGAACACCGCGCCGGTGTCACGTAGCAGCGTCGTTGTATCCGCGCTGTCTCGCCTAAGAACCGAGAGCACGGCATCCACGTTGGTCGCGAACGGATAGAGCTCAGCGAAGGCTACGTTCAGGTTCTCGCCGCGGTTGGTCAGGGCAATCCCGTCCTGCTGCATCCAGACCTCGAAGGCGTGCCGCGTCGCCGGATCGAACGTCGAGAGGATCTGATCCAGCTGCACGGTGGGAGCGATCTGGACGCGCGGGATCATGGCGCCATCCTTCAGCTTGGGCCCATGTCCCGAGCCCGGCGTGAGCTCTACGTAGGTCTCGCCCAAAAGCGTCTTCGCGCGCAGGATGGCGCGAGTATCGGCGGGCCGCGGGACGAACCTCGAGTCGATCTCCATCACCGCGCGAGTCAGGCCGGTTCGGCGGTCCAGCGAGACACTGACCACCTTGCCAACGTTGACGCCGGATATGCGGACGTCGGCCTGGGTGCCGAGCTCGACCGCCTGGTTGAATTCAGCGTTGAGGCGATAGCCCTGAGGAGCAAACGGCGACGCGCCGCCGAACGAGAGCCACAGGAACACCAGCAGCCCGACGCACGACCCGGCGAAGGTGACCATGGTGAGGATCCGTCCGGCGCTGGGTGCCTGCTTGATCATCCCGCTGGGCAGATTCCGCTGGTCACCCCGGGCAACTTGCTCCAGTCGGGCGCATTCAGTAGGTCGAGCAACGGTCCGATCGACGGGCTCCCCTGTTGGATCGTGACCTCGAGCAGCTGCAGCTTCGGACAGGTGCCCATGAACACGCCCTGGACGGTCGGGCCGTGGGCGTCCTGGAGCGAGGTCAGGCTGTCGGCGTTGTGGGCCAGCCACGACCCCCAGAACAGGTAGCTCTGCTTACCCGCGCCGGGCTCGTAGGCGAGGGTGTTGAACAGCGTGTTGAGAACATCGATGGCCTTGGTCAGGCGGGGGGTGGCCCGGGCGAGCCCGTTCGCGGCTGGTCTGAGGATCCGAGCCAGCGGTTGAACGGCGACGGCGAAAGGTCGCAGCTGATTGCGGATGACGGGAGTCGTGTCCCGGAAGAGCGGCCGCGACGCCGCCAGGGCGGGGCCTAGCGACCGGGCGAAGGGAAGCAGCCGCTGATCGGCGGCCCCGGACGCCAGCGCAAATGACCGGAGCTTGACGAACGTCGACGTCGACGCCCGCAGCGTGCCCGGGAACAGTGTCAGGGCGTCCTCGAGCTGCTTCTGCTGAGAGGCGATCGCAGCGAAGTTCGTGTTCGACGCATTGATCAGGGACGTCAGCTCGGCATTGACGGAGCCCAGCGAGCCGACGACCTGGTCGAGACTGTGAATCGCGCCCCTGATGTCACGCTGACGCTTTGCCAGCAGGCTCGCGAAGGTTCGGGTGTCCCGATTGAGTGGCGCGAACCGCTTGAAGACCCCGCGCAGATCGGCGACCGCGCCCGGACTCGGCCGCTCACCGCCCACCCCGGGGTCGTGGAAAGCCTGTGCGCCACCCGACAGGAGGAGCAACAGATAGTTGCGCGTATCGGCATCAAGGGAGCTGAGGATGTCGCCGAAATTGACGTCCGGGATCGTCGCGCCGACGCTCAGCTGCCCGCCGTTCGGTATCGCGCCCGCCGCTTTGGTTCCCGGATCAAGTGCCAGGTACATGTCCTTGAGGGGGGTGCGAGGACGTAGCAGCACCGTGGCGTTGCGGTAGATCGGCGCGTACTGCTTAAAGATGTGCATCGTGACCACGGCCTGGCCGTTTCGAAGGCTGACGCCGCCAACCTGCCCGACCTCGACACCGGCGATATCGATCGTCTGCCCCTGACCCGCGGTCACGGCGGCCGCCGAGGAGAACGGCACCTTGACCGTGTAGTAGCTCTTGAACAGCGTGAACGCGGGCTGGTGCAAAAACACGTAGCCGGTGACCAGCGCAGCGAGCACCACGAGCACGACGATCGCGGTGAAATCGCGCCTGTGTATTCGGATCGAGCGTTTCATGGCGTCTGTCCGAGCTGAGCGGCATTCAGGTCGGGAGGCGTGTTGCGGTAGCAGGCCAGGCTGCTGCGCAACGGGGGCGCCTGGCCGGGAAAGACGGGGCGGGTACCTAGCGGGGGCAGGACGAAGTTGGCGTACAGCGGTCCTTGACCGGGGATCGAGCTGGTGTGGCCCTGCACCGACCCACCCCCGGCCAGGGAGCGGATGTACCGCCCGTTGCCATCGAAGTTCTGCGAAGCCCCCGCGAGGCCGACCGCGCTCTGGAAGAGCTCCTGATAGAGCGGCAGGCCCGTTCCAATCGGCGGATCCTGGATCACCTCGTTGCCCGTAGGAATCAGGTCGGTGTCAAAGCACCGTGCCAGTGTGTGGGCCGAGGCGATCAAGGCCTCGGTCGAGGCGAGCGCGCTCGCGGTCTGATCCACGGCCGGGGTCAGGGACTTGAGCAGCGTTCCCAGCTCGGGCTGCGACAGGAGCGCCTTTGACTGGGCGAGCCACGGAAGGGCTGCGCGGATCGTCGGGTCGAGCTGAGTGAGACCCGGCAGGATCGCGTGTGCGAACGCCTTGGTCGGAGCAAAGGATGCGTTGAGCGGCCCGAGCGCGCGGTCGGTCGCGGTCAGCCAGGGCGGCAACAGGGCAATCGTCTGGCCGAGGTCGTGCTGGCGCGCCGCGAGCGCGGCCAGCGTGGCGTCGAAGTTCGATACGAGTCCCGGGAGCTGGTCGCCGCTCGCGGCGAGGCCGCGCAACACCTCATCCGTCCCAGTGACCACGCCCGAGAGGTCGTGCGGTTGGATCCCCAGTAGGGCGTCGTTGACGATCGCCGAGGCGCGGAAAGCCTCGGCGGAGTACTTGAGAGAAAGGTTGAGCGATTGTGCACCGGTGAGGCCGCGCACGCTGGGATCCTGAGAGCGATCCTGTTGCGCGGTGGCCGGAGCGTTGAGCGCCGAGCCGAGCCCGGACAGCAGTGTTTGGAGGTTCGTACGAGCATCGCCCGTCAGCGTCGACAGCACCCGGTCGAGCTGGACTGGACCTGACGTGTTGGCGACTGGGAGCGTGGCGCCTGAGGACAGGATTGGGGCGCCCGGCGTCCCTGGATGCAAATCGATGTAGAAGTTGCCCTCGAGGAAGATCCGGGGTACGACTCGGAGCGTGGCATCACCGTGGATGGGCAGCCCGTCCCGGTCGATGTCCATCGTCACGACGCCGAGCTGACTCGAGCTGGAAAGCGACTTGACGGAAACGACCTGACCCACATCGACGCCGGCGATGCGAACCGGCGAGGGAATGTGCAATTGCGTTTCGGATGTCAGCACCGCCTTGAGAACGAATGGCGACCGTCCCCAGGGCACGCCGCCCCCAAATACCAGGTAGCACACGACCGCGATCACAACGGTGCCGATCACACCGGCAGCGAAGCTCGAGATCCGATCTCGCCGTCGCCTCATCTGCCCGCTGCCTTCGTGAGTTCGGTGTGCACACCGACGTTGCCCGGAGGGTTGCCGATCACCGCCGCGGCTCCCGAGTACCGCTCGTTCCCGGCCGAGCATTCCGCGGTCTGGCCGGGCGACGCGGTGTTTGGATAGGGATCGCTATGGAGCGGCCCGTGGTTGTCCCCGGTATTGGAGTCCGGCGTCGTATAGGGCCGGCTCGAGGGGACCGACTCCCCTCCGAGAACATCGTCAATCGCCACTAGCAGGAACTGGAGCGTCGTCCCGGTGGCAACGCTCGGCGACAGGAGGCTCGCGGTGTTGCGCAGGAACAGCGTCGCGTAGTTGCAGGTGGTCTGAACCGGAGCCAGGAACGCCAACGGCGATTTCAGGCTCGCGGCGGTGAGCGTCAGGCGATCAAGTCCCTGCTGAACCGTCGGGTTCTCGCCGTAACCCTCGAGATACCGTGCCAGGCCGACCAGTCGCTGATCGAGGGCAGAGGTCCCGGGCAGGTTACGGATCCCAGCCTGGAGAGCGTCGGCAAGCGGTGTCGCACTCTTGGGCAGCGTCGCGATTCCGGGATTCAGCTCGGCGAAGAGAGCCGCAGCGTCGGTTGTGAAAGCGTCGATTCTCGGGCCGTTGGTGATCACGGCCTGGAACGTCGGCGGAGTCTGTGAGATCCACTGCCGGAGGTACGGGTCGGCCACCGGGGCCAGTGCGGCGAAGGTGGTGTCAAGGTTCGCGTAGAGATCTGCCTGCTGCTGGGCCACCGGCGCAACAGCACTGGAAAACGACTCCAGGCCCCGGAAGAAGCCGCCGAGATCGGTTCGTGGCGACGCCAAGTTTCGCGCCACCGGCGCCAAGTCATCGACCAGCGGCACGAACGCTCGGACCGCGTCGTTGATGTCCGCTCCTCGTCCGGCCAGGCCGTAGCCGAAGCCAGCGGTCGAGGCGAGCACGCCCGCTCGTGTCCGCCGGTCGAACATCGCCAGCACCTGGTCGAGGTCCACCGTCGCGCTCGTCCGGCTCAAGGGCACGGTGGCCCCGTTCGGCAGACCCCGTCGCGAATGACCCGGCGTCACCTCGACATACTTGAGGCCGATTGCGCCCTTGAGCCTAATCCGGAAGGTGGAGTCCAGGGGCAGCGGCTCAATGCTCTGGTTGAGCGCCAGATCCGCCACGGCGAGTGGCTGCCCGGACGGCGCACGGACGGCTCGGATCCCGCTCACACTGCCGACCAGAGCTCCGCCGAGGTGAACGTCGGCACCGTGCGTCAGCTCAGCCGCATTGGCGAATTCGACGTGCAGCGTGTATCTGGGTACGAACGGCAGCCCGTTGTTGGCGTTGTAGGCCAGAAATACGGCGATGATCGCGGCCAGCATCGTGACCGCGCCAATCAATATCGGGCTTCCCAGCCGCCGCTCCTGACGCCGCGGGGTCATCGGCCGTTTCCGATCAGGTAGTGGAGGAGGGGGAGCAGCGCCGGGCTCGCCGCGGACGGCCACGGTGGCGCCGCGAGCCGCGAATCCCGCGCTCGGTGGTTGCCCGCGAACGGGTTACCTGCGTCGGCGGCTGCCTTGGCGCGCGTGAAGTCGGCCGAACAGCCCGGAACCGGAACCTTCGCGTAGGCCGTGCAGCCTCCGACGAGCACGTCGGTTCGCACATAGTGGCCCTCGGCGTCAAAACCGTTGGTCGCCGAAGTCCCGTGGAAGAGCAGGCCCATCAGCTGCTGGATTCCGCCGGTCTGCTGAAGGCTCGTCAACAGCTTGGCCAGCGAGACGGCGGTCGGGGCAGTCGCGCTCCCCAGGCGCTTGAGTCGCTGGGCCAGCGGGATGGTCGCCAGCAGGGCCGGTTGCTGTTGCATCGCCGCGCTACCGAGGTCGATCAGAGCCGTTCGGGCCCTGCCGGCGAACGGCGCCAGCTCCTGGTACTGGCGGTTGATCGCCGGAGCAGCCTCCGAGAGGGCCGAGAACGCCGGCGTCGCCTGGTCGGCCAGAGATCCGAGATCCGTCATCAGCGGTCGCAGCTCGCGCAGGAACCGCGGTAGTAGCTGAAATGAGCGCGCCAGGTCGCGGGCGCGCGTCGCGCTTGCCGTCGCGGTTCGGTTCGCCTGGAGAACGAAATCGGCCATCCGCCGCCGGACCGCCACGAGCGGCGTAAGCACGGTCCTGGAATCAGTCGCCAATTGCGCAAGCTGCCGGTTCTGCGCCGCGAGGATTTTGAGCACCTGGTCGGTGTAGCCAAGCGCGGGATTGGCGCGCCGGATCACGGCGTTCAGATCCGATCCGCGCGCCGCCAAGCCCGTGCCGAGCTCGTTGAGGATGAGCGCGAACTGCTCACGGACGGGCTCGCGATAGATGTCCTGAACGATGTCGAAGTCGACCGGAGACGTCGTCCGCGAGACCGGCAGCAGAAAGTCACCCGTGCCGACGCCCGTTCTCATGCGAACCAGGCGCGGCTGACTCGAGGAGCCGGGCGCGCATTCGACATACTTCTCGCCGATCAGCGACTGGATCCTGATCGCACATGTCGCGTCAGCATGAAAGGGGGTGAACGCGGAGTTGGTGATCTGGAGCGTCACCGCAGCCCTCTTCGTGGCGGTGACGCCGAGCCCCACGACCGTTCCCACCGGCGCTCCCGCAATCCGCACGTCCTCTCCCAGGGCGACGAATGAGGCGTTGTCAAAGATCGCCCGTACGTCGTAGGGATCAGGGCCGCCGCCTGAGGCTCCGGTAAGCAGCGTGACGAGCACGACTGCCACCGCCAGGAGGGTTACGCTCCCGGCGATGCGTCTCATGGACCCGGCGGGGTCGAAGAAGGATCACATCCAGGAATGAACCAGGGCGCCGATCCGTCCGGGGTCGGCTGCACGGCCCCCCCCGGACAGCGGTTGTGGACGGCCGCAAGCCCCTGGTAGCGGTCGCTCGGCGGCCTCGGCTCGAGTCGATTGAACCCATCCAGCGCGAACGGGAAGAACGTCGGCTGCGTACGCGCGTAGTGGCCGTTGGCGTCGTAGTTGGCGCTCAGCTGGCCGAGGTTGGTGAGCGCAGCTACGACGTCAGGCGTGTACTCGCGCAAATAATCCAGCTGCGCCTGCGAGTCATTCATCACCCTTATCAGTTCCGGAAAGTCGCTTGTGGCCAGACGAGCCAGCGCTGGGGTTTCGATAGCCAGAGATGTGAGATCTCCAGTGCGGGCTGGGTTTCGGAGCAGGCTGTCGAGTCGCCCGATGGTGGGGATGGAGACCGTCACCAGGCCTCGCAGTGCGGCGCTGAACGGCTCCAGGCGCCGTGCGGCGGGTTTGGCCTTCGCTACCAACTGGTCAAGCACGGCAAGCGTCGAGTCGAGACCCCGGAACGTGGTGGTTGACCGCGACAGGGTGTTTGGGAGCAGTGTCAGCGCCCGCTCCAGAGCCACGCTCTGCTTGGCGATCGCCCCGGTGGCCGCGTCGCCGTTCGCGATCAGCTGCGTCAGCTGCTGGCTGCGGGAGGCGAGCGCCTGCATCGCTTGCGCTCCCTGTACCAGCAGCGCGTCGAACGTGGGTTCATCGCGGGTCAGCTCCGCCGTCAGATCGCTCGTGCTGGACAGGGCCGGCGCGAAGTAGCGCAGCGTCCGGTTCGCCGCGTTGGCGCGTCCCTGAATGCTCGCCGCCTCCCCTTGGATGAAGTTGCTCAGCCCCGCTCGCGTCAGGGGATCGAACGTGTCGAACAGCTGATCGAGCGAAACGAACGATCGCGTGTCGACCTGCGGGATCACACCGCCACTCGGAATCGTGGCTGCGCCGCTGGCCGGCGGCTGGAGCACCACGTAGCGGTTGGCGCTGCCCGAGAGCGAGTTCTCATAGACGCGCGCGATCGTGCCCTGGGGCACCGGAGCAGCATCCGAGTTCAGCGACATCGTGACCTGCGCCTGACCGTCTGGAGTGAGGCCCACCGACTGGACCGTGCCCACCGTCGTCGGACCGATCAGGACGAGGTTGCCGCCGACGAGACCCCCTGCGTCCGCGAAGTCCGCCCGCAGGATGTATCTCGAGCCGCTGTCCAGCAGCAGGACGGCCACAACCACCACGGCGATGAGAAGCGACCCAACCGCAGCCGCGCGAGCCACCAGGACTGACCCGCCAGAACTTCTCAGAACGCCCTCTCTCCTCTCACTGTACGCGCCCCGCGTACAGCAATCTTGTCAAAGACTTGTGTCCTGCGCGAACCGCGGAGATTAGGCGGAGATGTACTCCTTACTGGCCGCGCGGCTCACGAGCAGCGCCGCTCCGATGGCTCCGCCGAGGTCGCCCAGCGCAGCGACGTGCACGTCAGGGGGCCGGTCGGCGTGGAACAGATGGGGCTGCATGGCCTGCGCGATCCGCGCTGCCATCGGCTCACCAAAGCGAACCCCGAGGCCGCCGCCGATGATCACAGCCGGGACGTCGAGCAGGTTGACCGCCGAAGCGATGCCTGCTCCCAGGGCGGCCACCGCCTTCTCGACGATCTCGATCGCCACCTCGTCTCCGCGTTCCAGCGCGTGAGCCCAGATTGCGCTCGTGAGCCGCGTACGTCCCCGTTCGCGCATGAGGTGAAAGAGGTCGGTGTGCCTGCCCTTCTCCACGCGGCGCCGCGCGCGCGCCTCCATCGCCGCCCGCCCCGCGTAGGCCTCCATACATCCGCGCCGGCCACAGGTGCACAGCGCGCCGTCGATCTTCACGACCATGTGCCCGATCTCGCCCGCGCCGCCGCGGCCGAGCCACGGCTGGCCCTTGAGGATCACGCCGCCGCCCACCCCGGTGCCCCAGAACACACCGAGGAGCGAGTCGTAGCTCCGTCCCGCCCCGAGGTGGAACTCGGCCTCGGTCGCGACCTGAACGTCGTTGCCGACCGCGACGTGAACGCCGAGATCGCTCGCCAGCGTCGCCCCCAGCGGAAAGCTCGCATCCCACCCGGGAAGGTTGCCTGCGCTCGAGACGATTCCGGTTGCCTCGTCGATGATCCCCGGTGACCCCACGCCGACACCGCGGAGCGACCCCACCTCGAGACCGGCCGACTCGGCGGCCTCCCGCATGCCGTCGGCGATCGCGTCGGCGACGTCCGCCGGCCCCCCTTCGGTGGGAGTGGCCCGGCGCGCCGTCCCAAGCACCTCGTTCCGCGCATCGACCACAACCGCTTCGATCTTGGTCCCACCCAGGTCGACGCCGCCGCGTGCGGGCTCAGCTGCCATCCCTAGATGCTGGCAGAGCCCCTAGACGAACTGCGAGACGCTCACAGCCAGGACTCGCGGTAGAGCTCCTGGTCAGCCGTCGGCGCATCGATCTCGACCCCCAGCGCGGCCAGCTTCAGCCGACCCACCTCTTGGTCGATCGACTCGGGCACCGGCCACACGCCCGGCCCGAGGTCCTCGGCGCGACGCACCAGCTCCTCGACGCACAGCGCCTGAAGCGCGAAGGAGACGTCCATCACCGCCGCCGGGTGACCCTCGGCGGCGGCCAGATTGACCACACGTCCGTGAGCCAGAAGGTTGATGCGGCGGCCGTCGGCAAGCCGAAACTCCTCGACCAGCGGCCTCACCTCACGCACGCCGCCTTCGGCCAGGCTCCGTAGTGCCTCGAGGTCGAGCTCCACATCGAAGTGGCCCGCGTTGGCAAGCAGGGCTCCGTCCTTCATCCGCGCGAAGTGCTCGCGCCGCAGCACCCGCCGTGAGCCCGTGACGGTCACGAACACGTCCCCGCGGGCGGCGGCCGCCAGCACCGGCATCACCTCGTAGCCGGCCATGCGTGCCTCCAGCGCGCGCAGCGGGTCGACTTCGCACACGATCACCGCGGCGCCGGCGCCACGCGCGCGTTCGGCGATCCCCTGTCCAGCCCAGCCGTAGCCAACCACGACGACCGTGTGGCCCGCCAGCAGGACGTGGCTGGCCCGGACGATGCCGTCGATCGCCGACTGGCCCGTGCCGTGGCGGTCGTTGAGCGCGCGCTCCGTGCGGGCCTCGTTGACCGCGAGCACCGGGCACTGAAGCCGCCCATCCTGTTCGAGACGCCGCAGCCGGACCAAGCCGGTCGTGGTCTCCTCCGTCCCCCCAATGAGGCCATCGAGAACGCCGCCGCCGAGCTCGTGCGCGGTGATCACGAGATCGGCGCCGTCGTCCAGCGTGAGCTGCGGGGAGTCGGCCAGCGTGGCCTGGACGTGTTTGGCGTAGGTCGCCAGATCCTCGCCGCGGGAGGCTCGAACGGCGATTCCGTGATTCCGAACGAGCGCCGCCGCAACGTCATCCTGAACCGAGAGCGGGTTCGCCGAGCAAAGCGAGGTCTGAGCGCCTCCGGCCGCGAGCGCCAGCAGCAGCGACCCGGTTTCGGCCGTGACGTGCAGGCAGGCCCCGACGCGGATCCCCTCCAGGGGACGCTGCTCCGCGAAGCGTTCCCGGATCCGCTGAAGCGCCGGCATCTGTCCGCAGGCCCACTCGATCCGCGCCTGGCCCGCGTCGGCGAGCGACAGGTCCGCGACCTCATGCGCTGGAAGCGATCGGCGCGGCATGTCTGAGGGCCGCGTCAGCTCGGGCAGTTAGTAGCGATAGTGATCGGGCTTGTACGGCCCCTCAGACGGAACGCCGATGTAGGCGGCCTGTTGGGGCGAGAGCTCGGTCAGCTTCGCTCCCAGGGCGTCGAGGTGCAACCGCGCCACCTTCTCGTCCAGATGCTTGGGCAGCGTGTAGACGCGCTTCTCGTAGATGTCGGTGTGGCCGAAGAGCTCCATCTGCGCGATCACCTGGTTCGTGAACGAGTTCGACATGACGAAGCTCGGATGTCCGGTCGCGTTTCCGAGGTTCAGAAGCCGGCCCTCCGAGAGGACGATGATCGAGTGCCCGTCGGGGAAGACCCACTCGTCGACCTGAGGCTTGATCGTGATCCGGCGGATGCCGGGGATGCCGGCCAGCCCGGCCATCTCGATCTCATTGTCGAAGTGTCCGATGTTGCCCACGATCGCCTGATGCTTCATCCCGCGCATGTGCTCGGCCGTGATCACGTCGCGGTTCCCGGTGGCGGTGATGAAGATGTCCGCCTTGTCGATCACGTCCTCGAGGGTGAGGACCTGGTAGCCGTCCATGGCGGCCTGGAGCGCGCATATCGGATCGATTTCGGTCACGACCACCCGCGCCCGCTGACCACGTAGCGATTCCGCGCAGCCCTTGCCGACATCTCCATAGCCGCACACGACCGCCAGCTTGCCCCCGATCAAGACGTCGGTGGCTCGGTTGATCCCGTCGATCAGCGAGTGGCGGCAGCCGTATTTGTTGTCGAACTTCGACTTGGTGACCGAGTCGTTGACGTTGATGGCGGGGAACAGGAGCTGTCCCTGCTCGGCGAACTGGTAAAGGCGATGAACGCCGGTCGTCGTCTCCTCGGTGACGCCCCGGATGCCCTCCGCGATCCTCGTCCAGCGCCCAGGGTTCTCCGCGATCGAGCGCGCAAGCAGCATGAGCACGATCCGGAACTCCTCTGAGTCCGTACTCGTCGGATCCGGTACGCCGCCTGCCCGCTCGAACTCGGCCCCCTTGTGCACGAACAGCGTCGCATCGCCGCCATCATCGAGGATCATGTTCGGGCCACCGGCCTCGCCCCCGTTGGGGCTCGGCCAGAGCAGCGCCTGCTCCGCGCACCACCAGTACTCCTCGAGGGTCTCGCCCTTCCACGCGAACACGGAGACGCCCCTCGGGTCCTCCGGCGTCCCATCGGGGCCGACGACGACAGCCGCCGCGGCGTGGTCCTGGGTGGAGAAGATGTTGCACGAGCACCAGCGCACCTCCGCGCCGAGGGCGACCAGCGTTTCGATCAGGACCGCGGTCTGAACCGTCATGTGAAGCGATCCGGTGATCCGCGCGCCGGCCAGGGGCTGCTGGGCCGCGAACTCGGCGCGGGTGGCCATCAGACCCGGCATCTCGTGCTCGGCCAGGCGAATCTCGTTGCGCCCGAATTCGTGCAGGTTCAGATCGGCGACCTTGAAGTCCAGCTTCGTCCTCGGCGCGGTGGGGTTGGCAGCAGTGGTGCTCATCTTTCCTCCAGGGTCGTGATCCCGGCTGTTCGTTTTGAGGCCTCGCTCACGCAGCTCACGCGGCGGCCAGCAGTCGCTCGTGCTTCTCCTGTTCGAAGCGGAGCCACTCCTCGCTCGTGATGTGCTCGGGCCGGCTCGGCTGGGCCTCGAGCCACGCCTGGACCGCCTCGCGCAGATCCCGGCTCGACCGCAGACGAGCGGCAAACGCCACATCCGAGAGCGCGATCCCAAAGCTCGACAGAAGTTCCTTCAAGGTGCGCAGTCGCTGAAGCTCGCCAGCCCCATAAAGCCGGTAGCCTGACGCCGACCGACCTGGTATCACCAAGCCGGTCCGCTCAACGTAGCGGAGCATCCGAGGCGACCACCCCGTCGTATGGGCAGCTTCATTGATCGTCAAGCCCTCCATTTGACGGCCAAAAGGTTACCACGAGCGTGTCAAGGTTTGAGGGCCCCGGCCACCAGTACGACATACGTCCAGAAGTGGGATCCATAACTAAACCCCCACCTAGCATGGCCGATGTTCGGTAGGGAAGGTATTGCTGGGCCTTTTTCCAAGGGCCGGCATACGACCCCGAGGAAGACCCCCACGAGGCACATCCCACGGAAGTTGATCTGCGGAGCGGTTCTGCTGGCGACGCTCAGCGGGGCCGGCTTCGGCGTGCCGGCGGCGCTCGGCCACGGCCACGGCACCCCGCCGGGACAGACCGCGGGCGGCCAGGGACCGCCCTGGGGTCGAGGGCCGAACGGCGATGGCCCGCCGGGACAGCTTCAGAAGCAGGCCAACGCCGGCGGGGGCGCCGGAGCCACAGGCTCTCCCCCCCCACCGCCTCCACCGCCTCTCCCCGCTCCCGCCCCGCCCGCGCCGATCGTCGGTCATGGCCATGGACACGGCCGTGGCGCCGGCAATGGACACGGCCATGGACTCGGCCACGCCACCGATAGTCACGGTCGCGGTCACCGGGGAGCCGCCGCCACCGTGAGTGGCGGCGGACCGGGTCACGCTCACCCCGGCGCCGCGCCGCCCGGCCATGGCCGGGCAAACGGTCACGGTAACGGCGCTCCGGCCGCGGGGCCGAGCGCGGCCGCATCCGCTGCTGCCCCTCCACCGCCGGCTCCCGCGGCTCCCGCTCCCGCAGCCGCCAATCGCGTCCGCGCCCATCGCCGGTCCGGAGCGGGGAGGCCCGCTGTGATCGTCGGGGTTCCATCGTCGACTCCCGCCGGGACGGCCCCTCTGACCCTGAGCGCGCGCGGGCGAAGCGGTCCGCTTTCCTCACATCTCGGCGCCTCGAACGGCCCGTCTGTCGAGACCCGTGAACTGGCCGGCCCGCTGGCACCGGGCACAGCGACCCTCCTGGCAGCCACGGCGGGCTCGGGTACGGCGTCCGGGAGCCGTACTGCAACCGCAGCCGCCTCCGCCCGCCGCTCGCACAATCGAGGCCTCGCGTCCTCGACGGTCAATGATCCACCGGGCACGATCATCGAGCACTTCATCAACGTGATCCCGATCGGCGTCTGGATCGCGCTTGCCGCCTCGCTCGCGCTTGCCGCGCTGGCTGGAGTCGCCGCGCTCCGCTCGGGTCGCCGCGTCCGGATCCAGGCCGGAGAGGTGGCAGCCGTGACGGCGGCCGCGGTAACCGACCCGCTGACGGGTGTCCTCAACCGCCGTGGGTTCCTCGAGGCGGCTGAGCGTGAGCTCGGGCGGGCTCGCCGCTATGACCATCCGATGGCACTCGCGTTCGTGGACATCCGGGGGCTCAAGGCGGTAAATGACACCGAGGGCCACCTGGCGGGCGACCGTCTCCTCAAGCGCGTGACCATGCTCCTACGCGAGTCGGCGCGCACGCACGACGTGGTGGGCCGGATCGGTGGAGACGAGCTCGGCGTGCTGTTGGCCGAGCAGTCGGTCGCCGGGGCCGCGGCCATGACCCAGCGGGTTCGCGCCCAGGTTCCGGCTGCTCGGAGCAGCCTGCGCCTCGCCACCCCATGGGACGTCACGATCGGTACCGCCTCCTATCCCGAGGACGGGGATAGCTTCGAGCAGCTGCTGGCCGCGGCCGACCGGCGCCTCTACGAGCAGCGCGGCATCCACCTCACGTAGCCGGCCCGGTCAGCCGACGAGCGACGACGGCTCAGCCGCCGGCGAGCGTGCTCTTCAGGCGCTCGATCGTCTCCACCGGACCGGGATCGACCCCGTGCAGGACGGCCAGGTAGAGAGAGACCAGGTCGCCCAGGAAGACCAGTGACAGAAGCCGCTCGATCGCGCTCTCCCCGACGCTCTCGATTCGGAACGTCGCCGCTGCTTCGCCGGCGATCAAACCCCTGGTCAGCTCGATCCGCTGGCGGATCCGCGGGTGCAGGTCAGAGTCGTCCAGGAATACGGCCGAGAACCGCCCGAGCTCGCTCGCGCCCTGCCAGCCGACGATCTCGTTGTGGTCGAGCTCGGGAATCTCGTGCGAAAAGGCGGGAATCTTGGCGTTCTCGTTGAACTGGCATTTCCAGCGGTAGGCCACCGGCGAGGTGAGCCCGGAGCCGGCGATCTGCGGGACGGTCTGGTGAAGGCCCCGGGCCAGCTCCTTGGGAAACTCGTCGTGGGCGCCGCCGGGGGCCCACCCTGCGATCAGCTCCTCGGTTCGCGCCGCCGCCACGTCGATCTCGGAGTGCAGCCCCTCGCCGGCGCCGCTCAGCGCGGCAACCTCGAGGGCGACGACGAGCGAGTACCCGACCGCCGCGCGCGGCTGAAAACCGCCGGGCAGCGGGATCACCGGCACTCCATCGGCCCGGGCGGCCGCCGCCAGCTTGCCGCCGGTGGTGGCGACGATCCGCCGCGCTCCGAGCGCCCCCGCGGCTTCGTAGGCCGCCAACGTCTCCTCCGTGTCACCCGAGTAGCTCGAACACAGCACCGTGCTCTCGGGGGCCGTCCACGGCGGCAGCCCGTAGCCGCGAATGACCACGATCGGCCGCAGCGCACGGTCAGCCAGCGCCGCCCGAGCCAGGGCGCCGCCCACGCCGGATCCCCCCATCCCGGCGACGATCAGACCGCCGGTCGCGTCATGGGGCTGGAGGTTGGCTGACTCCACGCGCCAGAGGGCGTCACGGATGTGGTCGGGCAGGCCGAGGATGTCGTCCAGCTGCCCGCTGGTGTCGACCGTCGCGATGGCTCCCCGGTCAAGTGCCCCTGCGTCGGTCACGCTCTCTGTCCACCTCGCAGCCGCACGCTCGGCAAGATACGCATTCTGCGGGCGGCGCGGGTCATGGCGTCGCCGGCCGCTCGGCCGCGGCTACCTGCCGGCTGCCCGTCCGATCCCCTCGTAGAGCAGACCGGCCGCGGTGACTTTGGCCGGATCGAGGCAGTTACGCCCGTCCACGATCAGCCGCCCGGCCATCCGCGCGGCCACCGCCTTCCAGTCGAGCTCGGTGAACTCAGGCCACTCGGTGACGATCACGGCCGCATCGGCCGCTTCGAGGGCCTCCGACGCGGAGTCGGCGAACTCCACCCCGACCATGAGCTTGCGCGCCTGGTCCTCGGCGATCGGGTCGTACGCCCGCACGTTGGCGCCGTCGGCCTGGAGCCGTGCCGCAAGCACGAGCGATGAGGCCTCGCGCATGTCGTCGGTGTGCGGCTTGAAGGCAAGACCGAGCAGGGCGACCTGCTTACCCACGAGGGTCCCCAGGTGCTTCTGCAGCTTCCCGATGACGCGCCGTTTCTGAAGCTCGTTGACCTCGATCACCGCGGTCAACAGCTGGAAGTGGTAGCCCGAGTTCCCGGCCAGCTGTTTCAGGGCCGAGACGTCTTTGGGAAAACACGAACCGCCGTATCCCACGCCCGGCTTCAGGAAGCTCGGGCCGATCCGCTGATCCAGCCCCATCCCGCGCGCCACCTCGAGAACATCGGCCCCCGTCTCCTCGCAGACGTTGGCGATCTCGTTGATGAACGAGATCTTCGTGGCCAGGAAGGCATTGGCGGCCAGCTTGATCATCTCGGCGCTGCGGATGTCGGTGCGGACCAGCGGCGCGTCGAGCGGGGCGTAGAGCGCGACAACCGCATCTCCCGCCCAGTCGCCGTCGTCGCCGACCACGACGCGGTCGGGGTGCAGGAAGTCCTCGACCGCCGATCCCTCCTTGAGGAACTCAGGGCACGACACGTAGGCAAAGCCGCTCTTTCCCTCGCGCTCAAACACCCGCTTGATCGCGTCGCCGGTTCCGGCGGGGACCGTCGACTTCATCACCAGCGCGTGGCGGCTCGAATTCGGCATGGCGTCTACGACCGCGCGGACAGCTGAGAGGTCGGCGTCGCCCGAATACGTCGACGGGGTGCCCACGGCGACGAACAGCAACCGCGCGTGCTCGAGCGCGGGGGCAAGACTGGTCGAGAAGTGCAGTCGCTCACGATTGCGCTCGACACATTCAGCGAGCCCAGGCTCGTAGATCGGAATCTCTCCGCGCTCCAGAAGGGCGATCTTGTCGGCGTCGATGTCGACGCACCAGACCTGGTTGCGCAGCTCCGCGAAGCCGGCGGCGGTGACCAGGCCGACGTAGCCGGTGCCGATCACGGCGATGGGTTCACGCTGCGCAGCCATCGGCGCAGGAGCGTAGCGAGCGCGCCTGCGTCAGCCGGCTCGACCCTCTATGGCCGCGTCAGCGAGGCGGCGATTGCCACCATCTGGCGGTTGCCGATGGTGTCGTTCAGGGTGTTTGAGACCCAGTAGACCGCACGCGGGGTATGCCACGCGACGAGGCTGATCCTGCCGCCATTGGCATAGAGCTCGAGCTGTTTCCCGCCCACGATCTCGGTCTGGGTCGGCTTGCGCAGGATCGGCGGGTTCTGCCAGGTCGTGCCCTGGACGCCGTAGTACTCGCCGAACACCGGGTTGATCTCAAGCGTCAGCCGGTAGGCAGCCTCTCCGACGCCAGCCTGGTCGTGCACCACGTAGGCTCGCGGATAGCCACTTGGAACGCCGGCCTCGGCTGTCGTCTGCCCCACCTCGACCGTGCAGTTGGGGTTCTCCGCGGTGCAGTACTGCGATCCCGCGAGGATGAGCCGCGGCACGTACACCGGCATCCGTGCGCCGTGCAGCGCGCCCGCCTGCGCCCGGCCATCCTTCAGGTCCGCCGTGAGGCCCGGCGTGGGCTGCGGCCGCGCGCGGGGTGCCATCGCGACCCGAACTCCCGGGTGCGGGATGGAGCTCTGGCTCGCCGCCGGCGGCGTCGGCGTCATGAACGCGGTGTAGACCGCCCGCTCGGCACCCGGATTGGCCGTCACATAACACGGCACCTGCGCGATCACCCCGGGGGCTGACGGGCCACACGGCAGCAGGATCGCCGGGAAGCGAATCTGCTTGATCTGGTGCCCGGCCGAGAAGGCGACCAGGTTGAACAGGTTGATCAGACCGTCCGTGGTGTGCAGGTTGTGATCGGTCTGGACGTGCTTGCCGAAGATCTTGAGCAGCTTCCCCTGGTTCGCTATCAGGTCGGCCTCGCTGTACTGATCCTTCGCCCAGCGCAGGAAGTCCTGCTGGCGGGCATTGCGCACGAGATCGTTGTCGGTGTGGCGAAAGCGCACGAACGCGAGCGCATCGGCTCCGCACAGCTTCTGGTACCCGGGCTGGATGTCGATGCTCGAGTAGTTGCTGACCGCCGTGTTGTTGTAGTAGCGGTGATCGACGTCGGTGTACACGCAGCCGATGGCATTGACCACCGCCTCGAACCCGCCGAAGTTGACGTCGATGATGTGGCTAACCGTGAGCTGCGGGAAGACGTTGGCCCGGATCGTCCTCAGGAGCAGGTTGGGACCGCCCAGCGAGTACGCCTGGTTGAGCCGCTGGGTCCCAAACCCCGGAATGTCCACCTTGAGGTCCCGCGGCAGCGAGAGCAGATTGATGGTCGCGGAGTTGGGATCGAGCCGGACCAGCAGCATCGTGTCGGTGTTGGACGTGCGCCACGGGGTTCCCGCGCGGTGATCGGAGCCGATCAGCAGGAGTGTCTGCGGGTCGCCGGGGTTGGCGATGCTCACCTGCGCGTGAGGAAGCGCCGGCGTGGCGGACAGGTAGGTCGCCGCCTGCTTGAACTGGAGCAGCCCGGCCACAGCGGTTGTCGCGGCCGCGAAGGTGATGACCAGCGTGGCGCCGAGGGCGAACCGCCACAGCGCCCCGCGCCGGGATCGGGGGATCAGCCGCAACTCGCCGCGCTGCGGGTCCTCAGGCGAGCCCGCCCTCGATCGCCTTGAGCCCCGGCTCGTTGGCCGTGGCATCCCCCAGCCGCATCGGCAGCGCCCGGACGAAATCGCGCAGCGCGCGCCGATAGCGGGCCAGCGAGGTCACCGACACCCACTCCTCGGGACCATGGTGGCCGGCGCCCTCAGGCCCGAATTCCACCGCGGCGATCCCCGCGGCCAGGAAGGCCGTCGCGTCCGAGGCCCCGTCGCGCCCCACGCTCAGCGCCTGGTCGTGGATCGAGCGGCTGACGGCTTCACGGAGCGCACGGACGTAGGGGTTTGTGCGGGAAACCGTGACCGGCGGCCAGATGAAGGTCCGGGTGACGTGGGCGTCGGGAATCCCGCTCACCTGCTCGAGGATGCGCTCGGGATCCTGTTCGGGCAGGAAACGGACGTCCACGGCCATCTCGCAGCAATCAGGGACCTTGTTGAGCGCATCGCCACCCTGGATGCGCCCGAGGTTGATCGACGGCCGGTCAAACAGATCCGAGGACTCCCGCGCGAAGGGAAGCGTCTCGATAGCCCGGAACACGTCGATCGCCTTGAGAATCGCGTTGTCGCCCAGCCATGGCGTCGAGCTGTGCGCCGCCCGGCCGTCCACCTCGATCCGCATGGCCAGCACCCCCTTGGCCGCGACCCCGATGTGCAGGTCGGTGGGCTCACCCGTGATCGCGAAGTCACCGCCCAGCCCGGCTTCGACGACGGCCTCCGTCGAGCGGACATCGAGCTCCTCGGACTCCTCGTCGGGGACGCACACCAGCCTGACCCGGACGTCCTCCTGGCGCTCGACGTCCTTGACCGCGCACATCATCGCGGCCAGGCCGCCCTTCATGTCGTAGGCGCCACGTCCAAACAGCCGGTCATTCTCGACCCTCGGCTCAAACTGTTCCGGCCGGCCGGGAACCACGTCCAGGTGGCCGTGGAAGACGACGCACGGCGCCGTCTCGGAGGTGCTTCCCACCTCCGCGACCAGCACGGGCGCGCCGCGATGCTCGAAATCCCGGACCTCGATGTCCCGGGATTCGAGCCATCCCTTGACGAATCCTGCCGCCGCCACCAGCTCCTCGTGACGAGACGTGTCATACCGAATCAGCCGTTCCGCCAAAACACGCTCATCAACCACATCCCCAGGATAGGAGGGCGCGGTACGCGCTTCGCCACCCAGGATCACGGCGGGTCGCCGTCGGGCTGGCACGCACTCGCGCGCCGCGCGATCGCCGCGGACCTAGGAAGCTCGCACCGGGCGTGCCAGCCCGATGGCGACCCGCCTACCCTTCAGCTATCTCGAGAAACGCCTGCCACCGCCGCCTGTCCCGCTCGGCGACCCGCTGCTTCTCCGAATCCTCTTCGGCGGAGTCGAACTCCCGCTCGGCCTGCTCGAGCCGCTCACGCAGCTGCCCGGTGTCGAGCTGGTCGGGCGGGTGCGCCTCCTCGACCAGGACGAGGACCCGATTGTTCGCCACCTGGAGGTATCCCTCGGACTGGGCGAAGCGCTCGACCTCAGATTCGCTCTTGTAGAGGCGCAGCTCGGTGGGATCGAGCATGGCCAGCACCGGCGTGTGGTGCGCAAGCACACCGATCGAGCCGACCGCCGTCTTGGTGGAGACCATCTCCACTTCGTCGTCGAACACCTTGCCCTCTGGCGTCAGCACCTCGGCGCGGAACTTCTCGTGGGCCATCGGACGTTCTCAGTCCTCGGTCGTGCCGCCCGACCCTGCTTCGGACGTGGCGGCGTGCGGCTCCGACTCGCCCTCGGCCTGCGCCACCGCCCCTGAGGAGTCGTCCGAGGCGGAGCTCTCCTCCTCGTCCTCGCCGCGCGACTCCTCACTCCCGGACTCTCCATCGGCCTTGTCGTCCTTGTCGCGAGACTGACCCGCGTCCTTCAGGACGTCGTCGATCGTCCCCTTCATGAAGAAGGCGCGCTCGGGGAGATCGTCGTGCTTGCCCTGGAGAATCTCGTCGAAGCCACGGATCGTGTCCTCGATCTTCACGTACACGCCGGGCGTACCCGTGAACTGCTCGGCCACGTGGAAGGGCTGAGACAGAAAGCGTTGGATCTTGCGCGCGCGGTTGACTGTCAGGCGATCCTCGTCCGATAGCTCGTCGATCCCGAGAATCGCGATGATGTCCTGGAGCTCGCGGTAGCGCTGAAGGACCGCCTTGACCTCGTTAGCCACGCGCACGTGCTCCTCGCCCAGGATGTCCTCCTTGAGGATCGTCGAGGTGGAGTCGAGCGGGTCGACGGCCGGGTATATGCCCTGCTCGGCGATCGACCGGGACAGGGTCGTCGTCGCGTTCAGGTGCGCAAACACCGAGGCGGGCGCCGGGTCGGTGAGGTCGTCGGCGGGAACATAGATGGCCTGGATCGAGGTCACCGATCCCTTCTTGGTCGAGGTGATGCGCTCCTGGAGCTCGCCCATCTCGGACTCAAGGGTCGGCTGGTAGCCGACCTGCGAGGGCATCCGCCCAAGCAGGGCGGAGACCTCGGAGCCGGCCTGGACGAAACGGAAGATGTTGTCGATGAACAGAAGGACGTCCTGCCCCTCGTTATCGCGCAGGTATTCGGCCATCGTCAGCCCGGACAGCGCGACCCGCATACGCGCGCCCGGCGGCTCGTTCATCTGGCCGAAGACCAGCATCGTCTTCTCGAGGACGCCGGACTCCTTCATCTCGAGCCACAGGTCGTTGCCCTCACGTGAGCGCTCGCCGACGCCGCAGAAAGCGGACAGACCCTCGTGCTCCTCGGCCAGGTTGCGGATGAGCTCCTGGATGATCACGGTCTTACCCACCCCGGCTCCGCCGAACAGCCCGACCTTGCCGCCCTTGGCGTAGGGCGCCAGCAGGTCGACGACCTTGATCCCGGTCTCGAACATCTCCTGCGTGGGGATCAGGTCCTCGACGCTCGGCGCCGGACGATGGATCGGCCAGCGCTCGGTGTCCTCCGGGATCGCATCGCCCATGTCGATCGGATCGCCGAGCAGGTTGAAGATGCGACCCAGGGTCGCCCGCCCGACGGGAACGGTGATCGGCGCCCCGGTGTCGATCACCTCGACGCCGCGGGCCAGCCCGTCCGTCGAGTCCATGGCCACCGCGCGCACCCGGTCGTCGCCGAGGTGCTGTTGAACCTCGCACACCAGGTAGTCCTCGTGCGAGGCGGCGACGTCGACGTCCTCCTCCTCACGGGCGATCTCAGGCCGCTTGACCAGAAGCGCGTGGTAGATCTCGGGCAGCTGATCTTGGAATACCGCCTCGATGACCACGCCCTGGATCTCGTCGATGCGGCCGACGTTGCGTTTCTGGGAGCCGTTTTGGCCCGCCTCAGCGTCTTTTTCAGATGTCTTGGCGCCGGATTCTTCGGTAACGGACATGTGGATTCTCCAGTCTAGGGTCTACCCGGCCAGGCCCTCAGCACCGGCCACAACTTCCATGATCTCCTGGGTGATCTCGGCCTGACGGGCCCGGTTCATCTGGAGCGTCAGGTCGTCGATCAGCGTGCTGGCGTTCTCGGAAGCGTTGCGCATCGCCGTCATCCGGGCGCCGTGCTCGGAGGCGGTCGACTCGAGCAGCGCCCGGTAGATCGAGATCTCCACATAGTCGGGGACGAGCCGGCCCAGGATCTGCTCGGGGTCAGGCTCGTATTCGACCAGCGCCCGCTTCTGGGATGAGTCCTCCCGCTCGTCCGCCTCCTCGCGTTCCTCCGTGCCCGAGTCCTCCTCCAGCAACGTTGCCCGTTGCAGTGGCAGCAGCGTCTCTCGCCGGACCTCCTGCGAGAGCGCGGAGAAGTACCGGTTGTAGAAGATCTCGACCTGGTCGACATCCCCGTCGACGTAGGCGGCGATCAGCCGCTCGGCGATCCGGCGGGCGTCGGCGTAGGCCGGGCGATCGGTGAAGCCGGTGAAGCTGTCGATGAGCGGCAGCCCTCGGAAGCTGACCGACGAGGCGGCCCGGCGGCCCGAGGCGAAATACGCCACCCGGCGGCTCTCACGGCCGTGATCGCGCCCGGCCGCCACACCGGCCCGGACGATGTTCGAGTTGAACGCGCCGGCCAGCCCGCGGTCGCCCGCCACGAGCAGGATCCCCACCGTGTTCACGCTCTCGTGCTCCTGGAGAATCGGAAGTCGAGGCAGGTCTCCGGCTGCCTCGGCCGCCTGGCGGGTCATTCGACGGATCGCGTCCGCGTAGGGCCGCAGCGCTTCGATCCGCTGCTCGGCCCGGCGCAGCCGAGCCGCCGCCACCATCTCCATGGCCCGCGTGATCTTCTGAATGTTCTTGACCGAACCGATGCGGTTGCGGACGTCGCGCTGGGACTGAGGCATCTAGGCGTGGCCCACCCACCGGCTAGGCGGCCTTCTCCTCCTCGCCTTCCTCGTCGCTCTGGCCCTCGGCCCCGTCCTCGTCCTCACCCTCGCGGCCGCGGTCACGACTCCGGGTCTCCCCGTCCTCGCCCTCTTCCAGCGGGTGCCCCTCTTCGTCGAGGTCGTAGCCGAAGTCCTCGGCGAATTGCTTGACCGCGTCATCGACCGCCTTCTGAACCTCGTCGCTCCAGTCGCCCTCGGCGATCTTCTTGAGCGTCTCGGGCTCGGCGCCGCGAACGTGGTCGCTCAGATCGCCGAGGAACTTCTCGACCTTGTCGACGACGATCCGGTCGAGATAGCCGTTCGTGGCCGCGTAGATCTGCACGACCTGGTCCTCGACCGGCATCGGTTCGCGCTCGCCCTGGTTGAGCGTTTTGACCAGGCGCTCGCCCCGGGCCAGCGTCCGCTGGGTCTCCGGATCGAGCTCGGAGCCGAACTGGGCGAAGGCTTCGAGTTCGCGGTACTGCGAGAGGTCGAGCTTCAACCGGCCCGCCACCTTGCGCATCGGCGTGATCTGCGCATTGCCGCCCACGCGGGAGACCGAGATCCCGACGTTGATCGCCGGCCTGACCCCCGAGCGGAAGAGCTCGGGCTGGAGATAGATCTGGCCGTCGGTGATCGAGATCACGTTGGTCGGGATGTAGGCCGACACGTCCCCGGCCTGCGTCTCGATGATCGGCAGCGCGGTCAGCGAGCCACCGCCGGGCCGCTCCTCGCCCGTGGCGGGATCGACGAAGTCGTCGGCCAGCTTGACCGCGCGCTCGAGCAGACGTGAATGGAGGTAGAAGACGTCTCCCGGGTAGGCCTCGCGCCCCGGTGGGCGGCGCAGCAGCAGCGACATCTGGCGGTAGGCGTAGGCGTGCTTGGTCAGGTCGTCGTAGATGACCAGCGCCGCCTTGCCGTTGTAGAGGAAGTGCTCCGCCATCGCGCATCCCGCGTAGGGGGCGAGGAACTTGATCGGCGCTGACTCGTCGGCCGGCGCCATCACGATGATCGTGTTCTCCAGTGCGCCGGCCTCCTCGAGCGTCTGGGCCAGCGAGACGACCGTGGACTTGCGCTGCCCAATCGCCACGTAGACGCAGATCAGGTCCCTGTCCTGGTTGTTGATGATCGCGTCGATGGCGATCGAGCTCTTGCCGGTCTGGCGATCGCCGATGATCAGCTCCCGCTGGCCGCGGCCGATCGGGATCATCGAGTCGATCGCCTTGATCCCGGTGAGCATCGGCTCCTTCACCGGCTGGCGCAGAACGACGCCGGGCGCCTTGTGTTCGGAGGGCCGGCTCTCCGAGGTGTTGACCTCGCCCTTGCCGTCCAGAGGCTTGCCGAGCGGGTCGACGATCCGGCCCAGCAGCTCCTCCCCCACGGGAACCTCGAGCAGCCGTTTGGTGCGCTTGACCGTGTCGCCCTCGACGATCTTGTCCCACTCCCCGAACAGCACCGCTCCGACGTTGTCGGACTCGAGGTTGAGGGCCAGGCCGGTCACGTCGTGCGGCAGCTCGAGCATCTCGAACGACATGCAGTTCTCCAGGCCATAGACCCGGCAGATTCCGTCGGCCACGGACAGCACGGTCCCGACCTCGCTCAGGTCGGCCTCCTCCTGGTCCAGGCCTTCGATCCGGCTGCGAAGGATTGAGGTGATCTCGTCAGGATTGATCTGCACGTTTCAGTACTCCTTGGCGGGCGAGCGTAGCTACGCCCGCGCGACTTGCTTTCGAAGTTGCTCTAACCGGTGGCGGATCGACGCGTCGAGGATGAAGTTCCCCACCCGCAAGATGACGCCCCCCAATATCTCCGGGTCGACGCGGCTTGACAGCTCGACCTTCCGGTCCACCTGCTTGCCGATGCTCTCCCCGATTCCGGCGATCGTCTCCTTGTCCAGCTCGACCGCGCTCGTAACCTCGACGGCAAGCAGCTTGCGCTCGTTCTCCCAGAGCTCATCGAACCGCTCACGGATCCTGAAGATCACCGGCATCCGGTGGCGTTCGATCAGCGCCTCCAGGAAGTTCATCATCGCCTCGTCGGCTCCGCCCACCGCCTTGTGCAGGGCGCCCTTCTTGTCCTCGGTGGAGAAGTAGGGCGAGAAGAAGAACCTTGCCATGTCGAGGTTCTCGGCCACCGCGTCGGCAAATTCGCCCAGCTGCTCGTGTATCTGATCGAGCTTGTCCTGCTCCTGGGCGACCTCGAACAGCGCGCGGGCGTAGACCTCGGCGATCTCCTCCATCAGCGCTCCTGGCCGCTGGGCGCCAGCGCGCTGAAGTCGAGCTCGTCGAGCGCCTCCTTGACCAGGCGTTCCTGATCCTTATCGGTCAGCGTCTTCCGGGTCACCTTCTCGGTGGCCAGGACCGTGAGGTCAGCCACCTCACGGCGGATCTCCTGGATCGCGCGGCGGGTCTCGGCGTCGATCTCGCGCCTCGTGCGCTCCATCAGCTGCTCGCGGCGCCGGATCGCCTCCTCCTCTGACTCGCGCTCATGCGCCTCGCCGGCCTGGCGCGCCCGGTCGATGATCTCCTGGGCCTGCGTGCGTGCCTCGGCGAGGCGCTCGCGGTATTCGTCGAGCAGCTCGTCCGCCTTCCGGCGCGTCTCCTCAGCCGCGTCGATCGACTCCTCGATCGCCCGCTGGCGACGGTCCAGCGCCTCGGAGATCCGGGGGAAGGCGAGCTTCCAGAGCAGGATCATCGACAGCGCGAACAGGAGCAGCGTCCAGACCATCAGGCCGACATTCGGCGAGATCAGGAACGAGCCGCCTGAGGCCGCCGGGCTCAGAATCACCGCAGCGTCCATCTACTTGAGCACGTAGGAGAGCAGGCCGGCGACCAGCCCATAGAAGAAACATGCCTCGGTGAGCGCGAACCCGAGCCACTGAATGCCCTGAATCTCCTCACGCATCTCAGGCTGGCGGGTGACCGACTCGATCACCTTGCCGAAGATGAAGCCGATGCCGACGCCGGCGCCGACCGCGCCCAGGCCGCCGCCGATCCCGATCCCGAGACCGGCCCCGACGCCCGAGGAGGCGGCGAAGGAGAGGAAATGTGTAACCACTTTGAGCTCAGCTCCTTGTCGTTAGTGCGTTGTCGTGGCGCCGCCGATGTAGATGGCGGCGAGAATCGCAAAGATGAAGGCCTGCAGGGTGGCGATCAGCCCCAGCTCGAAGACGTAGATGGCGACGCCGGCGGGCAACGTGAACCACCCCAGGAACGACAGCCCGAGAATCACCGCCAGGCCCCCGGCCATGAACAGGATGATCATGTGCCCGGCCAGGATGTTGGCGAACAGCCGGACGGTGAGGGAGATCAGCCGCATGAAGGTCGAGATCACCTCGAGCGGGAAGATGAGCAGCAGCATCGGGCCGCTGACGCCGGCTGGTACCAGGCTCTTGATGTAGCCGATTGGTCCCTGGGTGCGGATGCCCTCCCAGTTGAAGGCGACGAAGACGACGATCGCCAGGGCCAGCGGAACCGAGATGTTCGCGGTTGCGGCATACAGGGCGAAGGACGGGATGTGGGCGCCGAAGAGGGTGAACTTCTGCTCGCTGTTCGTGGGTAGCGGCAGGTAGCCGATGATGTTCGACCACCAGAGGAAGAAGAACAGCGTGGCCAGGAACGGGAACCAGCGCCGCGCCTCTTTTCCCGACATGTTGTCGCCGGTGATCCGGTCGCGGACGAAGGAGTAGGCGAGCTCCACCGTGGTCTGCACCCGGTTGGGTCGCATCTGCATCCGCCGGGCGATGAAGATCATCGTCAGCGTGGTCAGTACCGCGGCGATGATCAGGTAGACCACGGCTCGGTTGATGCTGAATATCCCGAGGTTGACCCAGTTGATGAGCTTGAACTCGTTCTGGATCTGGAACGAGTTGTTCTTGTGGCCGAAGCCCAGAATCACGGCCAGGAGAATCGACCCTCCGAGCCAGAGTCCAACCAGCCATAGCAGCAGCTTCTTGGTCCGGCTCATGTCGTTCGCCTCGGGCGCTGGAGGAAGGAAACCGCGAGCTGCACTGTGAACGCGAACACGATCACGGCCAGCGCGGCCAGGGCAGCGTCCTTACCGTCGGCCCGGCGGACGAGGATGATGGCCAGCGCGAGCAGGAACACGCGCGCGATCAGGTAGGCCAGCCGCAAGGAGATCTCCCGCCGCGGCTCGTTCACACCCCCCAGGTAGCGCTCGAGCCCGGCGCCCAGTGCTCGCAGGAGGAGCCACGCTCCGGCCCCGGCTGCGTAGCCCGACGCCGAGACCCCGATCAGGATCAGGATCGGCGCCGCGACGAGGACCAGGACCACGTCGAGGTAGCGCAGCACAACGCTTCCATCGGGGCCGACGGCGGATGGCGAAGGGGTATTTCGGTAACTGCTGATCAAGGCGGAGAGGGCAAACGGCGAGGGCCGCTAGGGTAGCGGCGAGGAGCCGGACAGTACCGGCTTACCACCCTGACAGTACCGGCTTCTCGGCTTTCAGCGTGCCGTCAGGGGCGCCCGCTGGCGGCGGCTGGCGCGCCCGGTCTCGCTCCCACGGCGGGGAACCCGCGGCTTGGGCAGCTGGCCTTCCGCCCAGGCCGCGGCCAGGCTGGCTCGGAGCAGGCCGAGAGTGCCCTCATAGACGAGGTAGCGCGGCTCCCAGCGCGGGAAGAACTTGGCGTTGAACCGGTAGAGGCTCTCGATCTGGAAGAACGGGTTGAGCACCGACACGACCTTGCCGAGAACGCGCTCATGCCACCTCGACGGGCTGTGCATCCAGCGTGCGAAGGTGGCGAAGTTCAGCGACAGCTCGTCCAGGCCGCGGTCACGTAGGAGCTCGGTGGCGCTGGCGACCATGAACTCGGTGAGCCCGTTCGGGGTCGCGGGGTCCCGTCGCATGAACGACAGCGAGACAGCCGAGCGGCCGTAGCAGGGCACGAAGTGAAGGACCCCGCGCACGACCCCCTCGTCGTCGTGAGCCACCAGCACGAGGGTCTGGTCGATGTGGGGGCCGGAGATCGAATCCATGGCCATCGAGAACCCACGCTCTGGGGCACCCTGGCGCCCCACCTCGAGTACGCGTTCGACCGCCTCGAGCGTGTCGGGGTCCATCGCCGCGCGACCGTGCAGCTCAGCCACGTAGCCCGCCTTGCGCAGCCGGGTCACGGACTGGCGAACCTTTCGGATCGGCCTGCCCTCGAGCGAGAACTGCTGAAGATCGATGATCGCCTCATCGCCCAGGTAGAGCGTCCGGAGGCCGAGCGCCTCGTAGCGCGCCCGCATCGACTCGCTGGCTCCCACCGCGCCCAGCTTCAGTCCCCGCGCGTTGGCGAACGTCCGCAGTTGTGCCAGCAGGGGATCGATCGCCGTATCCGGCCCGACGGGATCGCCCGAGAGCAGCAGCACCCCGTTCTCGATCCGGTAGCCGACGAATGCCGCGCGGTCGGTGGAGAAGAAGTACTGCTTGTCGCCCCGCAGCTTGAAGAACGAGAGGGTGTCCCGGCCATGTGTCCGCACGAGCTGCGCCGCCAGACGGCGAGCCGCGGGGCCGGGCAGCGCCCGCGGTGCGGCCAGCGGCCGGAAGATCACGTAGGCGATCGCCATCAGCGTCCCGATCTCGACCAGATGCACGGCCGTCGGAATCCACGCGAAGTGATAGTCGAACGCCACGTGGCGCTCGAAATGCAGCGGGCCGGGTTGCCAGCGCAGGAGATCCCCGGTTTCCCTGAGCACCGAGCTCCAGGAGGGACGGCCCTGGGACGCCCATGTGGCCAGCGCCGCGGCGGCGATCCCCAGCAGCCCGAGGAGAGGCACTCGCCACAGGGCCGAGCGCAGCGTGATTGGGTCATGGCGAACCGTGAACGCGTCGCTCGAGAGCACGAGGACCACGGCGACGCCCCAGGTCAGCGCGGTCTCCTCGAAATCAAGCCCCTTGAGGAGGTCGAACAGCCCCAGCGCCAGCATCAGACCGATCGCCACCTGCCAGGCCCGCTGGCGGCGCTTGAGCAGGTACGGCGCGACGAGCACAAGCGACGCGCCGGCCGGCAGCGCCAGGGCGTGGAACAGCCGCATGGCCGCGATCGGCTCGAACTGAAGAAGCAGATGCCCGCGCCAACGCATGTTCGGGGTCAACGCCGAGGCGATGTTGATCGCGCCGATGAACGCGGCGGCCAGCGCGGCGAGCGTGGGCACGCGGTGGGACAGTCGATGCCGCAGGTGAATCACTGTGTCGAGAATCGGCCGATGTGGTGAAGATCTCCAGCCGGGCGGCCGGCGGCCCGGGCTTACCTGGATCGGGAGAGATCTCGCTGAGGAGGGTACAGCGCCGATGGCTCGTGGTTACGTGCTGCACCCCGGGTTTCCTGCTCCGGCGCTGTCGCCGGGGCCCGCCGGGGAAGCGCCATGATCACCGGCAGCGTCAGCAGCGGGAGCAGCGCGATCGTCTCGAACACCGCCCGCACCCCCTGGGCATCGGCAATCAATCCGAGCAGCGGCGCGCCCACCCCGCCCAGGCCGATCGAGAGCCCGATCGTCACCCCGGCGGAGACGCCGATCCGCCCGGGCAGGTACTCCTGCCCCATGACGATCGTGACGGCGAAGGTGGCGATTGTCGCCGCGCCGGCAATCGCCGCCCACACAAGCGCGAGCACCGGCCCTGAGACCAGGAATCCCGCGACCAGGGCTGGGAGCACGAGCATCGAGCCGATGAGGACGTTGCGGCGCCCGAAACGGTCGGCAAGCGGCCCCCCGATCAGTGTGCCCACCGCGCCGCCCACGAGCATCGCGGTCAGCGCCGCGCTGCCCAGCGTCTTGCCGGCGTGCAGCACCTTGACGTAGTAGAGCGGGATGAAGCCGACCAGCCCGAAGTAGACGATCGACCGCAGCGCGATCACCGCCGTGAGGACGGCGAACGGCTTCCAGGCCTCCGGGTGCTCGGAGCGCTGCACCCG
>DATGFT010000153.1:0-2026 GCA_035308915.1 Solirubrobacteraceae bacterium
AGGAGCGAGGCGACGAGGGCTCTCTACGACCCCACCTACAGGCGCTACACGTGGGGCAAGCTCGAGATTATGTCGCTTCGGGACAAGGCCCAGGCCGCCTGGGGTGCGGCATTCTCGCTCCGGCGGTTCCACGAAGCCCTCCTCGTCCTCGGAGCACCGCCGCTCGGCACGATGGGCGATGCTCTCCTCGCTTAGTGGACTTACTTTACTAAGCCGAGTAATCTGAGCTACTCAGGCACGGACAGGAGGATCGGATGGACCAGGCGGAGAGGGACCACATCCAGCACGAGATCGAAGTCGCGGCGAGCGAACTCTTCCCCGACCTGATACGCCGGGTCGAGCTGCTGCAACACGGCGACGCACCGATGATCGAGCCGGGCCAGCTGATGCCCAGGTTCGTCTTCGCCGACCCGGCCGCCGGCCGCCAAGGGGGTCCCGCTCGCCGCGAGGCGGCCGCTGCGTTCAAGAAGGCCGTCGGCCCCAGGCTCAACAAATTCCGGGATAGCCTGCTGCGGCAGTGGCCCGAGATCCGGTACATCGAGCTGATGTTCGTCGACGACAGCGGCCAGCGGGTCGATGGCCAGGTCCAGTTCCTCGACGATTACCGCACCGTGGCCGCCGACCTTGAGTTCACGCACGTGATGGTCCGGCTCAAAGCGCCCGAGCTGGACATCGTGGATACGCTGGTTGCCGCGGGTATCGCCACCAACCGCGCGGAGGCCATCCGCTGGGCCCTGACCCGCATCCGCGAGCGCCCCGCCTACGAGGAACTGCGGGAGCACACACGCGACATCGAACGGCTCAAGCGCGCGTTCTAACGCGGCTGTATGAGACCGTAACGTTCCAGAACGCTCGGAGCGTAGCGCCGCCTCCATAGGAGGGTGGACGGTGGGCAGGCGGGCGTGACGCTGGAGCCCGCCCACATCTCGGTCTGGATCCAGGCCACCGGACAGCATTGACGCGGTACCGGCGAGCCGGACGATGCGCGCTCCGGGCGATGACTCGAGTAGCTTCCGCCCGGTACGCCCTAGACTCTCCCAGCGCACCAAGGTGCGCCGCTTGCCTTCCTGCAGGCGGCATTATCGCTGCCTATGAAAATGCGCCGTATCGGTCTATCCCCCAGCGGTCGGCAGCAATCCCGCGTGCTTTTGAGACTCGGCCGGGTCACAGTTACGTCCGGGCCGAGCACGCGGCCGCGAACCCCCGCACACGCAGCGACGAAACCCCTGCAAACACCAGCGACGAGCGTGCCGGCGAGAGCGGGACGGCACCGTGAGCAGCTGCCACGGCTCCCAGCGGGACGATAAGGCGAGCCTTTGACCGGGAGAATTCCTGGTCGGGGCGGCCGAACTAGCTCCGATGGGCGTTTGGCCATGCCCAGTCGGTCGCGAGTGCGCCGCTGTCCACCTATCCGGCGGAGCCATTTCGCTGATCTGGCGGCGGGAAGTCGCCGTGCCGGTGCATGAGCTTCCAGTCGCCGTCAATGCGCCGGTAGATATGGGTGACGCGGATCACCATGTCGCGTGGCGGCCCGCCGTCGACGCTGACACGGCTGCGTTCGAAACCCACCGTGTAGGCGAGGTCTCCGCTGGAGGCGACGACAGTATGCTCCACGTCCACGACGTCGGCGCCGGTGAAGCGGCTTCCGACCCAGCGCATGGTGTCGGTCACGGCTTGGTGACCCTTCTCGATGGGTCCCCACGCCCCGAACAGGGTTACCTCATCAGAGGCCGCCCAGGAATCGATGATGGGGCCCGGATCGCCGTCCAGCATGGACGCGATGGCCGCGTCCTGTTGCCTCAGCGCCTCAGTGAACGCATCGTCGGTCATAAGCCGGCTCTCCCATCATCACAATCGGCCAGGCAACCTTACGACGTCGGTACCAAGTAGCGGAGCTTGCCGCCGCGTTTGTCCTCGACGACCCCGCCGTTGGCCTCGATTACCTTGCGGGAGGCCATGTTGTCCTCATCGCAGGTGAGTAGGGAGGGATCGATGCCGAGTGAGCGGGTGACGGGGAGCGCGGCGG
>DATGFT010000154.1:0-24690 GCA_035308915.1 Solirubrobacteraceae bacterium
ACCTCGAGCTGGAGGTCCAGGAGACGGGTAGCTTCGCCGTGAGGAGCGACCTCGAGGTGCCGAGGGATCGGAGCAATCTCGTCGTGCGTGCCTTCGAGCGGCTGCATCCGGCGGACGGATTCGAGTTTCGGATCGCCTCGAAGATTCCGCTCTCGCGCGGACTCGGGTCAAGCGCTGCGGCGATCGTGGCCGGGCTGCTGGCCGCGGACCACATCTTCGAGCTCGACGCCGATGTGATGAGCCTGGCGGCCGAGCTCGAGGGCCATCCGGATAACGTCGCGGCGGCGCTCAACGGCGGATTCGTCGTCTGCAACGGAGCGCAGGTTCATCGGTTCGAGCCGCCGATGGGCCTCGAAGGGCTGCTGGTGATCCCTGAGGACGGGGTCGACACGGGCGCGGCACGAGCTGCGTTGAGTGCTTCGGTGCCGATGGCCGATGCGGTCTTCAACGTCGCCCACACCGCCGTGTTGATGCTGGGGCTGGCCACCGCTGACTGGGAGCTGATCGCGGAAGGGCTGAGCGATCGGCTGCATCAGCCGGCGCGATCCGGGATGTACCCCCGCTCGGCGGCGCTGCTCGAGCGCGCCGCGGCCCTCGGCGCTCTGGGCGCGACGATCTCCGGCGCCGGTCCAGCTGTACTCGTGTGGTGCCAGTACGAGCAGACGGGCTCGGTCGTCGAGGCGCTACAGCGGGAAGTCGCAGGCTGGGCGACGGTGTCGCGGACTGCGTTCGAGTCCCAAGGTGCGGATGTGAAAGAGCTTTAGGGCGCGCGACCGCGCGAAACGTGAAAAGGTGACCGAAACGCGGTTCCCAGGCGATTCGGGGCGCTTTTTGCTCGCAGGATGACCAAAAGGCGCCTGGCTCAGGTAAGCGGCGGTTTTGGGACGCGTTTTTGCTCGGCGGGCTTAGGTCGGGATGCTGCTGGGGAGTGGCGTGGGCGATTTCTTCGTCTATGACCAAGGAATAGCCCACAACCCGCTTCGCTCCCCACGTCCGCAGCCGCGAGTTTTCAGGCAGAGCGACCTGCGGTCGATTATGCGCGGGCGCCTGTGAGTGAGCCGGTTAGGGCTCGGGCGCGGCGGCCGGCATCGTCCATACCGAGCCGGCGCAGCAGCTCCTCCGCCACGCCGAGGTAGTCGACCGCCAGGTCAGGCCGGTAATCGAGAATGGACTGAGCCCGCTCGGCCGATTCCGCGTAGGCGATCGAGGCGCGGATGGTGGTGTCGAGCAGCTTCTGCCCGAAGTGCTGACGCAGCGAGTCGAAAGCTTCACGAGAGTGGCGAGTCCGCATGTCGGCGATGTTGAGGACCACCCCCAGCCACTCGAGATTCGGGTTCAGGCTGTCCCGGGCCAGCTCGATCACCTCGAGCGCCTGCTCGACGCCCTGGAGGGCGAAGTACTGCGCCTCCGCGGACAGCAGCGCATGATCGGCCGCGACCAGGGCATTGACGGTTAGTAGCCCGAGCGATGGCGGGCAGTCGATCATGATCAGGTCGAAGTCGTCCCGAAGCTGCCCCAGTGCCTTGCGGAGGGCGAGCTCGCGGCCCATCTTGCCTCCGAGGACGAGCTCGGCCTCGGCCAGCCCGAGATTGGCCGGAATGATCCCGTCATGCACGGCATCGCGGACCTTCGCCCTCCCGGCCAGGACGTCCCCCACCGTGGGGGCGACATCAGGATCGACATCGAGGTAGTCGGAGAGGTTCCCCTGGGGGTCGAGATCGACCGCGAGGACCCGCAGATCCAGGCGGCGAAAGACGTCGGTCAGCGTGCGCACCGCCGTCGTCTTGCCGGTGCCGCCCTTCTGCGAGAGGACCGCGATCGTCACCGCCATGTCGGCGGCTGACTATAGGGCGTGCGCAGGGTCAGGCGATCCGGAACCGGTTCCGCCTCCCGGGCAAGCCTTTAGGCTCGCCCGGGGAACCGGTTCCGCCGCTCGGGCAAGCCTTTAGGCTCCGCCGGGGGAACCGGTTCAGGCGGTCTCTGGCTCTGCCGCGGGCTGGTAGCGGATCCCTGAGATTGCCGGAAGGTCGAGGAAATACAGCCTGTGCCGCCCGATGACGATCTCATCCCCATCGGCCAGCGTGCTCCACTCCACGCGTTCGCCGTTGACGAACACGCCGTTGAGGCTGCGGTCGTCGAGGACACGCAGGCCGTCCGGCTGACGGACAACCAGGGCGTGGCGGCGGGAGACGGTCGGATCGTCAAAGCGGATATCGGCGGCAAGGCTGCGGCCGATCCGCGTCCATTCGCGTTGGAGCGAGTAGGCGACGATGTCGTCCTCGTCGGTTCGATAGGCGATGTACTGCCCGGGGTCGGTGAGCCCCTCGCGGACCTCGTCGATCCAGGCACGGTCATCGACCTCGGGGGTGAGGTCAACGATGGTCGTCTGCGCGGTCGTGAACAACGACGCACGGACGAATTCAGTTCCGCCGCAGTTCGGGCAGGTCGGTAGCTCGTCGACGGCGTCCAACGAGACCGGGTAGTCGCAGTCGGTGCAACGGAACGTGCCCGTCCCCGCGACGTTGCCCGAGGTCCAAGCTTTCATGGGGCCACTGATCTCCTTGTACCGGACGGGAGGGACGCGTGATGGGGGACCGTCCGGGTCCGAGGATGATAGCCATCGAAGCTAATGCGAAAACAACTTTTTTGTGACGTTTGGACCAATCCCCGGTCCTTTTTTGTTCGCCAGTTAGGGAGGCGTACGACCACCGTGAGAGGCCCGAATCGCCCGGGATGACAGGCGTTTTGGCGCAGAAGGACCTGAGCGGGTCCCCGCGAATTCCTCCTGTCATGGAGACGACCGCCGACGTCCGGGTGGACGAATTGCGGAGGGAGGCGCGCGCGCTCGAGCGGGCGTTGCTAAGGCGGGGTATTGCGCACCGGGACGCAGAGACGGAGCGCTGCTCGCGCTGCCGCCGGACACCGCTGCTGGGTGAGCGCGTGTATCTGCCGGACGCCGGCCCCGTGGTGTGCGAGCTTTGCCGCTCAGGCCCGATCGCCCGCGAGCTGGACAGCCGGCTAGTGCGCGGGCCGGATTTCGGGCGCACACTGCGGATCATCGGCGACCGAGCGGCGTAGCCCCGGCTCGGCCAGCTGGGGGAGCAACGTGGCCCGGGGCGACGGGCGACGTGGTGGTACCTGTCGGCGTGGTCGTACCTGTCGGACCTACAATCCGCCGCCGTGGAATTCACGGTATCGACGAGCATCGCGAGGCCTCGGGAGGAGGTATTCGAGTACCTCGCCGACGTGGCCAACCACGCCGAGTTCACCGATCACTATCGCGTCGATTGGCACCTGCTGCGGGAGGATTCCTACGGTCTCGGGGCGGGGGCGCGATTCAGGGTCAAGGCCCCGCTCAACCGGTTTTCCTGGGCGGACACGACGATCGCCGAGCTCGTTCCGCCGTATCGGATCGTCGAGCATGGCCGGGGTGGGAAGTTCAACCGGATCCGCAGGCTCGGCGTGTACACGCTGTCGCCCGGACCCGGGGGCACGACCAAGGTCGAGTACTCACTCGAGACGGACCCGCGCCTTCCGTCGGACCGGCTGATGGACACGTTGGGGGGCGCCCGCTCGGCGCGCCGTCAGGCGGCGAAGTCGCTGCGGCGCCTGCGGAGCGTGCTCGAGGAGGGACGCGACCGGGGCCGCCGCCCCTCCGTGGCCGCCCGGTGAAGCTCTGCCAGCACGGGGTGGGCCACGCGTCGTCCACCGTGGCCAGCGCGTTGACCACCGCGGGCAGCGCGTTGAATAGACTTCCGCGCCCGTGAGTCTCCCGACCGTAGGCCTGCGCAACCTGTCACGGGCGGCGTGCCTGCTCGGGGCCGTTCTCGCGCTCGCGGCGTGCGGGAAGTCGAACCACCCACCGACGAGCGAGAACGATGGGGTCTACATCACCGCGGGTCCCATCACCTACCAGCTACAGGTCTCGCGAGAACTGAACCAGTACGCGACCGAGGACAGTCAGTACCTCACCGGTCTACCGACAGGCACCGCTTCGCTCACGCCGACGCAGGAGTGGTACGCGGTGTTCCTGTGGGCGAAGAATCAGACCAACCGGACCCAGACGCCGGCGACGAACTTCGACATCGTGGACACGCAGGGCAAGCACTACTACCCGGTGGCGGTCAACCCCCAGGCCAATCCGTACGCATGGACGTCTCGCCCCCTGGCGCCCGGCGAGATCGAGCCGGGCCCGGACACGACCGCCAGCTTCGGTCCCACCCAGGGCGCACTCCTGCTGTTCAAGCTCGACTCCTCGGTGTACGACAACCGACCTCTGACGCTGGAGATCCGCGGGCCCAATCCGACCCGCCGGCTCTGGGGGACGATCTCGCTGGATCTGTAAGGCGGCGGCGCGGGGTCGGTCCGCGCGGCGCGCGACCAGCTCAGTGCGCGTGAAGTCCCGCCACCAGGACCTCCTGGATGGCGGGAGCAGCCGTGCCGCCACCGGCGCCCTGATTCGGGAACAAGGCCCCGGCCACAACGCGCGGGGCGCCGACCGGCGCGTAGCCCACGAACCAGGCGTCCGTGTTCTGCGCTGAGCCGGCATTGGGATTGTTCTGGTTGGTCGTGTTGACGAGCTCGGCGGTGCCGGTCTTGCCGGCGACCTTGACGCCCGGGATCTGGGCCGCGGTCCCGGTCCCGAACTGAACGACCGCGACCATCATCCGCTGGACGAGGCCGGCGATGTGCGCAGTCGTCACGGGGACGAAGCGCGGCGGCTGGCCGGCGGTCAGCGTGGGGATCGGGCGCTGGCCGCGCATCGCGATGGTCGCCGCGACGTCGGTCATCTCGAGCGCGCTGGCCTGAACCTTGCCCTGGCCGATGGCCGACGAGCCGACGGCGAGGCTGTCGCCGATCGTGCTCGCCGAGGGGATCGAGCTCTCGGCGGCCCCGGGGATCGACAGTCGCTGGTTGAAGCCGAAGCGCTCGGCCATGCTGACCAGCCTCTGGGCGCCCAGGCGGGCGCCGAGCGGCGCGAACACGGAGTTACACGACACCGCGAAGGCGTTCAGGAGGGTCCCGCCACAGTCCTCACCGTTCGCGTTCTGGAGCTGGTAGCCCTCGATTGTGCTGCTGGTCGCATAGGGGAAGGTGGTCCCGAGGGTCACCAGCCCCGCTTGGAGCGCGGCGGTGGCGGTGATGATCTTCATCGTCGAACCCGGCGGCTGGAGCACCGAGAAGGCGAGGCCGGCCAGGGCCCGCACGGCGCCGGTTCGCGGGTCCATGACGGCGATGCCGCCATAACGGCCGGCGAGCGCCCGGATGGCCGCGGACTCAAGGCCGGGGTCGATCGTGCTGGTGACCGTGTGGCCGGGAATTGGCGCCACGCTGGCCAGCATTCGCCGGCCCGCGAGCAGCGTACCCCCGGGGGTGCCGGCGACCTGGAGCTGGAAGACCCGTTCGAGGCCGTCGAGTCCGACCTTGGCGTTACGGGGATAACCCAGGGCAGCGTAGGTTGAGGCCTGATCGGGCGGTATTGGCCCGAGGACGCCCGCGATCTCGGAGGCGACGTCGGGTATCGGCGAGGTCCGGGTGGGCCCCTCGGCGAGAGGTGTGCCGTCGCGGGCGAGGATGCTTGCCCGAGGAGCGAGCTCGGCCAGCCGAGACAGCCGCTCGCCGGGGCGCAGGCCCGGGAACAGAAGGGTGGTCGCGAAGCGAACCGCCGGCCCCGACGATGTCTGGACGACAGGCAGGATCAGGGGTTTGCGCAGGCGGCCGAAGACCCGAGTGACCGCCGTCACCGGAACCACGATGACGCCGGCGCGGAGCCCTCCCACCTGGTGAGGGATCACCTTGATGAGGGTTGCCGTGCGCGCGTCGCTCAGGTATTCGGCCGCGAAGCGGGCCTCGGTCAGGTGGTGACGTGAGGCGGCGTCGAGTAGCTTGTACATCCGGGCGTAGTCCCCTCGGGCCCAGGCCTGGACGTAGGCGGTGGCCAACCTTCGCTCGGCGCCGCCGCGGCTCGTGGCGACGAGAACACCGACCGCGAACCCGGCTGCCGCCAGTGCGAGCAGCGGTATCAGCCGGAGCCAACGGGTGCGGCGGTGCGGGCGCCTGCGCTGTCCTGGAGTCAGGCTCACCCACGCCACCTCAGGGTGAACGGTAGAGAAGGCACAGGTCTAATCTCCGCCGCCGTGACCACCGTCGACTGGGTGATCGTCGCGTTCTGCGCGTTCCTCGCGCTCTACGGCTACACGCAAGGCTTCATCGTCGGGGTTCTATCGCTGATCGGCTTCGCGCTTGGCGCCTTCATCGGAACACGCCTGGGGCCACTGCTCCTACCCGGTGGCTCACATTCCCAGTACGCGCCGCTGTTCGGCCTGCTCGGCGCCCTGTTGGCGGGCGGTGTGCTGGCGGCCGGACTTGAAGGCGTCGGCCTCCACGCCCGGGCAGCGCTGCGCCTGCCTGGTCTGCGCACGGTCGACGGCGTCCTCGGCGCGGCGCTCACCGCGTGCATCGGCCTGGGGATAGCCTGGATCGTCGGAGCCGTCGCGGTGGGGTCCTCGGCCTCGCCGGCACTCCGGGGCGACGTCGAGCGCTCGAAGATCATCCGCGAGCTCGACCAGCTGCTCCCGCCGTCGGGGCCGATCCTGAATGCCCTGGCGCGCTTTGACCCGCTGCCCTCGGTCAACGGGCCAGCGGCCGCGGTCGCTCCGCCGCCACCCGGAATCGCCACCGCAGCGGCAGTCCGCGCCGCCGCCCCGAGTGTCGTCCGCGTGCTGGGAACCGCGTGCGGGCTCGGGATCGAGGGCAGTGGGTGGGTGGCCGCGCCGGGCCTGGTGGTCACCAACGCCCACGTCGTGGCGGGCGAGAGCGACACCACCGTCCAGATCCGCGGGAAGGCGCCGAGCCTGCGGGCCGAGGTGCGCGCCTTCGATCCCCACGATGACGTGGCGATCCTGCGGGTCCCGGGCCTTGGCCAACGGCCCCTGCCCCTGGCGGCAAATCCGGTCGGCGGTAGTGCGGCGGCCATTCTTGGTTATCCCGAGGACGGCCCGTTCAACGTCGAGCCCGCGCGGATCGCCGACACCGTCCTCACCACCACGCAGGATGCATACGGCAACGGGCCTGTCCTGCGCAAGATCGAGCCGCTGCGGGGGATCGTGCGTCCGGGCAACTCAGGCGGCCCGCTGGTCAACGCGGCGGGCGACGTGGTGGGGACCGTGTTCGCAGCCATCAACGGTCCCACCGGGGGAAGCCGCGGCCTCGCCGTACCCAATGGGCTCGTGCGGGCGCAGCTGGCTCGCGCTGAGTCGCGCAGCGCTCCGGTCAGTTCCGGGCCCTGCGCAAGCTAGGCACCGCGGGCGGGCGGCTGTCTGCGTGCCGCCCGCCCGAAGCCGGTGCTATGCCCCCGGGCGCCCGTGGGCGCTACCTACACGTCCGACATCCTCGGCCATTTGAAACACCAACTCGGGCTCCAAAGCCCCCAGGAGCTGCGGGTGGTGATGTGCGAGATGTCGCTCGACCGCGGCGAAGAGCTCCTCGTCGTTGCCCCCTGCGAGTTGCGCCCCACACTCGCAATGCGCGACGCGCTGCCCTTTGCTGATCACCGTCACCTGGCTTGATCCTTGCGATCTCGCTTGTCTCGTTGCGCCCCGCCGAGGCTGTCTTTGCGGGGCCCCCGATCCACGCTCGGGAAGATGTCGAGCCGACGTTGGCGATACGTTTCCAAAACGTTGCCGTGGCCGGACGGTCTGGTGAGAGCACGAGAGTTCAGCTCTGCGGCCGCCTCTCGATCGAGATAGGCGGCGTACAGCGCGCCGATCGCCTGCGGGGCCGGCAGGTGCGGCTGCTGCTCGCTTACCTTCTGCTCAACCGTGCGCGTCACGTTGGCCGCGAGGAACTGATCGGCGCGGTTTGGCCCGACGAGGCGCCGGTCTCCGAGGACGCGGCCCTGCGCACCCTGCTCTCACGCCTGCGCGCGGCGCTCGGGACCTCGGCCCTGACGGGCCGCGACGAGCTGATTCTCTCGCTACCCGAGCCGGTTTGGGTGGACATCGAGGCGGCGACGGCTGAGCTGCAGCGGGCGGTCCAGGTGCTTGAGCAGGGGGATCCGCGGGGTGCCTGGGCGCTGGCGCAAATTCCGCTCAACATCGCCAGCCGGGGACTGCTGCCCGGGGTCTCGGCCTCGTGGCTGGAGCCGCCCCGGCGAGAGCTCGAGGATGTCCGGCTGCGGGCGCTCGAGGTGGTCGGGGAGGCGGGCCTGAAGATGGGCGGCGCGCAGCTGACGTCGGTCGAGCGCGCGGCTCGGGCGCTGATCGATGCCGAGCCATATCGCGAGTCCGGCTATGTGCTCTTGATCGAGGCGCTGGCGGCCCACGGAAACGTGGCTGAGGCGATGCGGGTCTTCGAACGCCTCCGCGTGCTGCTCCGCGACGAGCTCGGAACCGCACCCTCGCCCGAGGCGATCGCCGTCCACGAGCGGCTCCTGCGTCCGCCGGCGCCCGCCATCGCACCACAGGATGGGACGCGCGTGGCGCTGGAGCTGCCGGCCGATTTGCGCGCACGCTCAGAAGCCGTGCTGGTAGGCCGCCGTCGGGAGTCGGGTGAGCTGATGCGGCTGTGGGAGGCGGCCACGCGTCCGGCACCGGGTGCGGTCGCGGCTGGGCCGCGGGGCTCGCGGATCGTTTGCCTGGCCGGCGAGGCCGGCATCGGAAAGACCAGCCTGGCCGCCGAGCTGGCGCGACGGGCTCACGAAGAGGGCGCGACGGTTCTCGCCGGGCGGGCGCCGCGTGAGGCGCTCGTCTCCTATCAGCCGTTTCTCGAGGCGCTCCGCCACTACTTTCGCGTGGCCCCCGCGGCCGAGGTCCGCTCCGCGGTCAGGGACTTCGGTCCGGAGCTGGCGCGGCTCGTGCCGGAGCTGCGCCGCCGCATTCCCGAGCTCTCCCCCGAACCGGCAGGAGATCCCGAGGGTGAGCGCTACCTTCTGTTCGAGGCCATGGTCGGGCTTCTGAGCGCGATCGCGGTGCGGACTCCGCTCCTCCTGCTGCTCGACGACCTGCATTGGGCCGACCGGCCGACGCTGTTGTTGCTCCGCCACCTGTCGCGGGCCCCGCAACCGACTCGGCTCTTGGTCCTGATCTCCTACCGGACCGAGGCGACCGGCGAGGAGCTTGGCGACGTCCTCGCCGATCTGCGGCGGGACGGGCTGATCACGCAGCTCGACGTCGGTGGGCTGAGCGAGCGGGAGACGGGAGAGCTGATACGGCTACGGGCCGGAGAGCCAGCGTCACACGCTCTGACGCGAGCCGTCCACGCAGCAACCGAGGGAAACCCGCTGTTCGTCGAGGAGGTCGTGCACCACCTGCTTCAGGCGGGGGTTCGGGCCGGCAGCGCGAGCGCGGCCGACCTGCGGAGGTTCGGGCTTCCCGAGGGGGTGAAGGCGATGATCGCGCGGCGGCTGGGCGAGCTTGCCCCGGAGACGTTCGAATGGCTGCGGGTGGCAGCCGTCATCGGGCGGGACTTCGAGCCCGCGCTGGTGGAGGAGCTCGTGGCGCTGGGCGAGGAGGACTTCCTCGCCGCCCTCGAGGAGGCTTTGGCCTCCGGGCTGATTCTCGACAACGCCGCCGAGCCGGGCCGCTACAGCTTCTCTCATGGTCTCGTGCGGGAGGCGGTGTACGAGGGGATGTCGGCACAGCGCCGCCAGCGGATCCACGCGCGGGTGGGCGAGGCGCTCGAACGCCGCGGCAGCGCAGAAGTGGGCGCGCTGGCGCTTCACTTCACGCGCTCGGCTGACCCCACGGACGCCGAGAAGGCCGTCAGGTATGCCGTGCGCGCCGGCGATGAGGCGGTCGAGAGGTTCGACTACGAGGCGGCGGCCGAGCACTACGCCAGGGCGGTCGACGCCCTGGCCCAGTTCTTTCCCCAGGAGCAGGCGCGCCGGCTCGAACTGCTCCTGGCCGTGGGGGCGGCGCGGATGCGCTCGGGCGAACGGGTCATGCGACGGGCAGCCTTCCGCGACGCCGCGGCATTGGCCGAGGAGCTCGGCGATGCCCGCGGCCTGGCGCAGGCCGCGATCGGCGCCTCGCAGCGTTACGTCCAGCAGCCGGGGGTCGTCGACCGCGAGCTGATCGCGATGCTCGAACGCGCGCTGGAGCTGACCGAGGGAGAGGCGACGCTGGAACGCGTCCAGCTGCTCAGCCGGCTGTGCGGGGCGATCTACTACGCCCCGGAGAGGGGTCGAATGGTCGCGCTGAGTGACGACGCAGTGGCGATCGCGCGAGAGCTCGGCGACCCGGAGGCGATGGCCTACGCGCAGGCAGCCCGGCGGCGCGCGCTGTGGGACCCGAGCCAGCTGAAGGCGCGGCTGGCGGTGTCAACCGAGATGCTGACCAACGCGCTGCGGGCGGAAAACCTCGAGCTCCAGCTCCAGGCCCATGCGTGGCTCGTGGTCGACCTCTTGGAGCGGGGCGATCGATCGGCGGTGGAGGCCCAGATCGCGGCGTTCACCGCCGGGGCGCGCGAGCTCAGGCAGCCGCTCTACGTCTGGCAGGCCACGGTCTGGGCGTCCACCGAGGCGCTGCTGGACGGCCGGCTGAGCGCAGCTGAGGAGCTGGCCGCGGAAGCCCAGGCCGCGGGAGCGCCGGCCGAGGAGATCGCGGCGGCGCAGTACCACGCGATCCAACTGATGGCGACGCGGCGTGAGCAGGCCCGGATCGCAGAGCTCGAGCCAGCGGCCCGCCAGATGGTGGCCAGCAACCCGAACCGCCCCGCCTGGCGCGCCGCGCTGGCCATGATGCTGTGCGAGAGCGACCAGCCCGACCGCGCGCGGCCCGAATTCAACGCCGTGGCGGCGGCCGGCTTTGACCAGATCCCGTACGACGGCGACTGGCTGGCCGCGATGACGTTGCTCAGCGACGTGGCTGCCGCGCTCGGAGACCAGGACCGGATCGCGTTGCTCTATGACGCGCTGCTGCCTCACGAGGAGTCGGTCGCCGTCGTCGGGATCGGAGCGCTCTGCCTGGGCCCGATGGCGCGATACCTGGGCAAGCTTGCGGCGGCAAGCGGCCGCGCCGCAGCGGCCGGGCGGCATTTCGAGCGCGCGCTCGAGGCCAGTCAGCAGCTCGCCTCGCCGCCGCTGGTCGCGCACACGCAACTCGACTGGGCAAGCGTTCTGGGCAGCGGGGCCCGCGCGACGTGGTTGATCGATGATGCCGCGCGCACAGCCGAGCGTCTGGGGCTGAGCACGGTCGCCCAGCGGGCAGCGCGCTTGAGGGCAACCTGAGCGGCGACACCGGAGCCCGCCTAGGCGCGCGCTACCCTCGGCGGGCTCATGAGCAAGACGTTGGTGATCGCGGAAAAGCCGTCGGTGGGCCGGGACGTGGCCAAGGTCCTAACGGGGCCCTTCGCCAAGCAGGAGGGCTTTCTCGAAGGGCCAGAGCACGTGATCACCTGGGCGGTCGGTCATCTCGTGCAGCTCGCCGAACCCGACGAGTACGACGATCGGTTCAAGAAGTGGCGGATGGCGGACCTGCCGATCGTGCCCTCGCGCTTCAGGCTCGTGATCCGCGATGAGCGCTCGAAGAAGCAGATGAACGTGATCAAACGCCTGCTCTCCCGCGACGATGTCACCTCGGTCGTCAACGCCTGCGACGCCGGCCGCGAAGGCGAGTTGATCTTCGCCTATCTGTACGAGAAGGCGGGCTCGCGCAAACCGGTCAAGCGACTGTGGCTGAACTCGATGACCCGGGAAGCCATCCGCCAGGCGTTCGGCCGGCTCCGCGAGGCTTCCGAACTCGCCTCGCTGGAGGCGGCGGCGCGGTCACGCTCGGAGGCGGACTGGATCGTCGGCATGAACGCGACCCGGGCGGCGACGATCAGGTTGCGCTCGGCGTTCGACGGGGCGGTCTCGCTGGGCCGCGTGCAGACGCCGACCTTGGCCATCCTGGCCAAGCGTGAACAGGAGATTCGCGAGTTCGTGCCCGAGGCGTACTGGGTTGTGGACGCCGGCTTCGACCCCGTGTCGGAGCCGAGCGGTCGGGCCTATGAGGGCCGGTATTACGTGGGCGCAAATCCGCGCCTGAAGAGCGCCGAGGAGGCGGAGGCGGTGGTCGCCGCGTGCCAGGGAGGACTCGGCGAGATCACCAAGCTCACGAAGTCCGAGCAGAAGCAGCGGCCACCGCTGCTCTACGACCTCACGAGGCTGCAGAGCGATGCCAGCTCACGGTACGGCTTCACCCTGCGGCGGACGCTCGCGGCAGCTCAGCGCCTGTATGAGGAGCACACGGCGATCACCTATCCGCGCACCAACTCCCGGTATCTGCCCAGCGACATGATCGCCGAGATCAAGCCGATCGCGCGACTGGTCGGTGAGCGCAGCGAATACGCGGAGGGGGCCCGCTACGTGCTGGGGCTGGACGTGCTTCCCCTGGGGCGCGTGATCAACAACGAGAAGGTGACCGACCACCACGCGATCATCCCCACGCGCGCCGACCGGCATCCCGTGGAGAAGATGTCCGAGGATGACCGGCGGATCTACGACCTGGTCGTCCGGCGGTTTCTGGCCATATTCCATCCCGAGGCCGTGTTCGAGAACACGCGCGTCGAGACGACGGTCGCCGAGCACGTGTTCCGGACGCGCGGCAAGCGCATCCTCGCGCCCGGCTGGCGCGCCGTTTACGGTGAAACTGCGGATGTCGAGGAGCGCGGGGACGAGGACGAGGGCCGCGAGCAGCAACTTCCGCGGCTCGAGCAGGGCGAGAAGGCCGCGGTCCGCGAGGTCACGTCCGAGGAGAAGGAGACCCAGCCGCCGCGGCGGTTCAGCGACGGGTCGCTGGTCACGGTGATGGAGACGGCGGGCAAGCTCGTCGATGACGAGGAGCTGCGCGAGGCGATGAAGGACTCCGGCATCGGGACGCCTGCCACCCGGGCGGCGATCATCGAGCGGCTAATCCAGGTCGGCTACGTCGAACGCGACGGGCGCGCCCTGGTCGTGACCGAGAAGGGGATGAACGTGATCCGGCTGCTCGGCGAACATGCCCTCACCTCGCCGGGGCTGACCGGGGAGTGGGAGCATCGGCTGGCCAAGATCGAGACCGGCGAGGACTCCCGCGAGGCGTTCATGGGCGACATCGTCAAGTTCACCGAGAGCACGGTCGGCGAGCTCGACACCAAGCTCAAGGGCGTGCGCATCCCGCGGGCCAACCTCGGGCCGTGTCCGGTGTGCGGCCACGACATCGTCGAGAACCGCAAGGGGTACTCGTGCTGGTCACGTGACGATCCCGGGTGCGGGTTCGTGATCTGGAAGTCGAAGGCGGGCAAGCAGCTCCCGGTGTCGGTGGCGCGGGAGCTGATCAAGACGGGGCGAACCGCACAACCTGTGACCGGGTTCAAGGGTCGCTCGGGCCGGAGCTTCCGCGCTCGGCTGGCCCTTCAGCAGAGCGATGAGGGCAAGTGGCGGGTGGAGTTCGACGAGCCGTGGGCGCGTGACGGCGCCGCGGCGAGGCCACCCGAGGAGGAGGAGGCTCGGGCCGAGACCCCGGCAGCAGAGCGGGCGGCATAGGTCAGGCTGGGGGCCAAGCGATTCGGATCGTCGACCTTTCGGCTCCGATTACTGCCAGCCCGTCCGAGGTACCGGACGTGTTCCGGACCGAGATCGACTATTGCGATCACGCGGCGGGCGCGGCCGACATCCAGGCCATGTTCGGCGTGGGGAGCGAGCTCCTGCGCGACGGGGAGGGCTGGGCGGTCGAGACGTTCCTGCGCTTCGGCACCCACAACTCGACGCATGTCGACGCGCCGTATCACTACAACTCGCGGATCGCAGGCCGGCCGGCGCGGCGGATCGACGAGCTTCCGCTGGACTGGTTCTTCCGACCCGGGGTGATGCTGGACTTTCATGAGCGCGAGGACGGGCAGACGATCGACACCGACGACGTGCAGAGTGCTCTGGCGGCCACGGGACACGAGCTGGCCGAGCTGGACATCGTCCTGATCCGGAGCGGACGCGACGCGGCCTACGGCGAGCTCGACTACCCAGCCCGCGGCCCGGGGGTCAGCGCGGAGGCCACCCGCTGGCTCCACGAGCGCGGCGTCCGGGTGATGGGGATCGATGCCTGGGGCTGGGACCGCCCGCTTCATCTCCAGGCGGCCGAGGCGATCGAACGCGGCGAGAGAGGAATTTTCTGGGCCGCGCACCAGGTCGACCTCGAGTATTGCCAGATCGAGCGCCTGGCCAACCTCGATCAGTTGCCGGCAACTGGGTTCACGGTCGCCTGCTTCCCGCTCCGCCTCATCGGCGCGAGCGCGGCTCCGGCCCGAGTCGTGGCGCTGCTCGAGGACGAGTGAGCGTCGGGCCTGGCGCGCGGAGCCGTCGGCTCCGAGCGCCACCATAGGCCGATGCCGCTAACCCTGGTGCTGGGACCCGCCAACTCGGCCAAGGCCGGTGAGGTGTTCGCCGCCTACGAGGCCGCGGCCCGTCGCGGGGCGCTTCTGGTGGTCCCCCACGCCCGGGATGCCGAGCACTATTCGCGGGAGCTCGCCGCAGACGGCGCCGTGCTGGGGTCGGTGGTCACATTCGCGGGGCTGGTGGCCGAGATCGCACGGCGCGCGGGATACCGCCCGCTCACGCTCACGCAGCTTCAGCGCGAGCTGGTCCTGGCTCGGGCGATCGCGCGCGCCGGGCTCAGCGTGCTGGGGCCGGCGGCTGAAACGCCGGGGTTCGGCGACGCGGCGCTCGAGCTCGTGACCGAGCTCGAGCGCTCCCTCGTCACCCCGCAGCGGTTCACGGCCGCGATGGAGCGCTGGGCCGATGAGGATCCGCGGCGGGGCGCCTACGCGCGTGAGGTGGCTGGCATCTACGCCGCCTATACGGCGGAGCTCGAGCGGCTAGGCCTGGTGGATCCCGAGCTCTTCGCCTGGCGTGCGCTCGACGCGCTGCGACGATCGCCTGAGAGCTGGGGTGAGGACGCCGTGTTCTTCTATGGATTCGACGACCTCCACGGGCTCGAGCGCGATGCGGTCGAGACGCTGGCCCGAGTTGTCCAGGCCGAGGTGATGGTGGCGCTTCCCTACGAGGCGGGACGAAGCGCCCTGGCGGCCCGGGCCGAGGTCGTGGAGGAGCTCCGGCCGCTGGCCGAACGGGTGATCGACCTACCGCCAGTGGCCGAGTACTACGGACCGCGGTCACGAGCCGTGTTGCACCATCTCGAGCGTTTCCTGTTCGAGACGGACCCCGGGCCGCGCGCCGCGCCCGGGGAGGCCGTCGTTCTGCTCGAGGGTGCCGGCGCGCGCGCGGAGGCCGAACTGGTGGCCGCCGACGTGCTCGAGTTGCTGCGCGGAGGTGTGGCGCCGGACGAGATCGCCGTCATCCACCGCTCACTGGCTGCGGCGGCGCCCGTCCTCGCAGAGGTGTTCGCTGCCTACGGCATTCCCGCCGCGGTGACGCGGCGGGTCGGCTTCGCGCACACCCCGCTGGGACGAGGGCTGGTGGGGCTGGCGAGATGCGCGCTCCTGCCCGTCGGGGAGGCAACCGCCCAGGACCTGATCGACTTTCTCCGGACCCCCGGCCTGCTGGAGCGGGCCGAGGTGACCGACGCCCTCGAGCTCGAGGTGCGCCGCGGCGGCCTGACGACCGCCGAGGAGGCGCGTGAGCGGCTGAGCTTCGGAGTCGATGAGATCGACGCGGTGCGCGACGCGCGCCACCCAGGCGCCGAACTTGTGCGGGTCGCTCGCCGGTTGCAGGCCGGCCCGCACCGTCGCCAGGCCGCGGTGCTCGACGACCCTGAGGCGGTCGATGCGCGTGCGCTGTCCGTGCTGATGGGGGCGTTGGGCGAGGTCCAGGAGCTCGGCGGCGAGCTGCCGAGACACGAGCTGTTGGAGCTGCTCGAGCGGCTCGAGGTGCCGGTGAGCGCCGGCGCCGCGACCGGCACGATCGTCGTCAGCGAGCCTCTGGCCGTGCGGGCCCGTCGCTTCCGCGCCGTGTTCATCTGCGGCCTGCAGGAGGGCGAGTTTCCGCGCCCCGGGAGGCCGGAGCCGTTTTTCTCCGACGAGCGTCGCCGGGAACTCGCGTCCTTGACCGGACTCCGGCTGCGCCTGTCTGAGGACTCCCTGGCCGCCGAGCGCTACCTCTTCTATGCCGCCGTCTCACGCGCCACGGAGCGGCTTGTGCTGAGCTACTGCAGCTCCGACGAGGAGGGGAACCTGCAGCTCCCGTCGCCGTTCGTCGCCGACGTCGCCGACCTGCTCGAGCCGAGCTGGGCCTCGAACCGGCGCCGTCGCCTGCTGGGCGACGTGGTCTGGCCCGTCGAGGCCGCGCCGACGGCGCGGGAGCGGGAGCGATCGCTGGCCGCGGCGAGCGCCCCGGCCGCGGGCGGGGCGCTCGCCCCGGAGCTCGATCTCTCCGAACGCGCGCTGGCTCAGGTCAGGCACACCCGAGTCCTGTCCGCGGGCGCGCTCGAGCAGTTCGCGTCCTGCCCGGTCAAGTGGCTGGTCGAGCGTGAGCTTCAGCCCGCCGAGCTGGGCGGGGAATCCGAGGCGATCGTGCGCGGGAGCTACATGCACGACATGCTCGAGCAGGTGTTGCTGGGACTGGGGGAGGCGGTGACCTCGGAGACGCTGCCGGACGCGCTGCGGATCCTCGACGATCTGGTCCAGGAGCTGCCGCCGCAGCTGGCCCCGGGGCGGCCGGAGGGGCTGCGCCGAGCCACGCTCGAGGCCATCGCCGCCGATCTGCGGCGGTATCTCGAGTGGGAGGCCTCCCACGGCTGCGGTTGGGAACCCCGGTGGCTCGAGCTCCGCTTCGGCTTCGAGGGCGAGGAGGGCGCGCTCCCGCCGTTCGAGCTCGGTGAGGGCGGCGAGCGGATATCGCTCCGGGGAGCCATCGACCGGATCGACGTGGGTCCCGACGGGCGAACCGCCGTGATCCGCGACTACAAGAGTGGCGGCACCCGGCCGGAGCATCAGGCCGCCCGCTGGCGGGTCGACGGCACGCTCCAGGTGGCGCTCTACATGCTCGCGGCGCGGGCTCTGCTGGACGTCGAACCGGTCGCCGGCCTCTACCAGCCGCTGGGGGGCCGGGACCTACGCGCTCGCGGCGTGTTCGTGGAGGGCGCGCCGGTGAGCGGCGAATGCGTCGCCAACGATGGCCGCGACCCCGCCGGGCTGGAGGCCGAGCTGAATGACGCCGCGGCCCGCGCGCTGGAGCTGGCGGGCCGGCTGCGGTCGGGGCAGATCTCGCCCTGCCCTCAGACGTGCTCCCGCCAGGGCTGCCGGTACCCCGGGATCTGCCGAGTGTCATGAGCGCCGTGGGCTGCCGTCACCCCGCAATCTGCCGCAACTCATGAGCGCCCTCGGCGCCGAGCGGGCGAACGGCCTGACGGTCGAGCAGGAGGAGGCGGTCCGCCGACGCGAGGGCGATCTGTTCCTCGACGCCGGGGCGGGCAGCGGCAAGACGACGGTGCTCGTCGAGCGCTTCGCGCGAGCGGTCGTCGAGGACGGGGTCGAGCCCACGGCGATCCTCACGATCACGTTCACCGACAAGGCCGCGGCCGAGATGCGGGAGCGAATCCGCGGCCGGCTGCGGGAGCTCGACGCGATCGAGGCCGCGCGCGCCACCGAGAACGCCTTCATCTCGACCATCCACGGCTTCTGTGCCCGCGTCCTGCGCGCCCACGCCCTGAGCGCGGGGATCGACCCCACGTTCCGCGTCCTCGACGAGCTCGAGAGCGGGCAGCTGGCGGAAGCGGCGTTTGAAGCGGCGCTGATCGACGCGGTCGAGAACCTTCCGGGCGCGCTGACCCTGACCGCGGGCTATGGGCGCTGGGACCTACGAGGGGCGGTCACCGCGGCCTACCACGAGCTGCGCTCGCGCGGCGAGACCGAGCCACGCCTGCCGCCGATCCCCGCCGCACTCGAGCTGGATCCGCTGCGCGCCGAGCTCCAGACCGCCGCCAACGAGCTCGCGATCGAGCTCCGTGAGGTGCCGGAGCCCTCGAGCCGGGTCCTCGAGGCGCTCGATCGCCTGGCCTCCGTCGACGCCGTGGTCGACCCAGAAGACCCCTGGCCCGGCGAGCTCGGCCGGCTCCGTCTCCCCGGTGGCAACGGGGCAGCCCTCAGCACAGAGGCGTGCGCCGCATACACGCAGGCGCTCGAGGCGCTGCGTGCCGCCGCCGCACACCGTTGGGCCGAGCGGGCGTACCCGTTGTTCGATCGGCTCCTAAGAGACTTCTCGGCTCGCTACCGGGGGCTCAAGCGCGAGCGCGGCGGTCTGGATTTCGAGGACCTCGAGCTGCTGTGTCGAGATCTCCTGCGTGAGCGTGCCGAGCTGCGCGAACGCTTCCGGGACCGCTACGCGCGCGTGATGGTCGACGAGCTTCAGGACACCAACGCGGTCCAGCTCGAGCTGATCGACATGGTCTCAGCGGGGAACCTGTTCACCGTCGGCGACGCACAGCAGGCGATCTACGGCTTCCGGCACGCCGACGTCGAGCTGTTCGCGCAGCGCGGGAGCGCGATGGCGGAGCGGGATGAGCGCCTTACCCTGGCCACGAACTTCCGCTCCCGGCCGGAGATCCTGGCGGTGATCAACCGCGTGTTCGAGGGCGAGCTCGGCGCCAGCTTCAGGCCGCTGATTGCCGGGCGGCGTGTCGCCGGGGCCGACGCAGCGCTGGTGGAGCTGCTGGTCATCGACCAGGAGGCGGAATGGGCGGCCGACGGGCTGGCCTCGCCATGGCGGCTCGCCGAGGCTCGCGCGCTGGCGTGCCGGGTGGCTGAGCTGTTGGCGGACGGGGTGCCGGCCGCCGACGTGGTGGTCCTGACGCGGGCGACCTCCGATCTGCGCGCGTACGAGCGGGCGCTTGAGGAGCAGGGGGTTCCGACGTATCTGATCGGAGGGCGCGGGTATTGGTCACATCCCCAGGTGGTGGACCTCGTCTCCTACCTGCGCGTCCTGGCCAACCCGCGTGACGAGGAGGCTCTCTACACGGTGCTCGCCTCGCCCCTGGTCGGTGTCTCGACCGACGGGCTGGTGATGCTGGCCGCGGCCGGCCGCGAGAGTGGCCGCGACCCGTGGTGGGTCCTGCGGGACCCCGAGCAGCGTCTCGATGCCCTGGCGCCAGCTGATCGGGAGCGGACGCTCACGTTCGGCCGGTGGGCGGGCGAGGAGCGAGCGGCGGCCGCTCGGCTGGGGGTGGAGGCGCTGGTCGACCGGCTGCTCGAGCGAACCGGATATGACCTTTACGTGCTGGCGCTGCCGGGTGGCCAGCGCCGGCTGGCCAACGTCCGCAAGCTGATGCGGCTGGGGCGTCAGCACCTGATCGCACACGGACCCGGGCTGCGGAGCTTCCTGGACCTGGTGGCCCTGCGAACGAGCTCGTGGCTCACGGACCCGGATGCGAGCGAGGCCCCGGTCGAGAGCGAGGGGCTGGATGCGGTGCGCCTGATGACGATCCATCGCGCCAAGGGGCTCGAGTTCCCGGTCGTCTGCATCGCCGACCTGGGCCGGGGACCTCGCTGGGGCGGTGACGTGATTCGGGTCGGGCGGGACGGGAGGCTGGGGATTCGGCTGGCCCGTCCCGGCTCCGGTCGTCGCGAGCCGGCGCTGGCCTACGACGAGCTCGGGGACGAGGCGCGAGACCGCGCGGCCCGCGAGGAGCGTCGCCTCTTCTACGTGGCCGTCACACGTGCGCGTGAGCGGCTGATCCTGAGCGGCGCCGCGAAGGTCGACGCCTGGGGAGCCTCCAACGGCGGCGCCCCGATGTCGTGGCTGGGGCCCGGCCTGGTCAGCGACATCTCGGCCGGCGAGGGGGTTAGCGAGGGTGTCCGATTCAGGGTCGTGCGCCCTGAGATCGAGGACGAGGCCGGGGAGGCGCGTGCTTGGCAGCCGCAAGGTGGCGCGGTCGTGCCTTCCGCGGCGGCCCTCGCGCCGCTGCCGCCGGTGGTCCTGCCACCGACCGACGCCGTCTCCTCGCTCAGCTACACCTCGCTCGCCGCGTATGAGCGCTGCGGCTACCGCTTCTACGTCGAGCGGGTGCTCGGCATCCCGGCGACCGACGTCCGGGGTCGGGAGGTTCGCGGCTCGGACGCGGTTCTCGACGCCGCCGAGCGCGGCACCCTCGTCCATGCACTGCTCGAGCGGCTTGACTTCCGCCGGCCCGTACTGCCCGGGGAGGAGGCGATCCGGGCCGCCGCGCCCCGCGAGCCGAGCGCGTCGGAGGTCGAGGACATTCGCCGGCTGCTCGAGCGCTTCGCGGGCAGCGAGATTCGCCAGCGGCTCGGGCGCTCGATGCGCGTCCGGCGAGAGCAACGCTTCGCCTTCGTCCAGGATGCCCTGCTGATCACCGGGATGTTCGACGCGATCGCCGTCGAGCCCGGGCACCGGACCCTGATCGTCGACTACAAGACCGATCGCATCGGTGAGGTGCGGCCCGAGGATGTGGTGGCTGAGGCGTACGGAACCCAGCAGCTGATCTACGCCCTGGCGGCGCTCCGCGCGGGAGCCGAGGCGGTCGAGGTCGTCCACCTGTTCCTCGAGGCCGCCGAGGCGCCGGTGTCCGTGAGCTTCACCGGCTCGGAGGTTCCCGGGCTCGAGGCCGAGCTGAGCCGGAGAACGATGGACCTGCGAGCCGGGGTCTTCTCGGTCACCGACACTCCGCAGCGCGGCACCTGCCACGGCTGCCCGGCCGAGGGCGGGCTGTGCTCGTGGCCGCTCGAGATGACGCGCCGGGAGGCGCCGGACCGGCTGTTCTGAGCGGCTAGGGACGGCCGCTGCGGTCGGGTTCCTCCGAGTCCTGGAAGCTGACGTCGATCTGCTCGATCTTGTCCCGTTCCTCGACCTTCGCCAGCGCCCTCAGCGTCTCTTGGTCGGCCGGGGCTTTCGGCGGGCCGAGAAGGCTTCGCGGCCACAGCCGGCGGGTTATGACGACGTTGATCTCGGCCGCATAGAGGGTCACCCGGGCACCCAGGTGCAGCCAGACGAAGAGTGCGATCACGAGCGCGAATTGGGAATAGACGCTGCTCGCGTGCCGGTACACGTGATTGATGTAGATGCCCCCGACAAGCTGGAGGATCTCCCAGAACACAGCCGCGGCGATGACGCCGATCCACAGGCAGCTCGTCCTGATCGAGGCCGCGGTCATGAACCTGAAGGCGGCGAGAAAGAGGGCGAAGTTGACGAGCAGCGAGATCAGGATCGCCCCGACCTTGACGGCCGGTCCGCCGAGCCCCGTGATCAATCCCGAGACAACGGTCGAGACGACGAACAGGAGGCCGAGGGAGATCAGCAGGAGCAGCCCGCGAAGGCGCCACTGGAGGAAGTCCGGTCGATCCTTCATCGGCACCGCCCACACATGGTCAAAGGCGTTGTGAGCAGCGTTGGTGACCCCGAGCCCGCCCCACAGCGAGATGAGCACCCCGATGACGATCGCCGCCACGTGGCCGCTCAGGGCGTGCACGGTGATCGCCTTGCCGATCACGGGGAACTGGCCGAGCACCGAATGCTCGATCGACTTGGCGGCGCCGGGATACCCCTGGAGCACGAAGCCGAGGATCGTGACCATCACCAGGAGAAGCGGAAACAGGGAGACGAACAGGTAGTAGGCGAGCAGGGCGGCGAGGCTCCCGCCGTTGTCGTCGGAGAACTTCTTCAGCACGGCCATCGGGATGGCCAGCCAGCGGTGCTGCTGCTGGTAGCGGTCAAAGCGGCGGACCGGCCTGAGGATGTCCATGGCGAGGCTCGTTATACCCGCAAAGTGCGGGCGCTCGCTCGCCCCTACATCGCGAGCTGCCCGCGCTCCAATCCCAGCAGCAGACGCTTGCGGTGCAGGCCGCCCGTGTAGCCCCCGAGGCCACCGGTCGTGTGCAGCACCCGGTGACAGGGGACGATGATCGGGATCGGGTTGGCGCCAAGCGCGTTGCCGGCGGCACGGGAGCCGCGCGGGCTTCCGGCCTGCGCCGCGACCGTCTTGTACGTCGAGACCGAGCCGAAGGGAATACGCGCCGTGGCCTCGAGCACGCGGCGGCCGAAGCCACGCGTCAGCTGCCAGTCGAGCGCCAGCTCGAAGTCACGCCGAGCACCGGAGAAGTACTGGTCGAGCTCGCGCCGGGGCTCGTCGAGGCTTCGCGGCGAGGCGAGGACGCGAGGTGAGACGCGGGCGGCGAGCTGTTCGAGCACGGCGTCCTCCTCGCCGGCCGCATCGACGTAGGCCAGTCGCACCAGGCCTCGCGGCGTCGCCGCCAGGAGCAGCCGCCCCGCGGGAGAGTCGTAGGTGGCGTAGGCGACGTCGAGCAGCCCGGCGGCGGCCGCCCGGTCAGGGAGATCGAGCGGCGGCGTCGGCGAAAGCTCGATGGTGGCCTGGGGTGCGTCGTTGGCCGACGCCCTGAGGTCGCTTTCGAGGGCCGTGAAGTCGTCAGGGGTCATGGCTGGTACTCCATTCGTAGTCGCTTGAGGCCTTCGTGGACGCTCCGCCGGGCCGCCTCCTCGCTTGTCTGCATGACGGCTGAGATCTCGGCGTAGGACGAATCGACGACATACCGCAGCACGAGCGCGGTGCGCTGCTTGTCCGGAAGCTCGCGGACCCGCCGCCACAGAGCCTCGTCGCGCGGGGCAGCTGGTTCTGCGGTCGGCTCGGGATGCTCGCCGATCAGGGCGGGCACGCGGCGCCGGGCGCGCAGGTGGTCGAGGGCCTTACGGTGGGCGATCGTGAGAACCCAGCTGCGCAGATTCGACGCATCACGGAGCCGCGGATAGGCGCGCAGCGCCGACAACCACGTCTCCTGGTAGCAGTCGTCCGCGGCGTCCCGGCCCACAAGGCCGATGAGCAGGCGGTGGACGTCACGACCGTGGCCATCGATGAGTTTTTGGAACGGCGGGAGTCTCACTGGTGATGAAACGCGGACGGCGGTCACGATGTGAGATGGTGACGGGCGGCAAGACTCCACCCACGCCTTGCCGCGCGGCGGCCATGGGGTATACAAACCAGTAATGGCTCGCGCGATCTGGTCAGGCGCGATCAGCTTTGGGCTGGTCAACGTGCCGGTGAGGCTGTACTCGGCGACCTCGCCGAAGACGGTGCGCTTTCACCAGCTCAGTGGCAAGACCGGAGCGCGGATCCGCCAGAAGCGCGTCGATCCCTCGACCGATGAAGAGGTGCCCTACGAGGACATCGTCAAGGGTTATGAGATCACGCCCGACCGCTACGTGGTGATCCAGCCCGAGGAGCTCGACGCGCTCGATCCGAAAGCAACGAAGACGATCGACATCGAAGAGTTCGTCGACCTCGAGGAGATCGACCCGATCTACTACGACCACTCCTACTACCTGGCGCCGAGCGCCGGGGGCGCCAAGGCCTACCGGCTTCTGCTCGACGCGATGAAGGAGGCGGGCAAGGTGGGGATCGGCCGCGTCGTGATCCGCTCCAAGCAGCAGCTCTGCGCGCTGCGTCCCACCGGCGCCGTGCTGATGCTGACCACGATGCTCTGGGGCGACGAGGTGCTCTCGCCCGAGCGGTTGGACGAACTCGAGTCGGTCAACGAGGCCGAGGCCTCAGACCGTGAGCTACGGATGGCCGAGCAGCTGATCGAGTCGCTCTCGGCGGAGTTCGAGCCTGAGAAGTTTCACGACGAGTACCGCGAGCAGGTGCTCAACCTGATCGAGCGCAAAGCGGCCGGCGAGGAGATCGCGATCCAGCCTGAGGTGGAGGAGCCGGCCGCCGCGCCTGACCTGATGGCCGCGCTCGAGGCGAGCCTGGCCGCGGTCCGGGATGAGAAGCCGGCAAAGAAGCGGGCACCGCAGCGCAAGAAGCCCGAGCCGGAGCCGGCCGCGACGGGCGGCCGCCGCACCCGCAGCCGCTAGCTCGCGCGTTCGGCATGGCGCGCGGTCAGTGAGGCTTTCCGCCACCTAGGAAGCGCCGAATGGCGTGACGGCGAGCAGGTCGCGACGCCCGGGGCGCGCGCCTGCTCCGCTGGTAGCCTTTCGCGTCCAGTCTGCCGCCGCGCTCGACCCCCTGGGCGCCCTCGCTCATCAAGTATGTCTCGAACCTCTGCCCCAGGGGCCACAGGCCTCTACCACCCTGAGAACGAACACGATGCGTGCGGCATCGCGCTCGTGGCGAAGCTGTGGGGCGAGGCAAGCCACGCCGTAATCGAGAAGGCGCTCGATGCCCTGGAGAATCTCGAGCACCGCGGCGCCGAGGGCGCCGATCCGGGCACGGGCGACGGCGCCGGCATACTCCTCCAGATCCCGGACGCCTTCCTCCGCGGTGCGGCGGCGGGTGTTGAGCTGCCGCCGCCCGGCCGTTACGGCGTGGGTGTCTGCTACCTGCCGGCGGACGCTGAGCGGCGGGTGCTGCTCGAGCAGCTGATCGAGGAGACGATCCAGGCCGAGGGACAGCGCGCGATCTGGTGGCGCGACGTTCCGGTCGATGACCGGCACGTCGGTGTGACGGCGCGGCTCGCCGCGCCCGTGATTCGGCAGGTTCTGGTCGAAGCGGCGCCGGAGGTTCGCGATCAGGACGCCTTCGAGCGCAAGCTGTACGTGATCCGCCGCCGCATCGAGCGCGCCGCCGGAGGTGAGTTGGCGCTGCCCAGCTTCTCGAGCCGCACGATCGTCTACAAGGGGATGCTCACCGCGCCGCAGCTGCCGCGCTACTTCACCGACCTGCGGGACCCGCGCGTGGCCAGCCGGCTCGCCCTGGCTCACGCCCGGTTCTCCACCAACACGTTCCCGAGCTGGGAGCTCGCCCACCCCTACCG
>DATGFT010000155.1:0-93093 GCA_035308915.1 Solirubrobacteraceae bacterium
CGGCCAGGGCCATCTCGGCGAATGTGGCCCGGGCGAGCGCGAGCATCGAATCCGGGTCGATCGCCCCGGCCAGCTCATACATCTGCTTGCGCCAGGTCCAGAACGACCCCGTCGCGGCATGGGTCCGCCCCCGCAGCGCGCGCTGGAACGCGTGCGAGTGGGAGTTGGCCAGGCCGGGGAGGACCAGGCCCTCCAGCCGTTCGGCCTCCGACGGGGCGCTCGCGCCGGGAGTCAGCGCGGTGATGACCCCCTGATCGACCTCGATCTGCACGTCTCCAGTTGCCGACGCCCCCCCGAGCCACGCGTACTCGCAGAAGAAGCTCGTCATACCTGGGACTCCTGATAGATCCATGGGCGCACGCGGGCGAGGAATGCCTCTCGGTGGTGGCGCTCGAACTCCTCCCAGGTGCTGAACGAGGTCGGGTCACGGACCCGGTCGAGGAACAGCACGCCGTCGAGGTGGTCGAGCTCGTGCTGAAAGGTCCCCGCGGTCAACCCGTCGACGATCGTCTCCCGGACCTGACCATCCCGATCGAGGTGGTGAACACGGACCCGCCTGTGGCGGGGGACGTCCCCGCGCAGCCCCGGCACCGAGAGGCAGCCCTCGTTGACGAGCAGCGTCTCCGATGACAGCGGCTCGATCACCGGGTTGACGATCACGGTGAGCTCGAACGGCGGCTTGTACGGGTAGCGGCGGCGCGCGGCCTCGTCCACCTCAACCACGGCGATCCGTTTCAGCTCCGAGACCTGATTGGCGGCCAGGCCGGCGCCACCAGCGGCTCGGCGCGTCTCGATCAGGTCATCGATGAGCTGCTGCACCGCCGGTGAGTGGAGCTCCTCCGGCAGCACCTCCGCCGCCCTGCGCCGCAGTACCGGGTCACCCACCTGGGCGATCTGAAGCACGCTCACTCGAGCATGGGGATCCTGACCCCGCGCTCGCGGGCCACCTCGCTTGCGATCTCGTAGCCGGCGTCGGCGTGACGCATGACCCCGGTGCCCGGGTCGGTGGTGAGGACCCGGTCGAGCTTTGCCGCTGCCATCTCGGTCCCATCGGCCAGGCAAACCATCCCGGCATGGATCGAGCGCCCGATCCCGACCCCGCCGCCGTGGTGGATCGAGACCCAGGTGGCGCCGGCGGAGGTGTTGACCAGGGCGTTGAGCAACGGCCAGTCGGCGATCGCGTCGGATTCGTCGGCCATGCCCTCGGTCTCCCGATACGGCGACGCGACCGACCCCGAATCCAGGTGATCACGGCCGATGACGATCGGCGCCCGCACCTCGCCTGAACGCACGAGCTCGTTGAAGCGCAGGCCGAGACGCCGCCGCTCGCCGTAGCCGAGCCAGCAGATCCGGGCCGGCAGCCCCTGGAAGGCGATCTGCTCCGAGGCCTTCTGGATCCAGCGCGCCAGCGATTCGTCGTGCGGGAACTCGTCGAGGACGGCACGATCGGTGGCGGCGATGTCGGCCGGATCGCCGGACAGCGCTACCCAGCGGAAGGGTCCCCGCCCCGAGCAGAACTGGGGCCGGATGTAGGCGGGGACGAAGCCCGGGTAGGCGAAGGCGCGCTCAAAGCCCCCGAGTCGGGCCTCGGCCCGAAGCGAATTGCCGTAGTCGAAAACCTCACTGCCGCGGTCCAGGTAGCCGACCATGGCGGCGCAGTGGGCCGCGATCGCCGCCCGGGAGCGACGGACATACTCGTCGGGATCGGAGACGCGCAGGGAAGCCGCCTCCTGGACCGACATCAGGTTGGGTATGTAGCCGTTCAGCGGGTCGTGGGCGCTCGTCTGATCGGTGACGATGTCGGCGGGGAACCCGCGCTCCAGCAACTCGGGGACGATGTCGGCGGCGTTGCCCTGAAGCCCGACGCTGAGGGGCCGGCGCTCGTCACGGGCGGCGATGCAGCGCTGCACCGCGTCATCCAGCGACGAGGCCGCCTCGTCGAGGTAGCGGGTCTGGAGACGGCGCTCGATGCGGTGGGGGTCGACCTCGACGCACAGGACCACGCCGTCGTTCATGGTCACGGCGAGCGGCTGGGCGCCGCCCATCCCCCCGAGCCCGGCGGTCAGCGTGATCGTCCCGGCCAGCGTCCCGCCGTAGCGCCGGCGGGCGATCTCGGCAAAGCACTCGTAGGTGCCCTGGACGATGCCCTGGCTGCCGATGTAGATCCACGACCCCGCCGTCATCTGGCCGTACATGGTCAGCCCGAGGGCCTCGAGGCGGCGGAACTCCTCCCAGGTCGCCCACTCGGGAACCAGGTTGGAGTTGGCGATCAGCACTCGAGGCGCCCACTCGTGAGTGGTGAAGACCCCGACCGGCTTGCCCGACTGGACGAGCAGAGTCTCGGCCTCACCCAGCGTGCGCAGCGTGCGGATGATCGCCTCGTAGGCCTCCCAGGAGCGCGCGGCTCGACCCGTGCCGCCGTAGACCACGAGCTCGGCCGGGTTCTCGGCCACGTCTGGGTCGAGGTTGTTCATCAGCATCCGCATGGCCGCCTCCTGCGGCCAGCCACGACATGAGAGCTCAGTTCCGCGCGGCGCCCGGACGTCGGCGTGAACGCTCATCTGAGCGCTCCGATGGTCGACTCCGCAGCGCTCAGCACGTCGCCCGAGGCGACGAGCTCCTCGGCAGCGGCGAGCTCCGGCGAGGTGTAGCGATCGGGCCCAGGTCCGGGAACGCGGTCACGCAGTGACCGCAGGGCGGCCGCCGTGGCCGGGGCGGGCTGAAGGGGGGCCCGGAGGTCGAGGCCGCGTCCGGCGCACACGAGCTCGACGGCGAGAATTCGCGTCAGGTTGGCCAGGGTCGCGCGCAGCTTGCGCGCCGCGCCCCAGCCCATCGAGACGTGGTCCTCCTGCATCGCGCTCGTGGGCAGCGAGTCGACGCTGGCCGGCGCGGCCAGGCGGCGGTTCTCGGCCACGATCGCCGCCTGGGCGTAGTGGGCGAGCATCATCCCTGAGTTGACGCCCGGATCCGGGGCCAGGAAGGCCGGGAGTCCGTGCGAGCGGGCGGGGTCGAGGAGGCGGTCGGTCCGGCGCTCGGCGATCGCTCCGACCTCTGCCGCCGCCGCGGCGAGGAAATCACAGGCCAGGCCGACGGGCGCGCCGTGGAAGTTGCCGCACGACTCGATCCGGCCGTCGGGGAGCACCATCGGATTATCGATGGCCGCCCGTAGCTCCGCTTCCGCGATCTGCTCTGCGTGGGCGAGCGTGTCCCGGGCGGCGCCGGTGACCTGGGGCGCGCAGCGCAACGAGTACGCGTCCTGCACCCTCGGATCGCCCTCGCGATGGCTGGCCACGATCTCCGAGCCGGCCAGCAGCGCGCGGAGGTTGGCCGCGCTGTCGCCCTGCCCGCGCTGCGGACGCAGGCCGACGAGGTCCTCGGCGAACGCGCGGTCTGTGCCCAACAGCGCCTCGACCGACATGGCCGCGGTGACGTCGGCCACGCGGAGCAGCCGACGGAGGTCGATGCAGGCGAGGACGAGCATGGCGAGCATCCCGTCCGTCCCGTTGATCAGCGCAAGCCCCTCCTTGGGGCCCAGCGTGACCGGCTCGATGCCCGCCCAGGGAAGCGCCTCGCCCGCCTCACGAATCGCGCCGTCGGGGCACCGCACCGAGCCCTCGCCCATCAGGGCCATCGCGCAGTGCGCGAGGGGCGCGAGGTCTCCGCTGGCCCCGAGCGACCCGTGCTCGGGGACGACCGGTGTGATTCCGGCGTTCAGCAGATCGACGATCGTCTGGGCGAGCACCGGACGGGTGCCCGAATAGCCCATGGCCAGCGTCCGGGCGCGCAGCAGCATCATCCCGCGGACCACCTCACGCTCGATCGGCGGCCCGATGCCCGCGGCGTGCGAGCGGATGAGCGCGCGCTGGAGCTCCTCACGGCGGCCCACCGGAATCCGCACCAGGGCGAGCGAGCCGAAACCTGTCGACACGCCGTAGGCGGGTTCGGCGGAGGCCGCGTGATCGGCGACGATCGCGGCGCTTCGCTCCATCGCGGCCAGGGCTTCGTCGGTGAGGCTGACCTGGGCGTCGTGACGCGCCACCGCCACGACGTCAACCGCGCTGAGGCCGGTGGAACCGATCGAGACGGCTGAGCTCTTCATCCAGATGGGACGATATTCGGATGAGTGGTGTTTGCCTGTGCTTCGTGGGCTGCGGAGACGCGTTCGCCGCCGGTGGGCGCTTTCACACGAGCTTCCATCTCGACGGGGGCACAGAGCCAATGCTGATTGACTGCGGCGCCTCGACGCTGATCGCGCTCAAGCGCCTGGCCATCGACCCGGCCTCGATCGGGTCGGTGGTCCTCTCCCACCTGCATGGCGACCACTTCGGCGGGTTGCCGTGGCTGATCCTGGACGGGCAGTTCAAGAACCGGATACGGCCGCTTCTGATCGCCGGCCCGTCGCACACCGAGGCCCGCTTTCGGCAGGCCTTCGAGGCGCTCTATCCGGGCGCGCCCGACGCCGAGCGGCCGTTCGAGGTCCGAGTGGTCGAGATGGCCGAGCGCGTGCCGCAGGAGATCGGTCCGGCGGTCGTCACGACGTTCGAGGTACTCCACACCCCGGAGGCGTTCCCGCATGCGCTGCGGATCGAGTACGGGGACAAGGTGATCGCCTTCTCCGGCGACACCGAGTGGACCGACGCCCTGATCGAGGTGGCGGATGGCGCCGACCTGTTCGTCTGCGAGTGCCAGGAGTACGAGCGCCGGATCCCCGGGCATCTCGACTATCTGACGCTGTCGGAGAAGCTGGGGCAGCTCCGCTGCCGTCGGCTGGTGCTCAACCACCTCGGCGAGAGCATGCTCAACCGGATCGGGTCGCTCGACGTGGAGACGGCGCAGGACGGGATGATGATCGAGCTCTGAGCCGCGCCCCTGGTCGGACGCGGGCTCGCCGTCATCCCCCCCGGCCGACCGCGGTCGTCTCCCGGCTCGGTGGTGGCTCCTCGCCCTGGTCATCGACCCAGTCGTCGATCCGCTTCCACCAGTCGTAGAGCCAGTTCACCTGCTCGTCGGGGTCGGCGGGAATCTCCGAGGCGGGGACGAGCCACATGCGTTCGGTGAGGGTGCCGCCGATCGGGGTGTGGCGCCACAGCTCACGCGGGAAGGCGGCCAGGCCGAGCCCGGTGTGACCGGCGAAGATCACGTCCGCCTGGCCCCGCCCGGCCAGGGCGGCCAGTGCCCCCGTCGGGTGCGGGGGCATCACGTGTTCCATGCTGCCGGCGGCCCGCGCCTCACGCCGGCGCCCCTTCTCCCACAGCTTGCGCACGGCCCGGCGTCGGCGCTCGGGGGTGAAGTTGCCCCCCTCGGGGAACAGCACGAGCACGCCCTTGGGGTCAAGGTTGGTGGTGACCTCACGGATACGGGCCTCGCACTTCTCGCGGTCGCTGGTGTCGAGCACGGCGTGGGGCAGGCGATGGCCGACGATGTCGACACAGGGGTCGATGGCCAGCGCGTCCTTGAAGACGACGCTGGGCAGACGACCGTAGCCCGTCTGAAGCAGGTCGATGAGGAGCAGCGTGTCGCCGGGTCCGGCGTGGCGGCTGAAAAAGAGCAGCGGCCGGTCACGCTTCAGGGCTGCCGCCACCTCATCGCTGATCTCGGCCTCGATATCGATATCCAGGAGCTCGAGCACGCGCGCGGCCAGCCCGTGCACGTACCAGTTGAGCAGCCGGTAGTGCAGGCGCTTCATCCGCCGCGAGCGAATGCGCAGACCGAAGCCGCTCATCACCCAGAGGACCCCACAGGCCACGAGTCCCCCGAGCTCCCGCGTGAAGTAGGCGATGACGAAGCGGATGAACATCAGCGGTTGCGGGCGCCTGAGGATCAGGGCGGTGATCGCGGCGAGGGCGAGAAGCACCGGGCTGAGGATCAGGCAGATGAGCGAGAGGACCAGCCAGGTGGTGACGGTGAGGGGGCGACGAATCGGGGCCGGCGGCATCAGGTCTGGGCTTCGCGGTCGGGTGCGCTGCTGGGGGCGGCGGTCACGTCGTTCAGGTAGCGCAGGGAGGCGCTGTAGGCGGAGTCGATCTGCTCCCTCACCGTCCGAGCGGCGCGACGCAGGCGAAGCTGCGCCGGGATGTCGTTGTAGGCGGGCGCCGCCGAGCCGCCCGTGGGGAGGACGTGCAGGTCGACTCCCTCAGGCAGCGACTGGAGGTCGTAGGCGAAGCGATGCCGGCGCGCCACCTCGAAGGCGACCAGCCCGACCTCCCACGGCCAGCGGGGGGGTTCCAGTGGCTTCTCCAGGCGCCCGACCTGGAGCACGTAGATCGAGGTCGCCCCCAGTGCGACCGCTCGGCCGACGGGAATCGAGTTGACGATCCCGCCGTCGATGAAGTGCTCATCCCCGATCCTGACCGGCGGAAGAATCCCCGGGACCGCGCACGAGGCGAGCACCGCGTCGGCCAGGGGACCGCTGGTGAACCAGTGCTCGGCCGCCCGCTCGATCGACGCCGCGACGCACTGGAACGGCACGGCGAGCTCCTCGATCCGCTGGACGGGCAGCGCTTCGACCAGTCGCGCCCGCGCGCTCTCGAGCGACTCGAGATGCGTCCCGGTGCGCGCCAGCGTCCCCACTCGACGCAGCACGCCAACCGCGGTCAGCTCCGAGAGGCCGGTGTCGCTCCACAGCCGGCTCAGCCGCTCGACGCCCCGGAGGGTCGGGTCGGCCGCGAACAGAGCGCCGTTGATGGCCCCGATCGAGGTGCCGAGCACGATCTCCGGCGCCACACCGGCCTCCGCAAGGGCGCGCAGCATCCCCACCTCGTGCGCTCCGAGAATGCCTCCGCCACCGAGCACGAAAGCGACCCGTGGCCCCGCGCCGTTGCTCTGCATGCTGAAGTGCTACCCGCTTTTGCCGGTGGCGTGCTCGCTTTGCCGAAGCGGGAAACTGTTGCTGCATGAGCAGCTGGGACGACGATGACTGGGTGGGCGAGCCGCCTGAGGGCCGCTACTCGCGCGACCGCGCCCGTCCGGACTTCTGGCGCGGGCGCTGGCCACTCGCGGGCGCCGGCCTCGTCATCGTCCTCGTCGTGCTGGTGATCGTGCTGCTGGCGAAGTAGGGGGGCTTCGAGGTGTGCGGAGCGGGCGACCCCGACCGGGAGCGTGATCGATTTTCGCCCCTATAGGGTCAGTTTTTGATCACGCTCACCTCGGGAGGCGATGGGCCCCCGGCAAGCCGCGCCTACGGGTGAACGACGGCTCCCCAGTCGGGGGTTCCGTACGGCGGGGCGTTCACGAATGAGAAGGCGCCGGGGGTGGCGGGGATGAAGTCCATCCCGTCGGGGATGTGCAGGTACCCGGGGCGGGTGCCGCCGACGTCGGTGTGGCCGTACTGCCAGACGATCCTCTTGGTCCGCGGGTCGATCACGACCACGCGGTCGCGAAAGTCGTCGTTGACCGCGATGTCGCCATTCGGGAGCGCCATGGCCAGCGAGGGGTGGTCGAGCATGCCGGGGCCGGCCGCGGGGCCGTAGCGCCATAGGACCTTGCCGGCGGTGCTCGTGATGAGCACGTGTCCAGGCCTGCCGTAGTCGGCGAGAAGGACTCGGCCGCCGGGCAGGGGCTGCGGGTCGGACGGGTAACCGACCGGAGCCTGGAACGCGTAGCGGAGCTGCCCGTCCGGGCCGATGTTGTCGATCCAGCTGCCGTTGATTTCGCTGACCAGCACCCCACCATCGGGGAGTGGGGTGTCACCGTTGACCGCGCCGAGATAGTTGGGCGGGTCGTGGCGGCAGACGGCGGAATGGCCGATCTGGCGGAGGATCTGGTGATTACGGACGAACAGGATCCGGCAGTTGTAGGCGTCGGCCACGGTCCAGGAGCCGTTGGGCAGCATGTAGGCGTCATCGGGCGTGTTGAGGTGCGTGGGGTCGGAGCCCGGCTGACCCGGATGCCCGAAGAGGATCTGGAGCTGGTGGCTGGCGATGCCGATCTGGACGATCGCGTGGTTGTCCTCCTCGTTGGCGATCAGATACCTACCGCCCGGCTCGACGAACGTGTCGTCGTTGAAGAAGAGCTTGCGGCCGGCGGCCACGTCGGCGGCTGATGGATACGTGAAGGCAACCCGGCCCGAAGGGTCGACGACGAGAATCCGATTGTTGCCGCGGTCGGCGATGAGGAGATACCCCGGCAGCCCGGGTTGCCTGGAGGCGATCGTGTAGGCGAGCGCCGTTCCGGGCTGGTCGCCGACCACGTTCTGGGGCGCCCACAGCGCACGCAGGCCGCCCACGGACGCGGGCGCGATCGGCCCGCCCGGGGGCTCGGCGCGGGTCACCGCCCGGGCGGCGAGATCGTCCTTGGCCGCGACGGTGCTGGCGGCGGGGTGGTGCGGCGAGCGACCACCGCCCGCGCTGGCCAGGAGCACCACGATGACCGCCACAACAACGGCGACGACGGCGATCGCACGTCGGCGGCGAATGGCTCCTCTGGCTGCTGCGCGGCGCTGAAGTCGGGCCGTGTGAGCAGGATCGAGCATCTGGAGAGTCGCTGGCCCAGAGTAACGGGCGGAACGGTCGGGCCCCAGATTGCCCAGGTGCCGGGGTCTTGGCAGGCCTTGTCGCCGCGCTCGCAGCCACCGTCCGGGGCTGCTGGCGCGGCGACGCCTTTTGAGAAGCTGAGGCCTACCGGCGGCTGAACAGGCCCGCGAGGCCGCCACGGCGACGGGGTGCCGTCTCCGTGTAGGCCGGCTGCGAGACAGTGTTTCCGTTCGCGGCGCCGGCGGGTGCAGCGGTCGTCTGACCGTTGCTGAAGCCGTTGGTCTGCCCGTTGGCGACGGGCTCCTCACGGCCCGCGACGGGCTCCTCACGGGCCGCGACGGGCTCCACGGCCTCCTCACGTGCCACGGGTGCCGTGGTCTCACGAGCGGCAACCCGGTCACGGTGGTGTGCCTCAGCGGCGCCCGCGGCGGCCCCGGTGCCCGCGATCGCGGCATCACGCTCGACCCGCCGCCGGCCGTAGGCGTAGGCGGCCGCGCCCGGGAGCGCGTAGGCGGCGAACGCGGCGATCAGCACGCCAAGACCCGTGTGCAGGGTCAGGTACTCGAGCATCCGGGTGATCGTGTGCTGCCCGTGCGCGGCGCCGGCCTGAGATACGCCGTGGTTCCAGAGCATGCTCACATCCGGCCCGACCGCGAACCAGGCACCGGCGGCCAGCGCGATCAGCGCACCGAAGCGGCCGGAGAGCCGAGGCCCGCCACCGAGCAGGATGAGCCCGCCCAGGACGGCGACAGCCGCGGGGATGACAGACAGCCACAGGCGCCCGGTGGTCCACGTCCAAGCGTGGTCAGGCCCCAGTGTGAAATGGAAATACGGCCCGAGGAACGGGATCAGCCCGCCCCAGATTCCGGCGATCAGGATGACCAGGCCGGAGAGTCGTGTCGTGACGTGTCGGAACATAAGATGCCTCCTCCTTACCCGGAAGGCTTCGCGTATGAGGCAAGCCTTCCCCACTAGCCGCTGGCTAATCAGACGAAAGGGACAGTGCGATGGCCACCGTGGAGACCGTGCAGGGGCCCATCGACGCCGAGCAGATGGGGCTGACGCTGATCCACGAGCACTTCTACTCCGGCGATGAGGCGGTCAGCGTGCAGTGGCCGCACATCCGCGACCACGAACATGAGCGCGCCCTGGCGCTCGAGGTGGCCGAGGCGGTCAAGTCGCACGGAGTCAGGACGGTCGTGGAGCCCACGGCGATGCTCTTGGGGCGCGACGTGCGGGCGCTGATCGACCTGGCCGAGGCAACCGGTCTTCAGATCGTCGCCTGCACCGGGATCTACACCTACGACCACCTGCCCCAGTTCCTGCTCAACCGCTCGGCCGATTTCATCGCCGAGCTGTTCGTGCACGACATCGAACGCGGAATCCAGGGGACGGAGGCCAGGGCGGCGTTCATCAAGTGCGCTGCCGATGAGCCGGGCGTCAACGAGCGGATCGAGAAGGTGCACCGGGCGGCGGCGCGCGCCTCGATCCAGACCGGCGCGCCGATCATGGCCCACTCACGCCCCGCCTCGGGCACGGGGCCGCGGCAGGTCGAGATCCTCCTCGAGGAGGGGGTGGCGCCGGAGAAGATCCAGATCGCCCATACCGGCGACACGGACGACCTCGACTACATCGAGCGGCTGCTCGAGACCGGGGTGTCGATCGGCATGGACCGGTACGGGATCGACCTGTTCCTGCCCACGGACCGCCGCAATGCCACCGTCCTGGCGCTGCTCGAACGCGGCTACGCCGAGCGGATATTCCTCTCCCAGGACTTCGACATCCCAATCGCCGCCGGCCTCGACTGGTACCCGCCGGAGATGGTCGAGCAGATGCAGGCGGCCGGGGCCGCGACCAACTGGAGCATGACGTTCCTGTTCGAGTCCGTCATCCCCACGCTGAAGGAGGGCGGGATGACCGACACCCAGCTGGAGACGATGCTGGTCGAGAACCCGAGGCGCTGGCTCGCAAGGTAGGCCGGGCGGGAGACCGCATCCGGTTCTGGGCCTCGCTCGCTCCGCTCCAGGAGTGCGGTAACCGCTCTGCTCGCTCGGCAGCTAGCACGGGCGGGCTTCCGGCCCACGCTATAGCGTGAAGACGATTTTCCCGATGAAGCTGCCGTCGAGCATGGCGTCGAAGCCGTCGCGCGCCTGCTCGAGGGGGAGGACGCGGTCGATCACGGGACGGATGTTGCGCTCGATGCAGAACCGGATCAGCCGCTCGAGCTCGTCGCGGGTCCCCATCGTCGAGCCGACGACCGAGAGCTGGAGGAAGAACACCCGCCTGAGCTCGGCCGGCGGGGAGTCGCCGGTCGTTGCGCCTGAGACGACAAGCGTCCCGCCGGGCTTGAGCGAGCTCACCGAATGGCGCCACGTGGCCTCGCCGACGGTCTCGAGCACGACGTCGACGCGCTCGGGGAGCCGGCTGCCCGACTCGAAGGTCTCATCCGCCCCGAGCTGGCGCGCCTGCTCGCGCTTCTCCTCGCTGCGCGCGGTGGCCCAGACGCGTGCGCCGGCCGCGGCGGCCAGGGTGATGGCCGCGGTGCCGACGCCGCCGCCGGCGCCCTGAACGAGGACCGTGCTGCCGGGCGTAACGTTGCCGCGAGTGAACAGCATCCGGTAGGCGGTCAGCCAGGCCGTGGGAAGGCACGCCGCCTCTTCGAAGCTGAGCTCCGGCGGCTTGGGCAGGACGTTTCGCCGCGGCACGGCGACCCGATCGGCCATCGCCCCCTGGTAGCGCTCGGACAGCAGCGAGCGCTTGGGGTCGAGCGTTTCGTCGCCCCGCCAGTCGGGGTCACTGATCACGGCATGCACGACGACCGGATTGCCATCCTCGTCGAGACCCGCGGCGTCGCAGCCGAGGATCATCGGCAGGCGGTCATCGGGGAGCCCCATGCCGCGCAGCGACCAGAGGTCGTGGTGGTTCAGCGAAGCCGCCTTGACGCTTACCGTGGTCCAGCCATCCGGGGCCTCGGGATCAGGACGCTCGCCGACCTGGAGGCCGCGCAGCGGGTTGTCGCGACTGGTCTCCGAGGCGTAGACGGCGCGCACGGCCGATCAGCTCCCCTCGATTGCGCGCTTGAGCTCGCCGGCGCGAGCATTTACGAGCATCGCGCGCAGGAGGTCGACCAGCGGCCCGCGGATGACCATGCTGAGCATCCGGCCCAGATCGACCTCGAGCCAGTAGGTGGCTCGGGTGCGGCCGTCACCGAGGTCCTCGAGGTCCCAGCGGCCGTCCACCGATTTCAGCTCGCCCTTGACCTGAGTCCAGCGCAGGCCGACGGGCGGCTGGTACTCGAAGCGGACGATCGACTTGACGGTCCGGACCTTGGCGTCTGACTCCGTCTCGCACAGGCTGGGCCGGTTCTCATCGTCACGTTCGAGGACGTGCATCGCCTTGAGCCCGCCCTGCCAGTCCGGGGCCGTCTCGACGTCCTCGACCAACGCCCACACCTCATCGAGGGGGGCGTCAATCTCGGCCGTTGAGGTTCCGTTGAGCTTGGCCATGGTGGGCGTGGAATATATGACGATGCCCCGCCTCGCCGTCGTCGGCCACGTCGAATGGGTCGACTTCATCCCGATCGAGCGCTTTCCCCGCCGCGGAGAGGTGGTCCACGGGGAGGGGTCGTTCGCGCGGGCGGCGGGCGGTGGGGGCGTGGTGGCGGTCGTCCTGGCCGAGCTGTTCGGCGCGGAGGTCGACTTCTACACCGCGCTCGGCGATGACGCTTCCGGCCGCGCGGCGGTCGAGCAGCTGACCGCCCGCGGCGTCAGCGTTCACGCCGCGTGGCGGGCCGACCAGCCAACCCGCCGTGCCCTCACGCTGCTCGAGGCCACGGGGGAGCGGACGATCATCACCGCGGGCGAGCGGCTCGAGCCCCGGGGCGAGGACGACCTCGACTGGGAGCGCCTGGCGCAGACGGATGGCGTCTACTTCACGGCCGGCGATGCGGCCGCGCTTCAGAACGCGCGCCAGGCCACGACGCTCGTCGCCTCGCCTCGCGGCCGGGCGGCGCTGGCCGACGGGCCAATGCTCGACGCGCTCGTGTTCAGCCACAGCGATCCGGATGAGAGTCAGTGGGCGCGTCAACTCGAGCCGAAGGCGCGCGTCGTGGTCGAGACCCGGGGGGCGGCGGGCGGCGTCTGGTGGGGCGAAGAGACGGGGAGCTGGGAGGCGGTCGCGCCCGGGGGCCCGGCCCGGGACGCCTACGGGTGCGGGGACTCGTTCGCGGCCGGGTTCACGTTCGGGCTGGCCGCCGGGCGGAGCCTCGCCGAGGCGGCGGCGCTGGGCGCCCACGCGGGGGCTCGGATGCTCACGCGCCGCGGCGCGCCTTAGAGCTTCCCCGCCTTGGCCTGGCGGAGATAGCGTCGCTGCTTGCGCCGGGCCCGTGCGATCACGCGGGGGGCGTAGCGCAGCGATAGCGCCGGCATCAGGTCGAACGCCCGCATCATGACGCCGCGCCAGCGCGGGATGGCGAGGACGGGCTGGGGAGCGTCGAGCAGGCCGACCGCCTCGCTGGCCACCTCCTCCGGGCGCAGAAGGACGCCCGAGAAGGAGGCGGCGGCGCTCGGGTCCTCGAGCTTGTCGTAGAGCATCGGCGTCCACATGCCATCCGGGCAGACGCACGAGATCTCGATGCCGTTGATTCCGGCGACGCGGAGATCGGCCAGGGTGGCCAGGCTGAAGCCGATCGCGGCGTGCTTGGAGGCGGCGTAGACGGCCTCGCCCGGAGCCGCGACGAGCCCGGCCAGGGAGACGATGTTGAGGATGTGACCCTGGCCCGTGGTCCGCATCGGCTCGAGCGCGGCCAGCGTGCCGTTGATCGTGCCGGTGGCGTTGACCTCGAGCATCAGGGCGCGGGTTCGCTCGTCCTGCTGCCAGGCCGGCCCGGTGACCAGCACGCCGGCGTTGTTCACCCAGACCTCGAGGGAGCCGGCGCGCCTGACCGTGCGCGACGCGGCGGCGCGGCACGCCGGGAAGCTCCGCACATCGAGCGCCGACCCGAAGGCGCGCGGCCCCAGCCCGGCGGCGGCCCGCGCGGCCAGCTCGCCGTCGAGGTCCGTGACGTGCACGTGGTGGCCCCGGGCGATCAGCCGCCGGGCGATCTCAAGCCCCAGGCCTCGCGCCCCACCGGTCACGAGTGCGCCCCCGCGTAGGGGCGCGGGCGGCGAACCGTCCTGTTGGATTGTCATCGTGAGGCCTGGCTTAGCGTTGATCTGACGGGCAAGTCTGCCGATACGCTAACCAGGTGATGCGCCATGTATTCCTACGGTTGCCAACGGATAGGGCACGGCGGGGCGAGCGCACTCGCGCCCGCTAACACACTGGCGTCGTTCGACGCGGCGCTCGAGGTCGGCGTCGACATGGTCGAGTTCGACGTCCGCGCTCACCGCGGCGAGCTGATCCTGGCCCACACGATCCTGCACTGCCGGCTGCCGCGACCGCTGCGCCTCGACGACGCCCTGGCTCATCTCGCGGGTCCGCGCTTCGAGCAGGTCGAGCTCAACGTGGATCTCAAGCGGCTCGGCTGCGAGGCACCGCTTGTCGATGCCCTGCGCCGCTGGCAGCTGCTCGAGCGCACGCTGATCTCCTCCCAGGTCCTGGCCGTGCTTGACCGGGTGCGGGAGCTCGAGCCGAGCGCGCGCGTGGGCATCTCGGTGGGCGGCCGGGTGGCCCGGGCGAGCCGGCGGTGGCGGGATTGGCGGGGACAGATCCTGGCCGGGCTCCAGGCGAGGCGGTGGGATGCGCTGATGGCGCAGCACCGGCTGATCGATCAGGCCCTGCTCGAAGACGTGACCGCTCGCGACGGGCGGCTCTACGCCTGGACGGTCAACGAACGAATCGGGATCGAGCGGCTCCTCGGACTGGGTGTGCACGGGATCGCGACGAGCGATCCCCGGCTCTTCGCCTGAGCGACCGCTCGCCCTCGGCCGGCTGCTTGCTCCTACGCTCCAGCGTCAGTGACCGTGTCCGCCCTCACCGAGCTCGTACCGCGCCCCGCGGTCGGCCGGGTCTTCGAGCAGATCTTCTACCCCGGCTTCGGCGATTGCGCACCCTCGGGTCGCCTACGCCTGGACGCGTTGGCCCGGTGGCTTCAGGACGTCGCGTATGCGGATGTCGTCGATGCCGAACTCGCCGGGCGCGCAGTGTGGGTGATACGTCGCACGAGGATCCAGGTGAAGGGCTTTCCCAACTTCGGGGCGCCCTACCGAGTGGCCACGTTCTGCAGCGGGATGGGGCGGATGTGGGCCGAGCGGCGGACCTCGATCTCGCACGCCGAGACGGAGGAGAGCGAGGTCGAGGCGGTCTCGCTGTGGGTGCACCTGGATCCGGAGAGCTGGCGTCCGATCCCGCTGAGCGAGGATGAGGCCAGCGTCTACGGCGTCTCGGCAGGTGGCCGGCGCGTGACGGCACGGCTGCGGCATCCGCAGCCCAACTCGGCCCCGGAGCGCTCCACCTGGCGCTTTCGCAACACCGAGCTGGACCTGGCCGGCCACATCAACAACGCCGCCTATTGGCAGCCGCTCGAGGAGGAGCTGCTCGCCGGAGCTGAGCCGCGGCGGATCGATGCCGAGATCGAGTTCCGGAGCCCGTCGCAGCCGGGTGAGCACACGGTGCTGCGCGAGGACCACTACCGGTGGATCGTGGGTGATGACGGCGAGACCCAGGCCTCGCTCGTCGTCGCCGAGGTCGCGTTCGGCGACTGAGCGCGCCTTCGGTTCCGAGCGTCATGTTTCGGCGCTTTGCGAATGGCAATACTCGCTCACACGGGTAGGGCACTGGGCTCCCGGCCGGTCCAGGCGATCGCCGTTTTCAGATGACCGGTATCACCTGTACACACCGAAATGAAGTCCGTTTGGAGGAGTTCCCGCACGCCCAGATGCACCAGGCGCTGTTCTATGAGAACGAGCGCGAGTACCTGGATGGAGTGATGGACTTCATCGCTCCTGGGCTGGCAGCGGGGGAGCCGGTCGCGGCGGCGATCCCGCCCGAGCGGGGCGAGCTGCTGGCCCGGGAGCTGAACGACCACGCCGGAGAGGTCGAGATCCTGGACATGTTCGAGCTCGGGCGCAACCCGGCGCGGATCATCCCCGCCGTCGAGCGCATCTTGGCCCACCATGACGGCGCGACGCTGCACTGCGTGGGCGAGCCGATCTGGCCTGGGCGCACGGCAGAGGAGATTCAAGAGGCGACCAAGCACGAGGCGCTGATCAACCTGGCCTGGCCCGGGTCATCGATCAGGGTCCTGTGTCCGTACGACGCGGCCCGGCTCGAGCCCGACGTCCTCGAGGATGCCGAGCGCACCCATCCGACCGTGATCAGGCATGGCCGCAAATACCCCACGGCCGCCTACCGGCGGGGACGTATCCCGTCGCGCTCGGACCAGGCTCTGCCCCCCGTGCCCGCGGATGCCGCCGAGCTCAGCTTCGGCCTCGAGGACCTCTCACGTGCTCGCGCCCTGGTCGCGCAGGCAGCAACCCACGCCGGGCTCAGCCCCACGCGGGTCAGCGATCTGGTTCTGGCCGAGAGCGAGCTGGCGGGTAACGCCGTCCGCCACGGTCATGGGCGCGGCTTACTTCGGGTCTGGACGCGGCCCGACCGGGTCGTCTGCCAGGTCGAGAGCCGCGGCCACATCCGTGATCCGCTGGCCGGCCGGCGGCTGCCCGAACCCCACGTGGCGGGCGGTCTGGGGCTGTGGACGGTCAACCAGCTGTGTGATCTGGTTGAGGTGCGCTCGAGCGAGGAGGGCACGATCGTCCGCGTCCACGCGCTGCGCGGCGGGTGAGCGTGGCCTGATCGGGTAGCAGGCGCAGGTGCACTGCTACCGGATGCAACCGCCCCACGAGGATCCTCAGACGTTGCTGATCGAGGACCGCCAGTGGTGTGCGCCGTGGGGTGGCGGCGAGGACGGAAGCCGCTGCAGCAAGTGCCAGGGGACGGGGCGGACGGCGTTTGAATGCTGGTCGTGCCTGCTCACCGGACCCACCCCGTCGTGTCCGGTCTGCCGCGGCCAGATGCGCTTCGAGAGCAGGTGTCCGGTGTGCCGCGGAACGGGCGAGATCGACGCCAAGCCCAGGCGGGGGGTCAGCGCCTTTCCCACCGTCGAGGGCCTCTACCACTACCTGCTCGCGATCGAGGCGGAGCCGATCGGGCTGCTCGTGGAGCTCGAGGCGGAGCCGGCCGACGATGTCGACTTCGACGCCGATCAGGGGGCGATCCTGGTCATTCCGACCGCGATCCTGAGGACGCGCAACATCGAGCCCGAGGCGGTTGACACCATCAGGGCAATGTCCGAGTCGCTGGCCGAGCGATGAGGGATCTGCGCGGGAGCGCCGCGACCGACGTCGCCGCCCCGCCGGAGAAGTGTGTGGCCCTCCTGGCTGCCGTGGATGGCTACCCGACGTGGTATCCGGAGGTCATCCGGGAGGTCGACGTGCTCGAACGAGACAGTGAGGGAGTCCCGCGCCGGGCGCGGACCACAGTGCACCTGGCCCTGGGACCTCTGGCCAACGACTTTCACTTCGAGATCGCGGTCGCGACCGCGCCCTCCGAGGTCGTGCTCTCCCGCGTCGAGGAGGAGCCGTCCGATCCCGAGCGGCTCGAGGTCCGCTGGCAGGTGGCGCCAGGGCGGTTGAGCGTCGACGTCTCGGCGCGCCTCTCGATCCCCCGCTTCCTCCCGGTGGGCGGAGCCGGCGAGACGGTGGCTCAGGGGTTTGTCGAGGCAGCCAGGCGCGAGCTCGACGGCTCGAGCCCGAAGGCCTCGGCCAGCAGTTCGTAGGAGCGTCGACGCGCGGCGTGGTCGTAGGTGATCGTGACCACGATCACCTCCTCGGCGCCGTACTCGGAAGCCAGCTGCTCAAGTTCGGCGCGGACCGTTTCCGGTGAGCCGATGACGCCCCGGCGCCCGGGCACATGTTGCTGTCCGGGGGCGGGGTCGAGCTTGCCCTCCCGGCGCAGGAACTCGATCGCCGCCTCGGGCGGCGGAACCTCGATCAGGCGCCCCCGCCGCAGCAGCGTGAATGTCATCCGGCTGCTCGAAGCGAGGTAGGCGGCCTCCTCGTCGCTGGGGGCGCAGAGCACCCATGCCGCGACGGCCGTTCGCGGCGCCGTGAGCTCCCACTCGGCTGCGAAGCGCTCCCGATAGGAACGTGCGATGTCGGCGCCCCCAGGATTGATGAAGTCGGCGAACGCGTAGGGGAGACCGAGCTGGCCGGCCCAGATGGCGCTCTGCGGCGAGGAGCCGAGCAACCAGACGCCGGGGACCGCCGGCCGCCCGGGGAGAGCCGTCGCGAGCCGGGCGAACGGATGGTCGTCAGGCAGGCTGTCCTCGAAGTAGGCCAGCAACTCCGCCAGCTGCTGGGGGAAGTCATCCGGGGCGGCCTGGCGCCGGTCACGCTGAAGCGCGAACGTCGTCAGGGGGTCGGTTCCCGCGGCGCGGCCCAGCCCGAGGTCGATCCGCCCCGGATAGAGCGCGGCCAGGATCGTGAACGTCTCGGCCACCTTGAAGGGGCTGTAATGGGGGAGCATGACCCCACCGCTACCGACCCGGATCGACTGGGTGGCGGAGGCGATCGGGCCGATCAGCACCTCCGGGCTGGCGCTGGCCAGCATCGGCCCGCCATGGTGCTCGGCCACCCAGTAGCGGTGGTAGCCGAGCTCGTCGGCCAGCATCGCCAGGTCAAGCGTGTTGTGGAGCGCGTCGGCGCCCGTGGAACCCTCGGGGATCGGCGACTGGTCGAGCACGGACAGGCGCATGCGTCCGATGGTAGGACGGCGCCGACGCGTGGCCGACGGCGGCGGCGCTCAGGTGAGGACCGCCGCCGGCGTCAGTTCGGAGCCGGGCTCAGCGGTGGTCGCGCGTCTTGTGTGGCCCGACGTAATTGGCCAGCGTCCAGTAGGCCGGACGGGGCTTGCCCTGCGGACCGAGCAGCCCGGAATCCCACCCCACCGACTGGACCGCCTGCCACTGGTAGTGGTAAATCCGGGTGATCGAGTGGAAGCGCTTGGGGAGCGAGAACAGGAACTGCTCGTCGCGGTTGGCGGCGTTGGGCGACTGGTTACGGAACTGCCAGTGGCCGCGCCGCTCGACGCCGCTGATCTCGGTCAGCCAGATCTGGCGCGGGTGGACGGCGTTGTACAGGGCCTGAAGCTGGCGCGTGTTGTGCTCACGGACGTCGTAGTAGTTGTGCAGCGCCCACGCCTTCGGCCGCGCGCCCAGATGGCGCGCATAGGCCTTCAGCCACGACCCGAGCCCATCCGAGGTCTGGCGGTAGACGTCGCCGGCCACGATCGTGCAGCCGTGGCAATAGCGAATCAGCGCGTTGAAGTACGACGCCGCCAGGGCCGGGTTGTTCGACAGGTGGGGGCGATAGATCCAGTCGGGCTCGTTCCAGGGGCTATAGGTCTTGACCTGGGGCACGGCCTTGAGAAAGGCCTGGATGGCCGAGGTGTATTGGCTGGTCGTGGGGACGTAGCTCGAGGTGGTGTGCGTATCGCCGGTGAAGGAGATCATCGGCTGTACCTTGTCGGCCAGGGCAGCTGCGACCCAGGCCTGGGTGGCGTGCAGCTCGGACTTGTTCTTCATGACCGCGGTGTTCCAGTCGACCATGATCCGGGCGATGGGCAGGTTCAGCCTGGTGAACCAGCTGTTGCCGAACATCGCCGCGCTGTTGTCGCTGATCCCGACCAGTGGCTTGGCGCTCGCGAGGGCGGGCGCCGCCGTCAGGGCGGCGATGCAGGTGAGCGGCAGCAGGAATCGGTTGAGTCGGTGGACCATGGTGGTCATCGCCTCCTGAGTAGCGGTCAAACGAGGACCCCGCTGCCGAGCTACTCCCCTGCCGGCTCACGGGGTCCCCGGCAAATCTATCGGTACAGACCCTCGGGGGCAGCCCGAGTAGCGGCGTCGAAAGAATTCTTTCGCCGCGGTCGGTCGGCACCCTGCGTCGAGCGATTTATGCCGCTTGCGCCAGAAGCGAGCGGCGGCGCTCGGCGGGCAGGCAGGCCGCGTGCCTGACCACGTCACTCGCCTGGAGCACCGGTTTGCGCGCCAACGAGGTTCGCCACGTCAGCCCTTCGGTCTCCACGACGACTGCCTCCTGGGGGTCGATGGAACCTCCGCACTGTGCGCAAATCCGACCCTCCGACTTACTTGACCAGCCCCACATCACGACGCCTCCCTGCGTGCCTGTCAGCTACGCCGCCCCACCCAACCGATGGTGGACCAAGGAGCATCGACCGGGTGGGTCAGCGAGCGTTCGTTCTGGATGCTTATGAATCCCCCGGGCCGCGATCTGTATCGGCGTCCGACGCGACTGGCCCCACCCCCAAACGACGTAATTTCAGCGGTCCTTCAGAAGCTCCTCAGGGCGGTCGACGAGGGTTATCCGGTCAGCGGCGCCGACGACGCTCAGCAGGCGCTGAACCTGGTCATTGCCCTTGACCAGGGCAAACTCGCGGTCGCGGTCCAGCGCGCGTCCGTGGTTGCGCACGAGGACGTTGAGGCCCGTCGAGTCCAGCATTTCGATCGGTCTCAGATCGACGATCACCAGCTGGACCTCGCCAGACGCCAGCAGGGCCTCCAGCTCACGCTCGACGAGCGGAGCGGTGGCCAGATCCAGATCGCCCTCGGCGAGGACCACGAGCGCGGCGTCGCCGTAGCGATGGACGGTTGGCGGGGTCTCGCGAGCCAAGACTGAAGATCCTAAGGAACCCGCACGGTTACGCCCAAATGAACTTAACTGAGGCTCGCACCTCGTAAACAAGAACGGAGGCACCTCATCGAGTACCGGGTATTGGGTCGCACGGGCGTGAAGGTGAGCCCGCTCTGCCTCGGCGCGATGATGTTCGGCGCCTGGGGGAACCCCGACCACGACGAGAGCGTCAGGATCATCCATCGGGCGCTCGACGCCGGGATCAACTTCATCGACACGGCCGATGTCTACTCCCGCGGGGAGTCCGAGGAGATCGTGGGCAAGGCCCTGGCCAACGGGCGCCGGGACAACGTCGTCCTGGCCACCAAGGTTCACGGCCCGATGGGCGAGGATTCGAACGAGTTCGGAAACTCGCGGCGCTGGATCATGCGCGAGGTCGAGAACTCGCTGCGGCGGTTGAAGACCGATTGGATCGACCTCTACCAGATCCACCGCCCCGAGGGCGACACGGCGATCGAGGAGACGCTGGGCGCTCTCAGCGACCTCGTCCACGCCGGCAAGGTGCGCAATATCGGATCCTCCACCTTCCCGCCCAGCCAGATCGTCGAGGCACAGTGGGCGGCGGAGCGGCGGGGCCTCGAGCGGTTCGTCTGCGAGCAGCCGCCCTACTCGATGCTGATCCGATCGGTGGAGAATGATGTCCTGCCGACATGCCAGCGCCACGGGATGGGCGTGATCCCGTGGAGCCCGCTCGCTGGCGGCTGGCTCACGGGTCGCTACCGGCTCGGCCAGGATGTCCCGGAGTCACACCGGGCGCAGCGGCTGCCGCAGCGCTACGACATGTCACTGCCGGGCAACCAGCGCAAGCTCGAGGCGGCCGACGCGCTGGCGCGGCTGGCCGAGGAAACCGGGATCACGCTGATCGAGATGGCGCTGGCCTTCGTGATCCGCCACCCGGCGGTGACGGCCGCGATCATCGGGCCCCGGACGATGGAGCATCTCGAGTCCCAGCTGCGCGGGGGCGAGGTCGAGCTGTCGGATGAGGTGCTCGACCGAATCGACGAGATCGTCCCGCCGGGCGTGAACGTCAACCCGGCTGACACCGGCTGGGATAACCCGGCGCTGGCCAGGTCCGCGCGGAGGCGGTAGGCGAGACGGAGGCCGTTCACAATCTGTCCGGCCGCGGCGTCATTGTGCGCCGCGAGAACGGTCTTGATCGACGCGGACACCAGAGGCGCTACCCCGGTCGACCATCTGAGTGGCTTGCTCTATGAGCTGCTCGACGCGCACGTGGACACGATCAACCTGGCGGCGGCGCTCGAGGAGCACGAGGGGTGGGCGGCCCACCTCGACTACCTCCGCGACCTCCAGAGGGTGGGGCGCGAGACGCTGGCGCGCGTCGGGGTCTGAGGCAGCACCGCGGGTCCGGGTCTGAGGCGGACCCCCGGGACCCTGGCTACGGCACCGCTGGCACGACGACCAGCGGCCGCTCGCCGTCCAGCGATGCGGGGTCGAAAACCGGGCCCTCGGCGTGCACCACGTGGGGCATCCGCTCGAGGAACGGGTCCACCGGCTCAAGGAAGCCGATCTTCTCGGTGCGGTAGTGCATCGGCACGACCCATCGGGGGTCCAGCCGCTCGACGATCAACTGGGCCTGCTCGGGGCCGATCGTGGGACCGGCGCCGACGGGGAGGAAGACGAGATCCACCGCGCCGATCGCCGCCGCCTGTTCGTCACGCAGCGCTCGCTGGCCGAAATCCCCGAAGTGCGCGATCCGCGTGCCGTCGAGGGTGAGGACGAAGATCGTATTCGGGCCGCGCTCGGTGCCCGCTGCCGCGTCGTGTTCTGAGGCGATCGCCACCACGTCGCCGATCGGCGAGTTGAGGCGCCCCGCGGTGGAGCGCAGGACCGCCGGGCTGCCCTGGATCACCTCCACGCCATTGTGGTCGCCGTGCTCGTGGGTGACGAGCACGAGGTCGGCCGAGACGTCCTCGATCGGCGGATAGTCCAGCTTCACGCCGAGTCTTTGTGCGAGCTGCGACAGGTCACCGAACGGGTCGATGAACACGGTCGCCTCTGAAGCTTCGAGCCGGAACGCGGCCTGGCCGTACCACTGGATCTGCATGCCGGGAGCGTAGGGCAGTTAGATTTCCGCCATGGCCGACCGCGCTGCCCTCGTCACCGGTGCCTCGAGAGGCATCGGCCTGGCGCTCGCCGAGGCCCTCGGCGAGGCCGGCCACGGGCTGACCATCACCGCCCGCAACCCCGAGCGGCTCGAGGAAACCGCCCATGCCTTGCGAGAGCGTGGCTTCGAGGTCGAGTACCTGGCCGCGAACATGGCCGACGAGGAGGCGATCAAGGAGGTGGTCCGGCTCCACCGTGAGCATTTCGGGCGCCTCGACGTCCTGGTCAACAACGCCGGCGTGGGGATCGGCGCGGGCGCCGGCGAGCACCAGACCAAGTTCGTCGACCTCCAGCTCGGGGTCAACCTGCGCTCGATCATCCTCTTCTACCGCGAGTGCCTGGACATGCTCCGGGCCGCCGGCGCCGAGCACCGCAGCGCGCTGGTGGTCAATCTGGCCTCGATCGCGGGCAAGTCACCGCAGGCCTGGCTGTCCGTCTATTCGGCGACCAAGGCGGCCGTGCTCGCGTACACGCAGGCGATGAACAAGGAGCTCAACGGCGACGGGATCAAATCGACCGCATTTGCCCCGGGCTTCGTGGACACCGATATGACCGACTTCGCCAAGGAGAACGTCCCCGCCGAGCAGATGCTGAGGACCAGCGACATCGCGGAGGCGCTGCGTTTCCTGCTCCGGCTCTCGCCGACGGCCGTCGTGCCCGAGGTGATCTTCCAGCGTCCCGGGGAGACGGTGTAGCGCCCGCGCCGGGCGACGCCCTGATCTACACGCTCGGCCACTCGACGCGGCCGATCGGCGACTTCCTCGGGCTTCTCGCCGGCCCGGAGGTCACATGCCTCGTCGACGTTCGCAAGGTGCCGGGCTCACGGCGGAACCCTCAGTACAGCCAGGACGCCCTGGCTGCCTCGCTGGCCGAGGCGGCGATCGCCTACCGCCACGCGCCGGCGCTCGGCGGGTTCCGGAAGCCGCGGCCGGATTCGCGCAACACGGGCTGGCAGCAGCCCGCGTTCCGGGCCTACGCCGATTACATGTCGAGCCCCGAGTTCGCGGCTGCTCTGGCGGCGCTCGAGGCTCTGGGGGCCGAGCGGACGACCTCGATCATGTGCGCGGAGGCGCAGTGGTGGCGCTGTCACCGGCGCCTCATCTCAGACGCGCTCGTGGTGCGGGGCTGGACGGTCCTCCACCTGGGGCTCTACGCCGATCCGGTGCCTCACGAGCTGACCGCGTTTGCGGTCGTCGGCCCCGATGGCGTGCTCAGCTACCCGCCGGCTCAGGGCGCGCTCGAACTCGGAGTTGAGGAGGGCTGAGATCGTGTGCGAGACTCGGAGCGGGGAACGTCCGGGCGGCGAACAACGGAGGATGGAGGGCAAGGTGACTTCGACCAGCAGCGACATCGGCCAGGTCGGTCTGGAGAACGTCCTCGTGGGGGAACGCGAGCTGTGGCGCGACGGGCCGCCGCACGCCCTGTTCAAGCGTCTGCGTGCCGAGTGTCCGGTGCACTGGACCGAGCGTGTGACCGAGTATCCGAACGAGGCCGGGTTCTGGTCGGTCACCCGGGCCGAGGACATCCACACGGTGAGCCGGGACTGGAGGACGTACTCGTCCGAGCTCGGCGGGATCACGGCCGTGACCGAGGGCTTCCCGCTCGAGCTGCTGAGGGCGATGTTCATCGGCATGGACCCGCCCAAGCACGACCGGCTGAAGATGCTCTTCCAAGCCGGATTCACGCCCAAGCGAATCGCCCAGCACGAGCCGGCGGTGCGTAGGATCGTCTCAGACGTATTTGACCGGCTGCGGCGACGCAAGAAGTGCGACCTGGTCAGCGATGTGGCGCAGCCGGTCGTCTCACGAGTGATCGGAAGCTTCATGGGGATTCCGCCCGAGGACGACGCCCGCTGGGCGGCGCTGATGAACTCGGCGCTCGGCATCGGCGATCCCGACCTCAACCCGGGCGGGGTGGAAAGCGTCGCCGCCAACGACATCCCTGAGATCTTCGAGCGTTGCCGGAGGATGATCGAGGAGCGGCGTGAGCGGCCGACCGACGATTTGACCTCCGTGCTCGTGCACGCGGAGATCGACGGCCAGCGACTGGAGGAGCACGAGATCGTGATGGGCTTCTTCCTGCTCGTCGCGGCCGGCAACGACAGCACGAAGGCGACGTACTGCAGCGGCATGCGGGCGTTGATGGACGAGCCCGACCAGCGCCAGGTCCTGCTCGAGAACCCGGATCTGATCCCAGCCGCGGTCGAGGAGTCGCTGCGCATGTTCCCCGCGTTCGCCCATTTCCGGCGCACGGCAACCCGCGACACTGAGCTCGGCGGCCAGCCGATCCGCCAGGGCGAGAAGGTGGTCATGTGGTACGCCTCCTCGAACCGCGACGAGTCACACTACGAGGACCCCGATCGCTTCGACGTGACCCGCAATCCGGAGCATCAGGCATTCGGCGCCGGGGGCAGGCACTTCTGCCTGGGGACGGCCCTGGCCCGGCTTGAGCTGCGCGTCCTCTTCGAGGAGACCCTGAGGCGCTATCCGCAGATGGAGCTAGACGGCGAGCCCGTTTTCGCCGAGTCGGCCTTCATCAACCAGCTGAAGACGCTGCCGGTCCGCCTGCGTCCATAGGGCCGAGCAGGAGTCCGGCCGCCCGCGCGGAACTCCTGCGCGTGCGGACGAAGACGGTCCCAGGCTTCACGCGAATCGGCCGCTGGCTGCGGCGGGGCAAGAGCGGCGGCGCGCCGCGGGCTCGCCCTGGCCAGTCGCGGATGTGGTCGCTGCTTCTGCCGCCGCGCTACCCGAACGACCGGTAGCCGACGACTGGAGCCGAAAGCTGGGTTCACGCCCGCCTCCGGGTGAGCGCTCGGCGGCTTGTCATCATGGACGGGGATGAGTTTTTCTGGGCGAGGACTGGGTGATGGGCACGCTGGCGCGATCCGCTCGCTGAGGCGCGGCGAGGAGGAGCCGCCGCCGCTGATGGATCCCAAGCGCCAGCGCGACCCGCACCGGATCCTGGCGCTGTTCAAGCCCTACCGGTTGCGGCTGAGCGCCGTGCTCGTCCTGATCGTCCTCTCGGCCGGCGTCAGCATCCTCAACCCCTTTCTGATCCGTGACGCGCTTGACCTGGGGCTGCTCGGACGCAACGCCACGCTGCTCACCGAGTACGTGCTGGGAATGATCGCCGTGGCGATCTTCTCGAACGCCGCCGGCGTATTCCAGACCTACATGTCCAACGCGGTCGGCCAGCGGGTCATGCACGACCTGCGGGCGGCGGTGTACGAACGGCTGCAGCGGATGTCGCTGGCCTTCTTCACCCGGACGCGGACCGGGGAGGTTCAGTCGCGGATCGCCAACGACATCGGAGGGCTGGAGAACGTCGTGACCACGACGGCCACGAGCATCGCGTCAAATGTGACCACGGTCGCCGCGGCGCTGGTGGCCATGCTCCTGCTCGACTGGCGCCTCGCCCTGCTTTCCCTGGTCTTTGTGCCGCCCTCGGTGTACCTGACCCGCCGCGTGGGGCAGGTGCGGCGGCGGATAACCAGCGAGCAGCAGCGGCGCCTGGCCGACCTGAGCGCGCTCGTGGCCGAATCGCTCTCGGTGTCAGGGATTCTGCTCGGCAAGACGATGGGTCGCGGGGACGATCTCGCCAAGCGCTTCACCGGTGAGTCCAAGCAGATCGCCGACCTCGAGGTTCGCTCCCGGATGGCCGGCCGGTGGCTGATGGCAACGATCCAGTTCACGTTCGCGGCGCAACCCGCACTTATCTACTGGCTGGCGGGCCAGCCCTTCGTCGGTCATTCGATCACCGTTGGCACCGTGGTCGCGTTCACCACTCTGCAAACGCGGCTGCTCTTTCCGATCCAGTCGCTGCTCGGGGTGCAGGCCGACGTCACGGCCTCGCTGGCCCTGTTTGACCGGATCTTCGAGTACCTCGACCTGCCGATCGACATCGTCGAGTCCCCACACCCGGTGGTGCTGCGCCCGCAGGAGGTCCTGGGCGAGGTCCGCTTCGAGGATATGTGGTTCCGCTACGGCGAGGCCGACGACGACGGCTGGACGCTGCGCGACATCAACCTTCTCGTGCCGGCGGGGACGCGCACGGCGATCGTCGGAGAGACCGGCGCCGGCAAGACGACGCTCGGGTATCTGGTGGCCAGGTTGTATGAGCCTCAACGCGGCCGGGTGACGATCGACGGGATCGACGTTCGCGACGCCTCGCTCACGTCGCTGGCCGCCACCGTCGGGGTCGTCTCCCAGGAGACGTATCTGTTCCACGCCAGCGTGCGGGAGAACCTGCGCTTCGCCAAGCCCGACGCCACCGATGAGGAGATCGACGCGGCGGCGCGGACGGCGCGCATCCACGAGTTGATCGAATCGTTGCCCGAGGGCTACGACACGGTCGTGGGCGAGCGCGGCTATCGATTCTCAGGCGGCGAGAAGCAGCGGATGGCGATCGCGCGGACGATCCTGCGAAACCCGCCGGTTCTCGTCCTCGACGAGGCCACGAGCTCGCTCGACACGCAGACCGAGGCGGCCGTGCAGGCGGAGCTCGAACGCCTCTCCGAGGGGCGAACCACGGTCACCATCGCTCACCGCCTCTCCACCATCCGGGACGCCGACCAGATCGTCGTACTCGACGCCGGGCGGATCGTCGAGCGCGGACGCCACGACGAACTGCTCGAGCAGGGTGGCCTCTACGCCGCACTGGTGTCCCGGGACGTGGCCGAGGAGCCCGTCGGCTAAAGGACCTCGAGGAAGCCGAGCCTGAGCGGTCCGAGCTCGATGAGATCGCCGCTGGACAGGTTCGTGGCCACGATCTGGCGGCCGTTGACATAGGTGCCGTTCGCGCTGCGGTTGTCCAGCAGGCGGACGTAGCGGCCGTGACGGACGAGAATCGCGTGCTCACGGGAGACGCGGTGGTCATCGAAGCGGATCTCGGCCCCGGAGCCCCGGCCGATGTGCGTGATGTCCTGGTCGAGGCGCAGCAGCCGGGTCTCCTCGCCGTCGTGAAGGACGAGGTGGGGGCCGCGAAGCGCCAGTTCGGGGGCGACGGTCTGGACGCGCAGGCGATGATCGAGCAGGGGCAGCGCGTCGAGTCCGATCTCGGCGCCGGCGGGTTCGAGGGCTTCTGTGGTACCCGCCGGCGCTTCGAGCCCGAAGGGTCCCACGGGCGTGGGATATGCGGTCTGAGTGGTCATGGAGGCAGCAAACCAGTGATTTGCGAGAGCGATGTCAACGCGGTCTAAGAGCTGTCGAAGAGGCAAGATTCACCGGCGTGCAGCCACGCTCGCCCAATCGCAGCGCAGGGATCCTGCTCTACCGCCGTCCAGCGGACCGGCTCGAGGTTCTGCTCGTGCACCCGGGAGGCCCGTTCTGGGCCCGGCGCGACGAGGGCGCGTGGTCGATCCCCAAGGGCGAGTACGAGCCGGGCGAGGACCCGCTTGCCGCCGCCCGGCGGGAATTCGAGGAGGAGCTCGGCACGGCGCCGCCCGCGGCTTCGCCGCACGACCTGGGCGAAATCCGCCAGAAGGGGGGAAAGGTGGTGCGGGCATTCGCGCTCCCCGGCGACCTCGACGCGGCGAACATCACCAGCAACACGTTCACGCTCCAGTGGCCGCCGCGCTCGGGCCGGACGATCGAAGTCCCGGAGGTCGACCGGGCGGCGTGGTTCACGATTGAGGAAGCGGGAAAGAAGATGAATCCGGCGCAGGTGGAGCTGATAGCTCGGCTCGCCGCCTGGCTGAAGGACCAAGCGTGAGATGAGCCCCTCCGAGACGATCAGCCCAACTGCTCACTACACGGGCTACGTATGGGCCCGCAACGGCCTCTCGAACCGCGAGTTCGAGACGATCGAGGGACGGGTGCTGTTCGAAGCCCTGCAGCCGGCGATGCGGGTCAACTCCGTGCTCGGGCGCGGCACGCTCGAGAGCTACCTGCTGGCGCGCCACCGCGCCATCGATGGCGCGCTCGAGCGAGCGATCGAGGAGCACGGGATCACGCAGGTCATCGAGGTCGCCGCCGGGCTCTCGCCTCGAGGCTGGCGCTTTCACCAACGCTACGGCGAGCGCATCACCTATATCGAGGCCGACCTGGCTGGCATGGCGGAGCGCAAGCGCCGGGCGCTCGAGCGCCTCGGGTCGCTCTCCGAGCACCATCAGGTCCGGGTGCTCGACGCGCTGAAGGGCAGCGGGGCGCAGAGCCTGCCCGCGGTCGCGGGCGAACTCGAGCCCGAGCACGGCCTGGCGATCATCACCGAGGGGCTGCTCGGCTACCTGCCGACCGACTCGGTGCTCGAGATCTGGGCCCGGTTCGCCGGCGTGCTCGGGGGCTTCGCGAGCGGCCGGTACGTGTCCGACATCCACATCGGAGCCGTCCAGGACACAACGATTCGCGCCTTCCGTCTGCTGCTCTCGATCTTCGTGCGCGGCCGGGTGCACCTGCACTTCCAGTCGCCGGGCGAAGTCGCGGATGCGCTGACGGAGGCCGGTTTCAAGGCGGCCGAGGTGCGGCTGGCAGCTGAGCCGGCCGGAGCCCGCGAGTCGAATTACGCCAGCCGCCTGGCGCATATCCTCGAGGCATGGACGACGTGATCGAAACCACCATGTACAGCGATCCCGCCTGCCCGTGGGCGTATTCCGAGAGCCCGGCGCTGCGGGCGATCGAGTGGCGCTACGGCGATCAGCTGCGCTGGCGGCTCGTGCTGGTCGGCCTGACTGAGGAAGCGTCTCAGTACGAGCGCCGCGGCTACACGCCGCTGCGGGGCGCGCTCGGGCAGGCGAGATTTCGCAGCCGCTACGGGATGCCCTTCGCTCCCGCGCCGAAGGCGCGGATCAGCGCCACCTCACGCGCCTGCCGGGCTGTCGTGGCCGCGCGCACCGACCAGCCCGGAAGCGAGTGGCGGGTGTTCCGGGCGCTCCAGCTGGCCAACTTCACGACCCCACTCGTGCTCGACGACGACGCTCAGCTCGCGGAGGCACTGAACCGGGTCGAGGGAATCGACGGCGACGCGCTGGTGGCACGGATCGACGACCCCGACGTGCGCGAGGCGTACGAGCGCGACAAGGCCGAGTCGCGCACGGCCGCCGGATCGGCGGCCGAGCTCCAGGGCAAGACCGCCACGACCGATGGCCCGGTCCGGTTCACCGCACCGTCGCTGACCTTCCAACGGAACGGCACCCGGCTCGTCGCCGGAGGCTTCCAGCCACTGGAGGCCTACGACGTGCTGATCGCCAATCTGGATCCGAGCTTGGAGCGCCAGCCGCCGCCGGAGTCGCCCGAGCCGCTGCTCCGGCGCTTCCCGGACGGCCTCACGACCCAGGAGGTGGCGGCGCTGCTGGCCGATGGAAACGACGCCCCGGACCGCGCTGCGGCGGAGGCGGCGCTGCTGGAGCTGGTGGCCGCGGGCACCGCGGGACGCCAGCCGCTGGGCGACGACGCGCTGTGGAAGCCCGCTCCGTGAGCGCGCGGCTCGTCGGGATCAACCACGTCGCGCTCGAGGTGAGTGACATCGAGGAGGCGCTCGAGTGGTACCGGCGGTTCTTCCGGTTCGAACTCAGGGGGCGCCACGGCAGCCGGATGGCGTTCCTCGACCTGGGCGATCAGTTCATCGCGCTGCAGGCGGCCGACAGCCGGGAGCGCGATCGCTCGAGGCATTTTGGGCTCGTCGTAGATGACAAGGAGGCCGTGCGCGCGGCGATGCAGGGTGCCGGGGTGGACGTCGGGCCTGCAGGCTCGCTCGACTTCCACGATCCGTGGGGCAACCACGTCCAGGTCGTCGACTACCGGGAGATCCAGTTCACGAAAGCCCCGGGGGTCCTTCAGGGGATGGGACTCGGCGGCCTTCGGAAGACTGATGGCGCCCTCCGGGAACTGCAAGAAAAGGGACTCGCTGGCGACAGATGAGTTTGCACCGGACGGGTCTAAGCTCACGTAAACGCCCGAAAGGAGCCTGAGATGGGGCAGCAGGTCGTGCATTTCGAGGTCGTGGGGAAGGACGCCAGCGCTTTGCGGGCCTACTACGGCGAGCTGTTCGGCTGGAAGTTCAGCCAGCCGATGGGGCCGACCGATTACAGCGTGTTGGAGGAGCAGGAGGGCATCGGGGGCGGCGTCGGGGCCGGTCCCGAGGGCTACGACGGGCACGTGACGTTCTACGTTCAGGTCCCGGATGTCGGCGAGGCGCTTCAGAAGGCCGAGTCCCTGGGGGGGAGCCGGATGATGGGTCCGGATGAGGTCCCGGGGGTCGGCATCACAATAGGCCTGTTCAGCGACCCCGAGGGCCACGTCATCGGCCTGATGTCGCCGGCTTCATAGGCTCAGCTGCAGCGGCAGCCGCTCGAGCCCGTAGATCCCAGACGGGGTGCCGAACTCCGGCTCCCCGTCGAGCGCGAGTGCGCGCACGCGCGTGGCCAGGAAGACCAGCGCCTCCTCCATCTCGGCGCGGGCCAGGTTCGCGCCCACGCAGTAGTGCGCGCCGGCGCCGAAGGTGAGGGCGCGCTGCCGCGGGCGTGCCGCGGCGATGTCGAAGTGATCCGGCTCGATGCCCTCGCGGTTGGCGTGCCAGGCGGAGACAAGCACGACCGAGCCGGGCGGGAAGGTGATGTCGCGGTGCTCGACCTCGTCGATCGTGATGCGCGCCGTAAACGGTGTGATCGGCTCGTAGCGCAGCGCCTCGTCGACCGCAGCCAGCGCCAGGCCGGAGGGATCCGCGCGCAGTCGCTGCCACTGGTCAGGATGCTCAGCCAGGAGTCGGACCGCGTGGGCGAGCTGGCTCTGGCTCGTGTCGACACCGCCGACGAGGATGTTCAGCACGAGGTTGCGCAGCTCGTCGTGGCTCAGCCGGTCTCCCGCGTCCTCGGCCTGGATCAGGGCCGAGATCAGATCCTGGCCCGGCGTGCCGCGCCGCGCCGCGATCAGCTCATCCTCGTAGGCGTAGAACTCCGCCACCGCGGCCTCGATCTGCGCCCGCTCGCTCATCAGGCTGCCGGCATCGAACTGACGCTGGATCCAGTTCGACCAGTGGTGAAGGCGAGGCGCATCGGACAGCGGCGCCCCCATGACCTCGGCGATGACCAGCGAGGGGTACGGCTTGGCGAAATCAGCCACGAAGTCGAGCCGCCCATCCGGGGGAAGGGCGCCGATCAGCTCGTCCAGGAAGCGGCGCATGGCCGGGCGGTACCGATCCACGGCGCGCGGCGCGAGGGCCGGGTTGACCAGGTTGCGCAGCCGAGCATGGTCGGCGCCGTTGACGTTGATGATGTTCTTGACGATCTCCTCGTGCAGAGGCCCGTCGGAGATCTGGAAGATCTCGGCGATGGTCAGCCCGGGGAACACCGTGTGGCGGGAGCGCAGGAAGAACTCGCCCGCCTCTCGATCGAGGACCGTGTAGCCGAAGGGGTTGGCCGCCAGCCATCCACCGTAGGTGTCGACCGTGGCCATGGCCTCGCGGTAACGCTCACCCCGGAGCTCGGGATCGGTGTGGTCAAGCCGCGGAAGCTCGAGCTCGGTGACCAGCGTCATGCGGAAAGTGTCTCGGCTAGCCAGGACACGGCCCGCGGGATGTCTGCGGGGTCGATGCTGTGCCCCGCGGACGATTCGCGGTAATCGACGGTGAACTGATGGGCCGTGAGCAGTTCGTGGGCGCGACGGGCGAACTCGATGCCGATCACGGGGTCGTTGACGGCGTGCGTGATGAAGACGCGCGCGGCGGTGCGGCTCAGATCGGGCTCCCAACCATCGACGCTCGGGACGAATCCGGAGAAGGCGAGGATCCCGGCCGGTGGCGGCCGGTCCGCGCCGAGGCCGAGCGCGTAGCTCATGACCGTTCCCATCGAGAACCCGCCAAGCACCGTCTGCTCGGCGCTGAGCCCGGTGCGTTGCCAGAGATCGTCGTGAAAGCCTGCGAGCTCGCGATAGGAGGCGCCGAACGTGTCCGGATCCGGGTAGCCGACGCGCGGGACCACGTACCAGTGGTAGCCGGGCGCGCCGGGGAGCTCGAGTGGCGCCCGCGGCGCTGCCACGTGCAGCCGGCGCTGGGGATCGAGAACGTCGGCCAGGGGAAGCAGGTCCCTCTCGCTCGTCCCGCGCCCATGGTGCAGGACCAGCAGGCCCTGCGGATCACCGTCGGCGGGGCGCTCAGCGTGGGCGAGATTGGCCATCAGGCTGTGAGGCTATCCTGGGTGTAGTGCCTGGTTTTGGACGAGCTGTGCGTGCCCTTCCCGCCGCGAAGCTGATCGTGGTCGGCGAGTTGTTGCTACTGGCCCGTGAGCACCTGTACAAGCTGGAGCCTCAGGAGCGGCGGCGGGTGATCGAGCTCGTCCGTCGGGGGCGCGGGCGCCCCCGCAACCTCAGCGAGCGTGAGCGCCGGGAGCTGGCCCGGCTCGTGGAGAAGGCCGAGCCGCGTGAATTCGTCGGCAACGCCGCCAAGCGCTTCGTCGGGGTGCGCGGCCGGCGCCACAACAAAGGCTGAGCTCAAGCATCGATAGCGATGTGACCCGGCTGCTCGGCGACCCGCCGCAGCCACGCCTTCACGGCCGGGTAGGGGTGCAGATCGAACCGACCCTCGGGCGCGACGTGCGTGTAGGCATAGAGCGCGATGTCGGCGATCGTGTAGCGCTCGCCGACGAAAAAGTCGTGATCGTTCAAGTGGCGTTCCATCGCCTCCAGCGCCGCCTTCCCGCCGCGGAGTTTGGCCTCGATGTCCTCGGCCGAGGGGCTGATCCCCGCGTGGAACCAAAACCGCGCGACCGCGATGTTCGGCTCGTGCGAGTACTGCTCGAAGAGCGCGGATTATCGCCCCGGCCTTGAGCTTCCGGCGTTCTGCGAGATGCGTAGCCCGAGCAGACGCTAGTCCGTGATGGCGATGTGACCGGGCTGGGCCGCGACACGCTCCAGCCACGCGCGAACAGCGGGATACGGATGAAGATCGAACCGGCCTTCAGGGGCGACGTGGGTATAGGCGTAAAGGGCGATGTCGGAGATTGTGTAGTGGTCGGCGACGAAATACTTGTGGTCGGTCAGGTGGCGTTCCATCGCCTCCAGGGCTGCTTTGCCGCCCCGGAGCTTGGCCTCCATCTCCTCTGCCGAGGGACTGATTCCCGCGTGGAACCAAAACCGGGCCACGGCGATGTATGGCTCGTGGGAATACTGCTCGAAGCAGCACCACTGGAGGACCTGCGCGCGCTCGTAGCGGTCCTCAGGGAGATAGTCGGTGCCCTCCGCGAAGTACCAGAGGATCGCGTTGGACTCAGCCAGCGGACGACCGTCGTCGAGTACCAGCGTGGGCACCCGAAGCCCAGGATTTAAGTCACCAAGGATCTCCCGCCGGCCATGGCGCTCGAACACGTCGACGGCATGCTTCTTGTACTCGATCCCCAGGTGGGCGAAGAGCAGCCTGACCTTGTAGCAGTTGCCGGAGGTCTGGCTGTTGTAGAGGATCATCGTCATTGTTGCGAGATCCTACGGGGGGCAAAGGCACCGAGCTGGCCTCTGAGCCCATTGTCCCCCGATTCCTGCGACGTCGGGGAAGGATGGCTGAGACGTTCCAGCGAACATGGCTCTGTGACAGACGAAGCCGTCAAGACGGTATCCCTCGTCGAAGGCCGACGCCGGATATTCGAAAACTTCCTTTGGCAGGTTCCAGCCGTCAGTTTCACAGGTCAGGCGTTCATCCTGACCATCGTCCTCCGCAGAACGACCTCGCCGCTGGGCCGCCTCGTTGCCGCCTCATTTGGTCTGTGCGCGGCAATTGCAGTCCTCCAGGCGTTCGTTCGACACCGTTGGACCGAGGAGGCACACAGCGAGTGGCTCAACAGTCGCGAACAGGGCACGGGTGTGCCACTCACGACGGTTCTTCTCGACGAGGCATTCCCGCCCACAGCGCAGACGACTTCGCACTGGTCGAAAGAACCGGAATGGGTCCAGTGGCTCGGTGCCCAGAGCGCGTTTGTTCTCTGGCGCCGAGTCCTTGCCCTGTTTGTGCTCGCCGACGCCTTTCTCGTCTTCCTGGCAGTACTCGAGTTATGTGAGGCGTGGGCTCCCCTCGCTTCTGGAGCGCGCTAGAAGGGCCGCCGTCCTAGCGGAGGCTACGCCCGACGCTTACCAACCGAATCGGGTTTTTCCGGCCTTTGCCCGATTCCCGTGCTACCGGCGCGGTAGCACCTCCGTCAGGTTGAGCCCGTCAGCGATCACAGCAAGTTGGCGCCCGACTCGCGCTCGCGGATGACCCGGGACCGGTGATCCGCTCATCCCCAGTACCAGGCGGCGCCCGCATGACCAAGCTTCAGAGTGAACGTGTGCCACCTGCCCCGATAACGAAGACGCATCCTGACGCGCGTGAAGTAGCCGTTCTGCGGGTCGTACGCCCGCAGCTTGGCCGGATGCGCGTGGTAGTGGCCGCTGGCACAGTCTGGCCGACAATCATCCTGCCAGTTGGCTCCCGACCCGATTGCCTGCGTCGCAGTCCAGCTTGACCATGCGATACGACCCGCCCAGCCTGGGTTGGATCGTGACTGGCGACCGTGCTGCTTTGCGCCTGCCATGAAGCTGCTGCCGTCCCCTGAGAGCCCGATCTCCCGAGGCCGAACCCTGAACTTGCCCGTCCATGGATTCAGCAACGTCGGCAGCGGGGCGTAGCCGTTGAGCCACTGCGCGCCGGAGTCGTAGTTGTTCGCGCCATCGCTTTGGTCGTAGTTATCAAAGGCCGAGAACTCCACGCACCGCAGGTTGAGGTGGGCGAAGGCTGGGCTTTGAAGGGTTGTGCTGTAGTTCGTACCGTCAAACGGCCCGGTCCCGTCGACGGAGCCTTGGTATCCGGTCAGCGTGGCGCGAGCAGAGGCTGCCTGGGACGTGGAGTTCGTACCCGGCGCTGGCGACGTCACGAACGTCAGCTCGGTTGTCGGTCCGCTGCAAGCGTCAGCCAATGTGATCGTGAGCGTCCAGTACCCATAGAACCTATCGGCACTCTGGTTCGCCCAGAACTGAGGGTCGTACAGCGAGAAGGTGCCGGTAACCGTTCCTGCCACGTCGTCGTACGCGATCGATGCCGTATGAAGGTACGGCTCTGTGTCCACCACTGGAGTCTCCGGGCTCAGCGTCGGAGGCTGATAAGGCGGAGCCACAGTGATTGCTTTCGTCGGTACGGCTGCATCCGCTACGCGTGGCAGCGCCATACCCGCAGCAAGAAAGGCCGTTATCGCGGCAAGCGCCCTGAAGTTCGCGAACTGCCCCGTCGCCCTCCAGGAAATAATCCCCGAATATCGCTCCGGCTTCAAGCTTGCCCGCTACCGCTAGTGGCGCAACTGGAAAGCCAGCAACGGCCGCTGCGCCGTGATGCCCCCTTGCTTACGTCGCCCATTAGAGGTCAGATCGGCGACGGGCGAGGATCCAGACCAGTCGAGTTGACGCTGGCCCCGTGGCTTGCGTCCTAGGCCGGTTCCCAGCGCCATCCGTTGTTGTCCTCACAGATGATTGCCTCGCCGTCGCCTGCAACTCCACTCATCCCGTGGTCAGTCTCGCGGCAGTATTCACCGGGTTCGTAGCAACCCCCGGAGTTGGTCAACGGGTGACACGCAGTCGGTGGAGGCGTCCGCGGAGGTGCAGGGCGCGACGGTGGGCTCGACGGAGGCGGCAGCGGAGACGGCAGCATGTAGAGCACTCGATGGCCAGACGAGGTGTGGCCAGCTGCATCCGTTACGCGTACGTATGCGTCGAAGCGGACTTGTCCATACTTCGCGACCAACTGCCGTAGAAGCGTCAGGAATCGGCCTCGATATGTGTATGTGAACCACTCGTCAAAGCTCGCCGCATTCCTCAGGTTGAACGAAACCTTCCGGAGCGAGAGACGTGAGACATGGCGAGTATGTCCATGCGTACGAACCGAGGCTCGGACATAGCTGTCTCCGTAGCAGTCAACGTTGCAGTGAATCCGCCATTGGATGGTCGGGTGGTTTACGTGGAAATGCGTCGGGCCGACGAGATGTACGGAGACCGGTGGCGGGATAACCGTCAGCTTCTGCATCGGCGAAGCAACCTTCCCGCACCAGGTGCCGACGCACTGAAACCGGTAGACAACCCAATAGACAGTCCCTACGCTGTTGGTCGCATTCGATGATGTGGCCGAAAAGGTCGGACCAGGCCCGTCCAAGAACAGCGTGTCGAGGTCAGCGTTGGCCAATGTGCCGTCCGCATTCGTCGCGGGCGACGAGGAGATGTCAAGCGTGAGCCCCGCTAGCGGATCGGTTGGATCGTTCACAGTGAACGTCACGTCGCGCCCTATCACGACCGTAGCCCCGTTTGCGGGAGAAACCGGTTGAGGGGTTGGTAGTCCGCCGACGTGCAGGGTGCGAACGGGGCTCGCAACCTTTGCGCATGGGTAGCTTGAGCAGTCAAGCCGGTATACGGTCCAGTAGACGGTCTGTGCGGTCCGATTGGATGGTGTCCAGGTTGTGCTGAACTGGCCGTTCGTACCGAACATGAACCCTGCGGTGGAGGTCAGGTCCGGGGTGACGAGAGTCCCATCGGAGTTGGTCGCTGGCGAGGACGAAATCTGAAGGTTGAGATCGTACGTATAGGGGGTTGGGTCAGATGCTGTGAACTGAACGGGCGTACCCGCAGTTGCCGATGCGCCGTCAGCGGGCGACAGTTGCGTCGGCGGCGCTGCTAGTGCTGCCGGAGACGCAGCCCCGAACGCCACAAACACAGCAACGACTAGAACGCGCTTGATCCCAGTCATCTAGCCCCCCTGTTCTACGACCTTCGAAGGCCCAGTGGGACTTTCCTCTGCCTTGCTGAGCCCGCTCTCTAACGCCACCCTTGGCGTCCGCACTGTAGAGCCTAACGCATAAGCGCGCTCATGTGGCGACGGCAGCCGCAGGAGACGGGGATAGTCCGCCACCTTGGCGGGTCCTGCCGATCTATGCGGCCCGCTCCACTTTGGCCACGCGCGGACGGAACGGTAAACGCGACGCAGCGCTGCCCGTGCTAGGAAGGAGGCGGCCTCCGTAACTCACTCGCCCTACGGGACACCGTGTTCCTGGCGGGCCAGAAGGTCTCTGATTAGCCGAAGGGCGTCGTCAGGATCGGAGTCAACGGCTGTGCCGCCATGCGGGTCCTGCGCCTGCCCTGGGAAGAAGCGCAACGCGAGCGCAGCCTGAACTTCATCGCGCATAGCTTCCGGCAAGTTGCCGAGATATGGCCGAGCGGTCCGGATCTGAAGCTCGATGTGTGTCCAGTTCCTTACGTCCCGGCGCTCGTCGGTACCGAGCTTGTTTAGGTATGCCGCCAGGGCAAGCAGCGGAAGGCTGATGGCTGCTCGCGCAAGCACAGTCCCGACGTCATGGTGATTCGCTAGACCGACGAGGACGAATGTCGCAGCAACGACAATGGCGAGGACGCTCACAGCAATCGTGGCTTTGGTCCATCGGTCAGCGCGTTCGGCCGACGTCTTCGCGCGCTCCGCATATTCACTGGCGAGGTTGTCGGCCGCGACGTTTTGGAGAAGCGATGTCGTGTCTGAAACCAGCTGCGTGACGCGATCTCGCTCGCCCCTGACGAACGCCGCGTCTTCAGTCATCTGAGCTATCTGCGCGACTCGGCTTTCCGAAACCTGCTTCAGCTCCGTATCGAGACGCTGCTGACTCTGGGTTACGTCCCGGTTCAGTCGCTCCCACGCGCCTTGAAGTTGGGTGAGAGTGCGGCTGCGCGCGTTTTCAAGCAGATCAATGGCACCGGACGCATTCCCCTGCTGAATCATTGTTTGAGCTTGGGCAAAGGGATCGATCGTCCATCCAGCTTCGATCGCCCGCTGGAAGAACCGGGCGCTGCGGTCCCGGTAGTTGGCGTCAGCCGAGAGCAAGTTGCCGTAGTTAGTCGCGATTGGACCTACCGCTACGGAACCGTCAATTGCTTTCTCGGCGTACGGAAGACCTTGTTGCCACTGGCCGGCATTGGCCAACCAGACCGCCATGGCTGCGATTGCGACGGAATTCTCGCCCTCATCGGCATATCGGCGGACCAACTCTGCGGCCTGCACCCACTGGCCCTGCATGCCCAGCTGGAACGCAGCGAGGAGAGCGCTCTGCAACTCTTGATTGGTTTGGTCCACTGCCACGCGGGTAAAGCTGCCAATTCACCCGGACGGACCGTCCGGCACGGTTGGCAGCCTCACTTGGCGCGAGAGCGACCATCGAGATATCTCGGCTCGCTGTCGAGGAAAGCCATCGTCCCATCGTCATCCCGGTTATTGACGACACCCAACGTATGGAGCACCCCTCAGATGGGGCGCGGCAAAGACGACCGGCGTTCGTAGCAGCCATGCACATCGTTCTGCCACTCAGAAACATCGGGTCCGGACCGGCGCTGAATGTTGAGATAGCTGTTACGCCGCGAAACGCTGCTGGGCAACGCTCACAGGCCTGGGGAGACGCAAGGCACACCACTTGGTTGGTCGGGCTCGGATTAGGCGAGGACGCCGCCGTCGTGATTCCAATCGGAAAGCTGGGAGACCTGCCTAGCTTCGATATTTGGATCGATTACACCGACGTAGCGAAGAAGCCGTGGCAGACCTTCGCTAAGTTCCTAGCCCGCGACGAGGGTGGTGCGTATCGCGGCATGAGTATCAGCAGCCCGGTTCGTGACGCAGCAGGTACCGAGAGCTAGGGTTTCGGCCGCACAAAGCCGTACGAACATGCGGCCTGACACCGTCGCTACCTAAAGTCTGCTTGCCGGCGTCCGGTTTATATGCCGTCGAGCACTTCTCGTGCCTCAGCCACCCACGCAAACCGCGCATTCTGCGCCTCAAGCATTGCGCGAGCGTCCCTCTTGATCATCTCCTCGACCTCCGGAGTCATCGGGCCGCCCCATAATTTCCTGGCCTCGATGCCGAGACGTAGGGCCTTCGCGCAGACCGTGATCGTCGTGTCATATCGGCTCACGAGCGGGTGATCTCGACCAAGCTCGACTTGCAACTGCGTCATGGCTCCGAAGGCTTCATCGAAGAGAAAGCTGGTCGCCATGACCTGATCGGGTCTCTGAGCGCCGACACTGTCGGGGCGGAAGTTCCGCGCGGCGTACTCCTCCTCGGTCATTGTGCGCGTTACAAACAACGCCTTGGCAGCAGCCTCGATTGCGACCCGTGCGCGGTCACGGTGCTGGTCGCGGCGGTCGCGCCGAAGTTCTAGATTGTGGCCCACGAACTGGGAGGCCACTGAGGTAACGGATCCGACACCTGCACCGATCAAGGCGGCAAAAGCTGCGTCCACGACACCATGATCGGCCGACGTGCGGACGCCCACCCTATTCGGTCTTCCCCACCGCCAAGCGGCGCGTGACCTACGACCTCGATCCGAGAACCGCTGCGGGTTAGGATTGTGGCTGCGTGTCCGTTGACCTGGATAGGGCTAGGGCTCTCGTTCAAGCCGGGAAACACAAGAAGGCCCTGCGCGCATTGTGGGTAGTCGAGGCTCGCGCACGCACCGACTACGCCGAGGCAGAGGGTCTAGCAGAACTTGCAACTGCGATACGTGCGCATGTCACCGGTGGCGCGCTATCGGACTGCAACGAGCTTTTGGCTATCGCCGAAGCCGACGTTCGCCGGCTCGCGAGCGATCCGAGGACCGGCGCGCTCGTTGTTGTGCCGGAGTGTCGGTGCCTCGGCGGGTTCGGGGTCGGGATCGAGCCGAGTGAATCCGCTCGTGTTGATCTCATTTTTCATCAGGACGACGTACGCATAACGCAGAGCGGACGGCTCGCGACTATGAGGTACGCGGATCTGGCCTCACTCGAGGTTGGAAAACCGGCAGTCCCCGATGATCTGCGCTCCAAGACCAAGTCAGCGGCGGTCCGCGTAGGGACGACCGCCGCCATTGGCGTCGTGATGCTGCCGGTAGCGTTGCCGCTGCTGTTCCTTAAAGGCGGAAAGCCCACTGGCTTTGTGTTGAGGACCGATTCGGCGGAGGTCTTCCTCGTGCACGTCTCGGAGATGCGGCCCGAAGAATGGCGTATTCTGCTATCCGAGGTATTCCTTCGGCTTGAGACCGCCCGCCGTCTGACTTCTCCTCCGCAGCCCGACGCAAGCGAACTGGACCTGCCGCTCAACGCAGCTCCAAAGGACGACACCCTCGCGCGGTTGGAACGGCTGGCAAAGCTACGGGAGCAAGGCGTCATCTCCGAGGTCGAGATGGAGCATCTGAAGCGAGAGGTTCTCCAAACGAACTAGAGCCGGTCAATTCCCCGTAAGGCCCCCCGCGCGTGGTCGGTGCAGAGCAGGCATAGTGCGAGGCAGCCGATTCGGATGCCAGCGCGCGCTCCATCCGGTCATCCATTTGGGCCGACGTCATGGTGTGACGCGAACCAAGTCGCCTGCGAGGGGGAATACGCATCCAGAGCGGCTTGAGTGATCACAACCTCAGCGTTCGGGGCTGTAGTACCACTGATAGAGCAGTCAATAAGTCCGTCTCCACTGGAGCAGCTTGCGCTGTAGTACTGCTTGGTTAGGGGACTCCACGCGGAAATCGCACTCGTATTCCCGGTCCGTTCCGCCTGGAAGTACTCATAGAACACATTGCTTGCTAGCCCGCAAGACACCGAAGACGTTGCCGCCAAGCCGCGCGAGCACTGATTCGGCATGCGGGTTAGAACGCACGGCCCTTCGTTGCAGGTCGCGGTCGTGGCGCCCCCTCCACCGGTGTTGCTAGCGGTGTTGCTAGACGTCGTGGTGGCGCCTGACGAACCGCCAGACGTCGCCGCGCCGGCGAGTGACCACTGGCCGGTCTGGTTCGCAAATCCCGAGTTGAGGGTGAACTGAAAGCTCGCCGGCGTCTGGCCGACGGGCATCTCGAACGGAATGCAGCCTTGCTGGGTATCGCCCGGAGCGATGTTGGCGGAGGATGCGAACTCGTTGCCACAAGGGCCTCCGCTCACGATCTGGCTTTGGGCTTGCTCACGGGTGTTGGACAGAAGCGTCGCCCCGTTCTCCGGCGCGTCCGAATAGGCGACCGACCCAACGTTCTTGAGCGTGATCTGGATTCCGACGAAACGCTGCCCCTGATCCGCCTGGTCGTACGGCCCAACCTGCAGGGGATCCATAACCTGATCCACCGTGACCGCCATCGATTCGCCGCCATTGCCCGTCAACGTGAGGGTGTCGCCGACCTTTGCGGTCTGCGACGCCGTCAATGCCTGCGTTTGCGTCGCGGCCGCCGACTGGCTACTCGTCGTCACGGTCTTGATGATCGTCTGAGTGCCGCAGCCAGCCGCGACTGTCGCCGATATGACGACGACGATGAACCGTCCCATTACTAAAGCCCCCCTCATTGCTGCGCCCGTGCGACTCTAAACCGGCCCGTTAGCCGATTGCAAGCGCCTGGGGGTCATAACCCGGACAGGCTGGTGCCCAACGGTCCATTCGCGTGCAGGAGCATGTGAGCACGGGGATTTGCAAGCTTGGCGGCAGGTTTGCACTGCATTGTCGCGCGCATATACTTCCGCCCGCTGGGCTGAGAAATCCCTGTTGTGAACAGAGGGGGAAGCTGGGCCGGACGCGCCAGTTCGGGGGCCATTAAGGAATACCGGTGGGCATCTGCTGCACAGACGTGAAGGTTCCCCTCGCCTCGCTCGGCTGTGCCCTCGTATGCATGGGTGGTCTCGCGGTCCCGGCCGCTTCGGCTGACCAGTGCACGGTCACGGCGGTCCTCGATAACGGCACGACCGTGACCTCCACGGCCACCGCCCCCGCCGGCACACCGCCGATCGACATGCTCCCTCCGGGGACGCAGTCGGTCCAGAGCGTCACCGCCAACTGCGTGGTCACCAGCGTCGGCACGGCGCCGCCGCCGAGCACGGTGACGACGCCGACAACCTCGAGCCCAACCGTAACGTCGATGTCGGCCATCCACACGAAGAGAAAGGCGGCAAAGGCTTCTTCGTCGGCCACCACCCACACCAAGCATCACGCGAGTGCTCGCTCGCTGCCGACGCAATCAACCGACTCGCCGCGCCACAAGGCCAAGCCGGCGAAGAAGACCACCCATCCGCACGCCGCGACAAGCGCGAAGGCCAAGAAACGCCCCGTTGAGCGGTCGCGCCGCTCGGCCCATCGACCGCACCGAGCGTCACACCGGGCGGCGGGATCGGATCAGGCCAAACCCTCGTCTGCGGGAGCGCCCGGCCCGGCGCCGCAATCAACCGCACCAGCTGTGGCGGCGCCGTTCAAGATGGCGGCTGTGGCTCCGGTTCATCCGCAGGGGTCGAGCTCGATCCTGTGGATCGTGCTCGCGGCTTTGGCCTTCGCGGGCACGAGCTTCGGGGCGGCAAAGGAGCTCGGGCTGATTCGCCGCCGGCTCTGAGCCGGGAAGGAGTGCGGCGAGCTCGGCGGCGTCCTCTTCGGTAAGTCGAGGGCGCGCGCCTCGGAGCGCGCTTTCGGGCTCGCCTACCGGGTCGCCTTCTTGGCCGCGCTCCGCGCTTTCCCGACGGCGTTCTTGGCCTTGCCCTTGAGCTCTTCCCCTGCTCCACGAGCCTCGGTGCCCGGCCGTCCGGTGGCGATCCCGGTTTCCCGCTTGGCGCGGCCCTTGACCTCCTCGACCTTGCCCTTCACACGCTGTGAACGATCACCCATATCTCTCCTCCTTCAAAGGATCGGTCTTACGGCTTCGGTTTACCCCAGGAGGTCGCCGGTCCAACCTGCGTCCACGGCCGGAGGATGGCTGCCGGGGCGGGATCAGCGCCCGCCCCGGCACAACTCCATCCGTACCTAGAGGTTCAGCGCGCCGAACAGCGACGTGAGGCTGTTCAGGGTTGCTGCGAGCTGCTGAACGTCGCCGCCGAGCTGGGTCAGGGCGCCCGTCTGGTTCAGCGAGTTCGTGATGCCGCAGAGGAGGTTCCCGAGCAGATTGCCGGGCCCCTGCTGAGCGGTGATGTCCAGCACGATCGGCTGGTTGGCCAGCGCCCCCCCACCGAGCTTGACCCTAAGGCCGAGGAGGTTCAGGTTGATCGGGCCGAGCACCAGGTGCAGGATCGGGCATGACTGCCCCACCGCAGCCGTCTGGGCGACGCCGGTCGGGGCGCCAGTCAGGCTGGCCGGGAGCGTGACGTTGTAACGCGTCACACGGACCCCGCCAAGGCGTCCCTTGAGCGTCCCCAGCGCGTACACCTTCTGGTGGCGGACGACGAAGCGCTGGATGCCGAACGTGCCCTTGAACTGCTTGTGGTTCGTCGCCAGTCCGCTGATCGGCACTGTGTACAGCGGTGCCACCGTGTTGGCCTTCGGCGGGACAGGGGTGCCGTTTGACGCCAGCGCGGTCGGTACGGCTACCGCGCCCATGGCGAAGCAGGCGATGACGCTCGCCACGGCGATTCGAACTCGCATGAGCTACCTCCAAATAGATTGGCCGGAAGGCGACGGCACGTCGCGAGAGGCGACGGGCGGTCGCGATTTCGTCTCGGGCTTCCCGGTCCCCGGCCAGACAAACGCCGACGTCGGTCAGAACCCGAACAAACCTGAATCCGGCGTCAACACCGAGCGAACGCAGCCCGTAACGTCACACCAGACCCGGCTGGGCTTGAGCAGCGCGGCAATATCCAGCCGGTGACCGTCGTCGAGAGCCGGCCCCAGACCGCGCCCGCGGAGGAGAGCGCGCCGGCACGGCAGACCGCCCCGATCGGCTACGTCCGGGCGCTCGCTTTCGTGGTCGGCGCGGCCAGCCTGGGGGCGGAAATCTCCGCCGCGCGGCTCCTCGCTCCGTACTTCGGCGCCTCGACGATCATCTGGGCGAACACGATCGCCACCGTGTTGGTGGCCCTCTCGGCTGGCTACGCGCTCGGCGGCAGGCTCGCTGACCGGCGAGCCGATCTGCGGGGGCTCTGCGCGATCGTGAGCGTCGCCGGTGTGCTTCTGGCCGCGGTCCCGTTCGCCGCCGACCCCTTCCTGGGGGTCGCGGTCAGGGCTCTGGGCGCGCTCTCGGTCGGCGGCTTCCTCGGCTCGCTGGTCGCCGTGCTGGTGCTCGTCGCGGTGCCCGTGCTCCTGCTCGGGACCGTCGCCCCCTACGCCAACCGACTGGCCGTGGAGCGCGTGGCCCAGACGGGCACGGTGACCGGGCGCCTGTACGCCATCTCGACCGTGGGATCGCTTGTCGGCACGTTCGCCTCGGCGCTCCTGCTGATTCCATTGATCGGCACCCACCGGACGTTTCTCGTCTTCGCGCTGGCGCTTGCCGCGGTGGCCGCGCCCGGGCTGGGGCCGAGGCGGTTCCTGGTCCTCCCGCTCATCATCGGCGCCCTGCTCGCCGTGCCCCCAGCTGCCGTGGGCGCGGGCGTCCCGGGAGCCAGGGTGATCTTCTCGACCGAGACGCCGTATCAATACGCCCGCGTTCTTCAGTTCAGGGACGGCGAGCGATGGCTCGAGCTGAACGAGGGTGTCGCGATCCATTCGCTCTACCGCCCCTGGAGCTATCTGACGGGCGGGTACTGGGACGACTACCTCGTCCTTCCGCTGATCGGAGGGCGGGGAATCCCCAAACGGATCGCCATCCTGGGCGACGCCGCGGGAACCATCGCGCGCGCCTACGGCCACTACTTCCCGGCCGCGCGCGTGGATGCCGTGGAGATCGACGGCGAGCTGACAGGCATCGGAAGGCGCTACTTCGGCCTGCGCGGCCCCCGGCTTCACCTGTACACGGCCGATGCGCGGCCCTGGCTGGCGGCCAGCCATGCCCGATATGACGCGATCTTCCTCGACGCCTACCGCCAGCCCTACATCCCGTTCTACCTGGTCACGCGCGAGTTCTTCGCGCTGGTCAGGCGCCACCTCCGGCCGGGCGGAACGATCATCGTGAACGTCGGGCACATCCCCGGGTCGAGCTCGCTCGAGAAGGTGGTCTCAGCCACCCTGAAGGCCGTGTTCCCCTTCGTCGCACGCTATCCGAGCAGCGACACGAACTCGCTGGTCGTGGCGAGCGCCCGCGCCCTCTCAGCGCAGCGGGTGCTGACGGCCGAACAACGCGGCCGGTTGCCGGGGGACCTCGATCCGATCGCCCTGCGGATCGGCCTGGGGCTCTCGCCGGCGCTGCGCGGCGGCGCCGTCTACACCGATGACCGCGCTCCGGTCGAGTGGCTGACCGACCTGTCGATCGTCAGGTACGCGACGGGCGCGCGGTAGCGGCGGTGCGGCGGAACTGTGGCCCCGGAGTTCACCTATTCCACACCGCAGCGCCAAAGTTCGTGATGTGGAGCGGCCCGGCAGAAGCCGGTGCCGGCAACCGCTCCAGCACCACCTGCGTCCCGTGCTTCGGTGCCACGGTGATGCCCCGGAACGTCGGCTCCTCGAGCGCCGGCGCCCCCGCGTGCAGGGCGCAGCGCTCGAGCACGCGGCGCAGGACGACGCGCATCTCGGTCAGCGCGAAGCTCGCGCCCAGGCAGCGTCGGGTTCCGCCGCCGAAGGGGATCCAGGTGTAGGTATCGGGAGCGTCGGGGCCGAGGAAGCGCTCAGGGCGAAACGCCTCAGGCTCGGGGTACAGGTCGGGACGGCGGTGGATGACGCGGATCGAGGGGTTGATCTCCATCCCGACCGGGATCTCGTAGCCGCCGAGGCGAAACGGGGCGCCGCGTACGACGCGCCCGACGCCAGGGATGACCGGCCGGATCCGCAGCGCCTCCTTGACCACGGCGTCGAGGTACGCGTCATCGCCCTCGATGGCGCGGCTCTGGACGGCCGGGGAGTGCAGCAGGAGGTCGAAGACCCAGGCCAGCCCCACCGCCGTCGTTTCGTGGCCCGCCAACAGGAGCGTCATCAGCTCATCGCGGACCTCGTGATCGCTCAGGCGCTGGCCGGACTCGTCCTCGGCCAGGAGCAGCGCGGAGAAGACGTCGGTTCGCTCGGCAAGATCGGGGTCGGCGCGGCGGCGCTCGATCTCGGCATGCACCAGCTCGTCGACCGCGCGCCGCTGAGGCGCGAAGCGGTTCAGGACTCGGCCCTCGCCGCTGATCTGGCTCAGCAGCTGGAGCGCCACGAGGCCCCGCGGCCGCGCGATGGGGTCGATCATCGCGCGCAGGCGCCGCTGGAGCTCATCCGCCTCCGGGCCGGGCGCATAGCCGAAGACGACGCGCATGATCACCCTCAGCGTGATCGACTGCATGCTCTGGAGGATCGAGAAGGCCTGACCGACCGGCCAGCTGTCGATCTCGAGGTCCGCCGACTCGACGATCGCCTCGGTCCAGGCGCGCATCTGCTCGCCGTGGAAGGTGGGGAGCATGAGGCGGCGGTGGCGAAGGTGCTCGGCCCCGTCGAGCAGCAGGACCGAACGCGGTCCCAGCACCGGACCGAGGAGCGCATTCGCCTCGCCGGCATGAAGCTGGTCACCTGAGCCCTGGAAGACCTCCTTGACCAGGAGCGGGTCGAACACCATCACGAACTTCGAGTCGAACAGCGTGCCCATCGTGACGATCTCGCCGTAGCGGCGCCGGCAGGCTTCGAGAAAGCGGGCGCCCCCGACGATGAAGGCGACGGTCTGAAGCAGCCGCGGTAAGGGCGGCCCGGGCGGCAGGTTGGGCGGCGACGCCGTGAGTTCAGTCTCCGCGGGATCCGCGAGCCGCGTGGAGCCGATCCAGCGCGCGCCGCCATTCGCTCTCCAGCCGCTCGAGGAGGCCCTCCTCGGCGGGCGCCTCCCCCTCGCTCCTTCTCTGGCGGTCGCGATGCTCCTCGTAGCGGAGCCGCGCTTCCTGCTCCTCACGCTCGATCTCTTCGAGCTCGGATGGTTGATACGTCATCGCTCCTCCTCGATCGGGGACCGTTGCCCACCAATTATGGTGAGTGACAGGTGCCCGTCTGGCCGGCGGGTCAGCCGTGCCCAGCTGCGGCCTGCGAGGCCGCCGCCTTGGCATCCAGGTCGGCCAGCGTCAGCTGGTGCGCGGGCGCTCGATCGATCACCCGCCGGACGGTCGTCCGCAGGTCGGGCCCGACGTGTACGAGCTCACCCGACTCAAGCGGCCGCCAGCCCGGGTCCTCGTCCAGCTCCTCGCTGGCCACGACCACCGCCGGGCGGCGGGCCAGCTCGCCGGAGCGCACGCGGATGGTTCCCCGGGCGCTGGCGTGCTCGAGATGGCGGTGGCCGCGCGGCCCGCCGGGGCTGCGCTCGAGCACATGAAGCTCGTGCACGTCCGGGTAGCGGAGCGCCCAGAGCTCATGCGAGGTGATGAGCACGCAGTTGATCGCGAAGACGGGCAGGTTCTCGGCGATCCAGGTGGCGGCGGCGACGATCCCCTCGCCGACGTCGCCGGTGCGCGCGATCTCCTTGGTGATGAGCGCGAAGTAGCGCTCCGAGTCGGTCTCGCCCCCGACCATCGACATTCCGTCTCCGAGGTGATGCTCGAGGGCCGGCAAATCGCCGATCACGCCGTTGTGGGCGAACAGACGACCGGCCTGAACGAAAGGATGCGTGTTGCGCTGGGTGATGGGCGAGCCCGAGGCGTAGCGCACGTGCGCGACGAAGGTTCGCGAGCGGACCTCGCGCGCCTCCTCGGCGAACTGCTGGTCCTCGTAGGCGGCCAGCGGCTGTTTGACGACGACCGGCTCGTCCAGGTCGTCGTAGTAGCCAAGACCCGTACCGTCGGGGTCACGCCGGCTCTGCTCGGCGAGCGAGTCCGGCGCTTCCAGCAGCCAGAAGGTGGCGCGGACGCGCCCGAGGCCGCCGCTCATCCCAAACAGGCGGCACATGGGGGATTTCTAATCGCAGGACAATCGGACACGGGGGGTGAAACTACCTGAGGGGGTTACCCTGAGGTAGTCGTAGGCGGTGGTTCGGAAAGGAAGTCGAGATGGTCAACAGGTTCCTGCGCACAGCCCCCACACGAACATTGCTGGGCGCGATCGCCGGGGTGGTGGCGATCATCGCGGGCGGTACTGCAATCGCGCTCGCGGCGCAGGGCAGCGGCCCGGTGCCGAAGCCGAAGCCTCTGGCGAGGGCGGTCCGTGATGCCCTGGCCGCGCCCCGCGTCAAGGGGATCAGCGCCGATATCAGCTTCACCAACGGCCTGATCGGCGCCTCCGAGCTGCAGGGAACCGATCCGCTGCTGCAGGGGGGTAACGGTCACGTCTGGGTCTCGGGCGACGGCCGGTTCCGGCTCGAGCTCTATGGCGACAACGGCGACCCGGAGATCGTCGTCAACCACAGCACGTGGTGGGTTTCGGATCCCACGCTGCAGACCGTCTACGAGGGCACCCTGCCCGCGGGGTCGGCGCCCGCGGCCAAGCATCACCAGGCGCAGGTGCCGACCGTGGCCGAGATCCAGACCGACATCAACCGGTTGGCCCGGCATCTGAACCTGAGCCATGCCCGCCCCACCGATGTCGGCGGCCAGCCGACGTACACGGTCAGCGTCTCGCCCAAGCAGGCGGGCGGTCTCGTCGGGCAGCTCCAGCTTGCGTGGGATGCCGTCCACGGCGTTCCGCTGCGCTTCGCCGTCTACGCCCGGGGCGACAGCAAGCCCGTGCTCCAGCTGGCCGCGACCAATATCGGCTACGGGGCCGTGGCCGCGAGCGTATTCAACCTCGCTCCCCCGTCCGGCTACAGCGTGGTCAAGGTCGCCACGCCGAGCCAGGGCGGCGCCGTGAAGTCTGAGCACAAGCACGGCACGCACTCCGATGTGACCGGCGTGCGCGCCGTCGCGAAGCATGTCGGCTTCACCCTGAGCGCTCCGGCGACGCTCGCCGGAAGGACGCGTCAGTCGGTGTCGCTGCTCGGCAAGGGGGCGCTGCTCATCTACGGCCAGGGCCCCGGGGCGATCGCCGTGGTGGAGGAGCCGGCGACGGCGTCCAGTTCCCGGCAGCTGCAGCTGAGCCGGGCGGTCGGCGATCACCAGCGTGGGATCACCCTGCCCACCTTCTCGGCCCATGGGGCGACGGCCCAGGAGCTCGACACCGCGCTGGGGACGCTGGTTCGCTTCACCTCGGGCGGCGTGAGCTACACGGTGGCGGGGTCGGTCAGACCGGCCGTCGCCCGGGCCGCGGCCCGCGGGCTATGACGGCGGGCCGGCCGGGACTGGATCCTTCGGCGCCATCTCCGATGACCGAGCCGCCGCCACTCGAGGTTCGCGGCCTGGTCAAGCATTACGGCGAGCTCGTGGCCGTCGGCGGCGTCGACATCACCGTCGAGGCGGGCGACGTCTACGGCTACCTGGGCCCGAACGGGGCGGGCAAGACGACCTCGCTGCGGATGATGCTCGGGCTGATCCGGCCCACGGCCGGGAGCGTGCGGGTGTTCGGGCGTGATCCGCTCCAGACGGTTCAGGCGCTGGAGGGGGTCGCGGGGTTCGTCGAGGCTCCGACCTTCTATCCCTACCTGTCCGGCCGGTGCAACCTCGAGCTGCTGGCGGCGTTCGACGGGGGAGCGGCGCCGACCCGCATCGACGCCGCGCTCGAGGCGGTCGAGCTCTCCGGCCGGGCGGGCGACCGCGTGGGCGGCTACTCGCACGGGATGCGACAGCGCCTGGGGATCGCCGCCGCACTGCTGCGTGACCCCAAGCTGCTCCTGCTGGACGAGCCGACGACTGGCCTGGACCCGGGCGGGATGCGCGATATGCGCGTCCTGATCCAGTCTCTGGCCGCCCGGGGGATCACGATCGTCCTCTCGAGTCATCTCCTGGCCGAGGTGGAGGAGGTTTGCAACCGCGTCGCGATCGTGCAGAAGGGCCGGATTGTCTACGAGGGCCAGATCGCCGACCTCAAGCGCGCCGCGGGCATGACCTACCGCCTCTCGACGACGGACAACCAGCGCGCGCTGGCCGTGTGCCGGGCCCAGCCGGGGATCGGCGACGCGCGGGAGCGTGCGGGGCAGATCTCGTTCCTGGGCGACGAGCATGCGGTGGCCGAGCTCTCCCAGGCGCTCGTCGAGGCGGGCGCGTTGATCACGGCGCTGGCGCCACAGGGCGCGACCCTGGAGGAGCTCTTCTTCTCGCTCACCGAGGATGGGGATGCATCGTCGCCGGCGCGGCGCGACGACGCACCGGCCGAGCCGGTGGAGGCAGGAGCATGAGCGCCACCTCGGCAGCCCCCGCCGTCGTCGACGCCCGCCCGGCGCGGGTCAAGCGCCCGGGCATCGGAACCGTGTACCGCTGGGAGCTCACCAAGCTCCGCTACCAGAAGCGAACCTATCTGGGGCTGGGCGCCTCGATCCTCGTCCCGATCATCTTCGTGCTGGCGATCCACTTCCAGCGCCACCAGCGCGGCGGTGACTTCGCCTTCTCCAGCTACCTCGACCGCAGCGGCCTCGCGGTCCCGCTGGTCATCCTCCTGTTTGGGGCGATCTGGATGTTCCCGTTGATCACCGCGCTCGTGGCCGGCGACATCGTCGCCTCGGAGGATCACAACGGGACGCTGAAGACCGTGCTCACCCGCTCGCTCGAGCGCCACCAGATCTTCCTCGGCAAGGCGCTGACCGCGGCCACCTACGCCGTGGTGGCGATCCTGCTCGACGGAACGGTGGCGGTGATCGCCGGGATCATTCAGTCCGGCTTTCACTCCCTTCAGAGCCTCTCGGGCACAATCGTCTCGGCGCCCAAGGCGCTCGAGCTGGTGTACGTCAGCCTGCTCGTCTACCTGATCCCGATCCTGACGATCGTCGCCATCGGCCTGATGCTCTCGGCGGTCACTCGCAACAGCGCCGCGGCGGTGGTGGGCACCCTGATGATCTCGCTGCTCTTCCAGCTCATCGGGATCCTGCCCGGGATGAGTGGCGCCCAGCCGTACCTGCTGAGCACGCAGTTCAACGCCTGGCAGGGCTTCCTGCGCACCCCCACCGATTGGGCCCCCGTGATCCGCGCCGTCTGGGTCTGCGCGATGTACGCGGTGCCGGCGTTCGCCGCCGCGTATCTGGTCTTCCTCCGCCGGGACGTGGCGGGCGGCTGAGGCTGGGCGAATTCTCACCTTCCTCTTAGCGGGAACGGGGAAGATTTCCAACATGACGCCGATGCGCCAGACACCTGGCCAGGACCCGGTTCGCCTTCGCGACGCCGCCCTGCACCGGATCAGCGTGACCCGGCGCTGGGTGATCGCCGGTGCGGCGGCGCTCACCGCGGGGTTGGCGGCGCTCGTCTCGGCGCTGCTGCCAGGAAAGTCGCTGGGCGCCAAGTCGAGCGCGGTCACTGCCAGTTCGCAGTCGGCACGAGCCCCTTCCCATGGCACGCCTCCGTTGCCGGCACCGGCCAGTGCGGCCCAGCTCGGCGTCGGCGCGGACGGCGAGTCTGCGCAATCGATTCCGGCCCCTTCGGCGGCGCCTCAGCCCGCTCCGGCGCCCAGCGCCTCCGTCTCGCCGGGCGCGGGAGCCGCGGTGTCCGGCGGCTCCTGACGTCGTGGAGGAGCCAGCGTGGGTGAGCTTCGCCGCGCTCGGCAGCACGGCTGTCGTGGCTGCCCAGCACGGCGACCGCGTGGAGGTGGCGCGCCGCGCCGTGGAAGAGGTGGTGGCGGTTTTCGATCAGGCGTGCTCACGGTTTCGTGAGGACTCCGAGGTCGAATGCCTCAACCGGGCCGCCGGCGAGACCGTGGCGGTGAGTCCGGTGCTGCTCGATGCGCTGGCTGCGGCGCTGCGCGCGGCTGAGCTGACCGACGGCGACGTCGACCCCACGGTCGGGGAGGCCCTGATCGCGCTCGGCTACGACCGTGAGTTTGACGAGCTGAGTCCGGGCTCCGCCCCGCGGTCAGCCGTGCGGATCGCGTCTGTCCCCGGCTGGCGCACCATCCAGGTCGACCGGGCCTGCGGCACCGCGCGCCTGGGCCGGGGCGTCAGGGTTGACCTCGGCGCTACGGCCAAGGCGCTGGCGGCCGACCGCGCCGCTGCCGGGGCGTCCGACGCCGCCGGGTGCGGGGTTCTGGTTTCGCTGGGCGGCGATGTGGCAGTCGCGGGCGCAGCGCCCGCAGAGGGCTGGCGGATCAGGGTGACCGACGACCACCGGGCGGACATCTCGGCGCCCGGCCAGTGGATTTCGATCCTGAGCGGAGGGCTCGCCACCTCGAGCACGATGGTCCGGCGGTGGGAGAACGCCGAGGGCTCGGCCCATCACCTGGTTGACCCCCGGACGGGCCGCTCGGTCAACAGCTTCTGGCGCACCGCCAGCGTCACCGCTGCCTCCTGCCTCGATGCCAACATCGCCAGCACGGCCACGATCATCCGTGGCGAGCGAGCCCTGCCGTGGCTGCGCTCGCTGGGGCTTCCGAGCCGCCTTGTCGGCATCGATGGCCAGGTTCGCCACGTGGCGGGCTGGCCCTGCGAGGGCGACGATCTGCCGAGCGTCGAGGGCATCGCTGCGTGATCCCCGTGGCGACACGGCTGGGGCCGAGCGCCTACTGGTATCTGGCCCGCTCGACCGGGGTCGTCGCGGTCGTTCTGCTGACCCTCAGCGTCGTCTTCGGAATCCTGGGTTCGGCTCGGTTCTCCGCTGGCCCGCGGTGGCCGCGATTCGCGATCGATTCGCTGCACCGCGACACCTCGCTGCTGGTCATCCTCCTGATCGTCGTCCACGTGATCACAAGCGTGCTCGACGGGTTTGCCCCGATCACGCTGATCGACGGGGTGATCCCCTTCCGCTCGCCGTACCGGCCCCTGTGGCTGGGCCTCGGAGCGCTGTCGTTCGACCTCCTGATCGCCCTTGTCGCCACGAGCCTGCTCCGCCGGCGGCTGGGCTACCGCAGCTGGCGTGCCGTTCACTGGCTCGCCTACGCCAGCTGGCCGGTGGCCATGCTCCACGGGCTCGGCACCGGCAGCGACGTCAAGTCGGCGTGGCTGCTGATCCTCTCCGCGGCCTGCCTGGCCGCGGTTCTGTGGGCGCTCGTTCTCCGCCTGCGAGCGGCCGAATCCGCGGCGCCCGGACTGCGGGCCGGCGCGACCCTCCTGTCGGTCGCCGCCCCGGTTGGCCTGGTCGTGTTCGCCGCCGCAGGTCCGCTGCAAAAGGGGTGGGCGCGGCGCGCCGGGACACCAGCCAGGCTGCTGGGGTCACCGCACTTCGTGAGCCGCACGGTGAGCCACTCGGTATCCACCACCGCGGGCGCCGGCAACAAGAACTCGCCGTTGGCCCACGCCTTTCATGCCGCGCTGTCCGGAACCGTGGCCCAGTCCTCGGCGCCGGGCGGTGAGATCATCGAGCTCGGGATGCAGCTGAGCGGCGGGGTCTCCGGACAGTTGCGGATTCGCCTCGGGGGAGCGCCGCTGCCCACGGGCGGCCTGTCCCTGGCCGGCAGCCAGGTCGATCTGACCGGGCCGGGCCTGCGGTCGGCATTCGCGGGCAAGGTCCTCTCGCTTCAGGGCGGCCAGTTGGTCGCCAGCGTCACCGACGCCTTCGGCGCCACCCTGAGGCTCGAGGGCAGCCTGTCGATCGACCAGAACACCGGCGCGGTGAGCGGAACCCTGGCCGGCACCCCCCAGGGCGGTGGGCAATGACGGCGTGGCTCGAGGGCCATCCTGGGCTCCCGCGCCTGCTGGCCGGCCTTGATCCGTCAGGCGCGCCGATGACGTTGGCCGAACACTCGCGCGTCCATGGTGAGCTGCCGCATCGAAGTCCCCAGGAGCTCATCGAGTCGATCGAGCGCAGCGGGCTCCGGGGTCGCGGCGGCGCCGATTTCCCCACCGCCCGGAAACTCCGCACGGTGGCCGAGGCCCGGCGGGTCTCCGCGGTGGTGGTGAACGGATCGGAGACCGAGCCGGCGAGCGCCAAGGACCGGCTGCTGCTTTCCCGGATGCCCCACCTGGTGCTGGACGGGGCCGTGCTGGCGGCGGCCGCCGTCGATGCGCCGGAGGTGATCGTGAAGGTGGGTGAGAGCGCGGCCGGATCGCTTCAGGCGCTCGCGGGCGCGATTTCGGTCCGCCCCAACGACCCCGTGCCGATAAGCGTGGTCGCCGGGCCCGAGGGCTACGTGGCGGGCGAGGAGAGCGCGGTCGTTCAGTACCTGAACGGCGGTCCTGAGCTCCCCACGTTCGTGCCGCCGCGGCCGTTCGAACGCGGCTACCGCCGGCGCCCCACCCTGATCCAGAACCCGGAGACGCTGGCCCAGGTGGCGCTCGTGACTCGGTTCGGCGAGCACTGGTACCGGGAGCTCGGTACGAACGCCGACCCCGGCTCGGTGCTCGTCACGATCTCCGGCGCGGTCCGCGAACCCGGCGTCTACGAGATGGCCTTCGGCACGCCGATGGCGGACCTGCTCGAAGCCGCCGGCGGTGCAACCGAGGAGCTGCGCGCGTTGCTGGTGGGCGGCTACTTCGGGACCTGGGTCCACGCGCAGGACGCGATGCGTCTCCGGCTGGCCCGTGAAGAGCTCCGCTCGGTGGGATGCTCGCTGGGCTCGGGGGTTCTGATTGCGCTCGGCGAGAGCGCCTGCGGACTGCATGAGACGGCACGGGTGATCGACTACCTGGCCGTCCAGTCGGCCGGCCAGTGCGGCCCGTGCACCTATGGTCTGCGGGCCATGGCGGATGGCGTGGGGGCGCTGGCCGACGGCGCCCGCGGCGAGCGTGAGCGCCTGCTCCGCTGGGCGTCGGAGATCCGCGGGCGGGGCGCCTGCCACCACCCCGACGGCGCCGTGCGCTTCGTGGCCAGCGCGCTGACGGTATTCGCGCCGGAGATCGAGGCGCACCGCACGCGGCGCTGTCATGCCCGCCCGGCCGGGCTGCCCCTGCCGGGGATCAGCCTCCGGCGTGTCTATGCCCAGGGCGGCCGGCGATGAGCCCGCGGCTGCGCGTCAACCCGATCGCCTGTGAGGCCCACGGACTGTGCGCCGAGCTGCTCCCCGAGCTGATTCGCCTCGACGACTGGGGCTATCCGATCCTCGACGTGGCCGAGGTACCGCGTGACCTGCTGGGGCTGGCCGAGCGTGCGGTCGATGCCTGCCCGACACTGGCTCTGCTGCTCGAGGAGGATGGGGCACGCTGAGCGGCGGGGCGCCGTCGCCGAGGCGCCCGCTCGCGAGCGATCAGATGCCGACCTGCGAGCCGACCAGGACCGTGCGGTCGGCGGACAGGCCGAAGTGGTCGATCGGGCTGGCCGCATTGCGGGCCAGGGCGATGAACAGCAGCTTGCGCCAGCGGCGCATGCCCGGATCCGGGGTCGGGGTGATGGTCATCCGGGAGACGAAGTAGGAGGCGTGCTCGAGATCGAGGTTGCGCGGCAGCAACCCGCGGGCGCGAGCGAGGGCCAGGGCCTTGGGGACGTGCGTCTGATCGCGATAGCCGGCGCGGATCGACACGTGCGTCACCTTGAACAGACCGCTGCCCAGGATCTCGACCGCGAACCGGTCATCCGGATCGACGTAGGGGACGCTGACGGCATCGATGGAGACGATCAGCACCTTGTCGTGGAGCACGCCGTAATGCTCGACATCGGCGCGCAGCGCGAGCGGCGTCGTCTCCTTGCCCGGGCTCAGGTACACCCCGACCCGGGGGATCCGGTGCACGGGCGGATCGGCCATCCGAAGCCGGTAGAGGAACTCCTCGAGCCTTCCCTCCTCCTCGATCCGGTTGCGAGTCACGATCACCCGTCCGCGGCGCCAAGTGACCATCACCACAGTGGCCACCAACCCGATCGAGAGCGGGAACCAGGCGCCGTGGGTGATCTTGCTCAGATTGGAGCTGAAGAAGGACAGCTCGATGATCAAGAAGACTCCGCCCATGATCGCGAGCTTCCACACGGGGGTTCGCCATAGGGAACGGGCGACGGCCAGGAACAGCACCGTGTCGAGCACGAGGGTCCCGGTGACGGCGACGCCGTAGATGTCGGCCAGTGAGGAGGAGCGCTGGAAGATCAGCACCAGCGCAGCCACACCGATGGCCAACCCCCAGCTCACGAGCGGGAGGTAGATCTGGCCCTCGACGTGTGAGGTATGCCGGATCTTGATCCGGGGCATGAACCCGAGCTGCACGGCCTGGCGCGCGATCGAGAACGAGCCGGTGATCGCCGCCTGCGAGGCGATGATCGTGGCCGCCGTGGCCAGGAAGACCATCGCAATGCGTCCTCCAGAGGGAACGAGCAGGTAGAAGGGGTTGCTGACCGTGTGCGGGTGGGCCAGGATCAGCGCCGACTGCCCCAGGTAGGACAGAACGACGGCCGGAAAAACGACCGCGAACCAACTCAGGCGTATCGGCCCGGCGCCGAAGTGTCCCCGGTCGGCGTACAACGCCTCGGCGCCGGTTACCGCCAGCACGACCCCGCCCAAGGTCAAGAAGCCTGCGACCCCGTGGTCGATCATGAATCTCGCCGCCCAGGTGGGGGAAAGCGCCTGCAGCACGCCGGGGTGGCCCACCACCTCACGAGCCCCGAGGATTCCGATGGTGGCAAACCAGACGAGGATCACCGGGCCGAACAGCCAGCCGACCGCGTGAGTGCCGCGGCGCTGCACGGCGAACAGCGCGGCCAGGATGCCCAGCGAGATCGGCACCACGAGGTGTGAGAGACCCGGAGCGGCGACGTGGAGACCCTCGACGGCCGAGGTGACCGAGATGGCCGGCGTGATCATCCCGTCGCCGAAGAAAAGACCGGCGCCGAAGATGCCCAGCGTGACGAGCAGCGCCGTGCGTCCGATTCCGCGGCGCTCGATCAGCGCGGCCAGAGCCATGCCGCCCCCGTCGCCCCGGTTGTGGGCGCGCATCAGGATGATCGCGTACTTGATCGCGACGATGATCATCAGCGCCCAGAAGATGAGCGATGCGACGCCATAGACGCCGGCGACCGTCGTGCGGGCTGCGTTGGCGTGCTGCGTGAAGATCACCTGCTCGGTGTAGAGCGGGCTCGTCCCGATGTCGCCGAAGACCACGCCGAGCGCGCCCAGGGCGAGCACCATGCGGCCGGCGTGGACGACGATGTCCCGCTCCCGATCGGAATCGTGCGCGGGCCCGGCGCCGTTCGACGACAGCTGCGGCTTGGGCGTCGTCGGCCAGTAGCCGAGCTTGTGCGCGGCCATGTTGAGGTTTCGACGCAGCGGCTTGGACCCATTGGGGCCCGTGCCGTTGCGCAGCTCTGGACCTAGCTTATGAGCTGCCTCGTGCAGGCTGCGTCGGCGGTGCGGCGTACTCACTCGACCGTCTCCGTGGGGAGATCGGCGCTGCCGCCGACTCGTCCCCGGGCCATTCCCTGACAAATGCGCTCGCCGCGCCACCCAGCCGCATCAGCCGCCATCGCTTGGCCGGCCGCGGGAGCGCCCGGGTCATGTTCTTGGCGGGCTGGGTCTTGCCGGCGGCGGAGTCGCCGTCAGCCGTACCGTCTCTGCTTGATCGTGGCTTCTCCGGCAAGTCTTCCGAGGTAAGCCGAATCGCCACCCGTTCGCTATCGGTACTCCTACCTATCTTCGTTCTGAGCCCGCGGGCGGGATCACGGCCGGTCGCAGCCCCAGCAGCCGCATGTCCATCATCAGGTCGGCGAGCTCCTCCTCGGCCGTCCCGAGCTCCTCATCGTCGACCTCGACGCGGAGGCGAAGCCCCTCGTGCCCGGATCCTTCCGGGCCCGAGAGCACGAGCGCGCGCTGACGGACCAGCGCCCGGTCGATCACCCAGGCGTGCATCTCGGCGGCGGTCATCGTGGGCGGCCGCCGGAAGCTGATAACCACCTCGGCCACTGGTGATAACCGTCGCAGGAAAGGCCCGCGGCGGAAGGGGTAGGAGTACCTATCGGCTACGGCTCGACGAGCCCGCGCCGGATCGCGTAGCGGGTTAGCTCGGCGCCGTTGCGCAGGCCCAGCTTGTCGAGAATCCGCGCCCGATGGTGGTCGACGGTCTTGCGGCTGATCACCAGGGTCGAGGCGATCTCATCGCTGGTATGCCCCTCGGCGATCAGCTTCACCACCTGCAGCTCGCGTGGGGTGAGCGGGTCCTCGGGCACGGCTTCACCGCGTCGTGCCCGGTCCAGGTAGTCGCGGATCACGGCGGTCACGGCCGCGGGATACAGAAACGGCTCGCCCCGCATGCTGGCCCGGCAGGCCTCGACGAGATCGCGGTTCGCCGCCGTCTTGAGGACGTAGCCCGAGGCCCCGGCCTTGAGCGCCTCGAAGAAGTACTGCTCGCTCTCGTGCACCGAGAGGATCAACACCCGCATCCCGGGGCGGTGCCTGAGTAGCTCGACCGTCGCCTGCAGGCCGGTCAGGCGCGGCATCGAGACGTCGAGGATGGCCAGGTCGACCTCGCTGGCCAGCGCCTTCTCAACCGCCTCGCTGCCGTCAGCCGCCTCGGCGACCACCTCGATGTCGGCTTCACGCTCGAGCACGCTGCGCAGGCCGCTGCGGACGACCTCGTGGTCATCGGCGAGCAGGACGCGGGTCTTCAGAGGCGTGGTCACGCCGAAGCAGGCGCGGTCGGAACGCTGAGCCGGATCCTCGTCCCCCGAGCGGTCGATGAGATGTCGAGATCGGCCCCGATCAGCATCGCGCGTTCACGCATGCCCAGCAGGCCGCCCTCGCGCCGGGTCTTGGGCAGGCCCGTGCCGTTGTCGGCCACGGTCAGGGTGACGCGGCCGTCGCTCGAGTGCAGGGAGACCTTCACCTCGCCGCCGCCGCTGTGGCGAAGCGCGTTGGTCAGCGCCTCCTGAGCCACGCGGTAGAGAACCAGCTCGACCTCCTCGGTCAGGGGCGGGAGCTGAGCATCGAGCTCTCGGCGGATGCGAACGCCGCCCTGGCGAGCCAGGCGTGAGCACATCACGATCAGGGCGTTCACGAGTCCGAGGTCGTCAAGCGCCTCAGGGCGGAGCTCGCGGCCGATCCGGTGGACATCCTCGAGGCTGCGCAGGACGGTCTCGGCGATCTCGCCCAGCGCCTCGTTCTGACGCGAGGGCTGGGCCGCAGCCTGCTCGGCGCGGAGCGCGACCGCGGTCAGCGTCTGGCCGACCTCGTCGTGGAGCTCGCGGGCGATCCGCGCTCGCTCACCCTCCTGGGCGACGAGCGCGCGGCGTCCGCTCTCCCGTCGCTCGTCCTCGAGTCGGTCGAGCATCGAGTTCAGCGCCTCGGCCAGCGCCACGACCTCACGCCCGCCGGTCTCCGGCGGCTCGGCCCGGCGCCCCGGCTGGTCGGGCTCGACGGTCCCCATCAGGGCGGCGAGGCGGCGCAGGGGCGCCAGAACCCGCCGGAGCAGAACCAGGTCGACGGCGAGCACCAGCACCAGGCCGACCGCGAGGATCACGAGCTCGCGGGGAGTTGCGACGCGGTGCACCGTCACCGGCGCCCAGGCCAGGGCGGCGACCGCGGCCACCAAGAGCACGATGTTGGCCACGAATACCCGCCACAGCAGCGAGGCGTCCTTCCAGCGTGAGAGCAGGCGCCGGTCCCTCCCCGGCGTGTCCGCGTGAGGGCGCCGCTTAGGGATCCCCGATCCCTGCGCCTCACCCACCGGTAATCGCTGCGCGTCAGTGCTCGCCACGGCTCTCAGCCAAGCCTGACTGTAGAGGACTCAGACCCGGTTGCTGGGGCGGTCCGGACCAGAATGGTGGCCCGGGCCGGGCTAGCTGCCGGACAGGCCCGGAATCCAGTCCGTGCCGGCGAGCGGTACCCGGGCCATGGCCGCGGCCTCGATCGTGAGGGCGACCAGGTCCTCAGGCTCGAGGTTGTGGACGTGCGACTTGCCGCACGCGCGGGCCAGGGTCTGTGTCTCGAGGACGAGCGTGCGCAGGTAGTTGGCCAGCCTCCGGCCCCCCTCGACGGGGTCAAAGCGCTCGTAGAGCTCCGGATCCTGCGTGGAGATCCCGGTCGGATCGAGCCCGGCCTGATAGTCGTCGTAGAAGCCGGCCGCCGACCCGATCTTCTGGTACGCGGCATCGTGCTCAGGCGCGTTGTCGCCGAGCGCGATCAGGGCCGCGACACCGATCGACACGGCGTCGGCGCCGAGCGCCAGTGCCTTGGCCACGTCCGCTCCGGTGCGAATCCCGCCCGAGACGATCAGCTGGACCTGGCGATGCATGCCAAGCTCCTGGAGGGACTCGACGGCCTGGGGAATCGCGGCCAGGATCGGGATGCCCACGTGTTCGATGAACACGTCCTGGGTCGCCGCGGTGCCGCCCTGCATGCCGTCGAGAACGATCGCGTCGGCGCCCGCCTTGACCGCCAGCGCGACGTCGTAGTAGGTGCGGGTAGCGCCCACCTTGACGTAGATCGGGATCCGCCAGTCGGTGATCTCGCGGAGCTCCTCGATCTTGATCTCGAGATCGTCGGGACCCGTCCAGTCCGGGTGCCGGCAGGCGCTGCGCTGGTCGATGCCCTTCGGCAGGTCGCGCATCTCGGCCACGCGGTCGGAGATCTTGTGGCCGAGCAGCATGCCGCCCCCGCCCGGCTTGGCCCCTTGACCGACGACCACCTCGATGGCGTCGGCGCGCCGGAGATCATCGGGGTTCATCCCATACCGGGAGGGCAGGAGCTGGTAGACGAGGATCCGTGAGTGCTCACGCTCCTCCGGGGTCATCCCGCCGTCCCCGGTGGTCGTGCTCGTGCCCATCTCGCTGGCCCCGCGACCCAGCGCCTCCTTGGCGGGCCCGGACAGGGCGCCGAAGCTCATGCCGGCGATCGTGATCGGGATGTCGAGCCGGATCGGCTCACGCGCGAACCGCGTGCCGATCACGACGTCGGTGTCGCATCTCTCCCGGTAGCCCTCGAGCGGGTAGCGGGAGACACTCGCGCCGAGGAACAGGAGGTCATCGAAATGCGGGACGCGACGCTTGGCGCCAAAGCCGCGGATGTCGTAGATCCCCTCGCGGGCGGCACGCTGGATCTCGGCAATCGTGTTGCGGTCAAAGGTGGCCGACTCACGCAGCCCGGGCTGCCATCCGTTATGGCCGCTTCGGGTCGTCAGGCTCATCCGTAGCTGCCGAGGTTGTCGACGTGGAAGTTGTAGAGCTGGCGTGCCGAGCCGTAGCGGCGGAACTCGCTCGGGGCGGCGTCGTCGATGCCGGCGCGGTCCAGCAGCTCCCGGAGCTCCGCGAGGTGCTCGTCGCGCAGCTCCTTCTCGACGCAGTCGGCGCCGAGGCTCGCCACCGCCCCGCGGACGTAGAGACGCGCCTCGTACAGGGAGTCTCCGAGCGAGTCGCCGGCGTCGCCGAGGACGACGACGCGACCCGTCTGGGCCATGAAGGCCGTCATGTGCCCCACCGACCCGCGGACCACGATGTCGGCGCCCTTGAGCGAGATTCCGCACCGCGCCGAGGCATCCCCATGGATAACCAGCAGGCCCCCGTGGGCGCTTGCGCCCGCCGATTGGCTGGCGCTGCCTTCGACGATGACCCGGCCCGACATCATGTTCTCGGCCACGCCGACGCCCGCATTCCCGCGCACCGTGATGTTCGCGAGCTGGTTCATGCCCGCGCAGTAGTAGCCGACGTGGCCGTCGATCTCGACCTCATAGGGAGCGGTCAGGCCGACCGCGATCGCGTGCTTGCCGCCGGGGTTGGAGATGACCACCCGAGGTGCGGGCGTCTGAGCTTGGGCCTCATGCAGAAGCTGGTTGAGCTCCCGGACCGTCCCCGTCGCCAAATCGAAGGCGATCAGCGCCTCTTCGGTCAGGGGGGTGGCCATCACGACACCGTCGCCATGCCCCAGCTGTACACGCGCCCGGGTTCGGGCTCCCACGTCTCGGCGTCCTCGGCCCCCGGCAGGACCGCGATCGCTCGGTACTCGGACGCCATCGCCACCCACTCGTCGGTCTCGGCCATGACGGCGGGTTTGCAGGCGATCGGGTCACGCAGCACGGCGAACCCGTCGGCCGTCCCCACGGCGAACGTGTAGAAGCCGTCGAGGTCCTCGAGGCACCCCTCGAGCGCCTGCTCGAGCGTCGCGCCCTCCCGCAGGCGCCAGGTCAGATAACCCGCCGCGACCTCGCTGTCGCAGTCGGTGCGGAAGCGGATTCCCTCACGCATGAGCGTCCGCCGCAGGAGGTTGTGGTTGGACAGCGAGCCGTTGTGCACGAGGCACAGGTCGAGCCCGGTCGAGAAGGGATGCGAGTGGTCGGTGGTGACCCGGCTCTCGGTGGCCATCCGGGTGTGCCCGAGCGCATGGCTGCCCTCGAGCTCATGCAGCGCGAAACGCCGCACGAACTGAAGCGGCGAGCCCGCCTCCTTGTAGATCTCGATTGAGCGTCCCGCGCTCATCAGCGTGAGCTCCGGGTGATGCTCGGTGAGCCAGGCCTGCGCGTCGTCGGGTTCGGCCGCGATCACGAAGGTCGCGTGGGTGGCACGCGGCCGGTGGGGGGCGGGAGCGTGAAATACCCGCTCGAGCTCGGCCCCGAGCTCGGCCCAGTCAGCGCCCGGGTCAGGCGAGTAGAGCGAGACCTTGCAGGCGTCGGGGGGCGCCGGCTGACGATAGAACGCGACTCCGGCGCTGTCCGGCCCCCGGTCTGAGAGCTGGGCGAGCATCCGGGAGAGCTGCAGGCCGAGCTGTTCCTGCAGCCCAGCCGTCTTTGTGTAAAGCCCCGCAATGCCACACATGCCGGTCAGCGTAGACAGTCCCCGGAGCCGCTCCAATGGCGTCCGTAAGCACAGTTTTGGCCGCAAATGTGTGGCGCGGATACTGCTCTGGGGGCCTCAGCGGGTGGCTACGCCGGAGGCGGGGAGCTGGCGCTGGGCCCGCCGGACCACCTGAAGAGCGTCGCGGAGCTCGCCCCGGGCGATCGGCGGGAGCTTTTCGGGGTCGATCAGGTTGTCCGGCGCCGTGCCGGCGGCGATTCGCTCGGCGTGATGCGCGAAGCGGATCCGGCTGATCACCGAGAAGGCCTCGAGCAGGCCGTCCGCGTCGGCGCGATCAAGGCCGCCGACCTTGACCACCGCCTCGATACGGTCCACCGTGGAGGAGATCGTGACGCCGTTGGCGAGCGCGTGATAGCGGACGACGTTGACCAGCGGGAGGATCGCGCCCCGCTTGATGTCGAGGTGTCCCGGGGGGTCGCCGTCACGCCCGGTGGCCAGCTGCCCGCGAAAGCCGAGAGCGACCGGGAAGCCGGACGCCGAGCGGGCGAGCAGGCGCATGAAGTTGGGGTGCTGGCGCGCCCGGCGAATTCGATCTGTGAGCTCGGCCGTGACCTCGAGGCTGCCCGCCGCAGGACGGAAGTCGAATGCCACCGTGGCCCGGATGAGGTGCGACTCGGTCGGCTCCTCCAGCGCCTCATCGAAGGTCCGAAGCCACTGGGGCTTGGACATGCGCCACAGTCGCTTCCCGGCCAGGACGCCGTTGTTGTCAAGGCCGATGCCCGCCCGGACGAGTCCCGCGTTGACGTCTGCCCCGAGCCGCTCGAAGTACGCGTCGATCTCCGCTTCCTCGCCGTCGGGGGGCGCGGCATAGGCGAGGGCGTTGTCCTGATCAGAGGCCAGCGTGAACTCACGGCGCGCGGCGCTCCCGAGGTCGAGCCAGGCCCAGGACACCGGAGCGGGAGAGCGGCTCCAGATCGAGAAGTCGATCAGCCGGGTCACGACAGCGTCGTGTTGGAGGCTAAGGACCTGACCGACCGTCTCCGGCGGAACCCCCGCCCGGTCCAGCAGCCCGAACAAGCGTGGCAGATGGCGCACGGCGCGGATCAGCTCCGCCTCGTCGGCGGCGCGAAGGATCATGTGTCGCACGGCGATCGGGCTCGAAGCGTCGAGCGCGATCAGGTCGGCCGAGGACAGCACGCCGCACACGCGCTCGCCGTCCAGGACGGCCATGTGCTCGTGACCTGACGCCAGCATGTCGATCGTCGCCTCAACCGCGAGTTGGGTGACCGGTACCGTGGGCACGGGGGTTCGGGCGAGGTCGCGAAGCGGCGCCTCGAGCGGGGTCGCACCGGCTGCCACCGCGGCTCGGATGTCCGAGTCGGTGAGGATCCCGAGGCCGCCCTCGAGCTGGACCAGGAGGGCCGAGCAGTTGGGCTGGCTGAGCCTTACTGCGGCGTCACGGATCGACGCGTCGGGCTCGCAGAACTCGGGAGCGCGCATGATCGCGGACACCGGCGTCGTACCGACGTCGAGCAGGGCGTGGACGGTATGGCCGGTCCGGGTGAGGCGCTTGCGCACCGTTGTCGCCACGTAGGCGCTCCCGGCCTCGGTACCCAGCACCCGCCTCGCCATCTCGGCGCTGAGGACGGCGCACCGTGATGTCTCACGCGCGCGAACACTGAACGCCGGCGCCATGTGGGTGAGCAACGAGAGGTGCCCGAAGCACTCCCCGGGGTCGACGACCTGGATCACCTCTCCCTCGTGCAGGAGATCCATCGAGCCGGCGATCACGACCCAGAGTGCCGAGGCGGGAAGTCCGTCCTCGACCAGCACCACCTCGCCGGCTTGCAACGCGCGCTCCGTCGCATCGGAGGCGACGTCGCGCAGCGTGTCCGGGTCAAGCGCATCAAAGGGCGGGTAGCGCGCGAGGAATGTGTCCAGGTCCTCCATGTCGAGCCCCTCAATTGTGTTCGCTCTGCGACTGGGACGCGTCCGGGCGACCTGCCAGCCTAACGCCCCTCACTTCGTAGCTTCCGATACCAAGGGCCCTGGAGGGGACACATGGCAGACGTCGGCGCGGACGAATACGACGAACTCGTATACGAGGGCGGAGGCCTACCCAGGACGGGCAACTGGTGGAGCGCCTTCGTAATCGGCCTCGCAGGCACGATTCTGGTCACCGGAATCGCGCCGGTGATGGTGACCGAGCTCGGAGCCGCCTCGGTCCCCGTGATCGTGATCATCACGATCAGCGGCTATCTCGTTTGCCTCCTCCTGGCCGAGCTCTCGGCGATGATGCCGGACCGGACGGGTGGCCTCCCGTCCTACGCCTACCCGGCCTACAAGGACCGATGGCCGCGGCTGGCCGAGCACATCAACGGCTTCACCGCCTGGGCCTACTGGCTCGGGTGGTTCCCGGTGGCGCCGCTGAACATGATTCTCGCGTCGTTCTACATCGTCGACCGGTTCAAGCTCAACGCCACCGCAGGCTTCACGCCGATCCACACGTTCATCGCCTGGTGGACGCTCGGCATCTCGGTCGGAGGGATCCTGCTGCTCGCGATCCCCGCCGTAATGGGTCTGCGCTTCGGGACCGTTTTCGCCACGGTCCTCGCCATGCTCTCGATGATCCCTCTGACCTTCCTGGCCATTGCGTGGATCTTCCACCCGTCGGTGGTCGACTTCGGGCAGCTCTTCCATTTCCGCCACACCGACGGCACCGGCTTCTTCGCCGCCCAGTTCGGTCACGGGTGGCTGACCCTGTACATAGCCTTCTCGTTCCTGCTCACATGGAACGTGATCGCCATGGAGGCGGCCGCCTGCTACATCGGCGAGACCAAGAATCCGGACCGCGACGCGAAAATCGCGATGAACCTCGAAGGCCTGTACGGCCTCTTCATCTATACGTTCATCCCGGTCGCCTTCATCATCGTCATCGGAACCCATGCGCTTGGAAACGCGGCCTTCGTGGACCCGAAGACGATCTTCGTGAACTTCGCCTCCAAGGTGTTCGGTGCCGGCACCGGCTCGAACATTCTCAACTGGCTGATCGCGATCATGCTGATCCTTGCCCTGATCCTCTCGGCGCTCAATGCGATCACCGGAACCGCGCGGTCGCTGCACCAGATGTCGACCGACGGCCAGTTCCCGCGCTTCTTCCAGCAGGTGAACAAGCACGGAGTCCCTCACCGCTCGATGTTCTTCAACGTCGCGTGCTCCATCGCCGTGGTGTTCATGGGCGGCGCGGTCGAGATCTACACGTTCTCGAACGTCGGCTACCTGGCGTCGTTCATCCCGGTGCTGATCGGCTACTTCCTGCTGCGGAAGTACCGGCCCAACGTGCGGCGGCCGTTCAAGCTCCCCGAGTGGATGAAGTGGGTCGCCCTGGTGATCGCCGGCGTCTACCTGATCATCTACTTCTATGGCGGCCCGACCTACGCGAACTGCGCCTGCAACGCCGCCGGCCGCAAGACGTTGGTCTACTACTTCATCGGCATCGCGACGGTGCTGTCCTACCTCGTTTTCTACTGGTACCGGAAGTACGTTGAGGACAAACGGGCAGAGCATGCCGCGCCGCCACCCGCTGTAGCTGCCCCGCCGATGGCGGGGGGCTCCGGCGACCCTTGACGCGCGTAGTAGCTATGGCCCGCGCTGAGGAGCGAGCGGCGGAGGGCTTCGAGCGGATCCTGCTTGCTTCCGAGGGGCGTCCGATCCCCGACGGCGCGGTCGACCGCGTGCTCGAGCTGGCGGCTGCGTCGGGGGCCACGGCCCACGTCTTCTCGGTCGCTCGGGTTCACGGGGTCGCCTTCGGAATGCAGACACCCGGCCTGCTGCCCACGAAGGCGGAGTGGGCGGAGCAGCGCAAGAGCGTTGCTCGGGCCATTCGGCGCCTCAAGCGGGCCGGCGTCGATGCGGACGGGCACGTTCTCGGCACGCGGAAGGCGACCAAGAAGATCCTCGAGGCGGCGGCCAAGGAGGGCTGCGACGCGATCGTGATGGCCGCCGACCCGGATCGCAACCGGTTCGTCGCCGACTTCCTGTGGTCACAGGAGCCCCAGCGCGTGCGGCGCCGGGCCAAGCTCCCGGTCTACCTGGTCGTCGACCGGTCCTAGTCGCCCGTGAGCAGGACGCGCGCGCGGGCTAGCTGGCTCCGCAACGCGGCCGCGTCGCATCCGTACAGCGGCGAGGTTCCCTGGGTGACCACGCGTTCCACGAGCGCGATCCCTCGGGTCTTCACGGTCTCGCTAAGCAGCAGGCGCGCGATGGCACGCATCTCGTCCTGCACGTCGGCGATCAGCGCGCGGCTGAGCAGCGGACGTGCGCTGCGCAGGCGGAGCGGCCTGCGCTGGAGCGTCTCCTCGATCATCGACTCGAGCGTGGTGGCCAGCGAGCGTCTGGTGCGAAGCGTGGCCAAGCGCCGACATTCCCGTTGCACGACCGAGAGAGGCAGCGACTCCCGGCCCTCGAGGATGAGATCGAGCGCTCGGTCGCGCCGGGCCTGGGCGCGAACCCAGGCGGCGAAGGCAAAGCCCGCCAGCACGAGCCCGGCGGCGATGACGACATCGCGTCCCCAGCGCGCGTGCTCGAGCGAAGCGGCGAGGCCAGCCGCGAACAGGGCGACGACGACGAGCAGCTGTTTGACCGTCGCGTCGAGCGCGTCGGAGGCGCGGGTCAGGGGGTGATCGAAACCGAGAACGTCACTCATTCTTATGGAGCAACGTACCTCCTATAAAGGCGGGCGAAACCCGCCTACTTAGGTTCTTTCGAGCGGGCTAAACGCGGGGCTCGGCGGCCACCCGGGGGCGGCCGTGGAGCCGCGCGAGCTTGATCGCGAGCTCGAGCGAGAGCAGATCGTCCTGATCGAGGTTGAGCCCTGTGAGCTCCTCGATCCGTCCCAGTCGCTGACGCAGGGTGTTCGGATGGATGAACAGCGCCCGGGCGCTCTCAATCACACTGCGCCGCTCGGCCAGGTAGCGCTCGAGCGTGTCTAGCAGCGCCGTGCGGCGCTTGTTGTCGTAGGCGATCAACAGGTCGACGGCCGCGCGCATCCGATCTCGCGGCGCGTCATCGGCGGCGATATGGACCAGGTAACGGTAGGCGCCGAGCTCGGAATAGCCGATCGCGCCCCCCTCGGAGATCAGCGCGCGCCCGATGAGCGACGCGTCAACGGCCTCCCGAAACGCCCGCACTACCTGGTTTGGAGCGGCGTGAATCTCGCTGACGCCGATCGCCGCGCCGACCGCACGGCCGGCCTCGCGACAGGCGCGCAGGAGCTCCTCGAATTGCTCGGAGCGCCGAGCGCCGAGCGCCAGCAGTCCGCGCACCGGTCCGGGGCCGGCCTCGATCGCGTGGCGCGGCGCGAGCTGCGCCAGGTCATGCCCCAGCGCCTCAGCCGCCTCGCGCCATTCGCCTGACCCCGGTTCGCGGCCCCCGGCCGGCTCGGCGCACACCAGCAGGTAGGGCTGGGTGAGGTCGCACCGCACCTCGGCAGCCTTGGCCGCGGCGAAGGCGCCCGCTCCGGCCGCCAGGGCCTCGAACAGGTCCTTGACGATCGTCGCGTTGGTCAGTCCCTCGATCAGCTCGAGGCGCTTGACCGCCACCGCGGCCAGGTGGGCGATGGCGCGGGCGATCTCGGTGTCCTCGTCGCTGAAGCGATGCCCCGGCCGGGACCCGGCGCAGAGCACGCCGACCCGCTCCTCGCCCGCCGCGAGGGGCGTCACGAGCAGGTCCTCGACCTCGAGGTTTGGCCACAGGGTGGGCGCGGTCGCTCGCCCTCGGCGGCCATCGAGCACGGCGTGCATCAACTCGGCCGCCGACAGGCTGGGCGGGGCCGGTGGCCCGCTCGGCCAGCTGGCCACCATCTCCCACTTGCCGCCCGTGCTGTCGGGCCGGTAGAGCTGGCATACCGCGGCGCCGAGCAGGCCGTGGGCGCCGCGGACCACGATCTGCCCGAGCTCCTCCACGTTGGTGGCCGCGGCGACGTCCTGAGCCAGCTCAGAGAGGTTGGTCAGCGCGTCCACGCGCTGGCGCTGCTGGTCGTAGAGCTGGGCGTTCTCGATCGCGCCGCTGACCAGCGAGGCGATATGGACAAGCAGCTTCAGCGTCTCCTCGGTGAACTCGTGTGGGGCCTCGGTGTGGAGCACGATCACGCCGATCGTCTGCTCGGCGCGGGAGAGAATCGGTACCGCGACCATCGACTGGAAGCGCTCCTCCTGGAGCAGCGGGATGAACTTCATCCGCGGGTCCTCCATCGCGCGTTCCCGAATGAACTCTGGCGTGCGATGACGTGCGACCCAGCCGGTCAGCCCCTCGTCGAGGGCCAGCTCGACGCGCCCGACGGCGTCGGCGAAGACCGGCGAGGCCGCCCGCATGGTCAGGCGCCCGTGCTCGAGCAGATAGATGAAGCAGGCGTGGCATCCGGTGGCCTCCGTGGCGAGGTCGACGATGCCCTGGAGCATGGGCAGAACCTCGAGCGAGGACGACACGAGCCGGATGACGCTGTACAGCGTCCGGTTCTCGTCCTGCAGGTCCCGCAGCGGCGGACTCGGTGCAAGCGCTCGACTCGCGCTGGCTGACACCCTCGAATACCTCCTATGTGCTGATCGCACATGCTAGCCGTGCCGAAGGGGTGCCTCGGGCTATTGCCGCGCGGTCAGCGTCGCGGTTATACCTTCACCATGGCAACACTCGATCAATCCTTGGGTACGGGTCCGCAGACGGCCGACGACGTGAGGCGGATCATCGACGAGCGGGGCATCGAGTTCCTGTTCGCGCAGTTCGTCGACATGCACGCCAAGCCGAGCGCGAAGCTCGTGCCGGCACACCATCTGGATGACCTCCTGACCGACGGAGCCGGCTTTGCCGGGTTTGCCGCCGGCGACATCGGACAGGGGCCGCACGACCCGGACATCGCCGCGATTCCGGACCCGCGCAGCCTGACGATCCTGCCCTGGAGGCCGAATGTCGCTCGTTTTGCCTGCGATGTGACGGTCGAGGGTGAGCCGTGGCCGTTCTGCCCGCGCACGATTCTGCGCAACGCCCTGGACCGTGCCAAGTCGATGGGCTTCGAGCTGAGGATCGGGGCGGAGCTCGAGTACTTCCTGGTACGCCAGACCGAGGACGGCGGGATCGAGCTTGCCGACCCGCTCGACACCCTGGATCTCCCCTGCTACGACATGCGGGCGCTGACGCGGAACCTCGACTTCGTCTCCGAGGTCTCCAAGGCGGTCACCGAGCTCGGGTGGGACAACTACGCGACCGACCACGAGGACGCCAACGGCCAGTTCGAGCAGAACTTCCAGTTCGCGGACGCCCTGACGACGTGTGACCGGGCGGTGTTCTTCCGCTACATGGTCGAGTCGATGGCCCAGGAGCGGGGGCTGCTCGCCACCTTCATGGCCAAGCCGTTCGCCGACAAGACCGGCAACGGCTGCCACTTCCACGTCAGCCTCTGGTCAGGCGAGGAGAATCTGTTCGAGCGCGATCCGTCGGACGACCCGCGCGGCCTCGGGCTCTCGGACCTGGCGTATCACTTCGTGGCCGGCCTGAAGGCGCACGCCAAGGCCTACATCGCCGTGACCGCGCCGACCGTCAACTCCTACAAGCGGCTGGTCGTGGGAGCCCCCACCAGCGGCGCGACCTGGGCACCGGCATATGTCAGCTACGGCTACAACAATCGGACCCAGATGCTCCGCATCCCGGCCCCGGGCCGCGTCGAGGACCGCACGATCGATGGCTCGTGCAACCCGTATCTGGCCGCCGCGGCGATGCTCTCGGCCGGCCTCGACGGGATCGAGCGCAAGCTCGACCCGGGGGAGCCGAACTCGGACAACCTCTACACCTACAGCGAGGACCAGCGAAACGCGAAGGGGATCGACACGCTTCCGGCGAATCTGCTCGACGCGACGCGTGAGCTCGAGCGGGACGACGTGCTGCGCGAATGGCTCGGCAAGACCCGGGACGGCGACTACGTCGACTACTTCGTGAAGGTCAAACGCGGCGAGTGGCAGGCCGCGCACGAGCAGATCACCGATTGGGAGCTCAAGCGCTACCTGCAGCTGTTCTGAGCTAGGCGCCGAACCGCCGCGGAGCCCTCAGCCGCTCCTCGGCCCAGACGAGCGAACCCACGGTCTGGGGCTCGTCGCGGTCGAGGTGGGTGGCGAGCGCGGTGAACGTCGAGGCCGTGGTCAGGGCATCGCCGAGGGCGTGATGCGCCGGCTCCTGGGGCAGCGTGAGCAGCTGCGCGAGCCTGGCCAGCGACACCCAGCCAGCGGTCTCGCCGCCGCGGCCGCGCAGCCAGAGGCGCCCCAGCACCTCGGTGTCCGCGGCGCGCGGGAAGCGCAGCCGCCGGCGGGTGAAGAGAGGCTTCAGGAAGGTCCGCTCGACCACCGCGGTGTGGAAGATCGGGACCCGTCCGGTCAGCACTTCCAGGACCATGTCGATCGCCTCCTCGAGCGGGGGCGCGTCGGCCAGGTCCTTGACCCGCAACTTGTGCATCAGGATCGCGGCCTCCTCAGATCGCCGCGAGGTGCGGACCAGCGTGTACATGCTCCGGCCAAGCTGTATCCGCCCCTCCTCGACCGGTACCGCGCCGATGGCGATGATCGCGTCCCTGCGGGGATCGAGCCCGGTCAACTCGAGATCCAGCGCGCACCAGCTCGCCTCACGCCAGGGCGTTCGCTCGTCCGGCCGGGGCGTGCGGGCGAACGCGCCCGCCGGTCCCTGCCGGGGGGCGAGAAGCCTCATTCGCGCAGCCTTCGTTGCACCGCCGATACGGCGCGGAAGACGTCCCGCAGGTAGTCACGCGTGAGAGGGCTGATGGCCTCGGGATCGATCGCGTCGTCAGGATGCGATCCGGCCGCGAGCTGCTCGAGGTGGTGGGCGATCCGGAGTTCGAGCGCGAGGTCGAAGGCGTCGGCCAGGGTTTCGGCCTCCTCGCGCTCGAGGACGCCCGCGGGGACCGCCGCTCGGAGCCGTTCGGGCGTCGATCCGCCGATCACGCCCGCCGCGGCCCCGGCCCAGCGACCGAGCTCGACGATTGGGATCACGGCGGCGTGACGGATATCCAGCGACGTCGAGCGGCTGCCGTCCGCCTCGAGCACGGCCCCGGGATCGAATCCCGTCGGGGGCGAGTAGGCCAGGGCACGACGCGCCAGGGCGCTCAGAAGGCGGTCGCGGTCGCGCTCATCCGCTGAGGGCAGCGGCTCTCGCGGCGTTCCCCAGAGGGCGCGCCGTTCCACCAGGACGGTGAGCGATAGCTCCTCGTTCTCGTTAAAGGCCTTCCATTCGACCGGCGTCCGGGCTATCACGCGGTGGGGGAGCCCACAGCTCTCGAGGCCGGCTGCGAGCGCCGAGAGCCAGGCTTCCGGCGGGGGCTCGCTGGCGACGAAGGCTCCTTCGGGGATCGTGCCGGGCGTCATCTCGCGCCGGGCCTGGCTACCCACTGCGACCCACACGAGCCCGTCGGCGGGAAGCTCGACGTCCTGGGAGGTGAGTTCGAGAACGCGGATGGTGATGGCATCGGTCAGCGCCGAGAGGGTGCGGACGACCTCGGTGGCCCGCAGGTCGGCGGCGCGCAGACTGGCCAGGATCTCCGGGACGCGTCCCGCCGCGTCGGCCAGCTCCTCGATCGTCTTGGCCCGCGCGATCGAGCGCCGGGCGCCGAACCACGACCGCGGTTGCACGGCGTACAGGTCGTCGTCCTCGACCACGCCGATCAGCTCGCCGCGATCGGTGACCACGGGCGCGTGGCGTATGCCGCGCTCGAGCATCTCGAACAGCACCTCGGCCCCGCGCTGGTCCGGCGTCACCGCGAACACCGGGGTCGTCATCACCTCGGACACCGGTGTGTCGAGGGACAGCCCACCCGCCACCACCTTTGTGCGCAGGTCACGGTCGGTGACGATGCCCATGGCGTCGCGGCCCAGATCGACGATGGCGGCCGTCGCCCCGGTGTCGGTCATGCGCCGCGCGACCTCCTGCACGGTCTCCTGCTGCTGGCAGCGCACGGTGGGTGAGCGGATCAGCCTCGCCACCGGCTCGTGGCCGGGGGGCGTGGCGCCGACCTCGAGCTCGCGGCTGCTCGCGCGTTCGAGAAGCGGCCGAGCGGCCGCGACGGGAACCCGGTAGATGAGCGCGTCCTCGGCGGCGCGGGCTTCGAACCCCGGAGGCAGCCCCGAAAGCATCGCGGCGTGGCCGAACGTGTCGCCGGGTCCGAGGAGGTCGAGCAGCTGCTCGTCGTGAGTGATGTCGACGGCCCCGCTGTGGATGACCCGCAGGAACGTGACCGGGCCGCCGTCCTCGGAGAGGATGGTCGCGCCCGCGGGGAAGAACTCGAGCTCGGTCTGCGCGACCATCTCGCCCAGCTCGTCGGGATCGAGGCGCTCAAACGGCGGCCTGGCGGCGAGAAAGCGTGCCACCTCACCGCGGCCCTCAGCGACCATGACGCTCCTCGTGGTTGCCGCCCAGGGCGCGGGTCAGCGCGGCCGTCGCCTCGAGCAGCGCCGGCAGCTGCCGCGTCGGGTCCTCGAGGCGAGCCGCTGGCGCCTGTATGCCCAGGATCGCGGCCAGGCTCCCCGCGCGGTCGAACACCGGTGCCGCGATCGAGTTGACGTCCACCTCACGCTCGCCGAACACCATGCCGTAGCCGCGGTCGCGCACGGCCTCGATCTCGGCTGCCAGGGCGATGCGGTCGGTGATCGTGCGGTCGGTGAAGGCGACGAGGTCACGCTCGGGCGGGACGGGATCGCCGCCGAAGGCCAGCATCACCTTGCCGACCGCGGTCGCGTGAGAGACGCTGGGCCGGCCCAGGCGGGCCATGCTGACCACGCTGGAGCGTGAGGGAACGGAATCGACGGTGATCGCCTCACGCTCGCCGGGCAGCGACAGCGTCGCCGTCTCCCCGGTCCGCTCCATCAGCTCGACGAGCAGCGGTCGGGCCAACGCCTGGAGGTCGAGCCGAGCCAGCACGCGATCGGCCAGGCTGACCAGGCCGAGTCCGAGCCGGTACGGCCCCTGACCGTTGCGCTCGACCATCCCGGCGGTCTCGAGCGTGGCCAGCAGTCGCGAGGCCGTGCTGGCGTTGACGCCGATCCGCCGCGCGAGCTCATTGACCCCGAGACCCCGCTCGCTGTCGCGGAGGTGCTCGAGCAGGGCGAGGGCGCGGGCGACGGAGGCGACGGGGCGGGGGCCCTGGGAGGCGGGTTGGGTGGGTTTTCGCTGCTCTTGCCCCGCACCTGGTTGCGCCATGGGCAACAGTATTGCGCGCCGCGCACGGGCGCGGTGCGCGGCGCGGCGACTACGCGCGCGCGGGGGCGTCGGACGGCACGACCCGCCCGTGGCCCGTGGGCGGGTCGCGCCGCGCCCGCGCTCGGCGGGCGAGTCCGCTTAGAAAAGGCCCACGGTGCGGCCGTCAGCGTCGATGTCGACGTTGAGCGCCGCCGGGCTCTTGCCCAGCCCAGGCATCTGGACGATGTCGCCGGCCAGCGGCACGAGCCAGCCCGCGCCGGTGTAGGCGCGGATGTCACGCACGGGGAGCGTGAAGTTCTCCGGCGCATTCAGAAGCGTCGGATCAGCCGACAGCGACAGGTGAGTCTTGGCCATGCAGACCGGGAAGTGGCCCATGCCCTCACGCGTGAACTGGCTCAGCTTCTTCTCGGCCTCGGGGTAGAAGTACACGTCCTTGGCCCCGTAGACCTTGGTGGCGACGGCCTCGATCTTGTCCTGAATCGGAGCCTCGTCCTCGTAGAGCTGATGGAAGGTGTTCGGTTGCTCGCAGGCCGAGACAACCGCCTCGGCGAGATCGGCCGCACCGGCCCCGCCCTTGGCGAAGCCCTCATTGGCCTCGGCGGCAAAGGCCCCGGCCTCGAGGGCCAGGCGCTTGACGAGCTCCACCTCCTCGTTGGTGTCACCGGGCCGGCGGTTGACCGCGACCACGGCGGGGACACCGAACGTCTCGATGATTCCGAGATGACGGCGGACGTTGGCCATCCCGGTCTCGATCGCGTGCATGCTGCCGGAGCGGTCGACCCGCGGATCGTCCTCGACGCCACCGTGGTGCTTGATCGCCCGCACGGTTGTCACGAGAACCGAGGCCGACGGCGTGAGTCTCCCGAAGCGGCAGACGATGTCGAAGAACTTCTCCATCCCCATGTCCGAGCCGAAGCCGGACTCGGTGACCACGTAGTCACCAAGCTTCATCCCGATCAGGTCGGCGATGAGCGAGTTGTTGCCGTGCGCGATGTTCGCGAACGGCCCGCAGTGGACGAAGACGGGCTGGCCCTCGAGCGTTTGCACGAGATTTGGCTTGAGCGCGTCCTTGAGCAGGACCGTCATCGCGCCTGCAGCGCCCAGATCCTCGGCGGTGACGGGCTTGCCGCCGTCGTACGAGTAGGCGGCGGTGATGTTGCCGATGCGCTCGCGCAGCTCGTGCAGATCGCGCGACACGGCCATGATGGCCATCACCTCGGACGCGGCGGTGATATCGAAGCCCGTCTCACGCGGGTAGCCGTTGGCCCGTCCGCCCAGCGCCACGACGATCTCACGCAGCGCCCGGTCGTTCATGTCGACCGCTCGGCGCCAGGGAACGCGCAGCGCGTCAATCTGATGCGGGTTGCCATGGAGGATCGAGGCGTCGATCATCGCCGCTAGCAGGTTGTTGGCAGCGCCGATCGCATGTATGTCGCCGGTGAAGTGGAGATTGAGATCCTCCATCGGGACGACCTGGGTCAGGCCGCCACCGGCGGCGCCGCCCTTGATTCCGAACACGGGTCCAACCGAGGCCTCGCGCAGGCAGGCCACCGGGTTCTTGCCGATCACGCCGAGGCCCTGGGTCAAGCCCACGAGCGTCGTGGTCTTGCCTTCGCCGGCCTTGGTGGGCGTCATGCCGGTGACGCACACCAGCTTTCCGTTCTTGACCTCCCTGAGCCGGTCGAGGACCGACAGCGAAACCTTCGCCTTGTACTTGCCGTACGGCTCGACTTCGTCCGACTCAAGGCCGGCCTGCTCGGCGATCTGCTCGATCGGAACCAGGACAGCTTCCTGGGCGATCTCGAGGCTGCTCTTCATCTTGTCTCCCCGGGTGATCGGGCGCTGCGCCCCTCGACGGTGTGGGGCGAGCATAGACAAATAGGTACAAAGCTGCAAGCCGACGTTTGGCCCCGTTCCACCCGTGGAATGGGAGGCGCACGGGCTCGTCCTGAGCGCGACTTGGCCCGCCCGTGCCTCTCCTGTTATAAGTACGCCGGCTGTACAAATTGATCCACGAGGGGCGGTGAGGGTTGAGCACGACGGAGTTGCATCGAACGGCGTTTGACGAAGTTCAGCGTGAAGCCGGCGCGAGCTGGACCGATTGGGAGGGCTGGGCCTGGGCCGCGGACTTCGGGGATGCCGTTGCTGAGCACGTGGCGACGCGCTCGGCCTGCAACATCTGGGACGAGTCGCCTCTGCGCAAGTGGGATATGCGGGGGTCAGACAAGGATGTCCTCGCCCTCGCCGACGCCCTGTTCACCAACGACATGTCGGCGCTCGAGATCGGCCAGGTTCGCTACGGCGCGATCTGTGACCCGGACGGCAAGATGATCATGGACGGGACGGTCTTTCACGTCGCCGACGGCCACTGCTTCTCGATCACGAGCTACGACTCAGATCTCGACTGGTTCAAGCAGGTCTGCTCGGAGCGCGGCTTCGACGTCGAGCTCAAGGACGTGACGGACGAGATGCCTCACCTTCAGGTGCAGGGGCCCAAGGCTCGCGAGGTCCTGGGGCCCATCACCGAGGGCGCCGACGTCAACTCGCTGCGCTACTTCCGCTTCCTGACCGACGGCATCACCGTGGGTGGCGTTCCGGTGTGGTTGTCGCGAACCGGATATTCGGGCGAGCTCGGTTTCGAGCTCTACTGCAAACCGGAAGACGCGTCCGCGCTCTGGCACGCGGTCGTCCGCGCCGGCGAGCCCCACGGCCTGCGGCCGATCGGCCTCTCGGCGATCGAGACCCTGCGGATCGAGTCGGGTCTGCTGTTCCCCGACATCGACTACTTCCCGCATCAGACCGATCCCTTCGAGGTGCGCCTCGACAACGTCGTCAAGCTGGAGACCGGCAACGACTTCGTCGGCCGCGACGCCCTGAAGCGGATCGCCGAAGAGGAAACGCCGCGTCTGCTGACGACGCTGCGGATCGAGGGCGACGAGGTCCCCGAGTACGGTGCCGCCGTGACCGCCGAGGGCAATGACGTCGGCATCGTGCGCAGCCCCTGCCTCAGCCCGACGTTCAACGAGGTCATCGCGATGGCCGCGATCGATCGCTCGTTGGTGAATGACGGCCAGCAGGTTGATGTGGCGTCGGGCAGCGGAACCGTCAGTGCCACCGTGGCCGCGTTCCCGCTCTACGACACGGAGAAGAAGCGGCCGCGTTCCTGAGGGTCGAGGGCTGGCACAGCTGAGCTGGCCGCTCAGCTGAACTGATCGCTCAGCTGACGGGAGCTGCGAGAAGCGCCGCCGCGTCGCTGGGCGCGGCCTGCTCGCGCTGCTCGATCAACTCGAGCTTGGCCAGCAGGTTCTCGGCCATCCGAATCGAGGCGGCATCGATGAGTCGCCCGTCGAGCGAGACGGCGCCACGTCCCTCGCTTGCCGCCTCACGCATCGCGGCAATGATCCGATGGGTCCGCTCGATCAGGTGCTCGTGCGGTGTGAACACCTGGTTGGCGATGGGGATCTGCGAGGGATGGATAGCCCATTTGCCCTCATATCCGAGGACGGCGGCGCGACGGGCCGAGGCGGCGTAGCCCTCGGGATCGGTGAAGTCGCCGTAGGGGCCGTCCACGGGACGCAGGCCATGGGCCCTTGCGGTGACCGCGATTCGGGACAGGGGGTAATGCCACTGATCGCCCAGGTCGGGGCCAACCGCGTAATTGGGATCGATTCCCCCGATCGACGTTGTGTGGCTCTGGATCGACGCTGCATAGTCGGCGACGCCGAACACCATGGCCTCCATCCGGTCCGGGCACGCGCTGGCGATCTCGTCCACGTTGACCATTCCCATTGCGGTCTCGATCAGGACCGAGATCCCGATTCGGTGCCGCAGGCCCATCGCTGCCTCGATCTGGCTGAGCAAGGTGGCGACGAGGTGAACGTCGCCGGCGCAGGAAACCTTGGGGATGAGGATCGTGTCCACGTACTGGCCTGCCTGCTCTACGACATCGACGATGTCGCGGTAGCAGTAGTGCGTGTCGAGGCCGTTGATGCGAACCGAGGTCGAGCAGCGGGACCAGTCCTGCTCACGCAGCGCGTCGATGACGTTGCGGCGGGCCTGGTCCTTGTCATCGGGAGCCACCGCGTCCTCGAGGTCGAGCATCGTGATGTCCGCCCCGAGGTCGGGAGCCTTCTCGAGCATGCGGACATTGCTGCCGGGAACGGCGAGCTCAGATCTGTGGAGGCGGGCCCTGGTCATCCGCGGCAATACACCAGGGCCCAGGCGCGGAGACAAGCGACCTTAGAGGAATTTTTCAGCCAGACGGCGCTAGTCGATATATAGAGAAATCGCGATGATTTGCGTGAAATTCTTAGCTTGCGACCCAAGGACCTAAGGGTCAAGCTCCAGCGATGACGATCACGACATACGAGAACCCGCTCACCTCGCCGCTCAACCCACTCGATCCACCGGCCCGCTTGCTATGCGGCCCCGGGCCTACGAACCCGGACCCGCGCGTGGTCGAGGCGATGCACCGGCCAATGCTCGGGCATCTCGATCCCGACATGCACGAGATCCTGCTCGAGGTCGTGGAGCTCTTGCGGCAGACCTGGCGGGCCGGCGATGACGCCCTGGTCCTACCGCTCTCCTCGACCGGGACCTCCGCGATGGAGGCCGGGATCGTCAACCTCCTGGCCCCCGGGGAGACGCTGATCGTGGCCGAATGCGGATTCTTCGGACGTCGCATCGCCGAGATTGCCCGCCGCCACGGAATCGTGGTTGTCGATGTCATGGCCGACTGGGGACAGGCGGTACCCAACGACCGCCTGCTGGCCGCGCTCGACGAGCATCCGGAGGCGAGCATGGTCGCGGTCGTCCACGCCGAGACCTCGACCGGAGTCGAGCACCCGCTGGCCCAGCTGTCGGCGGCGCTCCGCCACAGCGACGTGCTGTTGATGGCTGACTGTGTCACGTCGCTGGGCGGGATGGAGCTCGACTTCGATCGAATGGGCATCGACTACGCCTACTCCTGCACGCAGAAGTGCCTCGGCGCACCTCCCGGCATGGCCCCGGTCGCGCTCTCGGCGCGGGCCCAGCGCCGGATGGCGCAGCGGACACATCCGGTCCCGTTCTCGCTCGATTTCGAACTGCTCCGGCGCTACTGGGTGGAGCGCCCGGCGGTTTACCACCACACGGCCCCGATCCTTCACATCTACGCGCTGCACGAGGCGCTCCGCCAGGTCCACCTCGAGGGCCTCGAGCGGCGCTGGCGGCGCCACCATCACGCCGGCAGCTACCTCCAGCAGGGGCTGCGCGCGTTCGGGCTGGAGCTGTTGGCCGATCCGTGGCGTCAGATGGCCCCGCTCACCGCGGTCCGCGTCCCCGATGGCGTCGACCGGGCGCAGGTCCAGAAGCGCCTCCTGCGCGAGTTCGGGATCGAGGTCGGAGGCGGACTCGGGCCGGACGCGCCCAACATCTGGCGGCTCGGTCTCATGGGCCCGAACGCCAACGACCGCACGGCCGAGACGTTGCTCGAGGCGTTCGAGACCGTGCTCGAACCGAGCGCGGAGCTAATCGCCGCCGTCTGACGGGGGGTGGCGCGCCGGTCGCCTGCTCGGGGACCTGGGCGAATTACCTACGCTGTGGGTTCGCTTTTTCGCCCAGGTCCGGTTGCGGGGCGGAACGCTTCACTGCTCCCTCGGCCTCTGCCCGCCCAGCCGCTCCTCAGTCTTCCAAAGCCCGCCGGGCCGCCGCCGAGTGGGCGAAGCGGAGGAACTGCTGGACGGGCTCGGTGACGGGGCCAACGTCCGAGCGCACGACGTACCACGAGCGCTGGGGGAGGCCGCCGCGCACGCGGATCAGCCGGATCAGGCCGTGATCGAGCTCCAGCTTGACGGCGATCTTGGAGATCATGGCCACCCCGAGCCCGACCCGAGCCGCCTGGCGGATCGCGCCGTTGGAGCCCAGCGTCAGCAGCGGCGGCTCGATCTCCTGTGAGGCGAGGTATTCCTCGCACATCGCGCGGGTGCCGGAGCCGGGCTCGCGTACGAGCCATGGTCGGCGCGCCAACTCCTCAGGCGCCACCCATCGCCGGCGGGCCAGCGGATCCGAGGCGGAGGTGATGAGCACGATCTCGTTGCTGGCAAAGGATTCGCCATGCACGCGGAGGCCAACGGGGACCCGGCCGGTTATGGCCACGTCGACCTCGTGGTTGACCAGGCGGGCGAACACCGTGTCGCGGTTACCCACGTCGAGGCTCACGTCGAGCTCAGGATGGCGTGCGCGGAAAGCCTGCAAGAGCAGCGGAGCCATGTGCTCGCCCGCAGTGGTCACGGCGCTCACCCGAAGCGTCTGGGTTTCCGGGGCGGCGGCCTCCTGAGCGGCGCGCCGGCCACGCTCGAGCAGGCCGAGCACCTCGGCGGCGTAGTCGATATAGGCGCGGCCGGCGGCCGTCGGCGTGACGGTGCGCCCTACGCGCTCGGTGAGCTGGACGCCGAGCTCGCGCTCGAGCGCAGAGATGGCGGCCGAGACGGACGGCTGCGTGACCACGAGCTCTTCGGCGGCGGCGGTGACCGAGCCGCGCCTGACCACGGCCAGGAAGGCCGTCAGCTGAGTTAGGGTAACGGCCATAATCGGCCAGCGAACTATAGAAAAAACGCTGAGTCGTCGCCGGTCGTGCGCCGCCCAGAGGTCCGGGGCTCGGACGCCCCGGTCGCCTGCTCGAGCCGACCCCACATCAGGTGGTAGAGGATCAGCAGCTGGACCAGGGCAAGTGAGTCCGAACGATGGAGGTCGGTTCCCACGGTGAACTCACCCAGGCGACGGACGCGGAGGTGGTTGGCGAAGCTCATCCGCGACCAGATCGTCTCCTCGAGCTCGGCGGCGTGACGAGGCTCGATGTTGCCGGGGATCCTCAGCAATCGGTCGTGGGCGCGCGTGACGATCGCGCCGCCATCCTCGGGATCCACGAGCAGCGGCAGGAGATCGTCGTCTTCAGGGTGAGGGAGGGTGTCGCGCAGGATGACGTCGACATCGAGGTGCGACGGGTCGGATCCGTGGCGGAAGCTGACCAGGATGTCCGCGAACTCCCGCTGGGGGCGGATGAACAGGTCGGCATCACGCTCACGGCGATCGAGCTCGGCCAGGACCTCGTCGGTGGTGTAGTTGCGCCGGGTGCAATCGCGCTTGAGCTTCCAGGAGCGGCGCAGGTCCTCCGGTGGGTCGAGGAACACGCGGATGTCGTGGGCGGTTCGGAGCGTCTCGGTGTGGTAGCTCAGCAGGCCCTCCACGAACAGAAAGCGCGCGGGGCGGAGGTACACGGGCGGCTCGAGCGTGCCGTGCTTGTGGTCATACACCGGCTTTAGCACAGGTTCGCCCCGGCGCAGGTGGAGCAGGTGCTGGGTCAGGATGTCGAGGTGGTTGGAGTCGGGATGGAGCGGAGTGATGCCCAGCTCGGCCCGCCGACGGCGGTCGTAGCGGTGGTAATCGTCGGCGTTCAGACGCACGGCGTGCTCGTCGCCGAGGACCCGGATGAGTCCTCTGGTGAGGGTCGTCTTCCCGGCGCCTGAATCACCGACTACCCCGAGAACGATCGGCCTGGCCATGCTCGGAACCGCTAGGCCGCGGAGGTGGTGGGAGCCGCCGCGGCAGAGGCGGCCCCGGCGGAGGTGGTGGGAGCCGCGGCAGCGGCGGCTGCGGAGGACGTGCCCGCGGCGTTCCCGATCCGCGCGGCCGCGGTGGCCGCCGACGACGTCCGCATCCGGCCGGCCGCCTCGGCGATGAGCCATTCGAAGATGGCGTGAAACCGCGGGTCGACGCGTGCCTCCTCCTGGAGCTCCCACTGGACGGCGAGCACAGGCCGGCCGGGCATCTCGACGGCTTCGATCAGGCCGTCTGGACTCCGCGCCACGACCGCGAGCCCCTCAGCCAGGCCATCGATCGCCTGGTGGTGGAAGGAGTCGACATCGATCGACGTCGTTCCGAGCGCCTGGGCGAGGATGCTCTCAGGCTCGACGGCGATGTCGTGCCGGGGGTGGGGCGGCATCGGCTCGTCGCGGAGCGAGGCGCCCTCGCTCATCTTCCACGCCACCCAGCCGGGGTCGCTCGGGTGCTCAGCCGAGATCAGGCTCGTGTCCTGGGCCAGGGTGCCCCCGAGGGCGACGTTGAGCGTCTGGATACCTCGGCACATGCCGAGGATCGGCAGCTCGCGCTCCAGCGCACGGGGAACCAGTTCGAGCTCGAAGGCATCCCGCTGCGGCTCGGTCGCCGCCAGCAGCGGGTGTGGTTCCTGGCCGTAGCGCCGGGGGTCGATGTCCCGACCGGGAGCGAGGATCAGCCCGTCGAGCGATTCAAGCGCGGGTTCGATTGCGCTCGTGAGCTGGGGCAGGGTGACGGGGAGCCCGCCCGCGGCAAGCACGGGCCGATGGACGCCGACTCCGCCGTAGTCGCCGAAGTCATGCAGGCTCGCGGAGATGCCGATCAGCGGGCGGGACCGCATCAGGGGGTGGCCTCTGGGCGCGAGCGCATCAGGCCGGGACCGCGACTTCCGGGCGTCCTACCATCGCCTCCTCGACCAGCTCGGTGAGCTCGCGGAGCTCGATCCGGTCGGCGTTGCCGGAGGTCTTGATCGCGTCCTCGTACATCGTCACGTCCTTGGGACAGGCGACCACGAACAGCTCGACATGGGGCAGAGACACCGCCTCGCGGATCCGGTTCTCCGAGGGCCGCTCGGTTCCGGGCTTGTCCGGGATCCAGATGCGGCCGCCGCCGGCGCCGCAGCAGAACGAGTTGTCACGGTTGCGGGGCATCTCGACCAGCACGCACCCGAGGCGCTCGAGGATCTGACGCGGCGCGTCGTATTCGCCGTTCATCCGCCCCAGGTGGCAGGGGTCGTGGTAGGTGACCGTGTAGGCGAGGCGGTTGGCGACCCGGAGGCGGCCCGAGTCGATCAGCTCGAGCAGGAGTGTCGTGTGGTGCATGACACGCCAGCGGTCCGCCAGCTCGCCATCCTGCTGGCGAACGAGCTCGGGATACTCGTTGCGCAGGGTATTCAGCGAGTGAGGATCGCTGGTGACGATGCGGTTGAACTCGCATCCGGAGAGGGTCTCGATGTTCCCCTCGGCGAGCATCTCGAACAGCCCCTCCTCGCCGACTCGCCGCACGTCGTTGCCGGAGTTGCGCTCTCCGTCGTAGAGGATCCCGAAGTCGACGCCGCTCTCGTGGAACAGGCGGGCGAGCGAACGGGTCACGCGCTGCGAGCGGGGATCAAACGACGCGTAGTCACCGACGAACCAGAGGACGTCGACCGGCTGCTTGCGAGCGTCGGGAACCTCGAAGTCGAGCTCCGAGGTCCAGCGCCCACGCTTTCGCTTGTTCTCGCCGAACGAGTTGCCGGACTTGTGGATCACCTCAAGCGTCGACTGGAGGTTGGAATCGAGTTCGCCGTCCTCGACCAAGCGCCGGCGGAGCTGGTTGATGATCGGCGCCTGCTCGATCCCCACGGGGCAGATCTCCACGCAGGCGTTGCACTGCATGCACGACCACAGCGTCTCCACGCGCACACCGTTCTCGCCCACCACGGGCTTCGAGAACCCGTCGCCGTTCGCCCGTCCCGCGGCCAGCTGACCCAGGATGCCCCCCACGCCGACCGGCCGCAGAGCCGCGTTGGCCTGCTCACGGAGCTCGAGGATCACGTCCCGCGGCGAGAGCGGGCGACCGGTGGCGTTGGCCGGACACGCTTCGTGGCAGCGACCGCACTTCGTACAGGCGTCGAGGTGGAGTAGATGCAGCTGACTGAAGTCGGCCAGCGTCGCGTATCCGGCGGGCTGGTTGGCCATCTCGGGCGGAATTGGCCGCAGGCGCTTGCCGGCCAGCGGGTCGCGCAGCGAGAGCGAGAAGTAGCTCGTGAGCATGTGCGCGGCCTTCGTGTACGGGATGCTGGCCACGAAGGTCAGGGCCAGGAGTCCGTGGAACCACCACAGACCATGTCGAAGCCCCGCGAGCACCGGGCGTGAAACCCCAGACAGCCCCTGGGCAAACACCCAGCCCCCGAACTGCGTGCCGCCATAGCCGGGATGGTCCATGGCGATCCGCACGCCCTCGAGCAGGAAGCCGGTGAGCGCGATCACGAGCAGCGAGCCGATGAACACCCAGTCACCGACGCGGTAGACGCGGCGGTCGTACTGCGGATCACCCGGGGCCCGGTCGGGACGGTCGTAGTCGAGCTTGCGCGGCCGGACGATGGCGCGGCGAATCATCATCACCAGCACGCCGATGATCAGCGCCGTCCCGAGTACGTTCAGCGTTTCCTTGTAGGCGAGGTAGAAGTCGCCGTGAAAGTAGTTCCACCCGAACACCGGGTGGGTGAAGTCCGTATCGAAGCCGAGGATGATCGTTCCCGCGAAGAGGACGATGAACCCGTAGAAGATGAGCTCGTGCGCAAAGCCGGCGGCATGGTCGCGACGCCGGATGGTCACGTGCGAGAAAAGCTGGCGCAGGCCCCGCCAGAGCAGCGGGGGCAGCTGCCGGCCGCGGGGCAGCTGGCCGCCGTGGCCACGGTTGTACTTGACCGCCGGCCGGACGAGGCCGTAGGCGAAGACGAACACCGAGGTCACCGCCAGCGCGTACCAGATGACCTTCAGCCAGACGACGAAGTGCCAGAACACCGGTCGTGTGGCCACGGAGGCGAGTACGGCGATCCGCATGAGGGCGTCCTAGGAGAGCGACTGCTCGAGGGCGTCGGCCAGCTCGAACATGTCTTGGACGGCACCGTAGTGAGCCACGGTGAAGATCGGCGCCTCGGGATCGGTGTTCACGGCGATGATCGTGTCGGCTCCGCGCATGCCCGCCAGGTGCTGGACGGCGCCCGAGATCCCCATCGCGAGGTACACCCGCGGCTTGACCGTCTTGCCCGATTGGCCGACCTGACGTGAGCTCGGCATCCAACCGGCGTCAACCAGCGGGCGTGAGACGCTGAGCGTGGCGCCGAGCTTCTCGGCCAGCTCCTCGAAGCGCTCGATGTTGTCCTTGTCCTCGACGCCGCGGCCGATCGAGAGCAGAAACTCCGACTTGGTGATGTCGACGTCGCCCTCCTGGACCTCGCGGTAGTCGAGGTGCTCACTGCGCGCGGCGCCGTCCAGCCCGTCGACGGTCACCGCTCGCGCGACCACCGATCCGGAGCCCGGCTGCGCCGGGGCGAAGATCCCCACCCGCAGCAGGAGCAGCGTCGTCGCCTTGCCCGGGAAGTCGTACTCGGCCACGAGCTTGTCGCCGTAGGCGCCGCGCGTAGCGATCGGGCCCCCGTCCCAGCCCAGCGCGGTGACGTCGGAGGCGAAGCCGAAGCCCCCGGCGGCGGCCACCGCGGGAATGAAACCGAGGGCATCGATCGAGTGGGCGGCGATCACCACATCCGGGTCCGCCTCGGAGATAAGGGCCTCGAGGGCGCGCTGGGCGACGTGGGCCTCGAAGCCTGGCGGTGGCGAAGTGACGGTGAGGACCTCATCGACACCGTCGCTTCCCAGGGCCGGAGCATGCTTCTCGGCCTCGGGATCGACGATGGCCACCGCCACTGGGCCCCCCGCCTGGGCCTTGAGCGAGAGCGCCGCCCCGATGAGTTCAAACGAAACCTCACGCAGCTCGCCGCGCCGGGCCTCGGCGATAACCAGGATGCCCGCCATCAGCCGACCCGCTCCCGGACGATCTCGGCGATTCTCGCCGCCACCTCGGCGGTTGACCCGTTCAGCATCTCGGCCCCCTCGCCCTTCTCCGGATGGGCCAGCCGCCGACGGTGCGAGCCGTCCGCGGCTTCCACCGCGTCGGCGCCCAGCCCAAGGTCGCTCAGCGTCATCACGGCCAGCGGCTTGTCCCGGGCCTGCTTGATCGCGCGGAGCGTGGCGTACCGGGGCTCGTTGATCCCGGTCTGGATCGTGAGCAGCGCCGGGAGGCCGATCCGCAGGATTTCGACCAGGCCGCCCTCGAGCTCCCGCTCGACCGTCGCGCTGCCGGAATTCAGCTCGATGCTCTTGACCACGGCGACGTGGGCCAGGTCGAGGTAGCCGGCGAGCGCGATCCCCGTGGCGCTGTTGACGGCGTCGGAGGACTGGACCCCGCACAGCACGAGATCGGGCGACTCGGGCTCGATCGCCGCCGCCAGGACTCGGGCCACGGCCAGCGGACCGGCGTCAGCGAGGTCTTCGTCCCAGACCCGGATGCCCCGGTCGGCTCCCTTGGCCAGAGCGCTGAGAAGGCCCTCCTCGGCCTCCTCGTCGCCGACCGTGACGGCGAGGACCTCGCCTTCGCCCGCCGCCTCCTTGATTTGCACGGCAGCCTCGAGTGAGAACGAGTCCCACTCGTTGAGATCCCACTCGAGGCTGTCGGGGTCGACCCCCGACCCGTCGTCGAGGAGCTCGAACTCGTCGTCGAGCAGCGCCACCTGCTTGACGGGTACGACGACCTTCATCGGCTATGCGACGACAACGTCCGGCGTGTTGAGCAGCTGGGCCTTGTAGTCCTCGTTCGACGCATCGCCCCACAGCCGCCGTTCCCGGATGAAGGGAAGCGGCATGGCCGGGTTCGGCGAGTCGATCTCACGGGCCAGGCGATGGCCGTCGAAGATCGAGTCGACGATCATCCGCGGCGCCGCGGCGTCGCCGATGACGAACAGCTGCTCGATCCCCTCGGACTCGAGGCGGGCCTGATCGGCCTTGAGCTCCCGATATAGCTCATCGTTGGAGATCCGCGCCGTGCACAGCACCACCGAATCGACCTCGAAGCGCTCCTTGTGCGCCGGGTTCCAAACGTCGTAGGCGTGGCACACACCTGGCTCGATCTTCTCGAGCATCGTGTAGGTGTGGATGTCGACGCCGAGGCGGTCGAGATCACGATGGAGCATCGGCGCCTCGAGGGTGTAGTGCATGTAGTCGGCGATTTCGCCGGCCTGGGTGACAAAGGTCACCTCGTGGCCCTCTCCGGCCAGCTTCTGCGCGATTGACACGCCCATGAAATAGGCCTCGTTCTCCAAGATGAGAACGCGCTTGCCGACCGGCTTGGCGCCGCTCACCACCTGGTCGGGGGTGAACTGCCAGTCGAGCGACGTGTCCGCTCCGTCGATCGGAGCGTGCGTGGCCGCGTTCATGCCGTCGGTGGCGTAGTGGCACCCGGTGGCCACGATCACGATCTCGGCGCCGTACTCGAGCACCTCCTGGGCGCTCAGGCGCGACTTCAGGTGCACCTCGACGTTCCGGAGCTTGTCGAGCTGGATCTGGCGATAGTTGACGATCCGCTTCCACTCGCCGAGGCCGCGGGCGGTGCCGCGGAACAGGTTCTCCTTGCCGTCGGAATGGCCGAGCTGGGAGATCCAGTTGACGGAGCCCCCGATCTCGGCGTCGGCCTCGACCAGGTGGACGGCGGCCATCTCGCGCTTGCCGAGAACCATCGCGCACTCCATGCCGGCAGGTCCGGCGCCGATCACGAGCACGCTCTTCTCACGGTTGGCCGCCGGGTGGAACTTCTCCGGGTGCCAACCGCGGCGGTACTCCTCGCCGGCGGTTGCGTTCTGGGTGCAGACCATCGGCGGGCCGCCGATCTCCCAACGGGAGATGCACTGGTTGCAGCCGATGCACTCGCGGATGTCGTCGAGCCGGCCCTCCTCGATCTTCTTGGGCAGGAAGGGATCGGAGATCGACGGCCGCGCTGCCCCGATGATGTCGAACTGGCCCGACTTGATGATCGCGACCATCGTGTCCGGGTTGGTGACGCGGCCGACGCCCACGACGGGCTTGTTGGTGTGGTTCCCGGCCTTGACCTGGCCGGTGAAGGGCTTCTCGTGGTTCTCCTCGAAGAAGCGCGAGGGGCCTGCGTTCTGCCCCCACTCGGCGATGTCGCCGACCGTCAGGTCCCACAGGTCGACTAGGTCGTCGCAGTACTCGACGAAGCGCACGCCGTCCTCGCCGACCTGGATCGAGGTCGGGCCGAGCAGGTGGTCGACGGCGAAGCGCGATGCGATCGCGCAGTCGTCGCCGACAGCCTCGCGAACCTTCTCGAGCGACTCGCGCCAGAACCGGGCCCGGTTCTCGAAGGATCCGCCGTACTCGTCGGTGCGGCGGTTGTAGAAAGGCGAGAGGAACTGGAAGGGCAGGTAGGCGTGGGCGCCGTAGACGTAGACGATGTCGAAGCCGGCGTCGCGGGCCCGGATGGCCGCGTCGACGTACATCTGCTGGACCTCGTTGATGTCGTCCTTGTCCATGTAGCGCGGGAAGATGTTGAGCTCGAAGTCCGAGGCGATCTGCGACGGTCCCCGCGGGGTGGCGCGTGACTCCATGCAGGGGGCGTGCGGGCCCCCGTACCAGAGCTCGATCCCGGCCAGGGCGCCGAACTGGTGCAGGCGATCGGTCATCGCGGCCAGGTTGCGGACATCGCCCTCGTCCCAGATGCGGGCCGAGACGCGGCTCGTGTCATCGGATTCGGGGTGAATCGAGCAGTACTCGGTGCAGCACGCACCCCAGCCCCCTTCGGCCTTCATGCCCCGGTGATAGGCCTGCATGCCCGGCTTCTCAGACCCCGCACCGATGCAGTGAGGCACCTGGTAGAAGCGGTTCTTGAGCGTCTTGGGCCCGATCTGAATCGGCTCGAACAGGATGTCGTACTTAGGATCACGCGCCACTGAATCTCTCCTCGATCGACGGATCGAACGAATTTGTCTACCCCGGGGCGTGTTCTATCGGTTTTGATGGCGGATGTCCACCAGCGCGGCCGATGGCCGGCTCGGGCTCATCCGTCCGGGGCGATCCAGACCAGGCAGGGGGCCCTCCGGCGCACTCGGCGGGCGGTCAATCTGAAGCTCAGTCGCGAGGTCCGGCGAAGGTCAGGACCGAAGACGAGGAGCCCGGCCGCGCGCTCGCGGCACACCTCGAGCAGCGCCTCGATCGGCCGCGGCGTCGATATCCGCAGGAGCTGGGTCCGGATACCCAGCTCGGCGGCGCGCTGGGCTGTGGCCCTCACCGCGTCGAGGTCCTCCTCGTGGGGCAGGGTCACGTAGTCGGGCGCGAGGATCGCCGTCATCGGGTACGGCCGCAGGGGCAACAGGTTCGCGATGATCAGCTCGCTGTGAGCCTCGAGCGCGGTTTCGAGCGCCATCCGCTCTGCGCTCGGGTCGATCCGCACCGACAGGGTCGCGAGCACGACCGGGCGGGCCGAGGGCGGGGCGTCGACCCGGCCCTCGATCGACGCGTCGGCGCGGTCCACAAGCTGCGCCATTGTGCGGGAATTGTAGTTGAAGCTGTTTATACAAACTGGTATAAGCCGCCCCAACCGCGGGCTCGATCAGAGGGTGTGGGGAGCTCGGTAGATCAACTCTCGGAGGAAGAGGATGGCTACAGCCGTTGTTGAGGAGCGCCAGCTCCTGAAGACCCTGCGTTGGTGGGACGGATTCACCATCGCCCTCTGCCAACCCGGATTCCTTCTGGGGTCCCTGTTGGGTGCGTACGGAAGCCTGGGTGTGATCGGTGCGACCACGCTGTGGGGGATCTCGGCTCTCGTCGCCCTGCTCTCGGTTTGGATCTACACGGAGCCCGCGATGATGTTCCCGGGCCGGTCGGGAGGAATCTCCCTGTACGCCAACGAGGGTTGGCGCAAGTACACGACCCTGGTCGGGCCGATCGCGACGTTCGGCTACTGGATCGGTTGGTCCGTGGTGCTCGCGATCTTCGGCAACTTCATCGGCGCGCTGATCCAGCAGCAGTGGTTCGCGAGCTCGACCTGGACCGTCTGGGACGGCGTCGTGCACCTCCAGCTGTTCAACTTCATCGGGATCGGCTGCATCGTGCTGGTGTGGCTGACCAACATCTTCGGCATCCGGCCGTTCACCTGGTTTACGTACGTGACCGGCGTGCTGATGATGATTCCGATCGCCGTCCTCATCGCCGGCCCGGTGGTATCCGGTCACTTCCACTCGTCGAACGTCCACTGGGCGCTGGCCAGCAACGCATGGGGCGGCGTCAAGATCGCCCTCGTGTGGCTGTTCATCATGACCTGGTCATCGGGAGGGGTCGAGGTCAACGCGACGTTCACGCCTGAGTTCAAGACCCGCCGGGACATGTCGATCGCACTGCGAAGCGCGGCCAGCTTCCAGATGCTCGTCTACATCCTGCTGCCGCTCGGCCTCGGCGGCTTCAGCGGCGTCCCGTCGCTTTCGGCCATCCTGTCCGGGTCCACATACGTCTCGGCGCTGAACACCGTGGTGGGCCACAGCGCCGCGGATGTGCTGCTCATCTTCCTGATCCTCTCGTTCCTGCTCTCGATGGGGAGCTCGACCGCGGACGCCGGCCGCGCCCTGTACGGAATCTCGAAGGCCGGCCTCACGATCAAGTGGCTGGGCAGGCTCAACCGCTACCACGTGCCGGGGAACGCGATGACCGTCGACCTGGTCGTCAACACATGCCTGATCCTGTTCATCTCGAGCAACCTGGCGATCCTGTACATGAGCAACATCGGCTACGTGCTGTGTCACGTGCTGGCGATGAGCGCCTTCCTGCTGCTGCGGCGCGATCGCCCGAACTGGCCGCGGCCGATCAAGGTCAGCGCGCCGTGGGTGACCATGGCGGGCATCCTGTTGGTGTATTACGCCGTGATCCTCGTGGTCGGCGCCGGAGCTCCGAAGCTGAACGGTTACGGGACGTGGACCGACTTCGCCATCGGCGTGGGCATCCTCGTCGGGTCGGTGCTGCTGTTCTTCTACCGGCGGGTCGTCGAGGACAAGGAGTCGATCCATTGGCGTGAGACCCCCCCGACGATGCCAGAGGGCGACGATCGCGTGGCCCTCGAACAGGTGGGCGTCAGGACCGATGCCGAAGCCGTTCCGGTTGCCGGGTGACCGGCCGGCGCAGAGAGGAGAGAGATGAAGCGAATAGTTCTCGCCTACGACGAGTCCGACGGCGCCAAGCGTGCGCTTGAGCGCGCGGCGGAGCTGACGAAGGCGTTTGACTCAGAGCTGATCGTCACGAGTGTGGCGCCGGTTCTGGCCAACATCGGGCGCTCGACGGGCCCTGGCGACCCGTCCGACCCGCCCTCAGCGCACGCCGAGGAGCTGAATCATGCTCAGGCCTACCTCGAGGGCCAGGGGGTCCAGGCGGAATATGTCGCCGGGCTTGGCCACCCGTCCCAAACGATCGCTGAGCTGGCCAAGGAGCGTGACGCCGATCTGATCGTCGTGGGGACCCGCGAGCCGAACCTGCTGGCCAGGCTGTTCGGCCAGAGCGTGAGCGACCAGGTCGCCCACCACGTCCACTGCGACGTGCTGATCGTCCATCCGCCGCACTGAGCGGTAGAGAGTCCTAGGGTCTGGACCCGGCCCGCCCGCGCGGCGGCCGGGTCTAGTCGGCCTTGATGTTCCAGGTCGGAGAGTTCTTGCTCAGCGCGCGGCGATATCGCGAGCGGTAGAACGGCCGCCCGAAGACAGCCCACGAAGCGAGCAGGAACGGGATCGCAACCAGGGCGCCGTACGTCCTCCCGGTGGCAAAGAAGACGAGCGTGCACACGAGGAGCAAGAGACCGGAGAGCAACGGGAACATGCGGTAGCGGAGTTGCGTGCGACGGATCAGCGCGTACTCCTCGAGGGGGATCTTCCCGGTGTCGTATCTGCGCCCACAGCCCTCGCACGTCCAGCGCTCGTCATAACGGAGCTCCCGGCGCTCGCCGCACTCACAGGTAACGGTGATCAGCGGTCCCTTTCGAACCGACCGCGGAAGCTTCGCCTGGGTGGCCGCCATCGCGATTAGTGTAAACCGGCGCGAGGGTAGGCTTCGGCCATGGCGCGAGGGCTCGACGCTTCCGGTTTCGATCCGCTTGGGCTGGCTTACGTGGTCGTGGTCGTTGTCGTGATGTTCGCGCCGCTTCTCTTCGCGCGCCGTCGCACACCGCCGACCGAAGGCGGTTCCGATGACGGCGGCGGCAGAGGACCCCGGAGGCCGTCCTCGCCACCGCCACGTCCAATGGGAGGCCTTCCACTCCCGTCTGCCGAGCCGGCGCGGGCTCGTCTGCGCGACCACGCGCGGCTGGCCGACCACCGCCCGGGCTTCGCCCGCCGACCGCGGCATCGCCCGCGCAGGCGAACCCCCACGCGCGTCGCCTGACGCGCGGTCCGGGCGCGGTCGCTCATCGCGCCGGTTGGCGCGGCACGCGACCCTATATATGATCGCTCACGTCGGAGGGGTGCAGTGCTCGGAGGGCCAGAGGAGAGGAGACAGCCATGAAGAAGATCATGCTCGGCTACGACGACACGGAGCCATCGCGGCGGGCCCTGGAGCGCGCGGCGCAGCTCACTAAGGCCTTCGGCTCAGAGTTGATCGTGATCAGCGTCACCCCGGTGTTCGTGGGCGCCGGGCGATCGGCCGGACCGGTTGACCCGATGGAGCCGGTCGAGAAGCACTCGGATGAACTCGCGCATGCACGCTCCTATCTCGAGGGGCAGGGCATCGAGGCGAGCTATCAGCCGGCCGTGGGCGACGTGTCAGAGACGATCGTCGAGCTCGCCAACCAGAGAGGGGCCGACCTGATAATCGTCGGGACCCGCGAGCCGAGTCGACTCGAGCGGGTGTTTGGCCAGAGCGTCAGCGATGCGATCGCGCACCACGCCCACACCGACATCATGATCGTTCACTGAGCGCCAGCGCCGAACGCCCGCTTGCCGAGCTCCTGGCTGGACTGTCGGAGCGGACACCGGCTCCGGGCGCTGGCTGCGCGGTCGCCTGGACGGGTGCGATCGCGGCCGGGCTGCTCGAGATGGTGAGCGCGTTTGCCGAAGACGCCGAGGCCGAGGCTCGCGCGCCGATCCTCCGGGTGGAGCTGCTCGAGGCGGGGGAGCGTGAGCTCAGCTCCTACGGGCCCGTGCTGGCGGCACTGCGGCTCCCGGTGGGTAGCGCTGAGCGGGAGCGAGATTTGCGCGCAGCGTTGTCTGCCGCCTCGGAGACACCGCTGGACATCGCCCGGGCCACGGCCGAGGTGGCGGAACTGGCAGCGCGGGTGGCAGCGGAGAGCACGCCGTCACTGCGTGGCGACGCGACGGCGGGGACGCTGCTGGCCGAGGCGGCGACGCGCGCGGCGGCCCGGCTGGTTGAGATCAATCTGCGCGGCGAGTCCGAGGACGGGCGGGTCGAGGAGGTGGCGCGACTGAGTCGACGGGCGGCCAAGGCGCGGGAGCGCGCACTGGGCGACGACGGAACGGAGGCGTAGCATGGCGGCGTTGGACGAGGTGATCCTGACCACATGTCCGCG
>DATGFT010000156.1:0-6348 GCA_035308915.1 Solirubrobacteraceae bacterium
ATGCCGGCGCAGTCGCCGACGTTATCCCCGACGTTGTCGGCGATCACGGCCGGGTTCCGGGGATCGTCCTCGGGGATTCCGGCCTCGATCTTGCCGACCAGGTCCGCGCCCACGTCAGCCGCCTTGGTGAAGATCCCGCCGCCCAGGCGGGCGAACACCGAGATCAGGGAGCCGCCGAACCCGAGACCGATCAGGGCGTCCACCGCATGGCGAGTCGACTCCCCGGCGATCCAGGTCAGGATGCCGTAGTAGGCCGCGATGCCGAGAAGGGCCAGCCCGACGACCAGCATCCCGGTCACCGCCCCACCCCGGAAGGCCACGGCGAGCGCCTTGGCCACGCCGCTGCGCGCTGACTCAGCCACGCGCGCGTTGGCCCGGACGGACATGTTCATGCCGATGAAGCCGGCCGACGCGGAGAGCAGCCCCCCGATGGCAAAGCCGATCGCCACCCGGATGTTCTGAAGCCGGATCAGCAGGATGAACACCACCACCCCGACCCCGGCGATGATCGTGTACTGACGGTTGAGGTAGGCCCGAGCTCCCTCCTGCACCGCGGCGGAGATCGAGCGCATCGCCTCGTTGCCGGGTGAGAGGGCCAGCAGCGAACGGGATGTGAGCACACCGTAGACCACCGCGGCGGCTGCGCAAACAAGCGCGACGATGACGCCATGATGCGTCAGGAAGCTGGTCAAGAAAGGTCCTCCGGGAAAGCTCTTAGTCTTGGAGGGGCGCGTCAGCGCACCCTGAAAAGTGCAACCGGGCCGCCACCCCTCGGGAGTGGAGACCCGGACTCGGAACTAGCGCGAGTGTACCGTGCGGGCGCGCCGCAGCGTCGGTTACTGCCCGGGGACCCAGAGGCGTCCGCTGCGCTGCGCGGGCCCGGGCTCGTCACGCTTGGCTCCCGGAGCGCCGGCACCAGGGGGCTCGCCGCTGGGTCCCGATCCGGCCCCACCGCTCCCCGATCCGGCCCCACCGCTCCCCGCGGCACCCGGCCCGGAACCGCCCGGCCCGGAGCCTCCGCTGCCCGGCTCGCCGCCCTCGGTCTCCGAACCGGATCCGGCCCCCCCGGGTCCGTTTCCAGCCCCCGGCTGGCCGCCGATCCGCACGAACGCAAGCTGCAACTGCGACAGCGCGTCGCGGATCGCGCCCACCTGCTGGGGGGCCGCCTCCTCGACCATCGGCAGAAGAACGCGGATCGACTCGATGGCCATCCGGACCTGGCCGAGGTCCCGCTCGTCCTCGGTGCCCGGGGCCAGCCCGGTGCGCCGCATCCCCAGGTTGGCCAGCGTCACCACGTTCTCAAGCACGACGTGCTCCACCCGCAGCTTCTTCACCTGCGCTTCGTAGGCCGCCCGGAGCTCTTCCTCGGTGGGCTCGCGGGCCTCCTGGATTGGATCCTGCGGTTCGCTCGCGCTCATCACGTCACCTCCGCTGTGCCTCCAGCGCCCCAGCATACGTCTCACGCGTGGCCGCCACGCTCGCCGCATACACCTCGCGGAGGCCCAGCCCTGACTCGAGCATCTGGCGCTGGCGCTGGGCCCCGTTGTGCGCAGGCAGGCTCACCTCGATGCCCAGCGCCGCGCGGGCCGCCGTGGTCCACTCCAGGAGCCGCTCGAGGGCGTCGGCGGCGGGATACGGCTCGCCCCGCTCGAGGTCGATCAGCTGGCCATCCAGCCCATAGCGGAGCGCGCGCCAGAAGTTCTCCTCGATCAGCCGCCCGGGCGCGTCCACGTGCGGAACCCCGGCGTCGATGTCCAGCGCCGCCTGCACGACACAGGCCACGATCAGCGCCGCCAGCGCCTCGGATTCGCCCGCCGTGATCTGGGCGTCGCAGATCCGGACCTCGACCGTGCCGAACGACAGGTGTGGCCGGATCGACCACCACACCTGGGTGTACTCGACGATCGAGCGCGTCCGCACGAGAAAGTCGACGTAGTCGGCGAAGCTCGTCCAGCTTCCAAACGGCTCGGGGATTCCGCAGCGCGGGAAGCTCTTGGTGAAGATCTGGCTGCGCACGCTGTGCAGGCGGCTGTCGCGGCCGTCGAGGAAGGGGGAGCTGGCCGAGATCGCGAGCATCAGCGGGAGCACCGGCCGCAGCCGGTCGCAGACGAGCACCGCGCGGTCGGCGCCACGGATCCCGACGTGTACGTGGAGCGAGAAGGTGTTGTTGCGCCAGGCGACGTAGCCGAGCCCCTGCTCCACGCGCCGGTAGTGCTCGGTGTCGATGATCTGCTGCTCGCGGTAGTCAGACCACGGATGGGTCCCGGTCGCGCCGAGCGCGACCTCGCGTTCGGAGGCCAGCGCGAACAACCGGCGCCGCCGGTCGCGCTGGGCGATCGCCGCTGCGGCCAGATCGTCTCCGCGCCCGGAGCGGATCTCGATCTCCGAGGCGATCAGCTCGCCGGAGATCGACTCCGCCAGCACCGGGTCGCGAGCCGCGGCATCGCGCAGCTCCTCGAAGCGCTGCACCAGCCCGAGATCGGCGGGGTCCAGCAGCGCGAACTCCTCCTCGAGCCCGACGGTGAAATCAGCCGACGCTTCGAAGGCCGCGAAAGCCGTGTCCAGGTCGATGGTCACTTGGCCGAGGGCCGGAGATCAGGTCAGGTAGAAGTAGAGGGCGTAGAGCAGGTCAACCGCCGGGCTGGAGGTGTGGACCGTGACCTCGGGTGGGACCTGAAGCAACGCATCGGAGTAGTTGAAGATGATCTTCACCCCGGCCTCGACCAGGTCGTCGGCCAGATCCTGGGCTGCCGCCGTAGGCACCGCGAGCACCGCCACGACGATGTCCTCGTCCTCGATGACCTGACGCAGCTCCGAGTTGTGGCGCACGCTCAGGGTCCCGATCTCGGTTCCCACCTTGTCGTCGTTGGTGTCGAACACTGCGACGATCCGGAACCCGTGGTCCGCGAAGATGTCCGAGGTGGCGATCGCCGTGCCCAGGTGGCCGGCGCCGAACAGCGCGATGTTGTGTTGACCGGAGGTACGAAGAATCTTCCGGATCTGCGTGACCAGCGACTCGACGTTGTAACCCACCCCCCGCTTGCCGAACTTTCCGAAGCCCGAGAGATCACGTCGAATCTGGGTCGAGTTGACGTGCGTGTAGTCGGCGAGCTCCTGTGAGGAGATCGTCTCCTTGCCCATCTTTCGCGCCTGCGTGAGGACCTGGAGGTAGCGCGACAGGCGCGCCGCGACGCCCAGCGAAAGCTTCTCCAAGGGCTTGTCGGCGCCACCTGGCTCGCCGACGTACTCGCGGCCGACCGTGTAGCTCATTCCATCCCCACAATATCGAGCCGCCCCCGCAGCTCGGCCTCGTCGACGAACAGCTCAAACGCCTCGGCTCCGTCGATCGTGACCACGGGAATCCGCTCCAGGTAGGCGCGGAGGAGCCGCTCGTCGGTCTCGATGTCGAGCTCCTCAAACGTGAACGCATCTGGCTCGTGGACCCGGAGCAGAAGCCGGCGGGCGTCGTCGCACAGACAACACCCCTCCCGGCTGTAGAGGACCACGTGATGCATCACGCTGCCAGGCGCCGCTCGCCCGTGGCGTATACGTCGATGCCCAGGTACGCGGGATACGGAAGCGCGTCGACGTAGCGCGCGGCGCTGGCGATCATCGCGGCGTTGTCGGTGCACAGCTCGCGTGGCGGGACATCGAGCTCCACCCCGAGGCCGGCCAGGCGCGAACGCAGCCGGCCGTTTGCCGCCACCCCCCCGCCGATGGCCAGTCGCCGGAGCCCGGTCTCGGCCAGAGCTCGCTCGACCCGCCGCGCCAGCGCCTCGACGATCGCGTGCTGGTAGGAGGCGGCGAGGTCGGCCCGCCGGCGGGAGACCTCGGCCTCGCCGAGCTCCCGGACGCGGTAGAGCAGCGCCGTCTTCAGCCCGGCGAAGGAAAAATCGAGGCCCGGAACCCGTTCCGCGACCGGGAACGCAAACGCGTCAGGGTCCCCGTCCGCGGCCAGGCGCTCCAATGCCGCCCCGCCCGGATAACCCAGCCCGAGCAGCCTCGCCCCTTTGTCGAACGCCTCGCCGGCCGCGTCGTCGATCGTCTGGCCGATCACCGCAAAGCCGTCGCCTCGATCCTCGACGCGCGCCAGAAGCGTGTGCCCGCCGCTCGCCACCAGGCTGAGGAACGGGGGCTCGAATGGCGTCGGGCCGAGGAACGCCGCGGCAACGTGTCCGTGCAGATGATCGACCGGAGCCAGAGGCGTTCGGTGCACGGCGGCCATGGCCTTGGCCGTGGCCACGCCGACCAGCAGGGCGGCGACGAGCCCAGGACCGCGCGTTACCCCGATCAGCTCGATGTCGGTCAGCTCGATCCGCGCCTGCGCGAGGGCGTCGTCAACCACCGGCCCGATCAGCTCGAGGTGGTGGCGGGAGGCGATTTCTGGCACCACGCCCCCGTAGCGGTCGTGGATGCCCTGGGAGGAGATCACGTTGGCACGAATCTCTCCCTGCGGGGTGATGACCGCCGCGCAGGTATCGTCGCAGCTCGTCTCGAGAGCCAGGATCACGATCCGTCTGACCCCGACGTCGGCGACGCCGCCGCCTCGGCCGCGGTCTCTGGCGTCCGCCACATGATCATGGCGTCCTCCCCCGTATCGCGGTAGTAGCGCGGCCGCCGCCCCGCGGAGCGGAATCCGAAGCGCTCGTAGAGAGCGATCGCCCCGGGGTTGGATGGCCTGACCTCGAGCGTGTATGACTCCTCGCGCCCGGCGCGGTCGATCAGCGTCGTGAGCAGCGTCGCCCCGATCCCCCGCCGCCGCCACGGCGGGTCGACGGCGATGTTCATCACGTGCCAGACGTCGGCGTAGCGTGAGCAGATCGTGTAGCCCAAGAGCTTCCCGGACCGGGTGCGGTCTTCCTCCACCGCGGCCAGGCAGATGCTCGAGGGCTTGGACAGCTCAAGCACGAACATGGCCAGCGACCACGGCGTCGGGAAGGCACGGCGCTCGATGGCGATCACCTGTGGAAGGTCGCCGTAACCGAGAGCGCGGATGGTGAACGGGGGTGTGGTCATTGCGGGTCTGCCGCGCGACGAGCCAGCTCGGCGTCCGGAAGGCGCAGGTACTCCGGCGCCACCCGGTCTGGGTCGACGGGTTCGAGATCCCCGGCGAGGTAGCAGTGGTTTACGGCGGACACCCGGTGGAGCTCTGAGTCGTCATCCGGAACGAACGCCCCCGAACGCTCGAGAACCTCTCTGAATGCTATCGCCCCCTCCCCCACCGCCAGCCCGGCCAACCCGAGCTCCCGGACGCGGTCGCCGAGCTCCTCGGGACTCACGGCCGCCGGCCTCACCAATGCGTGTCCCAGCGCCTCGCCGTCCCCGACTCGCCACGCGGCAACGAACGCCTCCCGACGCCGGGCGTCGAGCACCGCGAACGCGGCGTCGAAGCCGGGGTGGGCCAGGGCATTCAGCGCCAGCGACTCGAGCGTCGAGACACCGACCAGGGGCACGGGAATCGTTGATGCCAGCGCGCGCGCCGTCGCCACGCCGATGCGCAGGCCGGTGAAGGTTCCAGGCCCGACCCCCACGGCCAGGCGTTCCAGGGCGGCGAAGGTGATTCCCGCACGGTCGAGCACCTCGGCGCAGAGCACAAGCAGCTTCCCGGCGTGCCGGGGGCGGGCTTCGGGCGGGGGATCATCACGGGCCTCGAGCCGTTGGCCGCCGGGTCCGCTCAGGGCCACCGCGGTGGCCCGGGTCGCGGTGTCAAAGGCCAGGATCCACCCGTCGCTCATGACCTGGAGATCGTGATCAGACGCTCGTCTCCCCCCGCGTGCTCGATCGATACGCGGGCCACGACACGGCCCAGGCTGCTCACGGCGTCCTCGCCGTGTGAGGGCCACTCGATGAACGCGATCGTGTCGGGCCGAACGTACTCAGTCAGGAGATCCGGATCCTCCCGATCGATCTCCGCGATCCGGAACAGGTCGACGTGAGCCACCGGGATCGGGCCGGGATACCGCTGACCGATCGTGAACGTGGGGCTCGTGACGGTCGCCGTGACCCCGAGCGCCCGGCAGCCCCCGCGCACGAAGGTCGTCTTTCCCGCTCCGAGCTCGCCGGCCACCAGCACCACGTCGCCTGGGGCGAGTGTCGCCGCCAGCTCACGCGCTATGGCCTCGGTCTGGCCCGGTGCATGCGTCCGGCGCTGGTTCTCCATCGCCCTGGCCACTGTATTCGGTACCGTCAACGGCTCGATGGAACCGTCGATCACCACGCGATCGGGGGGTCCTGTGGCTGCATTGCGGGCTCGCATGGAGCCACGGACGGCCACCCTGCGCGATTCGGATACGGCCAAGGCAGCGGGTCTTGCCGGCGCGATGATCGCCAACAACGTGATCGCGCTCG
>DATGFT010000157.1:0-20924 GCA_035308915.1 Solirubrobacteraceae bacterium
AGCACGCGACGCGCATTAGCCCCCCGAGCATTCGAGATCTCCCCGCTGGACGCCGGGGACCTGCTTGCGTGGTCCTGCGATATCGCGGCGGTGCCGCAAGGCATCGGGAGCGCTGCCTACCCAGCCGGCGCGGTGATCTCGCTGGATCTGATGTGAGGGACGGGGGTCGCGGCGGTCTTGCCCTCAGAGAGCATCGGGGTGTAGGTTCGCCCTCGGCGGCAGGCCAACCCCGGGGAGCATCGTGATCGTTCATTCGCGTATTGAGGGCAAGCAACTCGCAGGCAACCTGTTAGGGGATCCGACGGAGCGGGATCTGTTCGTGTATCTGCCGCCGGGCTATGAGGAGTCCGACGGGCGTTATCCGACGGCGTACCTGTTGCATGCGCTCGGTAGCAGCGCGGAGTTGGAGGTGACTCCAGAGACCGACGGACAGCGCTGGCGTCCGCCGGTTGAGGACGTGCTTGACCCGGTGTTCGATCGGATGGGGATCGCTCCGATGATCGTCGTGATCCCCGACGGCGTGTGCCGATACGGATGTGGCCAGTGGGTCGACTCGCCGGTCACCGGCAACTTCGAGCAGTACGTTCTGCACGACGTGATCCCGCACGTCGACGGCGCCTATCGGACCATCGCGGATGCCTCGAGCCGCGGTGTGTTCGGCTTCTCATCAGGCGGGTTCGGCTCGTGGAATCTCGCCTCGCGCCACCCCGACGTGTTCGGCGCGATGGCGGTGCTGTCGGCTGACTCGTGGCTCGACATGACCCACAAGTTCATGCTTTACAAGTACCTGGACAGCATCTGGCCGGAGGCTCCCGACGGGCCGATCGAGGGCAATTTTTGGGCCGAGATCGTCTACAACTACTCGGCGACGTACTCGCCCAACCCGGACAATCCGCCGTACTACGTCGACCTGCCGATGGCGTTCCCGAGCGGTGAGCTGATCCAGGAGGTGTGGGACCGTTGGCTCAGCTTCGATCCGGTCGTAAACGTGCACGACCGCCTCGAGAATCTCCGCAAGCTCCGCGGGATCATGCTCGACGCGGGCTCACACGACGACTACAACCTGCATTGGGGCCACCGGCTGCTCAGCCACTACCTGACGGAAGCGGGCATCGTCCACGAGCACCGCGAGAACACCGGCAACCACGGCGGGCGCGCTATGGAGCGCTACCAGGTCGCGCTCGAGTGGCTCTCGAAGACGCTCGCGCACGCATGATCGCCGGCTCGACGTTCGGGAATGCCTCAGGCGTCTGACGGCCGCGCTGCCAGCGAACACATCGTCCCGACCGAACCCGCTTTCGCGTCTGGACGCGCCTCTCGGCGCGGCCGCTGGCGGTCTCGCAATGCGCGGGTTCCGCGCTTAGCCGCCCCGCAGCTCGCACGACGCAGGGGCGGAAAGCGCCACGTTAATGCACCACGCCTACGAGGTTCAGCGTGACGGCGGTTGGGTCGGCGTCTTGAGCCTCGGTGATCCCGGCCCGGAAGCCATCGCTGTCGCTGATGGGCGGTACGAGGACTGCCTCGTAGCGGCGTCGCTCGGTTCCGAGCATGCGAACGCCGTGCTCACGCTCGATGCGCTCGGCGAGACCCCAGAGCAGGCCGGCGGTGTGTCCAGCGCCGCTGCGTGCGGCGACACATGAGAGACCGGCGAGGCAGTACGCGCTCAGCCGGACGTCCTTCGTGCCCTGGCTGGACGCGAGCGCTTCGCGGTAGAGGCTGTCGGCGGCTGAAAGGTCGCGGGTGTCGAGCCGAAGGTCGGCGAGACTGTGCAGCACGGACGAGACGGTGTCGCCCAGCCCGTTGGCACGCAGGATCTCGATGGAACGGATGTAGAGCTCCGCCGCCTGATCGTAGGAACCCATCTCGCGAAGGTTCTCGCCCATGTAGTGAAGCGAGCGGCCGATCTGCTCGGGGTCACCGAGCCGTTCGGCGATCTCGAGCGCCTGCTCGTGCCACTTGAAGCCGCGCTCTGGTGTACCGGACGTGAACTCGATGCCGACGAGGTAGTTGAGGACTCGCAGCTCACCCCGCTCGTCACCTTGCTCCCTGAAGAGCGCGAGCGCTTCGGTCATCCCGGCGCGAGCGGCGTCGGCTTGCTCGGCATATGCGGATCCAAGCCCGGCCATCATGAGCAAGGTCGCGTGAGCAGTCGGTGAAATCGCGCCCGGATCCGCGAGCGCCTGTGCGTACCACCGGCGTAGCTCCTCCAGACGTCCCGCTCCGAGCCATGAGATGAACAGCACGTCGGCAAGCGGCACCGCCGCCTCGATGTCGTGTTCCAGCGCCCAGGCGAGCGCGGCGCTGACGTTGGCAGGATCCTGGCGCAGGCGGCTCAATAGCTCGTCTCTCTGCTCGGGACGTGCATTGCTCGCGCCGGCGCCGAGCCCGAAGAACCAAGCGGCATGACGGGCACGCAACTCGCCCTCCTCGCCACCGGCCGCCAGACGCTCCAACGCGTATTCGCGAGTCGTCTCAAGTAGGAAGAAGCGTCCTCGGTCGCCTTCGCGCAAGAGGCTCTTGTCGATCAGCGACTGCAGCTCCTCGAGGCCGGCGTCGCAGATGCGCTCCGCCGCTTCGAGCTCAAAGCCGCCCGCGAACACCGCGAGCCGACCGAATAGTCGCTTCTCGATCTCGCTCAGCAGGTCATAACTCCATGCGATGGTTGCCCGCATCGTGGCCTGCCGCTCGGGCAGGTCACGGCGGCCGCCAGCCAGGAGTGGCAGCCGCCGCTTCAACCTGGACAGCAGCTGATCCTCGGAGAGCAGCTTCACCCGAGTGGCGGCCAGCTCGAGTGCGAGTGGGAGACGATCAAGGCGCGTGCAGATCGCGTCGATCTCGACTCCCGGCTCGAAGTCCGGTTTGACCTGGCGCGCCCGTGCAGTGAACAGCTCCACTGCGCCCTGCGGGGAAAGGGGACCGACCGGATACTCCTGCTCACCGGCAATCGCCAACCGCTCCCGACTGGTCACGATCGCCGCGCACTCGGGGGCGCTCGCCAGCAGTTCACCAATCGCCGGAGCGGCGTCGAGGACCTGCTCCATGTTGTCGAGCACCAGCAGCAGCGACCGGCCGCCCAGATGGGCCGCGAGGTCCTCGACGCCCCCAACCGCCGCCGCGATCGCCGGGACCACGAGTTCGGGGTCGCTGACCGCGGCTAGCGACACCCACCACACCCCGTCGAGGTAGTGCTCGGAGCGCTCAGCGGCAAGGGCAAGCGACAACCGCGTCTTGCCCGACCCACCGGTTCCGGTCAGCGTGACCAGTCGGTGGCCCTCGGCCAGATCGAGCAACTCGGCCAGCTCGCGCTCGCGTCCGAGAAGCGGTGTCGCCTGGACGGGCAGATGGACGTGGCGCAGCGTGCGCAGCGGCGGAAACTCCCCGTCACCAAGCTGATAGAGGCGCTCCGGCACCGTGAGGTCCTTCAGGCGGTGCTCCCCCAGATCCCGCAAGGAGACATCCACAAGCGCTCGCGTCTGCGCCGAGACCACAATCTGCCCCCCGTGCGCGACCGAGGAAATCCGCGCCGCCTTATGCACGGCCATACCCACATAGTCGCCCTCGACGAGCAGCACCTCCCCGGAATGGATCCCCATCCGGACCCGCAACGGGCCATCCGCCAGTGCTCTCTGCATCTCCGTGGAAGCGGCAAGACAATCGCCGGCGCTCTGAAACACAAAGAAGAACGCATCCCCCTCGGTTCCGAGCTCCACTCCGCCGTGTGCGCCCGCAGCGGCCCGGATTCGCTCGCGATGCGCCATCAGCGCCTCCGCATACCGGCTTGCCCCGAGCTCGCGCAGCAACCGAGTCGATCCCTCAACGTCGGTGAACAGCATCGTCACCGTCCCAGACGGAAGGTGTCGGTCCCCGGACCCCATCGCACCCGCAACGCTACCCGAAGGTCACCACCAGATCTGGCCGCTGAGCATCGCCCACAGCCAACACACTCAAAAAGGGATCCTGCTCGTCGCCACCTGCGGGACGAACGACGCCGACGACCTGAACGCCTTCGTCACGCTCGGCCCAGAGGACCTGCTTTAGCTCTGGCGCGGGTACGCGACCCCGGCACCGCAGTCCCTCGTGGAGTCCCGCTTCGATCCCACGAGTGGTCTCCCGGGTTGCAAAAACCTGCGCCCTCAGTTTCGCCAGTAGCGGAACCAGGCCTCCTGCTTCCGCTGCGCGGGCGGCCGACCGCGCGTCGTAGCGTCCGCTTGCGCTCGTATGGATGCTGTCGGTGCCGAACCTAGAATCCGTGGATCAGCCCGACCGTATTTCGAGAAGGCCCCTTTCGGTTCTTCTTCTTTTCGCGTGAGGAGCAGCGCCTACATATTCACGTCCAGTCTGCGGAGGGCGAGGCGAAGTACTGGGTTGATCCGATGATCGAACTCGCGCGCAATCACGGGCTGGGTGACAATGACCTACGTCGAGTCGAGGGTCTGATCAAGGAGCACGAGCAGGAGATTCGAGATGCCTGGCGCCGCCACTTCGGAAGCTGAGATCACCAACATCTCAAAGCATGGGTTCTGGCTGCTCGTCGATGGCCGGGAGCTCTTCCTTCCGTTCGATGAGTTTCCGTGGTTTCGGCGAGCGCCGGTCGAGGCCATCCTGCACGTGCAACGGCCGGGTCCCAGCCATCTGTACTGGCCGGAGCTCGACGTTGACCTCTCGCTGGACGCGATCGAGCATCCTGAGCGATACCCGCTGAAGTCCAAGCTCTGATCTCGGGATCGGCGTGGCGGCAAGGGGCGGGTCAGATCGCCCCCAGCTTCGGCGACAGTACACGGCGGGGGAGGGGCGCATTGGGGGGCGCAAACCGAGCGCAACTGAGGGCAACTACGCCCCAGAAAACCCCGATGAAATAACGGAATCTGCCTGACCGCTACCCCGTGCTCCCTTCTGGGGGCCGGGCGGTCGCAGGTTCAAATCCTGTCTCCCCGACTCCCACCTCAGCGGTACTCGTGAACGTGCTCGGGATCGAGCCGGAAGCTGACCCGGGGCTGGGTCGCGAAGCCGGCCGGATCCTCGCCGTAGCGTTGGGCCTGTCTCATCGCTTCCATCACCGCCTCCTCGCCCTCTTCGATGACCGCGGCCTGACCGCGGATCGACACGTAGTGCAGGTAGTCACGTTCATCGTGGACGAGCAGAGCGACGCGCGGATCACGACGGACGTTGGCCACCCAGTGGCGGTCCCGGTGTCCATTCAGTCGCACGTGGTCCTCGGCCAGCGTGTAGTGAATGACGACCAGCCGGGGCGCGCCATCAGGGGCGAGGGTCGAGAGCACAGCACATCGCGGCGCGGAGAGGAAGCCGCGGACCGGCTCGATCAGACGCCTGGCGTCGCTCACCGGCTCGCCCCACCTAGCTCCCTACCGGAACTGTGGCAGGACCTCGGCGTGGGCCGCGAGCATCTCGTCCAGTAGCGACTCGGTTTGGGCCAGGTCAAGCCGGGCAGCGATCGTCGGCTCGAGCAGGAAGGCATGCAGCGCGTCACGGCGGTCGCCGCTCAGGGCTGCCTTCACCATCTGTTTCTGCAGCGCGACGTATTTCGTCAGGTGCGCGGCCAGAGGGTCAGGCAGGCGTCCCGCGTAGATGGGACGCACGCCGTACCTGTTCACCGACGCATTGACCTCGACGATCGCGTCCGCGGGCAGGTTCGGGACCGCCCCGTGGTTCATCGCGTTAACGACGTGGGTCTCGTTGCGATTCCCCACGACGGCCTCCATGATCTCGATCACCTCGATCCCCTCATCCTCGTCGCCTGGAGGCAGATCCTCGAGCGTCACGGTGCCGGCATCCGGCTGCGTCCACTGGGTGGCGAGCGATTGGAACTGCTCGACGCGGCCCCGCTCGTAGTCCATGTCGTGGGTGGTGATGCCGTACCGGACGCGGAGCCCCTGGGCCCGCCCGTTGTAGGGCTCGTCCTCGTACTGCATCTGGGGGTGGAACTCGACCCAGTGCTGCCAGCAGTAGGGGAGGACCCCGTAGGTGTCGAGCACCCACTTGACGACCGGTTCCTCCGCGCGTTCGCGCGCCAGCTCCAGGGCGTCCGTCCCGTCCTTCAGGCGCAGCTCGATCACGCTCGCGCAGTGGTTGATCCCGGCCACGACCGCGGGCATGGCGATCTCGTCCGGATCGACGCCGGCGTTCCAGGCCAGCCACCGGGGGCTCGCCGGCGCGGCCGTGCACGAGCACAGCGAGAGCGACCTCACCTCCGGGACCGTGGCCATCGCCATGGCCATCGGGCTGGCCGGATTTGAGTAGTTGAAGAGCAGCGCGTTCGGCGCCACCTCCCGGACCTCCCGTGCGACGGCGGCGAGGGTGGGCACGTTGCGCAGCGCACGCATGATCCCGCCGGGACCGATCGAGTCCGCGACATGCATGACGAGCCCATACTTGGCCGGAATCTCGATGTCCTTCTCCCAAGCGTCCATGCCGCCGGAGGCGATGGTGACAATCACGAAATCGGCAGCGGTGAGCGATTCCCGGCGGTCGAGCGTGGCCCGGACCTGAAGCTCGCTCCCGGCGCTGTCAATCAGCTTCTGGGCCAGCGCCTCCATCGTCCGCACGCGCTCCTCGTTGATGTCCATCAGGGTGAGCGTCGCGTCGCCGAGCAGCTCGGACTGGATCAGGCGCCTGATCAGGGCGGGAACGAAGCTGCTCGATCCCCCGCCGATAACCGTCAGCTTGACTCCCATGCTCTGCCTCCTCAGCCCATCGAGTCTTCGGCCATGGGCAGCAGCGATGCCTCAAGCATCCGCAGCGTCCGCGGCCGCGTCACCGCATACAGAACTGCTTCGGCGACCTCCTCCGGCCTCATCATCCCGGCCAGATCCGGATCGTCCGGCGTGCGCCCGCGTCCCATCGCGAAGTCAGTGGCGACGCCTCCGGGGCAGAGGATCGAGCAGCGCACGCCGCGTTCCCACAGCTCGTGATCGAGGGAGCGCATGAACCCGACCTGGGCGAACTTCGAGGACGAATACACCGCCTCGCCGGCCGGCCCGTACTGCCCTGCGATCGAGGCGACCACCGCCAGCTCGGCGGCGTCGCTCCTCAGCAGGTGCGGCAGGGTGGCGCGGATCGTGTACATCAACCCCTTCACGTTCACGTCCACGATCTCGTCGAGCACGTCGACGTCGAGGTCGAGAAAGTCGCCGTAGGCGCCCACGCCGGCATTGGCGACCACCACATCTATCCCCCCGAAGGTCTCGGCGGCGACGCTCGCCAGCGACTCCAGAGCGCTCAGGTCCCGGACGTCACACGGCCGCGCCATCGCGCCCTCGATCCCCAGGTCATCGCCGCTGCGTGACGCGAGGACGAGCCGGGCGCCGGAGTCCGATAGCAGCCTCGCCGCGGCGGCACCGATGCCGCGGCTGGCCCCGGTCACAAACGCCACACGACCTTCAAGCGAGTTCATGTTCTCTCCTCCGTCGACTGGTTCGAGCTGTGCGACCGGGGCTCGCAGTGACCTTCCCGCGGCTCCGACGGCGGCACATCGAGCGCGGGGTTGCGTTCAAAGAAGCCCATCGGCTTCAGCGTGAATCCGATCATCGCCACCGGCATCACCGGCCAATCCTCGGGCCGCGGGACGTGGTGGTGGCCGAACGTGTACCAAACGACCAGATCACGTTCCTCGAGCTCACGATCTGCTGCGGTCCACTCCGGAAGCCCGGACCCGCCCGGGTGCTGATTCGGGTAGTCGCCTGCCGCGTATCGCTCGTCTGGCTCGTAGGGCGTGACCCACAGATGGTTGTGGATGAACCCGGCACGCTTCATCACCGCCGCGTCAGGCTGCGCATACGGCACGGCGTTCTCGCCCGGCAGCAATCGGTAGGCGATCGGCTTCCCCAGCCGGTGCAGCCGATGGGGATTGGTGATCTCCCACCAGCGGGCGGAGGCGGGGTCGATGCGCCGGCGGGCCTCACGCTCGGTGCGCAGGCGCCGGCGCTTGGCGATGAATGCGTTCCCGTGGGGGTTCTCCTCGCCCGGCGGGACGGGCTCTGTCCACACCTCCTCGACGGCGTTCTCGAGCCCGTCGATGTCGAAGTCCAGCCGTACGTTGAAGTAGTGCTGATGGACCATCGCGTTGAGGCCTGGAGCGACGAGCGTCCCGTGGCGCGGGTGCTCACCCGGTGGGACGGCTCCGGTGGAGAGAACGCCCGTGAGCTTCACCTCGTAGGCGATCGTGCCGTCCTGGTAGAGGTACCAGAAGAAGCCATAGTCGTAGTTCCCGATGGCGGCGAAGGAGGAGATCACGAGCCGGCGTGATCGTCTGACCTCGCCCTCGCCGGTCCGCCACTCGATGTGGCGCCAGAGCACGCCGTAGTCCTCCTCATGCATGCAGATGGCGTTCCTGATCGGCATCGGCCTGCCGTCGGCATCCGAGACGACAGCGTCGAAGTAGTAGATCTCGCCCAGGCAGTCGCACCCCAGCTGAAGCGATGAGGTGGCCACCCCGACGCCGTTCTCGCCCGCGTCGAACGCGTTCTTGAAGTAGTGCACCGGACTCGGGTCCCCGTAGGGCACCACCATCTCCGACAGCGAGGCCCGGTAGAGGATGGAGCGGAGCCGGCCCTGGTCCTCATAGCCGATCTGGTTGAGGACGAGCCCCTCCCGCGGGGTGAAGCCAACGTGAAGCTGCCAGCGCTGCCAGCGAACGACGTTGCCGTCGACGCTGAAGCTCGGGCCGTCGGGCTGGATGATCTCCAGCGGAGCGATGTCGTCTCGCTGCGCACCGGCCGACTCGACGTCGAAGTTGCCAGGTTCAGGCGGGACGGGGACGACTCCGTAGTCCTTCACCCACAGCATCTCCAGGCGATTCAGGTCGACGAGCGCGATCAGGCCGTCGACCGGATGCGCCCACTCGTTGTCCCCGGGGCGGTCACGAATGAAGGCGACGCAGCGGGCCAGCCGGAGGCCCTCCTCATCCGAGTACCCGAAGTTGCCCGCCGGCCAGGCGTCAATCTGCACGTTGTCGAAGTCGGTGATTCCGCGGCGCCGGAGTCCCTCCTGAAACTCCGGGTGCAACCGCACAAACTCCTCCGCCTCCGCCAGCTCGGCCACGACGGCGAGCGGCTGTACACCCTCGAGACGGCTCCACGATCTCACCCCGACCGGCTCATCGAGAGAGACGACAATCTCATGGGTCGCTCCATCCCCCTGATCGAGGAGCACGACGAAAGCCTCACGGGGGAGCGCCTGCTGACGCTCTCCGGCCGACCAGGCGAGTACGTCCTGCTTCGGCGGCTCGCGGAGCTCGATCGTGATGAAGCGGATCCGGCCGCTCAGGGACGAAAACTGTTCGGCGGCCCGAACGGCCCCAGCCGCGGCCGTGATCTCATCCGCCGTCAGCGGGTCCAGAGGCGAGGACGTGCGGAGAGTCGGGGCGTTGTGCGCGGGTTCGCTCGCTATGGGCGGATTCAATCACATCCGCTCACACCTCTGGCGCTGGCTGGTACCGTTTCCGCCGGGTGCACCAATCGGATCGCCTCAGCGCCATCCTCGAGCAGCTGTCGGGAAACGGCAGCGTCACCGTTACCCACCTGTCGAAGCAGTTCGACGTCTCCCTCGCCACCGTCAGGCGCGACCTCGAGCTGCTCGAGGAACAGCGCCTGATCTCCCGGGTTCACGGAGGTGCCGTGGCCCGAGGCGTGATGTACGAGCTCCCGCTTCGCTACAAGGCGGCACGCCAGCAGGAGGAGAAGCGGCGGATCGCCCAAGTGGCGGCGGAGGGGGTTCCGGAGAACGCGATCGTCGGCCTGACCGGGGGGACGACGACCACAGAGGTTGCGCGGGCACTCGCGGATCGGGCTGGGTTGACCGTGGTTACCAATGCCCTGAACGTGGCTTCAGAACTGGCGATCCGAGCAAACCTGAAGCTCGTCGTGCCGGGCGGCGTAGCGCGACCGGAGTCATACGAACTGGTGGGGCCGATTGCCGAGAGCGGCCTCGAGGGTCTCAACCTCGACGTTGCCTTTCTCGGTGTCGATGGCATCTCGGTGGAATCGGGCTGCACGACGCACCAAGAGATCGAAGCGCACACGAACGGCGCCCTGATCACGCGGGCCCAGCGGGTCGTGGTGGTCGCGGATGGATCCAAGCTGGGGCGGGTCGCATTTGCCCGCATCTGCACGACCACCGAGGTCGACGAGATCATCACGGACTCCGGCGCCGATCCCGAAGAGGTGGGCCGGCTGGAGGATGCCGGCCTCCGCGTGACCCTCTCCTGACGGCGCCGGGCTCGCCACGCGCGTATATGGCTTGTGGCATGAGCGATTGAGCGTTATTGTTGCCGAAGATGCTCAAGATCGAGCGTGAGATCGCGAGCCAACCGCTCATCTGGAGGCAGGCGGCGGAGGTGGCGGCGACCCTGCTCGACGGGTTGCCGGAGCCGGGACAGCGGGTCGCGATCGTCGGCTGTGGGACGTCGTATTACGTCGCCCAGGCGATGGCGGTGCTGCGAGAGCAGGCGGGGCATGGCGAAACAGACGCGTTCATGGCCTCCGAGGCCCAGCTGGAGCGTCCGTATGACGTCGTCCTCGCCGTCTCACGCTCGGGTACGACAACCGAGGTGCTCTCGGTGCTCGACCGCGTTCCCCGCGCGGTCCGGACGATCGCCATCTCGGCGACGCCGAACTCGCCGGTTCCGACCGTCGCCAGCCACGCTGTGGTGCTTGACTTTGCCGACGAGGAATCTGTGGTCCAGACGCGCTTCGCAACAGGCACGCTGGCCTTCTGGCGGGCCGTGCTCGGCGAAGCGATCGAGCCGCTCGCGGCCGCGGCTGAGGACACGCTCGCCGCGCCGGTGCGCGATGACCTTGACGGGTTCGACCGCTATGTGTTTCTGGGCACGGGCTGGGGGGTGGGGATCGCCGACGAGGGGGCGCTGAAGCTGCGGGAGGCCGCCGGCGCCTGGACCGAGGCGTATGCGGCCATGGAGTATCGGCACGGGCCGATCAGCGCCACGACGCTGCACACGCTCGTGTGGGGCGTGGGACCGGTCGACGGTGGGGTATTGACCGACGCGGCGGAAGCGGGAGCGGAGGTCATCGAGAGCGGACGGGACCCGATGGTGGAACTCGTGGCGATCCAGCGCGCGGCGGTGGCGTTGGCCAAGGCCCGAGGCCGTGACCCCGATGAACCTCTGCACCTGAGCCGTTCCGTGGTGCTGGAGGCGCGAACCTAAGCATGAGGAGATAGAGGCGAATGGTGTTCAGCAGAAGAAGGCTGCAGTCAGGGATGTACCTGACCGCCGTGGTCTGTGCCGCGCTCGCACTGAGCGCATGCGGCTCCTCGTCAGGTGGGAGCAGCGGTGGTGGGTCCTCGGCGCCGGCCGCGCACTTCAATCCCAACGCCAAGATCCGCGGCCAACACATCACCGTTCTCCTGCCCTACGCGGTGCCCCAGAGCATCCTCAACCAGTTCACCCAGCAGACCGGGGTGAAGCTCACCTATGTCACCGCGGGCTGGGACAACGTCAAGTCGAAGCTGATCGTGGCCAACACAGCCGGCACCTACATCGCCGATGTCACCGAGTTCGACTGGTCGTTCACCGGGCAGTTCGGAGGCTCGGGCTGGTACGTGCCGCTTGAATCGGGACTCGGGCCGCAGCTGATTTCGGACCTCGGCAACGTCAACAAGGCATTCGATACCAACGGACACACGTACGCCGCGTGCTACAGCAACGACTACCGGCTCTCGCTCTACAACAAGAAGGATTTCGCCGCCGCCGGGATCACGTCATGGCCGACGACCTTCTCGCAGCTCGACTCCGTCCTCGCCACGCTGAAGGCCAAGCACGCGGCTCCGTATCCGATGTCGCTCCCCCTCGGGGCGACTGAGGGTGGACTCACGCCGTGGTACCTGACGACGCTCGCGATGGGCGGTCAGCTGTTCGACGCGCACAACAAGCCTGTGTTCGGGCAGCCCAACTCGACGGCGTCGAAGGCTCTCGAGTGGGAGATCCAGGCGCTCAAGAAGGGCTGGATCTCGCCCGGCTCGGTGACGCTCGACGACACCCCGGCGGCGAACAACTTCAACGCCGGCGAGGCGGCGATCCTCTACGCCTCAGGCCCCGGGCCCCTGGCCACGGCCAACGACCCGTCGCAGTCGAAGATCGCGGGTAACGCCGCCGCCGGGCTGATGCCGGGCATGAACGGCCCGGGCTCGTCGTTCGGGCTCCCCGAGGGACTGGCGATTCCCGTGACCGCGCAGCACAAGGACGCTGCGCTGGCCTTCATCAAGTGGTGGCTCGAGCCGAAGACCCAGGAGGAGATGTACACGACCGGCTCGGTCGGGTTCCTGCCCTGCAGCCTGAGGGCCCTCAAGCTGCTCAGCAAGTCCGGGAAGCTCGAGGACGGTCAGGTGCTCCAGGCCGAGCTCAGCCACATCGTTCCCCTGTTCCCGCAGGGGGCGCCGGTGTGGTACTCGAAGTTCGACACCCGGGCCCAGCAGCTCATCAACGCGGCCGCGAAGGGCGAGATGACTCCGAGCAATGCTCTATCGCAGCTTGCTTCGTACACCTCGACCCTTGCCAGTGGCGGGTAGTCCGGCCGGACGTGAGGTGCATTTCCTGGTCATCCTCGGCCGCTCCTAACCGGGTATGACAGGCGCCGCACTGGACGAGGCGGCGGCGCCGCGAGTACCTGACCGCCGCCCGCCTCGGCAGGGCCGCCTGGCTCTCACGCTTCGGCGAGAGAGCACCTGGCTCGGCTGGTGGTTTGTCGCCCCGGCGGTCATCGTCACCGTCGCGCTGGTCGTCTACCCGCTGGTGCTCGGATTCGAGACGAGCATCCACGCCCAGGCGCCGACGCTCACGGCGCCCAGCAAGCTGGTCGGAGCGGCGAACTACTCCGATGTCCTCAAGGACCCGAACACGGTCAGCGCGACTCTCCACACGCTGACCTACGTGGGGATCGCGCTGGCGCTGGAGATCGGGGGCGGTCTGGCGATCGCGGTCGTGCTGCACCGCGCGTTCCGAGGGCGCGGGATCGTGTTGGCGATCCTGATCATGCCGTGGGCCCTTCCCTCGGTGGTCAGCGGCGTTCTCTGGCAGCGGATCTTCGCGCCTGACAACGGCCTGCTGAACAGCATCCTCGTGAACCTGCACATCATTCACCAGCCGGAGGTGTGGATGGCCAACGGCTGGGCGATCCCATTCATCACCCTGGTCCACGTTTGGGGGGTGCTGCCCCTGGTGGCGCTGATCCTGCTCGCTGGGCTGCAATCGATTCCCGACGAGGTCTACAGCGCCTCGGCCGTAGACGGGGCGAACGCGGTGCGGCAGTTCTGGCACATCACGCTGCCGTTGCTCAGACCGGCGCTGGCCGTCGCCATCACCGTGGGCCTGGTGCAGGCGATCACGATCTTCGACGAGATCTACGTCCTCAACGGCACGGCGCTCAACACGGCCTCCGTGCTCATGCAGGTCTACAACTCGGCCTTCGTCGATGCGGACTTCGCCCACGGAACGGCGCTCGCCTTCCTGGTCGCGCTGGCCACGGGGGTGTTCGCGGTCATCTCGCTGCTCGCGTCACGGAGGTCGACGGTGTGAAGCCGTCCGCTGCCGCCCGGACGCTCAGATGGGTCGCCGTGGCTGCGATCGTGGCCTGGTCGGTTGGGCCCGTCATCATCGGGGTGCTCACGAGCCTGTCCAGCGAGGTCGACGTGGAAGCGGTCCCGGCGCGCTGGATCCCGCACCACGTCTCGCTGGCCGCCTACAAGGCCCTGGTCCTCGGGGCCAACACGTCTCTCGGGAGCACGCAGGCCGATTCGCACGCGTTCGGGCAGTCGGTGCTGAGCAGCTTGGAGGTGACGGTCGAGGCGACGATCGTCACGATGATCGTCTCGATTCTCGCCGGCTACGGGTTCAGCCGCCTCCCGTTCCGCGGCAGCAAGCTCCTCCTCTGGGGGGTGCTGGCGACGCTCGTCCTGCCGCTGTTCACGCTGGTGGTGGCGCTGTTCAGGCTGATGGTGCAGCTGCAGCTGATCAACACGCAGCTCGGCCTGGTTCTCGTCTACCTGAGCAGCTCGGCGCCGCTGGCCATCTGGCTCTTCTACAACTACTGCCGGGAGATGCCGGCGGAGCCGGAGGAGGCGGCGTTGATCGACGGCTGCACCAGGTTCAAGGCGTTCCGGAAGGTGGTGCTGCCCCAGATGCGCTCGGGCATCGCCGCGGTCACGGCAATCGTGATGCTGCTCGTGTACGGACAGTTCCTGATTCCGCTGCTGCTGGGATCCAGCCCGTCCACCAAGCCCGTCACGGTCCTGATCACCGAGTTCGTCGGCAAGTACACGACCAACTATCCGCTCCTGGCGGCGGGGGGCGTGATCGCGCTGGTCCCACCGACGCTGGTGGCGCTGCTTCTGAATCGACACATTCGTGGGATGCTCAGCGGGTCCACGGGATGAGAGAGGAAATCGGCTGATGGGCGGCATCGTTCTGGAGTCGGTCCGCAAGGAGTTCGCGGGCGGCGTCGTGGCCGTGAACGACATCAACCTCGAGGTCGAGGAGGGTGAGTTCGTCGCCCTTGTGGGACCGTCGGGATGCGGAAAGACGACGACGCTTCGGATGGTGGCCGGTCTCGAGGACATCACGGCGGGAACTGTGAGCATCAACGATCGCGTCGTCACCAACACTCCGCCGCGGCATCGGGACATCGCGATGGTGTTCCAGAACTACGCGCTCTACGCGCATATGACAGTCCGGCGCAACATTGGCTTCGGTCTCAAGATGGCCGGCGTGCCCAAGGACGAGATTAACCGCCGCGTCGAATACGCGGCGAACGTGCTGGGCATCGTTCCCCTGCTCGACCGCAAGCCCAAGCAGCTCTCCGGTGGCGAGCGCCAGCGGGTGGCCATGGGACGGGCGATGGTGCGAGAGCCCGCGGCGTTCCTGATGGACGAGCCGCTGTCGAATCTCGATGCAAAGCTCAGGGTCGAGATGCGGGCGGAGATCGTCAACCTGCAGCGACGTCTGGCCACGCCCACCCTTTACGTCACCCATGATCAGGTCGAGGCGATGACCATGGGCGACCGGGTCGCGATTCTCCGCGACGGGGAGCTCCAGCAGGTGGGGACTCCGGAGGAGCTCTACGAGCGGCCGGTGAACGTGTTTGTCGCCACCTTCATCGGGTCGCCGGCGATGAACCTGCTGCCGGGGCGGATGGAGAGCGACGGCGGCCGGAGCTTTCTCTCGGTGGGGAACTCGAGGTTCCCGCTCAGCGAGGCGGTGCTCACGAAGCGGCAGAGGCTGGGGGAGTATGACGGCCGCGAGGTACTTGTAGGAATGCGGCCCGAGGACTTCCGAGCGCCGGATCACGGAGGTGCGGACGGGACCGCGGTCTTCCGTGTTAACGTGGTTCGTGCCGAGTCGCTCGGCTCCGAGGTGATCGCCTACTTCGAGCCGGCCGGAAGTAACGGGACGGTCGCCGCCGCCTCGGCGCTATCGGAGCAGGCCGCGGCTCAGGCGGACTCCATGCAGCGGCTGTTCACGGCCCGGCTGGGACGCAAGGCGAACGTTCGGCACGACGGGCCGGCGGATCTCGCCGTCGATCACGAACGGCTGTATTTCTTCGACCCGGAGAGCGGCGAGGCGATCGGGGAGCAGAGCTGATCGCCGGCCGCGAGGGGGTGCGCGTCAGGCGACCGGTGGCGAGGACTCCTTCTGCGATCGCTGCACGCGCCAGCCGCGGACGACCTCGTCGACGTCAAACGGCATCAGCATCAGCGACGGTCCCCGAATTCCCTTCCGGTTGGCCTCGCGGATCTTCTCGTTGACCTTGGTGACGAGCTTGCGGACCTCGGCTTCGGACTTGGCGCGAGCGGCCGCTTCGAGGGCGTCGTACGCCTCTTTACGCAGGGCAACTGATGGCGGTAGGTAGGAGAGGCCCTCGCGTTTCAGCTTGGCCTTGACCCACCAGAGCTCGTCAAACGGCTTGTCCAGGTCGGGGATCGGCTTGCCGGCTCCGGGCAGGTCGGCGAACGCTCCGCGCTCCTCCGCCTCGCGGATCTGCTCGTCGCCGCGTTCAGGCCGCCCGCGCCTGATCGGCGCCGGCCGCCGCTGGGCGCGGCATCGTGACGATCGGCCGCTGGCCAGCGTACGCGTAAGGGTGGTGGAATACATCGAGCGGGCGATCCCCTTCCTGCACCTCGACGCTGAACCCGTTCCGGGCCTTGGTGTCCAGCACCGACACCCAGACCCGGCCGGTGTGCGAGCACCACAGCAGTCTCACCTGGAATCCATCGGTGAGGCGGCTGTCCAGTTCACGAATCGAGGTGAGGCTTTCGGGCGTCATCGCTACTCCTTGGCATGCGGAACGATCAGTGGCACAGACTGACGTGCGGCCTGACCGCCGGCATCAGCAATCACTGCGTGGCCGCGGCGGGTAAGACTCGCGTTTGCTGTGCGTAGATTTCCGCAGCGCGCGCGAGATGCTGGAGCGGCGCGCACCCCTAAATCACGGTGCCGTTGGGGTGAACGCCGCTCCGTCGGTGAAGCACCGGGTGCCGATCGTCCAGCCGCCCCAGACGATCATGGACCGGCCGGTCCAGACCGCGGTCGGCCCGAGGCGCGCGTGAATCGATGACCGGGGCAGTACTGACCATCGGTTGGTTCTGGGGTCATAGGCGGCGCCGGTTGGCGGATTCTGCGGCGTGTTCGTGGCCGTGGTGGTTCCACCCCAGACGAGCAGCCGCTTCCCGTCCCAGACGGATGCGAACAGACGCCGGCCGGAGGGCAGCGGGGCGAGCTCCCGCCAGCGGTTCGCCCTCGGGCTGTACGCAAAGAACCGTCTCGCCGGTGAAGGTGGCCTGCCGATTTGCGGCGTGCCGACCGCGACGAGGAGGACCTCGCGTCCGTCCCAGAAGGCTCGCTCACCGACGCGGTGACCAGGCAACGCGGCGATCCGTCGCCAGCGATTGGTTTTGGGGTCATAGGCGGCGGCGCGCGCGAAATGAGCTGGATACGGGGCGCCCTCTGGGCTCAGGCCGCTTTCGACGACGACCAGTTCACGGCCAGTCCACACACCGTTCGGCGTCGAACTCGGGGCCAGCGGAGACGCGGGTAGCTTTCGCCAGGTGTTGGTGAGCGGCCTGTACGCCCACCCGGTGGAGAACGCGTCCCCGCAGCAGCCGCCACCCCAGTGGATCATCTCGTGCCCGGTCCAGACGACCAGGCCGGCGCCGTCGACGGCGCGCGGCGGGGGCGCAAGACGCCGCCAGCGGTTTCCTGCCGGATCGAAGGCTTGGAAATCGAACGGCCCGAAGACGAGCATCTGCTTACCGGTCCACAGTGCGTGGTAGCTGCCCTGTGCGTTTTCGCGGGGGCCTGTCAGGGGCGAGAGCAACATCCACGTGCCCGTCGCAGGCGTGTAGGCGGCCGCGACATCGACGCCAGGGCCCGCAGGTTTTGGGTAGGCGCGCCCGAATACGAGCATCTGCCTGCGGCTCCATACGCTTACCGTCAGTGTTCCCGTCGGAACGCCGCGTGGCGCCGCGGCCAGCGGGCGCCAACTCCCGCTGACCGCGGGAGCTCGCGCGCGGGCATGCCACGATCCCACTGCAGGTCCGGCTACGGCTATCGCTATCGCGACGAGCAGCGAAAGGCAGCCAAATGCCGCGGCGAATCGGGCGCGAGTGGCGGACCACGCTTGCCGACCGGTCGCCGATCCTGTACGGGAGCTCGCGCGTGCATGCATCATGCGGGCGTCGTGCCTCGCCGCCGGGGGCTGCGCGTCGAACGCTGCTGAGCGTCCGGACGCACGCGCGGCTCCAGCCCGAACACGCCTCTGGCCCGATCGGATGGCTCGCGCAGGGTGGCGACGGCGCGTTCGAAGAGAACAGCCTGAGCCTTGACGAGCCGGGCGCTCTCCTCGAGAGCCTGCCCCGCGGCCTCGAGTGCCTCCGCCTGCTTGCGCAGCGTCCCGCCGCTTGCCTCAAGCAGTTCGAAGCCGGCGTCGACCGGGGCCAGGAGTTGACTCGCCGCCAGTTTTTGCAGCCTGCGTTCTCGCGCGATCAGCTCCTGCACCAGCTCTAGCTGGCGCCGCATCGCGTCTAGGACTTGCTGCGGAGCTCCGACCTGATCCCCCAGCGAACTGAGCGAGCTAGCGGCCGCGTCCACGACCGTCCGCCATTCTCTCAGCAGTTCGTGGTCGCTTGGCTGAGGCAGTCGCGGCCGCATCTCAGAGCGAGGTCGGGTAGGTCTCGGGGGGCTCTCCGAGCTCCCAGGTCGGTGTCCGCTCGAGCGGCTCAACCGCGCGCGTGTGGTCGAGGTGGATGAGAGCGTCGTATTGCTGTGCGGCGTTTGCGGCGAACCAATGGCTCTGGCGCTCGGTTTCGGGGCGGTAGATCACGCCGATGGCACGGTGTAGTCGGGGTTCGCGCAACGCTCGCCCGCTGTCTCGAGCAGCGAGCGGACAGAGCAGGAATGTCTCTAGATGGGTGTGGTGAAACAGTGCTTCGTAGCTCTCAGGCAGCGCAGGACGAACGCGCTTTCGCTCAGCCGGACCGCCCCACTCGGTGGCGGCGGTGACGGTTCCCGTGTAGGTCGAAAAGCCGACGTTGACGACATTGCGCCCGTGTCGCTCGCGCATCAGCTGGCCGATGTTCAGCTCGCCGCGAGCCGCCATCTCGGTGGCGCGCGCATCGCCGATGTGCGAGTTGTGCGCCCACACCACGATTCGTGACGTGCCACCGTGGCGGTCGAGGTGGGCGAGCAGCTGGTCGAGCGTGTCGGCCATGTGTCGGTCACGCAGGTTCCATGAGCCAGCACGGTCACCAAACATCGTGCGGTAGTACTCCTCGGCGTTGGCGACGACGGCAGCGTTCTGGTCCGCGAAGAAGTACTCGTCCTCAGCTGCGAGACCGTCTTGCAGGAGGTACTCACCAGCGCGGCGGCGCAGCTCCACGAGCTGCTCGATCACGCGCCGCCGGCAGGGTTCACCGACGCCGAGCAGCACGGCCTGGCCGTAGTCAGGACTCTGGCCGACGTAGGGCCGCAGGCACTCGTACCGGGCCCTGGCGCGTGCTGCGGCCTGCGGATCCTGATGATCGAGGTAGTCGATCACCGCGTGCATCGACTCGTCGAGGCTGTACAGGTCCAGGCCGTAGAACCCGGCCTTCCGTCGTCCGTGAGCACGGCGATCGTTGTGGTCGCGCAGCCAGCCGACGAAGTCGAGTACATCGGCGTTGCGCCACATCCAGGTGGGAAACCGCTGGAAGCCTGCCAGGGCACGCTCCGCATCCGCGTCGCGGCCGATCCCACGGACATAGCGGTTGACGCGATAGGCGTCGGGCCAGTCGCCTTCGACGGCGACGGCATCAAAGCCGCGCTCGTCCAGCAGCCGCTTCGTGATCCGCGCTCGCTCGCGGTAGAAGTCATGGGTGCCGTGGCTGGCCTCGCCAATCAGCACGATCCGGGCATCGCCGATCAGCGCGAGCAACGGATCGTAGTCGCGGTGATCGCCGGTCAGGGGGTGCGCTTCACGACGAAGCGCCGCCAGCACCTCGCGCTCACCGAGGGGGAGGGCAACTGTGGCGGACATCGGAGCTAGCCGGCGAGCGCCACCTGCGCTTGCCCGGAGGTCAGGTGGGTACGGAACCAGTCGACGGCGAGCCGAGCGACCTCGTCAAGGGTTCCGGGCTCCGCGAACAGGTGCCCGGCGCCGGCGACGACGACCAGCTCATGCTCGCAGCGAAGCGTCGCGGCGGCACGGCGGTTGAGCGTGAGGACCTGATGGTCGAGGCTGCCCACCAAGAGCAGCGTGGCTGCGGTCACGTAGGGGAGGCGGTCAGCGGCGAGATCGGGACGGCCGCCGCGTGAGACGACCGCCTTCACGCTGTCGCGGGCGGCGGCGGCGGCGCGGAGCGCGGCCGCCGCGCCGGTGGAGGCGCCGAAGTAGCCGATCGGCAGGCATTTGGTGTCCGGCTCGGCGATCGCCCAGCGCGTTACCTGCTCGAGCCGGCGGGCCAGCAGCGGGATGTCGAACACGAGCTCCCGGCGGCGCGCCTCGGCGTCGGTCAGCAGGTCGAACAGCAGTGTCCCCAGCCCGGCGTCGTTGAGCGTGGCGGCGACCTCGCGGTTGCGTGGGCTGAGCCGGCTCGATCCGCTGCCATGGGCGAAGAGCACGAGTCCCTGAGGATTCCTGGGGAGCGTCAGCTCGCCGGCAAGCGTCACCCCGCCGATCTCCAGGAGCAGCTCTTTCCGGGCTGCAGCCGTTCGATGGGAGACGTGGGGCTCGGGCGGCGGCATCTGTCCCGGGGTAGGCAAGCGCGTGCGCGCCGCGGCGGCCAGCAGCTCGCTGACCTCCACGTCCGAAACCGGCGAGAAGTCCTCGTAGAAGCGCCCGACGCCGAGCAGCTCATGCGGGAGCGTGTGGCAGATCACCTGGTCAGCCTCTCGGCGCAGGAGCTCGACTGCCTGGTGTGATGCCACGGGCGCCGCGACGACGATCTGAGCCGCGCCGCGGGAACGAAGCACCCGCACTGCCGCGAGATCAGTCAGGCCGGTGGCCAGGCCATCGTCGACCACGATCACCGTCCGGCCGCGGATATCCATTGGGCGCCGGCCGTCGCGGTACCGCTCCACCCGCCGACGCAGCTCCTCGGCCTCACGCCGCACCGTCGCCGCCAGCAACCCACTGGTCATGCCGACAATCCGAGCGGAGTCCGTGTCGAGCACCGCCGTCCCGTCCTCGGCGATCGCGCCGACGCCGAGCTCCGGATTGCCGGGCGCGCCCAGCTTGCGCACAGCCAGCACGTCAAGCGGGGCGCGCAGGGTCCGGGCTACCTCGAACGCCACGGGGACCCCGCCGCGCGGGAGCGCGATGACCACGGGGCGCTGTGGCGCCAGATCGGACAGGCGCTGGGCGAGCCGTAACCCGGCGTCATGACGGTTACGGAACACGATCGCGCCCTCAGGCATCGCTTCCCCT
>DATGFT010000158.1:0-28406 GCA_035308915.1 Solirubrobacteraceae bacterium
TGACCTGCCGCTGCGACTTGCCGCAGAAGCTGCACAGAAGCTGTTCGTTTGAGTCGGTCGGACGTGCCATGTCTTGCCCTCTCCCAAGTTCCGCGGCGACGCCTGTTCCCGCTAAGGGTAGCCCCTCAGTGCTGCGAGATCACGCGGTCGATGATTCCGTAGTCCTTCGCGTCCTGGGCGCTCATGAAGTAGTCGCGCTCGGTGTCCTGGCGGACCTTGTCGAGATCCTGCCCGGTGTGCTTGGCAATGATCTCGTCCAGGCGGCGCCGCACGTCGATGATCTCCCTGGCATGGATCTCGATGTCGGTGGCCTGCCCCTGAAAGGCTGAGGACACCTGGTGGATGAGGATCTTCGCGTTCGGCAGGGCCATCCGCTTCCCCTTCGCCCCTCCGGCCAGCAGCAGCGCGCCCATCGACATCGCGATCCCGACGCAGATCGTCTGCACGTCCGGCTTGATGAACTGCATCGTGTCGTAGACCGCCAGGCCCGCGTACACCGAGCCTCCGGGTGAGTTGATGTAGATCGAGATGTCCTTGTCGGGATCCTCGGACTCGAGGTGGAGCAGCTGAGCCACGATCAGGTTGGCGATCTGATCGTCGATCGGCGTACCCAGGAAGATGATCCGCTCGTTGAGCAGTCGGCTGTAGATGTCGAAGGCGCGCTCCCCGCGGGACGTCTGCTCTACGACCATCGGTACGAGTGGGCTCATCGTTCTCGCTTCTTTCGCTTCCTGCGCCGGATTCCTGCCGAATGTAGCAACCGGCCGGCTCCGCCCAGAACGGCTCGGAAGCTGAGGGAGCCTTAGCTTCCCGGCGTCCAGAGCTGCCCCGAGCCGGCCTCCTCCTTGCCCGGCGTCCACAGCTTGTCCCGCGCCTTGGCCTGCTCGACGCTGATCGGCTTGGCCTGGGAGACGAGCAGCTCGAGCGCCTGCTGATTGGCCACGTCCTCGCGCACGCGCTCCAGCCGATCCGCTTTGCGCAGCTGCTCGAGCAGCTTCTCGGTCGAGGTGCCGCTCCGCTCGGCGCTCGGCTCCAGCGCCTCGCGAACCTGCTCGTCGCTCGGCGTGATCCCCTCCGCCGCCACGATCGCTGCCAGCACCGCCTCTCGCTTGAGCGCGCGCTCGGCCTCCGGCTCGGCCTCGTGGGCCAGCGTCTCCTCGTCCTTGCCCGCCAGCCGCAGATAGGTCTCCTTCGAGATGCCCTGGCGCGCGAGGGCGGACAGCGTGTCATCGAGCAGCTCGTGCGCGCGCGCGTGAACCAGCTTCTCCGGCATCTCGACCGTCGCCTCGGCGACCGCGGCCTCGAGCACGGCCTCCTCGAACTCCCGCTCGATCGCCCGCTCCTCAGCCGCCCGGAGACGCTCACGGACGTCATCGCGGAGCTCGTCCAGCGTGTCGAAGCCGCCGGCCTCAGACGCGAACTCATCGTCGAGCTCGGGCAGTCGCTTGGCCTTGACCTCGGTCACTGTGACCTCGAACTCAGCCGGCTGGCCCGCCATCTCCTGGCTGGGGTAGTCCTCGGGGAAGGTCACCGACACGACGCGAGTCTCTCCCGCCGTCGCCCCGGTCAGCTGTTCCTCAAAGCCCGGGATCAGCCGCCCGGATCCGAGCTCCAGGAGCTGGTCGCGCCCGGCTCCGCCCTCGAACGGCTCCCCGTCGACGCGGCCCACGTAGTCGATCACGACGTGATCGCCCGGCTCGGCGGCGCGGTCGACCGTCTCCAGGGTGGCCACGCGCTCACGCAAGCGGTCGAGCTCCGCGGCGACCTCCGATTCCTCCACGGCCGGCTCGCGCCGCCCCACCTCGAGTCCCTTGTACTGCCCGAGCTTGGCCGTCGGACGCACCCCGATCTCGATTGAGAAGGAGAGCGGCTGTCCCTCACGCGGCGGCTCGCCGATGTCGAGCTCGGGCTCTCCCACGGGAGCGATTCCCGCCTCCTCGATGGCGTCGGCGTACCAGCCGCCGAGCGCGCGCCGGAGCGCCTCGTCGAGCACGGCTTCGCGGCCGAGACGCCGGATCACCACCGGCGCGGGCACCTTGCCCTTGCGAAACCCGGGTACACGCATCTGGCGCCCGAGCTGCTTGGCCGCCTCGGCGACCCGCCGCTCGACCTCCTCGGCGGATACCTCCGCCTGAACGCGCACGCGTGACTCGGGCAGCTCGGTGACGCTTGTCTTGACCGTCGCCATCGCGCGCAGACGATAGCTTCTAGCCGATGCCCTCACGGCTCGCCGGCAGGCTGATCACGAGCCCTCTCGCCTTCGTGGTGGCGGGCCTGCTCGACTTCGCGGCCTTCGCGCTGGTCGGGATCCGGCGTCGTTTAGCGGTGGCCCGATCCGCTCGGCTCCCCCTCGCCGCCGCGGATCAGCGACCTGACCTCCCGTAGGGCCACCGGAAGCGTGGTCGTGTCGTAGGTCCGTGAGGCGCGGATGTCGGTCAGCGTCCCCAGGACCCGTTCCAAAGCCGCCGAGCGGTTCTCGGCCCACTCCTCGATCGCCTCCTCGCCCCCGTGGCCGTCGCTCGCCGCCTCGAGGACCTCCTGGGTCAGCTCGCGGTGGGCGCGCATCAGATCGTCGCGCAGGGCTGCGCGAGCCAGCGCCTGCCAGCGATTGGCGCGGGGCAGGGCGTAGATCCGGTCCCGCAGCCACGCCAGCTCGAGCCGCGAGGCGAGGCGGAAGTAGGTGTGCATCACGTCCTCGAGCTCGTGGTCGGTCAGCTCCGCCACCGCCACGACGTCGAACACGGGCGGCAGCGAGGGCATCGTGGCGACGCTCCGGGCCAGCTCCCGGGCCACGCCCTCATCGACGAGCTCCGAGACGCGGGCGTCGAAAGCTTCCCGCTCGTTGCCCTCGAGGATCTCCGGCACGGATTCGGCCAGCAGCTCGGCCCCGGGCTTGAACCGCGTCACCTCGTTCTCGATCTCGATCGCGCTCGGATCCTCGAGGACCAGCCACCGGGTCGCTCGTTCCACCAGGCGCCGGCCCTCGATCAGCATCTGGAGCTGGATCTCGGCCGGAATCCGGTTATCGAGCTCTTCGACCTGTTTCCAGAACGAGCGCATCTCGAACACGTCACGGGCCACGGCGTAGCCGCGGGCCAGCGTGGGCGGTGAGGCGCCCGTCTCCTCGCCCAGCCGGAAGGCGAACGTCGTCCCGGCGCGGTCCACCAGCTGGTTGGCCACGACGGTGGCGATCATCTCGCGCCGCAGCCGGTGCTCGGGCATGAGCCGGGAGTAGCGCTCGCCGAGCGGCGAGGGGAAGTAGCCCTCGAGGTCGCGGGCCAGGTACTCATCCTCGGGCAGGTCCGAGTGGAGCAGGCGGTCGTAGAGGTGGATCTTCGCGTAGGCCATGACGATCGCCAGCTCGGGAGCCAGCAAGCCCTCATGGCCGGCTTTGCGATCGGAGATCATCTCTTCGCTGGGCAGGAACTCGATCTCCCGGTCAAGCCCCGCGACCTGCTCCAGGCGGCGGATCAAGCGCGCGTGCACGTCGATCATCGGTTGGGCCTGGAACAGGGCCAGGCTGATCGCCTGGGTCTGCGTGTAGCTGGCGTAGAGGACCTGGCCGGCGACGGCGTCGGTCATCTCGACCAGCAGCTGGTTGCGGTCATCATCGGCCAGCTCGCCGTCGCGGATCACCGCGTCGAGCAGGATCTTGATGTTGACCTCGTGGTCGGAGGTGTTGACTCCGGCAGCGTTGTCGATCGAGTCGGTGTAGATCGCGCCGCCGTCCTGCTCAGGGCCGCCGCTGAGCGCGTACTCGATGCGCGCGCGTTGCGTGAACCCGAGGTTGCCGCCCTCGCCGACGACGCGGCAGCGCAGCTCGCGGGCATCCACCCGCAGCGGGTCGTTCGCCTTGTCGCCCACCTCGGCGTGCGACTCGTCGGAGGCCTTGACGTAGGTCCCGATGCCGCCGTTCCAGAGCAGATCCACGGGCGCGCGGAGGATGGCGCGGATCAACTCGGGTGGGGAGAGCTCCTGAGCGTCGATTCCCAGCGCCTCACGAACCTCGCCGGAGATCTGGATCGACTTGACCGTCCTTTCGTAGATCCCGCCCCCGGCCGACAGCGCACCCTCGTCGTAATCCGCCCAGGTCGACCGATCCTGCTCGAAGAGCTTGCGCCGCGCCTCGAAGCTCGCCTCGGGGTCGGGGTCGGGATCGAGAAACACGTGCCGGTGATCGAACGCCGCGACCAGCCTGATGTGCTTGGACAGGAGCATGCCGTTGCCGAACACGTCACCTGACATGTCGCCGATCCCCACCACGGTGAAGTCGCTGCTCTCGACGTCGGTGCCGAGCTCGCGGAAGTGGCGTTTGACCGATTCCCAGGCCCCCCGCGCGGTGATGCCCATCTGCTTGTGGTCATAGCCGTGCGAACCGCCGGAGGCGAACGCGTCTCCCAGCCAGTAGCCGTAGTCGGCTGAGATCTCATTCGCGATGTCCGAGAAGCGGGCCGTGCCCTTGTCCGCCGCCACGACCAGGTAGGTGTCTTCGCCGTCATGACGCACGACCCGCTCGGGCGAGACCACCTCGTCGTCGACGATGTTGTCGGTCAGATCGAGAAGTCCCCGCAGGAACATCTGGTAGCACGCGACGGCCTCCTCACGCAGTGCGTCGCCACCCTCTGCGGGAGGCCGCTTGAGCACGAAGCCTCCCTTCGCGCCGACCGGGACGATCAGCGCGTTCTTGACCATCTGCGCCTTCATCAACCCGAGGATCTCCGTGCGGAAGTCCTCGGGCCGATCGGACCAGCGGATCCCTCCGCGCGCCACCTTGCCGCCGCGCAGGTGGACCGCCTCAAAGCGCGGTGAATAGACGAAGACCTCAAACCGCGGCCGTGGCTTGGGCAGGAGCGTGATCTGGCTCGGGTCGAGCTTGAAGGCCAGATAGGGCAGCGACACGCTCGAGGCGTCACGCCGGAAGTAGCTCGTCCGGAGCATGGCCGTGATGACCGAGAGAAAGCCCCGCAGGATGCGGTCCTCGTCGAGGCTGGCCACGCCATCGATGGCGTCCTCGATCCGGCCCTGAAGGCGCTCGGCCTGCTCCTCGTCGGCCTCATCGGGATCGAACCGGGCCAGGAACAGCTCGAGCAGGCCCTCGGCGATCGCCGGGTGGGCCATCAGCGTCCGCTCCATGTAGGCATCCGAGTACGGGATCCCGGCCTGGCGCAGGTAGCGGGCCACCGATCGCAGGACGACGATCTCCCGTCCGCTCAGCTCGGCGGCCAGGACGAGCCCGTTCAGTCGGTCATCCTCGATCACGCCGCGCCGCGCGGCCAGGAACACCTCCTCGAAGGTGTCGCGGACTCGCACCACGTCCTCCGCCCGCACCCGCAGACCGAAGTCGTAGATCCATGCCGCCTCGGAGTCGGCCGGGGTGACTCGATACGGACGCTCGTCCATCACGCGGGCGCCCATGTGCTCGAACGTGGGCAGCACCTCGGACAGCGAGACGCCCTCAGCGCTATAGAGCTTGCAGCGGAGAATTTCCTGCGGAGCGGACTCGGGGCGGTAAAGGTTGATGATCGCGCCGCGGCGGTCCTCGAGATTCTCGATCCGCTTGATGTCATCGACCGCGGCGCTGGCCGGCCAGTCGGATCGATACCCGGTGGGAAATGCCGACTGGTAGCGCCGGTAGAGCTTGATCCCGCGCTCCTCGCCGAGCTCGGAGACCAGCGCCTGGCGGAGCTCGTCGGTCCAGGCCCGCGTGGCCAGACCGAGACGGGCCTCGATCTCCGCCTGGTCGTAGTCGGGCGGGATCCCACCGCAGCGGACGATGTAGTAGACGCGCACGAGCACCGATTCCGAGAGCTGGAGCGTCCAGTCCAGGTGCGTCCCGGCGAACGCCTCCAACAGCAGCTTGCCGATCCGCTCGCGGTTCTCGGTGTTGAAGCGGTCGCGGGGGATCGTGACCAGGCACCAGACGAAACGGTCCAGCGGGTCCTCCCATACGAACAGGCGGACACGCTGACGCTCCCCGAGCCCGAGCACCCCCATCGAGATCCGGAACAGGTCATCGGTCTCGAATTGGAAGAGGACGTCGCGCGGATATGACTCGAGGATCTCCAGCAGCGCCTTGGCGTCGTGGCTGGCCGGGAGGTAGCCCGAGCGCTCGAGCACGGCCTTCACCTTGCCGCGGAGAAGGGGGATCTGGGCCAGGCTGGCGCGGTAGGCCGAGCTTGTGTACAGCCCGAGGAACCGGTACTCGCCGGTCACCTTGCCTTCCGCGTCGAAGCGCTTGACCCCGATGTAGTCGAGGTAGGCGGGGCGGTGGATCGGCGCCTTCGAGTTGGCCTTGCTGAGCAGCAGTAGCTGCGGCGTCCGGGCCAGCGCCGCCGCCTTCTCGCTCAGCTTGCGCACCGCGCGGGGACGTTTCGCGCGGAGGATCCCCAGCCCGGTCTCGTGCAGCGCCTTCAGAAGCGCCTCCTCGCCGTCCTCGATCAGCTCGTACTCGCGGTAGCCGAGGAAGGTGAAGTGGTCATCGGCCACCCATTCGAGGAACGCCTTCACCTCCTCCACCTCGTCCGCGTGCGCGGTGGCTGGGTCACGCTTGAGGCGCCGCGCGAGCTCGAGCGCCCGGTGACGCATCGGCTGCCAGTCCTCGACCGCGAGGCGCACCTCCTCCAGCACGCCGACCACGGCGTCGTGCAGCGCGGCCAGGCGGTCGCCGTCGGGCTCGCGCACCAGCTCGGCGTGCAGCACCGACTCCGAGATCGCCTCCGCGGTCTCGTCGTGCGGATCCAGGACCTCCACGAGGCGTCCCTCGCCGTCGCGGCGCACGCGCATGACCGGGTGAATCACCAGGTCGATCGTGTACCCCTGGCGCGCGAGCTCCATGGTCACCGAGTCGACGATGAACGGCATGTCGTCGGAGACGATCTCGAGCGCGGTATGCGGTGAGGACCAGCCGTCCCGGTCGCCCTCCGGGTTATAGACGCGGACCTTGACCTCTCCGGGTGTGCGCTTCAGCCCGAGCTTCCAGTGGGCGATCGCCGCGCCGTAGAGGTCGGCCTGGGTGCGGTCGCCGAGATCCTCCTCGGGGACCCAGTGGTAGTACTGGCGGACGAACGCCTCGGCTGGCGAGACTTCCTCATCCGGGAGCTCCTTCCGGATGCGTCCGCAGAGGCTTTCGATCAGCTCCGATTCGCGGTCGCCAGCTCTGACCGCCATTGACCTGTCTCTCCTAACGTCCGAGCCTAATCGGAGCCTACTGGGTCGATATCGATTTTCGCCCGGTTGAACTGCCGCCTGCAATCAGTCAGACACGCGGCGGGGTGCCCGTATCCGCTCACCGGCCGGGTCATACAGCGGCTCGGCGGCGACCCGGCCGGCCACCCACTGACCGAAGATGTCGATCTCAACCGCATCGCCAACCTCCACCGCGGCGGGCAGGTAGGCGTAGGCGATCGAGCGCTCGACGGTGTACCCATAGCCGCCGCTCGTCACCCTTCCGCGCACCTCGCCGTCCAGGCGCACCGGCTCGTTGCCCAGAGCCACCGACCGCGGGTCATCGAGAACCAGGCAACGCAGGCGGCGCGCGGTCTCGGCCCGGCTGAGGGCATCCGAGCCGAGGAATTTCTTATCGCCGCGCACGCAGAAGCCGAGCCCCGCCTCGTACGGCGTCTCGTCGGGCGTGATGTCGGCCGCCCAGACGCGGTAGCCCTTCTCGAGACGCAGCGAGTCGATCGCGCGGTAGCCGCCGGCGAGCATCCCGTGCGGTTCGCCGGCCTCCCACAGCGCCTGCCAGAGGCCGAGCCCGTACTCGCTCGGACAGTAGAGCTCCCACCCCGCCTCCCCCACGAAGGTGACGCGCAGAGCCCGGACCGGGACGTCGCCCACCGCGATCTCGCGCATGGTCAGGAACGGGAAGTCGAGGCCGTCGGGCGTGAGCGGCGAGAGGATGTCTCTGGCCCGCGGGCCCCACAGGGCGAAGCAGGCCCACCGGGAGGTCACGTCGCTGAGCCGCACGCTGCCGTCAGTCGGCAGGTGCCGGCGGATCCAGCTCGCGTCGTGGTTTCCGAACGCCGTCCCGGTGACGATCTGAAACAACTCATCGCCCAGGCGCGTGACCGTGAAATCAGACTCGATCCCGCCCCTTCGGTTGAGCATCTGCGTGTAGGTGATCGTCCCCACCTCCCGGGCCACGCGGTTGTCGCAGAGCCGTTCCAGAAGCTCTGCTGCGCCGGGCCCCGCGACCTCAAGCTTGGCGAACGAGGACTCGTCGAACAGCCCCGCCGTCTCCCGCGTGGCGCGATGCTCGGCCCCAATCGCCGGCGACCAGTGCATGCCCGCCCAGCCGCCCGGCCGCAGCGACTCCTCGCCGGCCGCGGCGTTCGGCTCATACCAGTTGACGCGCTCCCACCCCGCCTTCTCTCCGAACGCCGCCCCGTGCGCGCGGTGCCAGTCGTAGGCGGGCGAGGTGCGCAGCGGGCGTCCCGCCTGGCGCTCGTGTCCGGGGTAGCGGATGTCGTAGTAGGTCTCGTACACCTCGCGGGCGCGCTTGAGCGTGAACGAGGGCGAGCGGTAGTGCGGCCCGAAGCGGCGGATATCCATCTCCCAGACGTCGAGCGGCGGCTCGCCTGAGACGATCCACTCGGCCAGCACGCGGCCGATGCCCCCGGCCCCCGCCAGCCCGTGGGCGCAGAAGCCCGCGGCCACGAAGAACCCTCCCACCTCGCTCTCCCCGAGGCAGAACTCGTTATCGGGTGTGAAGGCCTCCGGGCCGTTGATCAGCCGCGTGATCGTCACCTCGTTCATGACCGGGACGCGCCGGCGTGAGTTGACCGCGATCTCCTCGAAGCGCGGCCAGTCCTCCTCGAGCAGGCGGCCGTTGAAGTCAGCCGGTATTCGGTCGAGGTTGTGCTCATCGAGCGCCCACGGCGCGCTGTGGCGCTCGTAGCCGCCCATGACCAGGCCCGCCCCCTCCTCCCGGAAGTAGATCAGCAGGTCCGGGTCGCGCAGCGTGGGCAGGTGCTCGCCGGCACCCCGCTCGCGAAACGGCTGCGTCACCAGATACTCGTGCGCGAACGGGATCACCGGCACCCGCACGCCCACCATCCGCCCGAGCTCGGCCGCAAACATCCCCCCCGCGTTGACCACGTATTCGGTCTCGATCGTCCCCCACTCCGTGTCCACCCAGCGGACGCGTCCTGAGTCGTGCCGGATCCCCGTGACCCGCGTTTGCGTGAACACCCGGCAGCCTCCCTCGCGCGCGCCTTCGACGAGCGCGCCGGTGAGCAGCGACGGATCGAGATATCCGTCGGTCGGCAGATAGGACGCGCAGCGAACCCCCTCGGTGACCATCAGCGGGAACAGCCGCTGGGCCTCCTCGGCCGAGATCAGCTCCAGCGGCAGGCCGAACGTCTTCGCCCACGCCACCTGGCGCATCACCTCCTGCTCGCGCTCCGGCGTGCACGCGAGGCGGATCCCCCCGCACTCGACCCAGCCCGAATCGAGCCGGCGGTAGAGCTCGACCGAGTCCATCATCATCCGCGTCAGCGACACGCTGCCCCGGAGCTGGCCCACCAGACCGGCGGAGTGAAATGTCGAGCCGCTCGTGAGCTCGCTGCGCTCGAGCAGGACGACGTCGCGCTCACCGAGCTGGGTCAGGTGATAGGCCACCGAGGCGCCGCCCACGCCACCACCGATCACGACGATCCGGGCCCGGTCCGGAAGCTCACGCGGCCGCGGCAAACCACTCCTCGAACTGCGGGCTCCCAGCCGCTGCGGTCAGGCGGTCGAAGTGCTTGGCCGCGTAGGCCCCGAAGTCGAAGTCGAGCTCGGAGATCACCCCCTGGATCACGCCCCACGCCCCCTCGCGAGCGTCGGACATGATCCGCATCAGGCTCACGCGCGCCTGGTCGGCCGCCGAGGGCTCGCGGCCGAGGTAGCCCGTCAGGAGCTGCGCCGCCTCGAGGTCGGTGAACTCGTTGTTCACGGCCACGTTCCCCAGGTCGAACATCGGGTGGCCCATGCCCGCGTACTCCCAGTCGACCAGGATCACCTTCCCGTCGGCCCGCATCACGTTCCCCGGCAACAGGTCGTCGTGACATGGGACAGCCTTGGTCAGGGGCAGGACCTCGGCGATCCGGGCCGTCAGCTCGCGGGCCCGCCCGTAGGCATCGGGTAGCCGGCCCCCGCGCTGGCGGACGACCTCGGCGTAGGCGTCGAGGAGCTCGGGAACCCAGAAGCGGGTCGGCAGCTCGACGCCGGAAGCGTGGAACGCCCTCAGGGCCTCTCCGATCGCCTTCGCCACCTGGCGCACGGCGGGTGGCTCACCGGCTGCGCCGTCGATGTACTCGGTCAGGAGCCATTGCTCGTCCGCGGCCAGGACTCCCGGCGCGAAGCCGAGCTCGGCCGCCTTCTGGTTGGCCATCCGCTCGGCCTCGCGATCGATTCCCAACAGCGAAGTGTCCTTGCCGGCAAGGCGTAGAACGCAGTCCCTGCCTCCCAGGCGCACGCGATAGTTGCGGTTCGTGATCCCGCCCTCGAGCAGCAAGGGCTCTCCGTCGAGTGCGCCCACTCGCGGCGTCAGCTGGGCCAGCACGTGGTCAAGTTCTTCCGCGCTGCGGCCACCCACGGCGAGAAACCTAGCGTCTAAGGCTCGCTTCCTATACCTTCACGAAGGTGACAGTGGATGGGGGTGATCGCGGGGTCGGGCTGGCGCAGCCCGCGGCGCCGCTGCTCACCGTGGACGAGCTCGCCGCGCAGGTGAGCCGGGGCGAGATCGACACGGTTCTGCTCGCCATGACCGACATGCAGGGTCGCCTTCAGGGCAAGCGCCTGACCGCACCCTATTTCCTCGATCAGGTCGCCCACCACGGCGCGGAAGGTTGTAACTACCTGCTCGCCGTCGACGTCGACATGACACCGGTGGACGGCTACGAGATGGCCTCGTGGGAGCGTGGCTACGGCGATTTCGTGCTGCGCCCGGACCTCGACACCCTGCGCCCGGTGCCCTGGCAGGAGGGCACCGTCCTCTGCCTGTCCGATCTCTACTGGGATGACGGACGTGACGTGCTCGCCTCGCCCCGCCAGGTGCTCCGGGCCCAGCTGGCCCGCCTGGCCGAGCGCGGCTGGACCGCCAACGCGAGCACCGAGCTCGAGTTCCTCGTCTTCCGAGACACCTACGAGGAGGCGTGGCGCAAGGCCTACCGTGACCTCGAGCCGGCCAACCTCTACAACATCGACTACTCGCTGCTCGGCACGGCGCGCGTCGAGGAACTGATCCGCCGCATCCGTAACTCGATGATGGCGGCGGGCTTGGTCGTCGAGAACTCCAAGGGTGAGTGCAACCTCGGCCAGCACGAGATCAACTTTCGCTACGCCGACGCGCTGAGCACGGCCGACCAGCACGTGATCTACAAGAACGCGGCCAAGGAGATCGCCGCCCAGTCCGGGATGTCGATCAGCTTCATGGCCAAGTACAACCAGCGTGAGGGATCCTCGTGTCACATTCACTTCTCCCTCGCTGACCATGACGGCCCGCTGTTCGAGCGCCAGCGTGAGGTGTTCGAAGCCTTTCTGGCCGGCCAGTTGGCCTGCCTGCGCGAGCTGACCCTGTTCCTGGCCCCGAACGTCAACTCCTACAAGCGCTTTGCCGCGGGCTCGTTCGCCCCCACGGCGGTGGCCTGGGGTCACGACAACCGGACGCTGTCGCTGCGCGTCGTCGGGCACGGCCCGGGCCTGCGCTTCGAGAACCGCGCCGGGGGCTCGGACCTCAACCCCTACCTCGCTCTGAGCGCGATCGTCGCCGCCGGGCTGCATGGCGTTGACGCCGGCCTCGAGCTCGAGCCGGCGTACGAGGGCAACGCCTACACGGCCAGCGACAAGCCACGCCTTCCCGCGACCCTCCGGGATGCCCGAGACCTCTTCGCCACCAGCGAGATCGCCCGCTCCGCCTTCGGCGACGAGGTGGTCGACCACTACGTAAACGCCGCCGACATCGAGCTGAGCGCCTTCGAGGCGGCGGTCACGGACTGGGAGAAGTTCCGCGGCTTTGAACGTTTGTGAGGGGCGATGAGCGTCGGCCCGCTCGACTCGGCGGCATCGCTGGACACCGTCTTCGCTCCCGTCCACTCGCAGACCGCTTTCGAGGAGACGGTGGAGCGGCTGGGCACGGCCATCCGGCTCGGGCTGCTGCCGCCGGGCACGAGGCTTCCCGCCGAACGTGAGCTGTGCGCACGCCTCGGCATCGCGCGCTCGACGCTTCGCCAGGCGCTCGTGGCCCTGGCTCACAGCGGCCACCTGCGTGCCACGCGCGGCCGCGGCGGCGGCACCTTCGTCGCCGACCCCCAGCCGCCCGCCGATCCGCCTTCGCCCGATCTGCTCGCGTCCTGGCGTGACGTCTGCGACGAGCGCCTGGCCGTCGAGGTCGGGGTCGCCGTGCTGGCCGCCGAACGCGCGGATGTGGAGTCGCTGGCCGCGCTCTACGAGCTGGCCCGCGCCCTGGAGGGCATGCTCGACGACTTCGACGCCTATCGCCAGGCGGACGTGCGCCTGCACGTTGGTCTTGCCGAGACGACCGGGAGCTCGCGGCTCGTGACGCGGCAGACCGAGGTGCAGGGCGAGATGACGCGCCTGATCTCGCTCATCGCCCACCCCCCCGAGGTGCTCGAGTCCGCGAACACGCAGCACCGCCGCCTGCTCTATGCGATCCGTCGCCGTGACGAATCGGCGGCCGCGCGAGAGATGGCCGAGCACGTGCGCGCCACGGAGCAGATCCTCGGAGGGCTGCTGCCGCCGCCTTGACTTCCCTTCCCCCCTAGGTAGGGTTCCGGGCCGATAAGGACGGCCTAGCAAACCTTTCTGGAGGAGGGCGCATGCCGAGCACAGCGACGCTGTCGAGCGACGAAGAGAGGCTGGCCCAGCTTGGCTACAAGCAGGAGCTGAATCGAGCCTGGAGCGGGTTCTCGAACTTCGCGATCTCGTTCTCCATCATCTCGATCCTCGCCGGCTGCTTCACCACCTACGGCCAGGCTTGGATCAACGGCGGACCGGTGGCGATTTCGATCGGCTGGCCGCTGATCAGCATCATGATCCTGATGGTCGCCTTCTCGATGTCCGAGCTGGCCTCAGCGATGCCGACCGCGGGTGGCATCTACTACTGGGCCTCGAAGCTGGGCGGCGCCGGCTGGGGCTGGTTCACGGGCTGGTTCAACCTGATCGGCCTCGTCGCGGTGACGGCTTCGGTCGACTACGCCGCGGCAACCTTCCTGAACTCGACCCTGTCGTTCTACGGCGCCCACATCTTTGGGGTCAACTTCGCCACCTCGAGCGTGCAGTCGTCGCTGCACCACACGTTCGTCCTGTTCGCGTTGATCCTCGCCGTCCATGCGCTCATCAACATCTTCTCCTCGCCCCTGGTCGCGTTGTTCACGAACATCTCGGTGTGGTGGCACATCGTCGGAGTCATGGTGATCATCGTCCTGCTGGTCGCGGTTCCCAGCCACCACCAGAGCTTCAGCTTCGTCTTCGGTCACCGTCAGAACCTGTCGGGCTTCAGCCACCACATGTACTGGTTCTACGTGCTGCCGCTCGGCTTCCTGCTCACCATGTACACGATCACGGGCTACGACGCCTCGGCCCACGTGTCCGAGGAAACCCACAGCGCCGCGGAGGCAGCCCCCAAGGGCGTGTGGCGGTCGGTTTTCTACTCGGCCGTCTTCGGCTGGGCGGTCCTCTTGGCGCTCACCTTTGCCGCCACCCACGTGTCGGCGATCAACGCCGCCGGCGGGACCTCGCAGTCGATCATCGAGTCCGCCCTCAGCTCGGCGGCGGCCAAGGCGGTGCTGGTGATCTCGACCGTCGGGCAGCTGTTCTGCGGAATGGCGTGTGTGACGAGCGCCTCGCGCATGACCTTCGCCTTCTCCCGTGACGGCGCCGTTCCCGGCCACAACCTGTGGCGCCAGCTGAACCGCCACCGCACCCCGACCTGGGCGGTGGTGTTCGTCGCCGTCCTGGCCCTCGTCATCACGATCCCCGCCTATTGGGGCAACCACGCCGGGCTCCCGGTGGCCTTCCTCGCCGTGACCTCGATCTCGGTCATCGGGCTCTACATCGCCTACACGATCCCGGTCTTCCTGCGCTGGCGGATGGGTGACAGCTTCCAGACCGGGCCCTGGACCCTCGGTCGCAAGTACCGGTGGATCAACCCGATCGCGTGCGCGTGGGTCGCGCTGTGCGTGGTCATCTTCTGTCTGCCCTTCACCCCGGCGGCTGTCCCGTGGGGCGGTCAGTTCAGTTGGTCGGCCTTCAACTACGCGCCGCTCGTCACGGTGGCGGTGATGCTGGCGGTGACGCTGTGGTACGTCGTGTCGGCCCGGCACACGTTCAAGGGCCCGGTCCGCACGATCGACCTGCCTGATGACGAGCAGCTGGCTCCCGAGCCGACGGTGATCGTGCCCGGGACGTAACGGGCCCGCGGCGACGGGTGAGCGCCGCCAGTCGATGATCTAGCCACTTCATGCGCTGCTCAAGCAGCGCACGCGGCCCGACGATAGAACGGACACGCAACCCCATTCCGGACGCTGGTCGCGCCCGGGAACCGCGGCCGCGGAGGCCGCACCGCAATGAGCACCACCGACCACATGACAGACCAGTTCCACGCGTTTGACGCCGAAGGAACGCTGGCGCTCGAACTCGAGCTCCCCGAGGCTGAAGCCCTCCGTGCCTGGCTGCTCAGGGCGACGGCGGATGGGGTGACCTCGCTTGACGACCCGTTCGTCAACAGCGCCCTGGCCAAGCTCGCCCGCGCCGTCGACACGGTCCACGCGACGGTCAACGTTCGCCGTGAGCTCGAGCAGGCTGGCCTGGAGGTCGCGCACCTGAGCGACGAACAGGTTCGGGAGCTGGGCCGCCGCGTGTCCGAAGCCGCCACGCCCGGCATCCGGGTCTGATCGCTTCAGCCCCGGCGCTGCGGGCTGGTCCACGGCGGCTTGACCGTCGTGCGAACATGTGTTCGATGACGAGTGACGGCAGTTCCTACGCCCGGTTTCGCCGTGCCCTCGCGACCGGGAACGCCAACCTCGTGGTCGCCGCGGCGCTCGAACTCCCGCAGGTCGCGCTCGACGACGCGCTGCGGATCTGCCTGGTCCTCCGTGACGGCGATCCCGAGCGCTACGAGCGCGCCGCCGTGCGCTGGCTCGGGCGCTTCGCCCTCGAGGCTCGCGGGGTCACGATCGACGCAATGCAGTCGGCCGCTGCCGCACTCGAGTCGCTTCCCCAGCGCACCGGCGAAGCGATGGAACAGCTCCAGCGCATCTGCCTCGCCCACGACGTCCGGGCGTAATCACTCAAGCGGCGGATTCGCCAGGACGACCGATGTCTCCACCTGTCGCGCCGGAATCCTCCAGTAGGCGTTGAGCAGCACGGCCGTCCGTGGCCGCGGCACCAACCGGTATCCGTGTCGCTCGTAGAAGTTGATGGCCCAGCCTGCGGCCGACCATGTGCCAACGAGGCTCTGGCGCCAGTTGCCGCGCCGGAGGTGCCCCAGGAGGGCCGCACCCACACCGCGGCGTTGCGCCGCCGGCAGGACGTAGGCATGGCGGATGAGATCGACATCTCCGATCGCCTGGTGGGCCATGATCCCGACCAGCGACCCGTCCAGCTCGTAGCCGACGAATCGCGCCCCCGCCGCGATCTCCTGATCGAGCTCATCGATTCCCATGTACGGCTCATGCCAGCAATCCGCCGGAATAACCCCACGGTAGGCCTCGGCCGCCGCGTTGATGATCGCCAGCATCGCTCCGCGCTCCTCGGCCGCACAAGCTCGAATCGTTCCCATCCGGAGATCTAAGACGAGCGGCAGCGTTCCGACCTTCCCGGGGGCCGCTTATCGCGCCGATCTCGAAGCTCGCCGCCGCCAACGGCACACCGGCCGCGCCTCGCAGACCGCGCCGCCCGCGGCTATCCCCCGCGCGCGACCGGCGCCGAGACGCCGAGGACCTTGCCGGATCGACTGAGCGCCTCGGCAGCGAGGAACGGCTCACTCGTCACGACCTCGGTCCTCGTCTCAAACCCGGTACGCGGGGCCTGTCCGACCGGAATCAGCGACTGAGCGTTCGGCCCGGCGAGGATGCGCCAGGCCGCCACGTCGGTCGCGCCGTTCCAGCTCACGTAGACGGTGGCGGTGCCAGGCCCAGCGCTGCTGACGGCGACGGCGGGGCGGCCGGGCGCTTTCGCTCGCCAGGGAAACCGGTAGGCGCGGTATGACGTATCCGGGTCGGCCATCGCCGCGTCGAAGACGACGCGACCATCGGGGCTGAACTCGGTCAGGTCGGGGTCTCCGCCCCAACCGATGAAGCGGTCACCGTTGGCCAGCGTCTGCACGTTGCCCTGACTGTTGGCGATGAGCTTCCTCGGGTGAGTCCACTGGTGGACGAGCGATGCGGTCATCGTCTCCGTATCCAGCGCGATGTCGATGCCGCGGGACTCCGGATGGACCCGGGGATTGCCGCCGTTGTCGAATACCGTGATCGTGCCGTCGGGATCGGGTTGCGCGTCATGCTGATACGCGAACGCCGTCCCCGGGGCGAGCGTGAAGCTGCTCCGCTTGCCACCGAGCCGCCAGAGAATGCGCCCGGTCCGGCGATCGAGCTTGTAGACCGTCCAGGTGTTTCGCGCCGAGATGATGAGATTCCCGTCGCGGTCGACCGCGATCGAGTTGAGATGGAAGTAGTCGAACGGCTGGCCCTTGCCGGGCTTGTTGTAGGACTCGTCGAGGCCGACATGGCCGAGGCTGTGCCACTCGAACAGCACACCTCCGGTCCTGATGTCGACCTCTTGGAGAACGCAGTCCAACACAACTCCCTGACGTGAGCCGCCCAGCGACGAGAGGTCAGCCTGAACCGGGTCAAACGCGGTGATCAGCGCCGTGTTCTGCGGCGTGATGACGAACTCGTGCAGGTCAGCTGCATAGCCGTCGGCGGCGTGAACCGTGGCTATACGCCGATACGAGGTGTTGTAGATGACGTCTTCACCACGGCCGTACCCGAGCGAGGAGACAACCCCTTGCCACCACGTGAGGACCGGCTTTCCGCGATAGACCTGCTTCCGAAAGCCAAACGCCTGGAGCTTCCCGGGCAGGGGGTGGAACCAGACGGGATTCCCGTCGTCGTCGACGATCATCGGCCCCGCTTGACCTAGCTTGTTGGCCGGCCCGATGAAGATGTCGCCACGAGCGGTGGCGCTCGATCGCTCCGTCACCCTCACGGTCGGCGGACGCAGGTCCGGACGTGAGTGGAAGTGCTGGACCTGGCCCGGCCGCGTCGGCTGGGCCGGCGGCCCGGCCTGGAAGTCGACCTGCGCCTCCTGGGCGATCCCGAAGCGATAGCTGATCTGGCGACTCCTGCCCGCCACGTGAAAGCTCACCCGCACCTCCTCCCCGGGCTCAAACGCTGTGTCGGGGGCGAACGTTGCCGCCGGCGCGTCGCGGTCGTTGACAAGCCTTCCGCGGTGGATGCCGCTGCGTGACCCGATGACGGTCAGCCCTTGCACCTGGCCGGCGCCGGCGCCACGCACGGTGATCTGCGTGGCCGGCGATGCCACAGGCGTGTCCGGAAGGGGTACGAAGGTGAGCTCGTCGACGTCCGGCGGAACGCTCCCACACCCGGCAGCGATGCATGCGAGCACGGACAGCGCCAGGCCGAATACCGAGAGGCGTCGAACTGAACGTTTCAGCACGGGTTCACCGCATGCCAATCCACCTACGCGCCCCTCAGACAGCGTCCGCTATTCCTCGGAGGTGGCCGCCGCCGCGAACGCGGACATGCTTGGAAACTCCCAATCTGGCGTGACTCGAGTTGGTGGCTCGGGCGTCGCGCCCCAGCCGGGCCGGTCGTGGCGGCGGTTGATCCACGCCGTCGGGAGTCCCGCCCGCTGCGCCGGGACGTGGTCATGGAAGAGGCTCTGAGCGACATGCAGCAGCCTGCCCTCGCCGACCCCCTGACGTCGCGCCTCCTCCGTGAGCGCATCGAAGTTCCGCGGATCTGGCTTATACGACCCGACGTCCTCCGCGGTGAGCACGCTCGTGAAGTCGACGCCGAGCCTTTCATTCGACGCACGGAATGAGCCGCGGTCGACGTTCGAGAGGATGATCAGCTTGTACCGGCGCGCGAGCGAACTCAGCGCGGCGGGCGAATCAGCGAACTCAGGCCAGTCCGGAACTGAGACGGCGAGCGCGCGGGCGTCATCGTCGCTCACCTCGGCCCCGAGCTCGTCTCCCATTCCGCGCATGCTCCGCGCCAGGATCTCGGGATATGGCGCACCCGGATCCTCTCGCTCGGCCCTCGCCTCGTGCACGGCATAGGCCGTCAGGAGCGATTCGGTGTCGAGATCGAGCCCCCGCCTGGTGGCCCACCCCCCCAGCACCGCGCCAATGCCGGCCTCCCAGTCGATCAGGGTGCCGTAACAGTCGAAACTCAGGGCCTCAAAGTCCTGGAGTTCCCGAACCATAAGTCGTGCTCATCGTAGGACGGCGCGGATCAACAACGTTCAAGTTCACGTCCCCGGACAACGAGCCTCGCCCGTTGCCGGCCAACTTGATCTCCGCCGTGCGACAAGCGTAGAGTCACCACATGCGCCGACGGTCGGTGCTTTGGCTATCGGTCGTGATTGCTGCCGCGGTCGCAACTCAGGCGGCGGCTTCCGGTTCGGCCGCGACCTCCACCGCCAACAGACGTTTCTCAGTCACCGAAAAGCTGCGGCTTCCGGCCCCGGACAGCGCGCGTCTCGTCCTCCTCATGGTCCACGTCACAGAGAGCCGTGGCGCAGTGGGGTCTTTGACGATCCAGGGCCATGACGAGGCGGCCCTCCCGTCGGGCATCCGGGCCTTCGCCGCCGTTCACCCCCGAACCTCCAAGAGGCGCAGCGCGACGTTCGAGATCTATGTGGGCGTCAACAACCTCACGCCAGGAGCCGCTGGCGACGCGCACGCGAGCTCGGCGCCCACCGACTTGGAATTCCGCATCCGGGGAGTCGGCCGCTACACCCTGGATGAGATCGACTATCCGCTCCCCCCGACCGATCGCGAGTGCACGAAGCTGAATCATCTCGGCGCTAACGCCGATGACCCCACGTTCAGCTTCGAATACTTCGATCTGGCCCGGCAGGCGAGCGCCGGAGAAGCCGTTCTCGATCACGTGATCCACGATCGCTACAAGTGCCCCGGCTCCGAGGTGCCCGAGCCGGGCGAGGGGCCTGGTTAGAAGTCTCGGCAGTGGGGTAAATCCGCCGCCAGCCCGGTCGGCGGCGCGCTGTCGACCCACAGCGCCGAGCGCCTCTCAGTGCATCCGGCGCCGCGCGGTCTCCCACTGAGCGCCGCTGTCAACCGGGCAGTTCCGAGTCCCGTAAGCCGCCGTCAGGATCAAGCCCATGAACGACGAACTACAGCCACAGGTCCCCCAGCCACCGCCAGATGCCCTATACGAAGTCCGCTTTCAGCGACTGTCCCATCCGGACGCTTGGTTCGGGACCTGGGTTCGCCAGCCAATACCGGAGGACGCGAAGGCAGAAGCTCTGGAGATCCTCGACGCTTGCGTTGAGGACCCCGATCACTACGACCGAGACGACCCGCAAATGATCGCGCTCAAGCCGGATTTTTGACGCCGCGTTTGCTGTTGGCCAGGGCTCGCCGCCGAGCAACAGCCTGGGCATCCACCAGTCGCCTCCGAGGGGTGAGCGATGGGACTCGAACCCACGACCGCCTGGACCACAACCAGGAGCTCTACCAGCTGAGCTACGCCCACCGCGGGGGTCTGAATCTAGCAGCGGATCAAACCCTGAGCCGGTAGCCGCTTGACCGGCACGTCCGGCCCCCGGCAGGATGCAGGGACCACCCATCGCGGTCCACCGAAGTGGAGGAGTAATCGATGAGCCTGCCCGAGCCTTCCCCCAAGTCCATCGCCCTCGTGACGGGCGCCTCTTCGGGCATCGGTGAGCAGTTCGCGCGGCAACTGTCCGCGATGGGACATCGGGTGGCGCTCGTGGCCCGGCGTGAGGATCGGCTCAGGGAGCTCGCCCAGGAGCTGGGCGGCGAGGAGCGTGCGGTCGTCGTGGCTGCTGATCTGGCGGAGGCCGCGGACCGCAATCGAGTCGCGGACCGGCTCCAGGAGCTTGGCGCGGAGGTCGACATCCTCGTCAACAACGCCGGCTACGGCATCTACAAGGCGTTCGCGGCGGACGGTCGTGACGCCGAGCTACAGCAGGTGCGGCTCCTGGTCGAGGCCGTCGTGGACCTGATGGCCCGCTATCTCCCCGGCATGCGGAGTCGTGGACGCGGGGCGATCATCAACATGTCCTCGACCGCCGCCTTCCAGGCCCTTCCCTACAACGCGGGGTACGCGGCGGCCAAGGCGCATGTCCTGATGCTCTCCGAGGCTGTTCACGCCGAGGTCGAGGACGCTGGCGTGACGGTTACCGCGGTTTGCCCTGGCCCGGTTCCGAGCGGGTTTCAGGAGGCGAGCGACGCGGATTACTTCGCGCAGAAGCTGCCCAAGTTCACCTTCGTCGAGCCGGAGCGGGTGGCTCGCGACGCCCTGCGGGCCGCCGCCCGCGGTCAGATCTCCGTCATCCCCGGCGGCCCGCAGGTGCGCGCCGCCTTCGGCCCGAACCGCAAGCTTCCGCGCTGGCTTGTCCTGCCGGTGAGCAAGCGCCTGATGGCCCGCTCGTAGGAGCCTGCGATCAGAGAGGTTCTGATCCCGGACGAGGAGCTGCCGCGCGACGTCGCGTCGTTTCTCGCCTGTGTGGCCACGATCCTCGAGCTCGGGATCGACGAGCTTCCCCGGCCTCGGCCCAACGAGGACCCCGCCACCGGCTTCACTGTGACCCGATGGCTCGGGAGCCTTGGCCTCGGGCTCGTGCCGGTGGCCAGCCCCGCCTCGTTCTCCTGGCCTGGCCCGTGGATCGCGCGGCTAGGGGATCCCGCCCGAGAGGAGCTGCACAGCGTGGTCATGTACGGCGTCCCCTCCGGGATCGTTTGGGATCCCGAAGCCGGCAGCGACGCCCCGTCCAAAGGCCGCGACCAGCTCGCGAGTTCGATCGCCGATGGCTTCCTGGTTGCCGCGACCGACATCGCGCTTGCCCGGCCGGGCCAGCCGTCCGCTGATGCCACGGCCGGAGTGGTTGAGCAGATATGCATCGCACCCGCTGCGGGTGAGCCGGTTCAGCTCCTCGAATCGGTCCGCGCGATTCCCGGCCAGGGGCTGGACGGCGATCGGCATGTGCTCGGCCGGGGCACGTTTCCCTCCGGGGTCCCCGGGAGTGCGCTCACGCTGATCCAGGCGGAGGTCTGCGAATCCTTCGATCCTCCGCTTCGGCCGGATGAACACCGGCGCAACCTCGTCACTCGCGGAATCGATCTGAATTCGCTCGTCGGTCACACCTTCAGCGTCGGCGACGTTACCTGCCGCGGGATGCGCCTGTGCGAACCCTGCACCGTCGTCGACCGCTACGGCTCGCGGCCACTCCTGCGCCCGCTCGTCCACCGCGGCGGCCTCCGGGCCGACATCCTCACGGCAGGCGAGATCAGATCGGGCGACGAGTTGCGAGCGGCTGGCCTCAGCCGTGACTCTTCGGGAGCACAGCCGTAAGGGCAGCGATCGCGCTCTCCTGCGAGGCGACGGTGACCGGGATGGGGGGTGGCCGTCCGTCGACCGGTCGGCCCCAGATGAACGCGAACTCGCATGTGCTCGGCCGACTGCAACTCCCGGGCTGGTCACCGCCCGCCACGACGGCGTTGTCCACGACCGCCGCGGCCTGATTCTGCAGGAAGCGCAGGAACGTCTTCCGATGGGTGGCCTGTGACCAGTCGGCCACGGCCTGGACGAAGATGCCCTTGAACGCCGGGATATCCAGGCGGTTCTTGCGCTGGTGGCACGCACCCACCCGAGCCTCGCAGTACTCCTGCAGGATCCCGTGCGAGATCAGGCGACTCCTGTAGTTGAGCACGTACCTGATGAAGCGGCTGGCCAGCCTGAAGTCGAACGGCCTGTGGTCGGCCACCCCGAGCTGCACGAGCGCGTCAGCCATCTCGCCCTCGGTGTAGGTCAGCGGGCCGCCGGTGAACTTGTGACAGCCGCCGTGGAGGCGATCGAGCACGTAGCCCATATGAAGGTCGACCATCCCGCTGCGCCTGAGCCAGTCGAAGACATACCGGGCGTCGGTCAGCCACTGCGCCGCCTTCGCGGGGTCGTGGAAGATCCCCGGCGCCTGGCGGTAGCTCGATAGCCGGGCGGCCAGCGACACGAACTCCGCGCTCGTCACCATGTCGGGCGAGCGCCGCAGGGCCCAGACGATCCCGCCGCACTGCCGGGGCGCGGCGACGATGTACCGCGCGTCGTACTCGGCCACGGCCAGGAACCGCCTCGCGTCGGCTACGTCGTGGCGGAAGTAGAGCTCGTAACGGGACGCTTCCAGCCAGGCCAGGCCCCACCAGGCCGTGTCATCCATGAACTCGTTCGCGAAATCACGCTTGGCCGTGCTCCGCGGCTTGTAGATGTTGGCGTCGTAGATGCGCAGGAGCACGTGCTGATACAGAGGGTCGACGTTTTTCGTTCGCTCCAGGTAGCGCACGAGCGTCTGCAGCGCGAGCGCCGACTGCCACCAGTTCGGACGGGTGTGGCCGCCCCACAACCCGGTCCCCGGGTTCCAGGCCACCGAGCGGTCCCCGAAGAGCAGCTCCTGGACGCCGCGGCTGGCCGCCACGGCGGGGCTCGGCGCGCCTGGCACGATCGGGATCCGCACCGTCTCGGCGTTGATCCGCGCCGGCTTGACCAGCGGGTCGGTCGACGCGCTCGTGCTGCGGGTCTCGGCCCCCGCGGTGAGAAAGTAGGCGCCGGCTATCACCGCGGCGGCCGCCAGCAACCCTCTAATCAGCCTACGCATTCGTTTTCGGCTTCCCGCATATCCGGGCAGATAACACGTTTGTGGGTCTTCTCAGCGACTGGTGCGCCCCGGCACTGGGGGTCAGCCCCCCGTGGCCGTCGAGCCGAGGGAGGACGACTCGCGCAGAACTATATGAAGATGCTCCGCCATCCGGCGGGGACGGCTCCGAGGGCTCGATTTGCTCGCCCACCTGCCGATATCGGCAGGCGGAGCGCTAACTGTAGGGCTCGACCGCTGCGCTCGCCGCCACGGGCCTCAGTCCTCGATCCAGTCACGCGTCAGCACCATCCAGAAGGCGAGGCCGGCGTACTCGCCGAAGCGTCGAAAGCGCCGCTGGATCGCAGGGTCAGCGCTCTTACGGCCGGTCAGCCGGGCGTAGGTCGGCCGCGTCCACGAGTCGAGGATCAGCCGGCCGTAGCGTCCCAGCGAGGTCAGCATCACGTGGGCTGCGGCATAGGGCCCAACCCCGGGCAGGGCGAGCAGGCGCTGCTCGACCTCGGCATCCGGAAGCTCCGGGTTGGCCAGCTCCTCCAGATCCAACCGCCCTTCGGCTACGTCGGTGGCCAGCTGCAAAAGGTAGGCGCCGCGATAGCCGGCGCGCGCGACGTCGGTGTAGAAGTCGAGTGGTGCCTCGGCCATCGCCTGCGCAGTCGGAAACGTCTTTCGGCCGTCTCGGGCCGCGGCTCCGAGCCCTTCGACCAGGGCATCCGTCATGCGCACGGTGGCCGACCAGGAGGTATTCGTCGTGCAAATCGTCTTGACGACGTCCTCGAAGACCGTCGGGCTTCGAAGCATCCGGCCCGCACCCGAGGTGACCCAGGCGAGTCGCTCGTCCTTCGCAGCGCGCGCGTAGAACCCGGAGAGGTCGTCCTCCAAGCGGAACAGATGCCGCACGAGGGCGAGGACGCTTGCCTTGCGCCCCCGACCGTCAGCCGCTACAGCCTGGACTCGCGCCGCGCCGCCCTCCGGCTCGCTGACCCGAATCGTCTGCGGCTCGCCATCCACGAGCGCCGTGGTCTCAAGCACGTAATCCGAGAAATCGATTCGGTTCGGCGCGAGCGTGGCCACGCCGTGCGAAGCCAACGTGCGTCGGAAGTCAACCGGCTCTCCGGCCGCCCCCACCAGTTCGATCCTCCCCACGAGACGCACACCGGCCATTCTGACGAGGCGCTCAGTCGGGCCCCGCGGGGCAAGTGCAGCGGGCAGATCGTGGGGCGCTCACTCGCTCCCGCCACCCCCAGTCCCGATCGGGTGCCCTCGGCCGCGATCAGCAGCGCCAACGCGACGCCCGTCATCGCGTACACCGGCCTCACGTGCTGCCGCGCGCGCTGCATCAAGCCCTCACACCACCACTACGCCTCACCCGCCGCGCCGTCACGACCCGGGTTGAAACCGACCTACGGGCTTCAGCGCGCTTGCTGCGCAGCTCCCCAGCTGAAAGGATCCGTCCAACGCGCGACGGGGTGTCTGCGCCACAACAGAAAGGGGACCGCGATGACGACCGCACGGTCTGCAACGGAGCTGCAATTCGAGCCACCCGGACCTGGCTCCTGGGTGTTGGATCCGGTTCACTTTCCGCGGCCCGCGACCCGTTACTGGGCGGAGATGCATCCGGAGCCGTTCCAGCGGGGCGTCCGCGAGTTCACCCGTTACTACGGGATGATGCTCGGGGGCCTCGAGATGGCCTACGTCAACGGGTTCGCCTACCGGGTCATCACGCCGCCGCCCGAAGAGGAGATTCCGGCTCGGCTCGCTCGCGCCGGCGAGGTTTTCCCCAACAAGCTCTGGCGCGACCAGCTGCGCGAGTGGGACGAGCAGTGCAAGCCCACCTCGATCGCCACCCACCGCGAGCTCCAGTCCATCGATCCCGACGCCCTCTCGGACGAGGAGCTCGTCGCCTACCTGACGCGCTGCCGCTCCCACCACAGCGACATGATCTACCAGCACATGCGGTTCACCGGCGCGGCGATGATCGCGATCGGGGATTTCCTCATGCACGCCGGAGCCTGGACTGGCGTGCCACCGGCCGAGCTTCTCAGCATGATGCGGGGCGCCGCCCCCGTATCCGCCGGCGCCTCAGGCGAACTGCACCGGATGATCGACGCCATCAACGCCGATCCCACCGCTCGCGGGCTCCTGGCCTCCGATCTCGATCCGGCCCAGCTCCTGAATCAGCTCCGCTCACTCGACTCTGATGCCGGGCGCGCGGTCTCGGAGTACCTCGACGTCGTCGGGTACCGCCTGCTTGACGGCTTCGACATCGGCGGACGCTACGCGCTTGAGCTGCCGGACGCGCTCGTGCGGGCAATCCGGGCCTCGGTCGAGGCCGGTAGCGAAGACGGCGCGCAGGAGGAGGTGGAGGCGAAGATCGCCGAGGTCCGGGCGAAGGTGCCCGAAGAGCATCGCGCCGAGTTCGACCAGCTGCTCGAGGAGGCGCGGCGGATGTATCGCATCCGCGATGAGCGCGGCGTCTTCAGCGACATCTGGGCGTCGGGCATCATGCGCCGCGCGGCGGTGGCCGCCGGCCGGCGGGTTGCCTCCAGAGGGCGCATCCACGAGCCCGAGCACTTCATCGACGCCGGCTTCGACGAGATGTGTGCGCTCGTCTCAGGCGCCAACGGACCGTCGGCCGATGAGCTCGCTGAGCGCTACGAGTGGCGGACCACTCATAACGCCAAGGAGGCTCCGCCGACCCTGGGTCCCCCCGAGCAGCCGCCACCGGACCCCTCCGGACTCCCACCGGGCGCCGCGCGAGTGATGCAGGCGATGGGTCTGGCCATGGGCTCCCTGTTCGGAAGCTCAGAGGCGCAGCACGAGGGGCAGACGCTCCGCGGCCTGGCCGCCAGCGGCGGCGTGTACGAAGGCCTGGCGCGGCGGGTCGAGGGCCCGACGCAGTTCGACCGCATCGTGCAGGGCGATGTGCTCCTGACTGAGTCGACCACCGAGGCGTTCAACATCCTGCTTCCGCTCCTGGGCGCGATCGTGACCGACGCGGGCGGCCTGCTCTCGCACTCCGCCATCGTGGCCCGCGAATACGGGATTCCCGGTGTGGTCGGCACGCGTGATGGCACGGATCGCATCCCCGATGGAGCCCGGGTCCGCGTCGATGGAGACGCCGGGGAGGTGACGATCCTCACGTGAAGGGTGTCGTCCCGCTCCTGAAGGCGCGCGATGACGCGCTCTACGGTTCCAAGGCCGTCGGCCTTGGAACCGCGGCGCGCGGCGGCCTGCCGCTGCCTCCGGGCATCGCTCTGTCCGGCTCGGTGGTCGAGGCAGTGGCATCCGGTGACGAGACGGCGATCGAGCAGGTGCGACGGGCGGCGCTCCCGCTCCCCCTTCCGCTCGCGGTTCGATCCTCGGCGGTCGACGAGGACGGGGCGGATGCCAGCTTCGCCGGCCAGCACCAGACGCTGCTCGGCATCCGCTCGGCCGATCAGGTGACGGACGCGCTTCGCCAGATCTGGTGGTCGGCCAACTCCGATTCGGCGATCACCTACCGGCAGCGCGTGGGCCTGTTTGCGCGCCCCAGCGTCGGGGTGGTCGTCCAGTCGCTGCTCGACCCCGAGGTCGCTGGGGTGATGTTCACTCAGAACCCGGTCACCGGAGCAGAAGAGCGACTGATCGAGGCCAGCTGGGGCCTCGGCGAGGCGGTCGTGGCGGCGCGGGTGATTCCCGACATGTTCCGGATCGCCCCTTCCGGCGAGATCCTCGAGCGCCGCGCCGGTGTGAAGAAGATCGCCATCCGTCCCCTTCCCGAGGGCGGCACGTTCGAGGAGGAAATCCCGCCCGAACGTGCCGAGCAGCTGTGCCTGAGCGACGAGCAACTCGATGGCCTCGGCCGGCTGGCCGAGCTGTGCGAGACCGTATACGGGCCGGCCCGCGACATCGAGTGGGCGATCGCGGACGGCGAGTTGTACCTGCTTCAGTGCCGCGCTGTGACACGGGGCAAGGGAATCTCCTCGCCGTCACGGCCAGCGGAGGCGGTGCCGGCCGAGGCGGTCGCCAAGGTCCCGTTGTTCGCGGACCTGAAGCCGCGCGACGTCGAGCAGATCCGGAGCCTGTTCAAGGAGCGCCGCTTCGCGGCTGGGGAGACCGTGACCAAGGAGGGCTCCGGCGGTGCGGCCTTCTTCCTCATCCAGTCCGGCGAGGCGGACGTGAGCGTCCGCGGCCGCCCCCGCCCGAAGCTGACCGCGGGGGACTACTTCGGGGAAATCGCCCTCATCGATGGCGGCGAGCGCTCGGCGACCGTCACCGCCGCGACCGACCTCGTGTGCTACGGACTCACGTATTGGGACTTCCGTCCCCTCGTGCAGTCGAACGCGACGATCGCCTGGGGACTCCTCCAGGCGCTGGCCCGCCGAGTTCGAGCCGAGCAGGAGGGTTAGCGCCAAGCCGCCCGGGGGCGCCGCCACGGCGCGCACCATCGGTCAGCCCGGAACGGTTCGAGCTCTGCCGGCCTGGCGCCGGTCAGGATCTGGCGGGCCAGCGCCTCCCCGGCCGGCGGCCCGAGCGTCATCCCGAGCATCGAGAACGCCGCGGCCACGTAGACCGCCTCGTGCCCGGGCGCCCGGTCGATGACGGGAAGACCGTCGGGCACGATCGGTCGCATGCCCGTCCACCGGCGCCCGACCCGGTCGACGCGAAGACTCGGCAACGTACGAGCTGCAGTGCGAACCATCGCCTCGATCCGAGCCTCGTTCAGCCGACTGTTGATGCCGCTGAACTCCATCGTTCCGGCCACGCGCAATCGGTTCGTAAGGGGCGTGAATACGACGTAGGCATCCAGCAGCTCAACCGCGCGGTGGGGCATCGCCTCGGCCTCGATCTCGAAGCTGTATCCCTTTCCGGCCTGGAGCGGCAAGCGAAAGCCGAGGCTCGCCGTGAGGCTCGCCGTCCAGGCGCCGGCGGCCAGGACCACGGCGTCGGTCTCCCGCTCGCCGGCGCTCGTGCGCAGCCGGGGGCGCCGATGGTTACCGCTGTCCAGCTCGAGGGCCTCGACGCCCTCCTCGATTTCGACGCCCATCTCTCGCAGGCGATTCGCGAGGCCGTTCACAAGCGTCAGCGGATCGACGTGCCAGTGCTCGTCGATCAGCGCCCCGGCACCCACGCTCGATGACAGGAGCGGCTCGAGCTCGCGCACCTCCTCGCCGCTCAGGACCTTTTCCGGGATCCGATACCCGAGTCCCCGCATCGGCTCCAGACCCGCGAGAAAGCTCGCGATCGGCGCCGCGGTCTCGGCCGCCACCACCAGCCCGCGCCGGTGAAGCTCGAAGCGCACCCCATCGGCCTCGAGCTGTTCGATGACCGGAAAGGTTCGGTGGCCGAGCCGTGCCAGCGCTTCCACGCCGCGTCGATAGGCCCGGCGGTTGCAGTTGCGGGTGAAGCGGATCAGCCAAGGGATCATCCGCGGCGCATACCCCGGCGCGAAGTAGAGCGGCGAGTCGGCCCGGGTCAAGGAGCGCAGCCCCCGTGCGGCCAGATTCGGCTCTGGCAGCGGGCCGGCCTGGGCTGGGCAGAGCCAGCCAGCG
>DATGFT010000159.1:0-8616 GCA_035308915.1 Solirubrobacteraceae bacterium
CGTGCGCCGCGCCATCGCGGCATCTGATCCCTCGGCACCGTTCTCGCCCGGGCAGGTCAAGCACATCGTCCTTTTGATGCAGGAGAACCGCAGCTTTGACCACTACTTCGGGACGCTGTCAGGAGTGCGCGGGTTCGACGACCGCCGCGGGCGCCACGCGTTCTTTCAGCGCGACTCCTCAGGCCGGACGATCCACCCCTTCCACCTGCCCCAGGCGTGCCTGCCTGACCTGACGCACGCGTGGGGGGCGCAGCATCGGGCGTGGAACCACGGGCGCATGGATCGCTTCGTGAAGGTCCACGAGGCGGCCGACCAACCGGGCGTCGGCCCGCAGACGATGGGCTACTACTCGCGCGCGGATCTCGGCTTCTACTACGCGCTGGCCGACGCGTTCACGATCTGCGACGGCTATCACTGCTCAGTCATCGGCCCCACCGACCCCAACCGCCTGATGTCGATGTCGGCCTCGATCGACCCGCACGGCAGGCACGGAGGGCCGTTGGTCCGCACCCTGGTCTCCACCCGCGTGAGCACCTACGGCACCTTCAGATGGGCGACGATGCCCGAGCAGCTCGAGGCGCACCGGATCAGCTGGAAGGTGTACGCCTCCCCGCCAACCGGCGTGCTGGACAACGTCCTGCCCTACTTCAGGAAGTTCGCCCCGGGGGCGAAGCTGGCGCACCGCGCGCTCAAGCCGACCTACCCGCAGGACTTCCTGGCCGATCTGGCCGACGGCAGCCTGCCGCACGTGTCGTGGATCCTGCCGTCGGTTCTCCAGAGCGAGCATCCGGGTTACTCGACCGCGGCCGCCGGTGAAGTGGCCGCGCGCCAGATCCTCGAGGCGCTGGTCGCCCACCCCGGGATCTGGCGGCGAACCGCGCTCTTCATCACCTGGGACGAGAACGGTGGCTTCTTCGACCACGTGGCGCCCCCGACGCCTCCCCGGGGGACGAAGGACGAGTTTCTGACCGTCGGCCAACTGCCGGCCGGCGCCGATGGGATCCGCGGCCCGATCGGGCTCGGCTTCCGGGTCCCGATGCTCGTCGTCTCGCCCTTCTCCCGCGGAGGTTTCGTGTGTTCGGAGACCTTCGATCACACCTCGACCCTGCGTTTCCTTGAGACCCGGTTCGGCGTCGAGGTCCCGAACCTGAGCGCGTGGCGGCGCGGCGTCACCGGCGATCTGACCGCCGCGTTCAACTTCGCCGCGCGCCCGCGGGATGGCGCCGTCCAGCTACCGGTGCCCGCGGCGGCGGACACGAGCTGCCCCGCGCCGCAGCCGGTCCCCGTGCCGGCCGAGCCCTTCCCCAAGCAGGAGCGGGGGAGGCGCCGGCGACCCAGCGGCTTACGCTAGCCGCCCCCGCCGCCGCCGTCCGGGTGTTTTCCAACCTGCCTGACGCGAAAAGCGAACTCTCATGCAGTCCGGGGCCGCGGAGTGGGTAGTGCTCCTCGTAAACCCCACGAGAGCGAAGGAAGCGAAGACACATGACCGTCACGATCATCATCTGCGCGATTCTCGGAGTGGCCATCGTCACCGCGGTGCTGACTCACTTCGGATGGAGCATCTCTACCCAGCACCGTGACCATGGCGTCGAGGCCGGGGGATCGCTGCACAGGCGCTGGATTTGGTCACGCCGGCGCCCGCCGAGCCACGCGGGCCCGGTCAATCCGGACGCGATTCCCCGGGATTCGATCTCCGGGCAGCCGTCGAACCTGTCGGCCGGGATTACCGAGGACCAAGGCTGAGAGCGGGCTGGGGAGACTCAGCGAGCCGCCTGTCGCCGGGTCAGCGGCAGCACGAACCAGACGCTGGTGAACACGATCGCCGCGGCGATCGTCGTGACGATCGCGGTCGTCTGACCGAACATGTAGTGCGTCACGAGGGCGATGGCACAGGTCATCGCTGCGGCCAACACGACGAGCCCGGCGATGGTCAAGCGATTGCCGCTCTGCACGACGTCGTACTTACGGCCCTGGCGGAACTCGAGCCGGTGCATGATCGTCGGGGCGATGAGGAGAATCGAGGCCACCAGCGTCAGGAGCAGGGCGGCAAAGTACAGCCGGCGCTCGAACTCGCTCGTGTGGCCGAAGCGGGCGTTGAACGGGGCCACGAGCAGGAACCCGAACAGGACCTGGACGCCGGGGAGCGCCACCCGCAGCTCGCCCATGAGCTCGGTCAGGTTGCGGTCGTAGCGCTCGAGCTCGGTCTCGTCCCGGCCCGAAGCCCCAGGTTCATGAGTCATCGGGGGCGATTCTCTCACCCCAGGAAGGTTCGACGGCCATCGAACAATGCTATAATTCGACGTGCATCGAACCTTGTCTAGAACAGCGGAGACAGAACTGAACAGCTTTGAAACCCATCGCGACGGAACCCCCCGGGTCCGAGGCGATCACGAATCCAACACTAGCGAGGCCCAGCGGAGCCGGCGGATCCGGGCCCCGAAGGGAAATGCCCGGCAGAATCGGCGCCGCAACACCCATGCCGCCGAGCGTCTGCAGGCGGGAGCTGACCTCCATCTCTCGAGCGGAACCCCGGAGGCGCTTGAGCTCTTCCTGCGCCGGGCCCGCGTCCATCCGCTGCTCACGGCGGCCGAGGAGATCGAGCTCGCTAAGCGGATCGAGCGGGGCGACCTCGAGGCCAAGGAGCGGATGATCAACTCCAACCTGCGACTGGTGGTTTCGCAGGCGCGGCGCTACCAGGGCCATGGCCTGTCGATGGAGGATCTGGTCCAGGAAGGGATGCTGGGCCTGATCCGCGCGGTCGAGAAGTTCGACTGGCGGCGGGGCTTCAAGTTCTCAACCTATGGAACCCTGTGGATCCGCCAGGCGATCCAGCGCGGCCTGCAGAACCACGGCCGGACGATTCGCGTGCCGGTGCATGTGGCTCAGCGGCAGGTCAAGGTGCGCAAGCTCGAGTCCGAGCTCAGCGCGAAGCTCCAGCGCGAGCCCACGGACGAGGAGATCGCCGCCGTGGCCGAGTTGCCCATCGACGAGGTGATGGAGCTCCGGGAGCTCAACCGGGCGATGACGAGCCTCGACCAGCCTGTGGGGGACGATGGCGAGACCGCCTTCGGAGAGCTCCTGGCCAGCGAAGCTCCGGAACCGGCTGAGCAGGTCATGGATTCAGACCGCGACCGCCGCGTCGAGGCGCTCGTGCGCCAGCTCCCCGAGGACGAGCGGAACGTCATTCGCCTTCGCTTCGGGCTCGACGGGGACGAGCCACGGACGCCGCGGCAGACCGGCTCAGAACTCGGAATCACCACCGAGCGGGCGCGTCAGCTCGAGGCCAGAGGCCTGGAGAGACTGGCCGGAAGCCCGGAGTTGGAGGCTCTTCGCTCGGCGGCGTAGGGGACGTAAGCTCCCCGCCAGTGGGGATTCCCCGGTTTACGTTGGTTGATATCGCGCCCGGCCGGGCGGCGCAGAAGCAGCTGCCGCCCGGCCTCGCGCTCCGATGAGCGACTCGTCGGCCACCGCGGGCTCGTTCAGCGGTCGCACGGCCTGGGCCCGGAACCTCGAGGAGCCGGTACGCCTGTTCCTGCGGACCGAGACCGGTGGCGCCGCGATCCTCCTCGCCGCAAGTGTGGCGGCGCTGATCTGGGTGAATGTCGCCGCCGTGTCGTATGCCCGGGTGTGGAACACGACCCTGAGCGTGCGGATCGGGGGCGGCGGAGTTTCCGAGAGCCTCCGGCTCTGGGTCAACAACGGCCTGATGGCGTTCTTCTTTCTCGCCGTGGGCCTCGAGGCCCGGCGCGAATTCGACCTCGGCGAGCTGCGTGACCGGCGGCGCATGGTCCTGCCGGCGGCGGCGGCGCTGGGCGGGATGGCGCTGCCGATCGCGATCTACCTCGCCTTCAACGCGGGCCGGAGCTCGGCCCACGGCTGGGGGACCACGATGTCGACCGACACGGCGTTCGCGCTCGGCATGCTGGCCCTGGTCGGGAGACGCTTTCCGCAGAGCCTGCGCACCTTCATCCTCACCGTTGCCGTGGCCGACGACCTGGTGAGCTTCGTCGTGATCGCCACCGTCTACACGCACGCCATCCATGTTGCAGGGCTGTTGGCGGGGATCGGGGTGCTTGGCCTCGTGATCGTGGTACGCCTGCGCCGCGTACGCAACGGAATCGTCTACTTCATGCTCGGTCTGGTGGCGTGGGTGGCGTTTCTCAAGTCGGGCGTCGACCCGGTCATCGTCGGAGTCGTAATGGGGCTGCTGTCGATCGCCTATCCGGCCGGCCGCGCCGACCTCGAGCGGGCCACCGACCTGTTTCGGCTTTTCCGTGAGCAGCCGACCTCGGCGGCCGCGCAGAGCGTGCGTGAGGGGGTGCGCACGGCGATCTCCCCCAACGAGCGCCTCCAGCAGATCTTCCATCCGGTGTCCAGCTACGTGATCGTGCCCCTATTCGCGCTGGCCAACGCAGGCATCGCCATCACCGGCCACTTCCTGGGCCTGGCCTATGCCTCGCCGATCGCGCTCGGCATCATCGTCGGCTATGTCCTCGGCAAGCCGGTCGGGATCACCGGCACAACCTGGCTCCTCACGCGTCTGAGCCGGGGGCGGATCAGGCCGCCGGTGGGCTGGGCCTCGGTGCTCGGCGGCGCGTCGATCGCCGGGATCGGGTTCACCGTCTCGATCCTGATCGCGACGCTCGCCTTCACCGGGGTCGAGCTCCAGGAGGCAAAGCTCGGCGTCCTGACCGCCGCCGCGGCCGCATCGCTGCTGACGTTGATCGTCTCGCGGGTCACGGCGCTGCTCCCGCGAGGCCTGCGGCTGCGGGCGCTGGTGGGCAAGCCGCAGACGATCGTGGACCTGGCGACGGCCGTCGACCCCAAACGCGATCACATCCGGGGGCCGCTGGATGCCCCGGTGACCCTGGTCGAGTACGGCGATTTCGAGTGCCCGTTCTGCGGGCGCGCGGAGGGCATCGTGCGGGAGCTGCTGGCTGACTTTGGCGATCTGCGCTATGTCTGGCGCCATCTGCCCTTGAACGACGTCCACGGCCACGCCCAACTCGCCGCCGAGGCCAGCGAGGCCGCCGCCGACCAGGGACGGTTCTGGGAGATGTACGACACGCTGCTCTCCCACCAGGACGCGCTCGCGGTTCGCGACCTGGTCCGCTACGCCGCGGAGCTCGGGCTGGATGGCGAGCGGTTTCGCGACTATCTGCGCAAGGGCAAGGGAGCGGGCCGCATCGCCGAGGACGTCGAGTCGGCCGACGCCAGCAACGTCTCCGGAACCCCCACCTTCTTCATCAACGGTCGGCGCCACTACGGAGCCTACGACGTGGCGACGCTGTCGCAGGCGGTCCGAGCGGCAAGAGCGCGGGTCGCGGCCGGGGCCTGAGGAGAGGCGAGATCATTCTTCATGAACCCTGTGTCTAGCTCCGCCCTACCGGGGTACGATTGAGACGTGGGATTAATCGCCTACCTGATAATCCTCTTCTTCGTCGGCCTGATCGTGGGTGCCCTCGCGCGCCTTCTGCTGCCCGGTCCTGACCCCATGAGCATCCCGATGACGGCGCTTGTCGGCGTCTGCGGCACGTTCAGCGCCGGCCTCTTCTCGTGGTACGTCCTGCATCGCCATGGCGCGGGCATCCTGCTCTCGGTCCTGTTCTCGATGCTCGTGGTCTGGATCTACCGCCGCTCGCATCGCGGGGGCGTCGCCGGCCGCGGCGGACCCTGGGGAGGCCGCGGCGGCCCGTGGGGCGGGCGCGGCCGGTTCTAAGACCCCGCCTACGAGGGCTTCTCGGCGTGCCCGCCGAACTGCTTGCGCATTGCGGAGAGGACGCGGTTTCCGAAGTCGTCCAGCCCGCGTGAACTGAAACGGGAGTAGAGCGCGGTCGTGAGGACGGGTGCCGGGACACCCTCCTCGATGGCTGCCGTCGAGGTCCACCGACCCTCGCCGGAGTCCGACACCCGGCCTGAGAACTCGCCGAGGTCGGGCGACTCGAACAGTGACTCAGCGGTCAGATCGAGGAGCCAGGACGCGATCACGCTTCCGCGGCGCCACACCTCGGTCACCTCGGCGGTGTCGATGTCGTATCGGTAGTACTCGGGATGCTCGAGCGGAGCCGTCTCGGCGTCGGACTCCTGCTGGCGGTTGCCCACGTCGGCGTTGTGGAGGATGTTCAAGCCCTCGGCGTAGGCGGCCATGATCCCGTACTCGATCCCGTTGTGGACCATCTTCACGAAGTGCCCGGCCCCGTTGGGTCCGCAGTGGAGAAATCCTGTTTCTGCAGGGCTCGGATCCCCTGAGCGGCCAGGCGTCCTAGGCGCGGCCTCGACGCCGGGCGCGATCGAGCCGAACAGCGGGTACAGCCGCTGCACGACGTCGTCCTCGCCGCCGATCATCAGACAGAAGCCGCGCTCGAGCCCGTAGACACCGCCACTGGTGCCGCAGTCGACATGGTGGATTCCGCTCTCGGCGAGCTCGGCGGCATGGCGGATGTCGTCGCGGTAGTGGGTGTTGCCGCCGTCGATGATCACATCCCCGGCCTCGAACACCTGAGCGAGGTCACCAATCACCTGGTCGGTGATCTGGCCCGCCGGGACCATGATCCATGCGGTGCGGGGCTTGTCGAGCCTGGACGCGAACTCCTCGAGCGACCTGGCTCCGGTCACGCCCTCGCCCTCGAGCGCGGCGACGGAGTCGGCGTTGTGGTCGTAGCCAACGCAACGGTGCCCGTCGGCCATCAGCCGCCGAACGATGCCGGCGCCCATCCGGCCGAGTCCGACCATGCCCAGCTGCATCGGGGTGTCTGTCGCCATCCATCCACTTCCTCGCGTCAGGGGGTTATCGATCAGCACCGTATCCTGTGCGCCGATGCTGGGCCTACCCGAGGGGGTGACCGCCTGTCTATTCGACCTGGACGGGGTGCTTACCCAAACCGCCAAGGTTCACGCCCAGGCGTGGAAGTCGATGTTCGACGACTTCCTCAAGGGCTGGTCTTCCGAGCACGGGCAGGAGTTCGTGCCCTTCGACGCCCACAGCGACTACGACGAGTACGTCGATGGCAAGCCCCGTTATGAAGGCGTCCGCGCGTTTCTGGACTCCCGCAAGATCGAGCTGCCGCAGGGGACCCCGCAGGACCCGCCGAGCGCGCAGACGATCGACGGTCTGGGCAACCGCAAGAACGAGCTCGTGCTGAAGTTGATCCACGACAACGGGGTCGAGCCGTATGAGGGCTCGGTGCGCTACGTCAAGGCGGCGATCGACGCCGGGCTGCGCCGTGCCGTCGTCTCATCGAGCACGAACTGCCGGGACGTCCTCAAAGCGGCCGGGATCTACGAGCTGTTCGAGACGATCATCGACGGCGTGGTCGCCGACCGCGAGCAGCTGAGTGGAAAGCCGGCGCCCGACACATTCCTGGCCGGAGCCCGGGCGCTCGGGGTCGAGCCGAGCGCGGCCTGCGTCTACGAGGACGCGCTGGCCGGAGTGGAGGCGGGGCGAGCCGGGAACTTCGGCTTCGTGGTCGGCGTTGACCGGGTGGGTCAGGCCGCGGCCCTGAAGGAGCACGGCGCCGACATCGTCGTCAAGGACCTCGCCGAGCTGCTCTAGTGGCCCTCCAGCACCCTGCCTTTCCGGTCGAGCCATGGGCGGTCCGCGAGACGCAGCTGGACATCGGGCGTCTGGCCCAGTCCGAGTCGGTATTCGCGCTCTCGAACGGGCATCTGGGACTGCGTGGGAACCTCGACGAGGGTGAGCCCCACGGCCTCCCGGGCACCTACCTGAACGGGTTCTACGAGAAGCGCCCACTGCCCTACGCGGAGGCGGCCTACGGGGACCCGGAGTCGAGCCAGACCGTGGTCAACGTGACCAACGGAAAGATCATCCGTCTACTCGTCGAGGACCAGCCGTTCGACGTTCGCTACGGCGAGTTGCGAAGCCATGAGCGCGTTCTCGATCTGCGGGCGGGGGTACTGGAGCGCAGGGCGGAGTGGTGTTCGCCGACCGGGCGCGAGGTGCGCGTCTCCTCGACGCGGCTCGTGTCCTTCAGCCAGCGGGCCATCGCGGCCATCCTCTATGAGGTCGAGCCGCTCGACGCGGAGGCGACGGTCGTCGTCCAGTCCGAGCTCGTGGCCAACGAGTCGCTGCCCACCAGCGGAACGGATCCGCGTGTCTCGGCGGTCCTGAAGGCCCCGCTCGAGTCACGCGACCACGCGTCAGCGGGCCTGCGGGCGCTCCTCGTCCACACGACCAAGGCGAGCGGGCTCACGATGGCGGTGGCGATGGACCACGTGATCGAGTGTGACGCGCAGCGGGACGTCTCGGTGGAGGACTTCGACGACATCGCGCGCATGACGGTGGCGACCAGCGTCGCCCCGGGCCAGCCGCTGCGGGTGATCAAGTTCGTCGCCTACGGGTGGTCGCAGAAGCGCTCGGTGGAAGCCGTCCGAGACCAGGTCGCCGCCGCCCTGGCCGGCGCCAAGCGCGCCGGATGGGAGGGGCTCGCGGCGGACCAGCGCACGTACCTGGACGACTACTGGGAGCGGGCGGACATCGAGATCCACGGCGATCCCGAGCTGCAACAGGCGGTGCGGTTCGCCATGTTCCACACACTCCAGGCCGGCGCCCGGGGCGAGCGCAGGGCGATCCCGGCCAAAGGCCTGACCGGCTCAGGC
>DATGFT010000160.1:0-11612 GCA_035308915.1 Solirubrobacteraceae bacterium
CCGCGCGATGACCTTCCTGATCGCCGACGGGGTCGTTCCGTCCAACGAGGACCGCGGCTACGTCCTGCGGCGAATCATGCGCCGAGCCATCCAGCAGGGACGATCGATCGGGCTCGAGTCAGGCTTCCTGGGCGGGTATGCGGACGTGGTCACCGAGCTGATGGGCTCCGAGTACGCCGAGCTTCACGAGCAGCGAGACAGCATCCAGAAGTGGCTGCGTGCCGAGGAGGAGGGCTTCTCCCGGACGCTCGAGCAGGGCACCCGCCTGCTCGAGGACCTGTTTGCCCGGGCCCGGGACACGGGCGCCGAGGGCATCTCCTCGGAGGATGCCTTCATGCTGCACGACACCTACGGCTTTCCGATCGACCTGACCCGCGAGCTCGCGGTCGAGCAGGGACTCGGGGTCGACGAGGCCGGCTTCGAGGAGCTCATGACCCGCCAGCGGGAACGGGCCCGGGCGTCCGCCGGTCGAACCCACGCCGGCGAGGCGCTGCGAGAGCGGGCGCTGGCGCTCGCGGGCGAGGCGGGCTTTACCACCGACTTCGTCGGCTATGAGACCACCGAACGTGAGACGACGATCGGCGCCGCCGTGGCCGACAACGGACGCGTGCTGGTCAAGCTGGTCGAGTCGCCGTTCTACGCCACCGGGGGCGGGCAGGTCGCCGACGCGGGCTACCTCGAATGCTCGGAAGGCGACTGTCGCGCGCGGGTTGACGATGTCCTGCGGATCGGCGAGGACCAGGTGCTGGCCCTCGTGCCGGAGCGGGGGACGATCGGTCCGGGCGAGCGGGTGCGCGCATCGGTTGACCGCGCGGCTCGTCACGCCACGGAGTGCAACCACACCGCGACCCATCTGCTCCACGCCGCGCTCCGGCAACGGCTTGGTACCCACGTTCGACAGGCCGGCTCCTATGTCGGCCCGGACAAGCTCCGATTCGACTTCACCCACGGGAAGGGGTTGACCGAGGACGAGCTCCGCGACGTCGAGGACGCCGTGAACGGCTGGATCCTCGCCGACCAGCCGGTGCACGCCCTGACCACGACGCTTGAGGAGGCACGACGTCTTGGTGCGATGGCGCTGTTCGGGGAGAAGTACGGGGACGTCGTGCGGATGGTGGAGGTGGGCGATGGATCGTTTTCCCGCGAGCTCTGCGGGGGGACCCACGTCAGGCGGACGGCGGAGGTCGGGCTGTTCAAGGTGCTGAGCGAGACCTCGAGCGCGGCCAATGTGCGCCGCATCGAGGCGGTCACGGGGCCCGAGGCCGTGGCGCTGATGCGGCGGCACGGTGCCGCCCTGGAGCGCGCAAGCCAAGAGCTCCGCGTCACACCAGAGGCGGTCCCCGACGCGGTCATCGAGCTCCGCTCGCGCCTGCGTGAGCTCGAACGGGCGAGCCGCGGCGCGAGCTCAGAAGAGGTCGATCTGGACGCCCTGGCGGCCCAGGCGGTCGAGACCGACGGAGCGCTCATGCTGGTCTCGCCCGTGGCGGTCGAGGACGGAAAGGCGTTGCTCGATGTGGCAGACCGCCTGAAGGGAAAGCTGGGGGATGCCGTCATCGTCCTCGCCAGTGCGGCTACCGACCGGGTGGACCTGATCGCCAGCGTCGCGCCCTCGTTGGTGACTCGGGGGGTGCGGGCAGGCGAGATCGTGAAGGTCGCCGCGCAGGTGGTGGGCGGCGGGGGCGGGGGTCGCGACACGCTGGCCCGCGCGGGAGGACGCGATGTGAATCGCCTGCAGGAGGCGCTCGAGGCGGCGCGCTCAGCCGTCGAGACGACCCTGGCGGCGAATCGTTAACGTCCGTGCGAGTGCTCGCCCTCGACTACGGAAGCGCTCGCTGTGGGTGCGCCGTCAGTGACCCGACGGGGCTGCTGGCCTCCCCGATCGAACCGGTCGCCCGCCCGCTGTCTCGGCGCGGCCTCCGGCGTCTGCAAGGTCTCGTCCGGGAGCTGTCGGTCGAACGCGTGGTGGTGGGACTGCCGCTCTCGCTAAGCGGCGCCGACAGCGCCCAGACGCGGGAAGCCCGGGACTTCGCGACGCGAATCGAGCATGAGCTGAACGTGCCGGTCGAGCTCTACGACGAGCGCTTCACCACCCGTCTGGCCGCCAGCCACGGTGGTCGAAGCAGCGAGGACTCGCGCGCCGCCGCGCACCTGCTCGAAGCGTGGCTGGCCCGCCATAACGGTTCGAACGCCACCCAAACCGAAGCCGCCGATGGCTGAATTTCGCGAACGCTCCGCGGAGGAGCGGGAGGCGGCGCGGATGGAGCGTGAACGGCGGCGCCGTGCGGGGGCGCTCGACGGACTGAACGATGACGAGCGTCTCGACGGTCACGAGCCGGTCGAGATTGCCTCGGGAACCCGGCGGGTGGGCTGGCGCGAGCGTACCGCGGCCAGGGCGGCCGCCGCCGAGGCGGCCACGGCCAGGGCGGAAACCGAGCGCGGAGCCGAAGCCCCGGAGCGGCCCAGGCCGCGCGGCCGCCGGCGGACGCTGCTGCGGCGAGGCAGTGCGGTCTTCGTCCTCCTGCTGGCCGCCGCCGTCATCTGGTTCGCGGTCGAGCTGTTCCAGCCCTTCCACGGGTCCGGTCACGGCCGCGTGAGCGTGAGCATCCCCGCGCGCGCGGGCGCGCGCGAGGTCGGGGATCTCCTGGCGCGCCGCGGCGTTGTGGCCAGCGGTTTCTTCTTCTACGTGCGCGCGACCCTCGACGGCGACCGCGGGAAGCTGCTGGCGGGCACCTTTCACCTCAAGCTCGACATGAGCTACAGCCAGGCGCTGAAGGTCCTGACCACTCCACCTCCGGCCGCCAAGGTGACCAACGTGACGATCATCCCCGGCGAGAGTCGGGCCCAGCTCAGCGCTCGCCTGCACAAGGAGGGGATCCCCGGGAACTACCTGGCCGCCACCCGCCACTCCCCGCTCCTGGATCCACGCGCCTACGGAGCTCCTCGGGGCGCCCCGTCGCTGGAAGGCTTCCTGTTCCCCGACACCTACCAGCTGCGAGAGCCGATCAGCCTCAACGCGCTCATCAGCGACCAGTTGCAAACCTTCAAGCGGACCTTCGGCCGCATCAGCCTGGCCTACGCGCACAGCCGCCACCTGACCGCCTACGACGTGCTGATCATCGCGTCGATTATCGAGAAGGAGTCAGCCACCGCCCACGACGATTCCCTGGTGGCCTCGGTGATCTACAACCGGCTCAAGGACCGGATCCCGCTCGGCATGGACTCGACCACGCGCTACGAGTTCAACGACTACGACAAGCCGCTCACGGCCTCGCAGCTCGCCGCGCGCTCGCCCTATAACACGCGGCTGAACCAGGGTCTACCGCCGACCCCGATCTCGAACCCCGGCTTGGCCGCGCTCACCGCGGCCGCGCATCCGGCGCGGACGAACTACCTCTACTTCGTCGTCAAGCCGTGTGGCAACGGATCGAGCGTGTTCTCCTCGAGCTACAGCCAGTTCCTGGTCGACTCGGCGCGCTATCAGCAAGCCAGGGCGGCCAAGGGAGGCAAGTCTCCGACGAAGTGCTGAGGCCCGGTGGCGCCCCAGAATCGACTAGGTGTCGCCGGCTGGCCCGTAGCCCATAGCCGGTCGCCGCAGATGATGCAGGCCGCGCTGAGCGCCGCCGGCCTGCGCGGCTGGCGCTACCAGCTCCTGCCAATCCCGCCCGAGCTGGTAGCGGAAACCGTCCGGGCACTCCCGGCAGCCGGTTTCCGTGGCGTGAATGTGACGATTCCGCATAAGGCCGCGGCGCTTGCGCTCTCCGACGTGGCGAGCGACGCCGCGGGTGCGATCGGAGCCGCCAACACGCTCCTGTTCGAGCCCGAGGGGGTGATCGTGGCGGAGAACACGGACGCGCCGGCGCTGCTCGCCGCCCTTCCCGTTGCGCCCGCGGGCGCGACCGCGTTGGTCCTGGGCGCCGGGGGCGCTGCCAGCGCCGCGGTCTGGGCACTGCTGAGCGCCGGCGCCTCCGAGGTGAGGATCTGGAACCGCAATCCCGAACGCGCGCGGCGGCTCGCCGAGCGCTTCCAGTCCCGAGCGGTGCTCAGCATCGAGCCGGCGGACCTGCTGATCCACTGCACGCCGGCGGGGATGAGCGGCGATCTGGACACGTTCAAGCAGCTGCCCCTCGCCGCCGATGAACTAGCGATGTTCGGATGCGTGGTCGACTTCGTCTACGGCGAGGCAGAAACCCCGCTCGTTCGGTCGGCGCGCAGGCTGGGCGTGCCGGCGGTGGACGGGCTTGACCTGCTGGTCGGCCAAGGGGCGCTTAGCTTCGAGCGCTTCACCGGCATGCCGGCACCCGTCGAGGAGATGCGGGCCGCGGCCCGCGCGCGATGAGTGACAGCGGCGCGGCGCACCTGAGGGCGGTCGATCCGCCCGCAGTCGAGGAGGAGGCGGCCCCCGCGCTTCTCGGGGTCACGCCGCCGACCCGGCGCGGCGGCTCGAGCCGTTTCCTCACCGACGTGCTCGTCGAGCTGGGGTACTGCGACGAGAAGCGGGCCCAGGCCGCGATCGACCAGGCCCGGTCGAGCGGGGTCCCGCCTGAGCGGTTGCTGCTCGAACAGCACGCGATCACCCCCGAGGAACTCGCGCGGGCCGTCGCCGAACGGTACGGACTCGACCATCTCGACCTCGGCGTGTTCAAGGTCGACATGGGAGCGGCGAACCTCCTGACCGCGTCGGTGGCCAAGCGCTATTCCGCGGTTCCCGTCTCCTACATCGACGAGCACACGCTGATGCTGGCGATGTCCGACCCGGCGAACGTCCTCGCGGTTGACGACATCGCCATGCTCACCAGGCTCGACGTGCGGCCCGCGGTCGCCTCCGAGGAGGACATCCAGACCCTGATCGGACGCCTGAACCGCTACGAGGACGCGGTCCACGAGGCGGTGCTCGAGAGCGAGGACGAAGCCGGACCTGAGATCGTCGAGCTGCGTGAGTCGGCCGACGACGCGCCGGTGATCAAGCTGGTGCATTCGATCATCGCCGATGCGGCCGAGCGCGGCGCCTCGGACATCCACTTCGAGCCCCAGCCCGACGACAAGGGCCGCGGCGGCGCCGAGATGAAGGTCCGGATGCGCATCGATGGTGTGCTCACGGACCAGATGACCGTCCCCAAGCGCATGATCTCGGGAGTCATCTCACGCATCAAGATCATGGGGAACCTCGACATCTCCGAGCGCCGGATACCGCAGGACGGGCGGGTGGGTCTGACCGTCGAGGGCCGCCACGTCGACGTGCGCGTCGTCACCCTGCCCAGCGTGGTCGGCGAGTCGGCGGTCCTGCGCATCCTCGACAAGGACAACGTCCGGCTCAAGCTCGAGGGGCTCGGCATGCAGGAGCACGAGCTGACCCGTTTCCGCAAATCGTTCAACCGGGCGCACGGCGCCGTGCTGGTGACCGGTCCGACCGGCTCAGGAAAGTCGACCACGCTGTACGCCGCGCTCGGTGAGCTCAACACACCGGAGCGGGGGATCATCACGATCGAAGACCCGGTCGAGTATCAGATCGAGGGGATCACCCAGGTCCAGATCAACCCCAAGGCGGGGCTGACGTTTGCCACCGGACTGCGCTCGATGATGCGCGCCGACCCGGACGTCCTGATGGTGGGCGAGATCCGTGACCGAGAAACCGCGCAGATCGCGATCGAGGGAGCGCTGACCGGCCACATGGTCCTCTCGACGCTTCACACCAACGACGCCCCGGCCGCGATCACGCGTCTGATCGAGATGGGCATCGAGCCCTTCCTGGTCGCCTCGGCGCTCGATGGAGTCGTGGCCCAGCGCCTGGCCCGCACCCTGTGCAGCCACTGCAAGCGCCGGACGATCGTCACCGCGGACGTGCTCCGCGACCACGGCTTTCACGCCCACTACGACATCGAGGCCTACGAGCCGGTGGGCTGCGTTCGCTGTGGCGGGATGGGGTACCGCGGGCGGGTCGGGCTCTACGAGGTGATGTTGATGTCCGACGAGATTCGCACGTTGACGCTTCAGCGCTCGGCGTCCGAACAGATCGCGGTGGTGGCCATGCGGGAGGGCATGCGCCGGATGCGCGAGGACGGCCTCGAGAAGGTCAAGAGCGGCGTCACCACGATGTCCGAGGTGGCGCGGGTCACCGGCGCCTGAGCAGTCGGCGGCTGGACGCAGCCGCCGGGCGGGCAAACGCGTCCAGACGCCGGGGGAGGCGTAATGGAATCGCGCCGAGCTGCCGATACCGGGTCCGTATGAACCTCGACTTCGCCGAGGTCCTGCTCGAAGTCATCGACCGCAGGGCCTCCGACCTCCATATCACCGCAGGTGCCCCTCCGATGCTCCGTATTCGGGGGCGGCTTGCCCCGATGGAGGGCTATCCGGTCCTGACGCCGACGGACACGAGGGAGATCGTCTACTCGATCCTGTCCGACGGCCAGCGCCAGAAATTTGAGAACCAGTGGCAAATCGACTTCGCCTACCAGATCCCGGGGAAGGGCCGCTTCCGGGTCAACGCCTACTTCCAGCGCTCAGCCGTGGGTGCCGCGTTCCGCCTGATCCCCTTCGAGGTGGTTCCGCTGGAGACGCTCGGCCTGCCACCGGTGGTGGCTGACTTTGCGACCAAGCCGCGCGGGCTCGTCCTGGTCACGGGCCCGACCGGCTCCGGAAAGTCGACGACGCTGGCCTCGATCATCGACGTGATCAACACCACCCGGGAAGAGCACATCATGACGATCGAGGATCCGATCGAGTTTCTGCACCGGCACAAGAAGTGCATGGTCAACCAGCGGGAGCTCGGCTCCGACGCGCAGACATTCGCCGACGCGTTGCGCGCCGCCCTGCGCCAGGACCCCGACGTCATCCTCGTCGGCGAGATGCGGGACGTGGAGACGATCGGCACCGCGATCACCGCGGCGGAGACCGGCCACCTCGTGTTCGCCACCCTGCACACGCAGGACGCGCCGCAGACGATCGACCGCATCATCGACGTGTTCCCGTCCGAACAGCAGGGTCAGGTCCGGGCCCAGCTCTCGGTCGCGCTACAGGGGATCATGACCCAGACCCTGCTGCCAACCGCCGACGGCTCCGGACGCTGCGCGGCGGCCGAGATCCTGGTTCCCACCCCGGCGGTGCGCAACCTGATTCGGGAAGGCAAGACCCACCAGGTCTATTCCGTGATCCAGACTGGCGGCTCGCACGGCATGCAGACGATGGATGCCTCATTGGCCGGCCTCGTCCGCGCGAACAAGATCACGCGCGCGCTGGCTGAGTCACGCGCGCACTCGGTCGAGGAGCTTCGGCGGCTGCTGGGCGGCGTCCAAATGATGGCGGCCTGACATGCCCACCTATGTCTTCAGGGCGATGGACGTGGCGGGGGTTCCCGCCAAGGGTGAGGTCGAGGCGGTCTCCAAGCAGGACGTCGCCGATCAGCTCAAGCAGCGCGGCCTGATCGTCCTCGACATCGCCAGCAAGTACCGCTCCAAGCAGCTGAACATCGAGCTGTTCGCTCGCGTAAAGCCGTACGAGATGGCGGTCGCCACCCGGCAGCTGGCCACGATGGTTTCCTCCGGTATGACGATCCTCCGCGCCCTGCATGTCCTCGAGGCGCAGAGCGAGAACAAGCTCCTCAAGGAGACCCTGGCCGGCGTTAGAGGCGACGTCGAGGCGGGACTGCTTCTGTCCGACGCCCTCGAGCGCCATCCAAAGGTCTTCGACCCCCTGTACGTGGCCATGGTCCGCGCCGGTGAGGCCGGCGGTGTGCTCGAGATGTCGCTGCTGCGCACCGCGGACCAGCTCGAGAAGGACGCGTCGCTGCGCCGCCAGGTCCGCTCGGCGATGATCTACCCGACGCTGATCATCAGCTTCGCGCTGATCGTAATGCTCGCGTTGGTCGCGTTCCTGATCCCTGTCTTCCAGAACGTGTTCAAGCAGTTCGGCGGGAACCTGCCGGCGCTGACCCAGTTCATGGTCGACCTCTCGGCCCTGATTCGGCACCAGGGTTACATCGTGTTCGGCGTCGTCGTGGCCCTCGTCGTGGCCTTCATCAAATGGAAGAAGACCGACACCGGTCGTGGTCAATGGGACGCCTTCAAGCTGAGGATTCCATTGAAGATTGGCGACGTCGTGCAGAAGGTCGCCATCGCCCGCTGGTCCCGGACGTTCTCGTCGCTTACCTCAGCTGGTGTCCCCGTCATGCAGGCGCTGGACATCACCGGCAAGACGGCCGGCAACGCCGTCATCGAGCGCTCGATGACCACCGTGATCGACTCGGTAAAGGCCGGCGGAACGATCTCTGAGCCGCTCAAGCACGCCAAGGTGTTCCCGTCAATGGTCCCGGCGATGGTCGGAGTCGGTGAGGAGACCGGTGCCGTTGACGCGATGCTCTCGAAGATCGCGGACTTCTACGAGGACGAGGTCGCCGCCGCGGTCAAGGCACTCACGTCGATCCTCGAGCCGGCGATGATCATCTTCGTGGGCGGCATCGTGGGGGTCATCGTGATCTCGATGTACCTCCCGCTGTTCAACGTCTACAACCAGATCCACTAGACCGCGACGGCCCGGCGACGATCCGGCGGCTATCGTGCCGACGGTGATCGTCGCGGAGGCTGTGGGGCAGTACCTGGCTGAGTCCCGGCCGGCGCCGGACCCAATCCTGGCCGAAATGGAGGCACACGGGGCGCGGGAGGGCATCCCGATCGTGGTGCCGGAAACCGGGGCGCTGCTCCACGTGCTGGCCTTGGCCTGCCGTGCCCGCCGGATCCTCGAGGTGGGTACGGCGATCGGCGTATCGACGCTCTACCTAGCCCGGGCGCTGCCCGCGGACGGGAAGATCGTCTCCTTCGAGATCGACCCCGTACGGCACTCGGCGGCCCGCGACTACCTGAAGCGAGCCGGGATGGCCGAGCGCGCGGATCTTCGCCTTCAGGACGCCCGCGAGGGGCTGCACGACCTCGACGGCCTGTTCGACCTGGCGTTTCTCGACGGCGTCAAGCAGCAGTACGGCGACTACTTCGACGGGGTCCTGCCGAGGCTGCGCCCCGGCGGCGTGCTGGCCGTCGACAACGTCCTGCGCGGGGGCCGGGTGGCGACGGGGCATGGCGACGCCGCGGTCAGCGACGAACAGATCGAGTCCGCCCGGGCGTTCAACCAACGGCTGATCCAGCATGAGGAGCTCACCGCCACGATCACGCCGGTGGGCGACGGTGTCCTCGTCGCGGTCAAGCACGGAGCCCCGTGAGCGCGGCCGAGGAAGCGCCCGAGGGCACGAGGCAGACCTGCAGCGCTTGTCGCGGCAGCGGTCACGTCGTATCGAACCTCGGTGGCGAAGCCCATGATGTGGCCTGCCCGTGGTGCGAGGGGACGGGGGAGTTCAAGGCTGGGCACGACGCGCAGGAGCACATCGCGGAAGGCACAAGCCCGCCGGGGCGTCCAGCCCCGGAAACCGGCCAATAGCACGTACGTCCAAATGCGTAAAGCTGGTCTGGTAGGTGCCGATAACTTCCGTGCCAGAGCCACAGGTGCCAAAGGCAAACCGCCTGTGAGGGTGGGACGCAAAGCCACGGATCTCGCATCTTGAGGAAGCCGGGCTGCCACCGACCGGCTCGCAGTTTTGAGCCACGATGGCTAGGACCGAGGGATCTGGCGATGACCCAATCACCGATCCCAGGAGGATCAATGCTCAACAACCTACGCCGTCGCGCTGAGGACGAGAAGGGTTTCACCCTGATCGAGCTTCTCGTCGTGATCCTGATCATCGGCATCCTTGCTGCGATCGCGATCCCGGCGTTCCTCAACCAGCGGGCCAAGGCCTACGACTCGCAGGCCAAGTCCAACATCAAGACGGCTCAGATCGCCGAGGAGACGTACGCGACCGATAACAACGGTACGTATGCCCCCGCGGAGACGATGACGACCGGCGACACCGGCGCCCTCGCCGTGATTGAGCCCACGCTCAAGAACGTGCCGGCGGTCACCGCGAGTGCCGGTACGACCACCGGTTACACGCTGACCGCGACGTCCAGCGGCTCGAGCGGCAACCCTGACGCGTTCACGCTGATCGACAGCGCGGGCACCGTCACGCGGTCCTGCTCCGGCAGCGGCGGCGGGTGCGTCAACAGCACCTGGTAGTTCGTTCAGTATCAAATCCAAGTCAGCGCGAGGGGCGGGCCCACAAGGCCCGCCCCTCGCCGCTGCGGGGCGGCTTCATCTTTTCCGCCGGCTGCCGATATTGACCGTATGCGCTTGCGGCCGATGATGCTCCTGACTGCCGCGCTGGTCGTCCTCGCTGTCCCCGCCGTGGCCAGCGCTCAGGCTCCCGCCGCGACGAGCGCCCAGGCCGCCGCACCGGCTCAGCCGCTGGTCGATGGGATCCCGCTGAACAAGGCCCTGTACATCCAGCAGGGCTCGGCGCTCGCCGAGATCCAGTCCCTGAGCAGCGTCCCGCTCGGGTTCACATCGAGTGCCGGTCAGGCCGTCAAGGCCGCCGAGCACACCCCCACGATGCAGGCGCTTCACCGCCGCGAGCATCCGCTCCAGGTCTACCCGTACGTCTGGCGGGGCACGAGTCCTCACTGGTACGTCATGTTCGACTACCGCGGCAAGCTCGTCGCCTCGGCCGACGTGACCCCGACGGGCCGGGCGACGGGCGTCTGGACCGGCAAGCAGGCCGGCGCGCCGTTCACCCATGGCGGGTGGTCGTGGTCGGTTACCAGCGGCTGGATCCTGGTCCCGGCCTCGCTGCTCTTCATGCTGGCCTTCTTCGACCCGCGGCGCCTTCGTCGCATCGCGCATCTCGACGCCCTCGCGGTGCTGGCATTCCTGATCTCGTTCCTGGTGCTTGCCGGGGCCCACCTGGAGCCCGCCGTATGGCTGGCGTATCCGCCGCTCATTTATCTGCTGGCGCGGCTGTTGATGCTCGGATTTGGCCGCGGCGCGCCGAGCGGGCGGCTGGCGCCACTGCTGAGCACCCGCACGCTGTTGATCGGCCTGCCCCTCATGCTCGGCGCTCGGATCGTGCTGTCGTTGGTCGGCCACCAAGAACTCGATGTCGGCTATGAGTCCGTGATCGGGGCGTCTCGGATCCTGCACCACCTTCCGCTCTACTACAACGATCCCAACCACGGCGACACGTACGGCCCGATCACGTACCTCGCCTATCTCCCGTTTCAGCTCGTCTTTCCGTGGAGGAATAGCCTGAACAACCTCCACGCGGCCGATATCGCGGCGATCTGCTTCGACCTGGCGACCGTGATCGGACTCGTGTTGCTGGGCAAGCGGCTGCGGCGCGGAGCGGACGGCACCCGCCTGGGGCTGATTCTCGCCTGGGCCTGGACCGCATGTCCGTTCACGATCATCGGCCTGGTGGTGCATACCAACGACGGGCTTGTGGCGATGCTGAGCGTGTTCGCGCTCGTCGCCTACACCTCACCGGCGCTCAGCGGCGCCACGCTCGGTCTGGCCGCTGCGGCCAAGTTCTCCCCGGCGGCCATGCTGCCCCTGCTCGCCTCGCCCCGCCGGAGAGGGGTGAAGGGCGCGCTCGTGTGCGCGGCGTCGTTCGTCGTTGTCGTCGGTTTGGCCGTGTATTCGTGGCTGCCCAAGGGCGGCATCAGCTATTTCTGGCAGCGCACGATTGGATTCCAGATCCA
>DATGFT010000161.1:0-7611 GCA_035308915.1 Solirubrobacteraceae bacterium
CAGATGTTGCTGAACGTCGACCCGCGCGCCGGGCACGCTGCGCCTGCAGCAGCACCGGTGCGCGAAAACGTCGAGGCTCTGGTGGCATCCCACGCCAGCCTCCCCTGGCCCGAGCGCGCAGGGCGCGCGATCGGGATGCGCCTCGACGGGGCTCGGCCCTCCGTCGTGCCCGGTGACGAACGGCTCTAGGGAAGCACCTACGCCAGCAGCCGCTCGAGCTCGCGCTCGAGGCCCCGGTTTCCGACCTTCCGCACCTCGAGCGGCAATCTGATCCGGGCCGCGGCCCGCTTCGCCGCCGCGCGGGTCGCCGGAGTCGGCCGCTGGGCCAGCCAGACCACGCGCGTGTAGTTGCCGAAGTAGTCGTCTCGGAGCTCCGGGTGCCGGTCGAGCCCGAGCTCGCGCACCACCGTGTGCTCGAACGTGCGGGCCAGGAAGTCGGTGAGGAAATACGTCCCCGGCTGCTCGGCCAGCGCCTCGGCGACCTCCTCGCGAGCCAGCATGTCGTAGCAGTGCTGGGCCTCGATCCGTCGCAGCCCGAGTGCATCGATCGCGCCCCCGGTGCCGCAGTCGCCGTAGGCGATCAGCACCTCGTCGTGGCGTTCATTCAGTCGCTCCAGCTCCGCCCGGAGCGTCGGCGCTATTCGCTCGGGGCGGTTGTGCAGCAGCGCCGGGACCGGGTGTACGGCGACGTCCCAGCCGCGCCGCCGCGCGATCGCGCGCACGTCGGCGGCCAGCGCGCCGCAGGCCATCACGCCAACGCTCATCCGGGAAACGCCAGCTGGTCGATGAACAGGTCGTTGAAGTCGGCCCGGCCGGACAGCTCCACGTACTCGACCTCACGAAGAATCGCGCGGGCCTCCGCGCGCTCGCGGAGCGACAGGGCGGCGATCTTCGCGCCCTCCCCCGCGACGTTGCCGGCCGAGACGATCCGCGGCAGCGCCAGCGCGGGGACGAGGCCGATCCGCACCGCGCTCAGCGGCGTCAGGTAGGCACCGAAGCTTCCCGCCAGCAGGATCTGACTGATCTCCTGCTCCTGCACCCGCATCTCGCGCAGCAGGATGTTCCAGCCGGTGGCGATCGACGCCTTGGCGAACTGGAGCTCACGGATGTCGCGCTGCGAGAGGTACACCGAGGCCGCTGGATCCTCGCCCCGCCAGTGCAGGACGAAGACGCGCTCCTGACCGATCGTCGTCAGCCGCGCCGCGAGACCCGGATGCAGCGAGACAGCCGCGTCGTCGGCGATGAATCGTCCGGAATGGTCGAGCAACCCGCAGTGCACGAGCTCGGCAACGGCATCGACGAGCCCGGAGCCACACAAGCCCAACGGCTCCTCGTCGCCGATCACCTCAAGCCGAAACTCGTCCCCGTCGATCTTCACGCCCTCGATCGCGCCCGGCGCGGCGCGCATCCCGCACCGGATCTGGGCCGCCTCGAAGGCCGGCCCGGCCGGGGCCGCCGTGGCCAGCACCCGCTCGGCCGAGCCGAGCGCAATCTCGCTGTTCGTGCCCACGTCGATGAACAGCCGCAGCCGGCGATCGCGAGTCAGGCCCGTGGCCAGCATCCCCGCCACGATGTCGCCGCCCACGTAGGCGCCCAGCGACGGGAACACGAATGCCGGTGCGCGCGGGTGAACCGGCGCTCCGAACTCGGAGGCGCGCATCTCCGGCCAGCTGTGGGTGGAGACGATGAACGGCGCCATCGACAGCGGCTCAGGGTCGATCCCGAGCGCGAGGTGCATCATCGTCACGTTCCCGCAGACGGTGATCTCGTAGACCTCGCGCGGGTCGACGCGAGCCTCCTCGCAGACCTCGGCGGTCAGGGTCGCCACGGTCTCATGGGCACGCGCCCGGAGCATGGCCAGCGCCTCGTCGTCCATCATCGTGGCCGAGATCCGCGTGATCACGTCGGCGCCGTGCGGCTGCTGGCGGTTGAGCATCGACCGCGCACCAAGTGGCTGCCCGCTGTCGAGATCGAGCAGCGTCGCGACCACCGTCGTCGTCCCCAGGTCGAAGGCGATCGCGTAGCGCCGCGCCGTCGTGTCCCCCGGCTCGAGATCGATCAGCTCCTCGTCGCACACGACCGCGGTCACGTCGAAGTCCGCTCGGCGGAGCGTCTCGCCCAGCGTGCGCAGCAGGTCCACCGAGGCCCGGGGCTCCAGATCGTCGATGGCATCGAGGACGCGCTGAAGGTCTGAGCGCTGGTCCTCAAGCGACGGCTCCTCGAGCGCGAGATGGCGCTTCTGGACCGAGGGGCGCAGGATCACGTGCCGCCCCACCCCGGCCAGCGCCGCCTTCGGCCGGGTCTGTAGCGGCGGCACCTCGATCACCAGATCGCCCCGGGCCGGGGCGCGGCAGGCCAGTCGCCAGCCCTCACGCAGCTCCTCGGCCGTGAACGCTCGAGGGTCGACGCTGGATACCGGCACATCCCCTGAGACCACCCTCACCTTGCACTTCTTGCACGTGCCGTGACCGCCGCAGGTGGAGTCGATCGCGATCGCGTTCCAGCTCGCGGCGTCGAACACCGGGGTGCCGCTGGGCACCCGGACCTCGGCCCCCTCGGGCAGAAAGCGCAGACGGACCCGCTCCGCTCCGTCTTCCGGACGGGGCTCGGGATCGCGATCCGGCATTGGCCTCGGCGCCGGAACGCTCATGTCACGGCCGCCTCCGCCGCTTGGCGAGCCCGGTGCGCGGCGATCCAACTCGCGCCCCAGGGGTCATGACCGAGAAGCAGGTCAGCCGCGCGCACGCTCTGCACGCATACCTCGGCCGTGGACATGATCGCGCTGGTCAGCCCGGCGGCCATGGCCATGGGCAGGAAGGCCGCGTTCAGAACATGCCGCTGCGGCAGGCCGAAGGACACGTTCGAAGCGCCGAGGCACATGTTGACGCCAAGCTCATCGCGGATCAGGCTGATCGTCGCGAGCGTCGTGGTCACCGCCTCGGTGTCGGCCCCGACCGTCATCGCCAGCGGATCGATCACCACGTCCTCGGCCGGGATGCCGTGGTCGGCCGCCGCGGCGACGATCCGTCGCGCGCATTCAAGCCGTTTCTCCGGCGTCTCCGGGATGCCCGTCTCGTCGTTGGCCAGCCCGATCACCGCCGCTCCGTGGCGTGCCACGAGCGGCAGGATCTCGGTGAGGCGGTCATCCTCGGCGGTGACCGAATTGACCAGCGCCTTACCTTCGTAGACCGACAGCCCCGCCTCGAGCGCCTCGATCACGGAGGAGTCGATGCAGATCGGCACCTCGACCGCCTCCTGGACGACGCCGAGCATCGCCTTCAGCAACTCGGGCTCGTCCACCAGTGGGATCCCAGCGTTGACGTCGAGCACGTCCGCCCCCGCCTCGACCTGGGCCAGCGCATCCGTTGTCACGGTCGACAGCTCGCCGGCCCGAAGCTGCTCGGCGAACTGCTTGCGGCCGGTCGGGTTGATGCGCTCGCCGATGATGCAGAACGGCTGCTCGCTCCCGATGGTGACCGTCTTAGACCGCGACCGAAGCACTGTATCCATGCGTCTCCCTTTCGAGTCGGGGCGGGATGCCCAAGCGTGTGCACAACTTCGCGATGCCGGCGTCCTTGCGAAACGAGATGAAGTGGATCCCCGCCACGCCCGGCTGGGCCAGCGCGTGGGCGGCGAGCTCATAGGCGATTTCGAAGCACTCGGCCTCGGCATCCTCAGCACGCTCCACTCGCTCCACGATCTCGGCGGGCACGTCGATCCCCGGCACGCGACTGGCCACGAAGCGCATCCCCCCCACCGTCCTCAGGATGCACACCGACGGCAGGAGCGCCAACCGCTCGCTCAGCCCCGTCTCGTGCGCGGCGCGCATGAACCGCTCCAGCAGCTCCGGCCGGTAGCAGATCTGCAGCTGCAGGAAGCGGGCCCCGGCCAGGGCCTTCTTCGCCGCTCGCCTCACCCGGTACTCAAGCGGCGGCGCGCTCGGATTCTCGACCGCGCCGATCGTGAACCGCGGCGGCTGCACGATCCGGCGGCCGGACAGGTAAGCGCCTCGCCCGAGCGCCCGTGCCAGGGCGATCAGCTGCACGCTGTCGAGATCGAACACCCGGCGAGACTCGGGTTCATCGCCCGCGCTCACGTCATCACCGGTCATGCACGAGATGTTCTGCACCCCGTGCATCGCCGCCCCCATCAGGTCGGCCTCGAGGGCCAGGCGGTTGCGGTCTCGGCACGCGAGCTGCATGATCGGCTCGACCCCGATCTGCGACAGCGCGACCGCCACTCCCAGCGAGGACGCATGGGCGTGCGCCGATGGATTGTCGGTGGCATTGAAGGCATCCACGAATGCCTCCATCGGCGCGAGCTGAAAGCGGATCTCGTCAAAGCCGCCGCCGTCGATGACCGGCAGCTCCGCGGTTACGACGAACTCACCGGCGTCGAGCTTGCTCTCAAGGCGTGACATCCGCCCATCCCGCAGGAACCTCGCGGTCGCGGCCCGTGGCGAGATTCAGCCACGACGAGCTTCCCTTCAGCCGGTTGTCGACCGGGGGGCGAAGGTGGTCGATCTCCCCGCGGAACACCGGCAGACGCTCGGACCGCTGGTAGGCCTTCAGCCACACGCACCTCATCTCCGGTCGGACCTCGCATGTCCCATCGGCTCGGACACCTCCGCACGGGCCGTTACGCAGCGTCTTCGGGCAGTTCATCGGGCAGGTCAGGCCCGTGGAATGCAGCACGCACTGCCCGCACATCTGACAACCCCAGACGGGTCCCTTGACCGCGTGCTCGACGCGCGCGAGCAGACCGGCTGGGGTCATGCGGGGACCTTCTCGCGACGCAGCTCGATCAGCTCCTTGGCCTTTTTGACCGCCGATGAGGCGTCGGCCGAATAGCCGTCGGCGCCGACCGCGTCCGCGTACTCCTGGGTCACCGGGGCTCCGCCGACCATCACGATCACCTGGTCGCGCAGGCCCGCCTTCTCCAGCGCGTTGATGTTCGCCTTGAACATCGGCATCGTGGTCGTGAGAAAGGCGGAGAAGCCGACAACGTCGGGGTTGTGCTCCTCGATCTGTTCGACGAACTTCTCCGGCGGCACGTTGACGCCCAGGTCGATGACCTGAAAGCCGGCGCCCTCGAGCATGATGTTGCACAGGTTCTTGCCGATGTCGTGGACATCGCCCTTGACCGTCCCCATCAGAAACGTCCCCACCTGAGCCGTCCCGGTTTCTGCCAGCAGCGGCCGCAGGATGTCCAGCGCGCCCTGCATGGCCCGCGCGGCGATCAGCATCTCCGGCACGAAGTAGTCGCCTCGCTCGAACCGCGCCCCGACCTCCTCGAGCGATGGGATCAGTGCGTCGTAGAGCATCCGCTCGGGCGCCAGGTCCTGGGCCAGTCCCTGGTTGACGCCGTCGGCGACCACGGGAGCGTTGCCGACCAGGGTCTCGTCGTAGAGCAGCTGAAGGATCTCCTCGTCGGTCATGCCGCGTTCTCTCCTTGGTAGCGATGGCCGAGGCGCTGACTCAGCGCCCGCGCCTCCCCGATCAGAGCCGGCTCGAGCTCCCCGATGCGCTCGCCGGTCATCCGCAATGTGGGTCCCGAAATGCTCAGCGCCGCGACCACCTCGCCGCCGCCGCCGCGCACCGGCGCAGCGATCGCGGCCAGGCCAAGCTCGAGCTCGTCGACGGCGGAGGCGAGGCCCCGTCGGCGGACATCCTCGAGCTCGGCCCGCAGCTTCTGGGTGTTGGTGATCGTGTTTGGCGTGTGCCGAGTCAGCGGCCGCGCCGGCATCGCTCCGCGGCCGAAGGCCATGAACACCTTGCCGTTGGCCGAGCAGTGGTACTCCACCGAGCGCCCGAGCCACTGGCCGGCGCCCAGGAAGTGCCGGCTCTCCACCTGCGCCACGTGCTCGACGCCGTCCGCCGCCGGGAGCGCGAGGTTGATCGTCTCCCCGCTGAGCGCACCCAGCGCCTCCAGCGACGGCTTCGCGAGTTCCACCAGGCTGCGCTCGAGCAGCCCGCGCTCCGCCACCCGGAGGATCGCCGGACCCGGCCGCAGCCGCCCTCGCTCGCCGTCCTGCTGAATCAGACCCCGCCGCTCGAGTGCGGTGAGCAGGCGCGAGGCCGTGCTCTTGGGGATTCCGCTGGCCGAAGCCAGGTCTCCCAATGCCACCGGTTCCTCGCTCTCCAGCACCCGGACCAGGAGGTCGGCGCCGCGGTCCACCGCGGCTACACCGTGTGCGCGAGCTTGAAACTGTTGTTCCACGGTCGTAGTGTTACGCGCGCGCCCATGTTCGTCAATGCCCTCCCCCGTTACGAGATCCTTAGCGAGGACGCGATGGATGTGCTCGATCGCGGCTGGCGCCGGCTCGTCTCGGAGATCGGAATCGAGTTCCTGCTCCCGGAGGCGGTGGAGCTGCTGCGAGCCGCTGGGCAGACGGTTGAGGACGAAAACCGCGTCCGCTTCGACCCCGAGTTCATCCTCGAGCAGGTCGCCAAGGCGCCGCGAGAATTCGAGCTCCAGGCGCGCAACCCGGAGCGCACCGCCCACATCGGCGGCGACCACATGGTCTTTGCCCCCGTCTACGGGTGCCCTTTCATCCGCGAGGGCGACGTGCGCCGGGACGCCAAGATGGCGGACTTCGAGAACCTGGTCAAGCTCGCCCAGTCGTTTCCTGAGCTCGACTCGCCGGGAGGGACCATCTGTGAGCCTGAGGACCGGCCATTGGACTCGCGCCACCTGGACATGGTCTTCGCCCTGCAGACGTTGAGCGACAAGCCCTACATGGGGTCGGTGATCTCGGGTCCCAACGCGGCGGACACGATTCGCATGGGCGAGATCCTGTTCGGCGGCCGCGAGGCCATCGAGCGCGCGCCGGTGTCCATCTCGCTCATCAACGTCAACTCTCCGCTGCGCTACGACGACCGGATGCTGGCGGCAATGTTCGAGTACGTGAAAGCGGCCCAGGCCGTGGTGATCACGCCGTTTCTGCTCATGGGCGCCATGTCGCCGGTGTCCCTGCCCTCGACGCTCGTGCAGCAGATGGCCGAGGCTCTGGCGGGAATCGCCCTCTCCCAACTCATCCGCCCCGGCGCCCCGGTCGTCTTCGGGAGCTTTCTCTCCAACACCGACATGCAATCCGGCTCGCCCTCGTTTGGCACGCCGGAGTCCGGGATCGGTGTCCTCTGCACCGGCCAGATCGCCCGCCACTTCGGGCTGCCATGGCGCGGCGGCGGCGCGCTCAACGCCTCGCAGACCGTCGATGCCCAGGCCGCCTACGAGTCCCTGATGACGTTCCTCCCGACCTTCCTCGCCGGCGCGAATTTCGTGATGCACTCGGCAGGCTGGCTCGAGGGCGGGCTCGTGTCCTGCTATGAGAAGTTCATCGTCGACGTCGAGCTGCTGCGTGAGCTCCGCCATGAGTTCAGCCCGCTGGAGATCGATGAGGCCTCGCTGGCCTTTGGCGCCCACGAGGAGGTTGGCCCGGGCGGGCATTTCCTCGGCGCCGCACACACGCTGGAGCGCTTCCGGGAGTGCTTCTATCGCCCGCTCCTCTCCTCCACCGAGAACTTCGAGCGCTGGAACCGCAACGGTGGCCGCGACGCCACGGCTCGCGCCGGCGAGATCTGGCGCCGGACGCTCGAGTCCTATGAAGCG
>DATGFT010000162.1:0-1694 GCA_035308915.1 Solirubrobacteraceae bacterium
CCTCACCAACCGGGCTCGCCGACAACGCCAAACTCTCCAACGACCCCGGCGACTCAACCCCCAACCGCCACGCCCCCACACCAACCGGCGGAACCAAACCATCACCGCCGGCGGCTCGGCCGACACGCGGCACATACAACGAACCCTCCCTGATCGCGACCTCCGGCTCGTCGCTGGCCAGGGCGGCTGGAATCGCCGAGCCCGACGCCTCGCTTCCGTCCACATCCACCAGCGCGTAGCGATCCGGGTGCTCCGAATGCGCACTGCGCACGAGACCTGGTACCGCTGCCTGCGACAGGTCCGGGGCCTCGCCCGGCCTTGCGACGAGCGCGCCCCGCGTCAGCGCCACCAGCCGCGAGTCCGCCAGTCGCTCAGATGCCAGCCACGCCTGAAGCAGCTCCAGCGCCTCGTTGGTCAGCTCATGTGCGGCCTCCAGCAGGTCGCTCGCGGCAGCGGGCGGGGAGAGCGCCGCCACGACGTGGTCAGGCTGGGCCACACCACCGGCGATCGCGGTCTCGAGAGTTTCCAGGTCCGGATAGCGCACCGCGGCCAGTCCCGGCAGAGCATCCTCCGGGCCGAGCACGGCAATCGTCGGCGGAGCTGTATCGGGCGCTGGCAGCCCAACCCAACGCACGGCAAACAGGTCATCATGCCCAACTCGCTGGGCCGCACTCAACAGGCGGCGATCTAGGGCGCGGGTTTGCACCGAGTCGATCGAGAAGACCGGCTCGCCAGCGGCGTCGAGCGCCACCAGCCGGACCGCCTTGCCGAGGTCGCTCAGCTGGAGCCGCAGGGACGACGCGCCCGGCTGGTAGACGCGGACGCCGGAGAAGGAAAATGGGACCTGGGCCGCGCCGTTCAAGGACTCAAGGCCTCGCAACACCGCAATCGCTTGTAGAGCCGCGTCGGCCAGGGCCGGATGCACGCGGTAGCCACCCGCTCCGGAAGCCAGGGTCTCGCCGAGCTCGACCGACGCGTAGACCTCGCCGCTGAGGCTGAAGATCTCACGCAGCCCCTGGAACGCCGGACCATATTCGTACCCGCCCGCCGCCAAGAGGTCATACAGGGAAACGCTCTCGACCGGGCTCGCACCAGGCGGCGGCCATTCGGCCACAGATGCCGTCAGCGGACTTGCGGTGAGCGCGCTGGAGGCGAGGAAGCCCGACGCGTGCCGGACCCATTCATCCGAGGAGCCCTCCTTTCGCGAGAAGACCGAGAGCTCCCGACGGCCTTCCTCATCGGCCGGAGCAGCGCGGACCTGCACATGCACCACACCGTGCTCATCGAGCACGAGCGGCGTAGATAGCGTCAACTCCTCGACGAGGCCGCAATCCAGTCGCTCCGCGGCATGCAGGGCCAACTCCAAGAACACCGTTCCGGGCAGCAGCGGCATCCCAAACACGACGTGATCGCGCAGCCACTCATGGGACTGGAGCGAGATCCGGCCCGTGAATAGAGCACCCTCACGCATCTGGCAGCAACACCATTGCACCTAGTAGTGGGTGCTCGTCGGGGTCTTGGCCGAAAGCGCTCGGGTCGCCGCCGTGGTGAGACGGCGTGAGCCAGTAGTGGTGGTGTTGGAAGGCGTGGGTGGGCAGCTCGGTGTGGTGGCCGGGGGTGAGGGTGGCCCAGTCGACGGCCAGGCCTGAGCATTCGGTGTGGGCGAGCAGGGTGGTGAGCGCTTCCGGGTCGGG
>DATGFT010000163.1:0-31340 GCA_035308915.1 Solirubrobacteraceae bacterium
CGGCAGGACAACCACCTGGCGTTCGAGATGACGCTGCGCAGCGGAGGTCAGGACGTCCCGCTCACGCCGGTCGGATTGCGCCGGGCCTACCCGTATGCAACCCCGCGGCTCGCCGTGTTCCTCCACGGGCTCTGTGAGACCGACGACGCCTGGATGATCGGGGCGGCGCGGCACGTGCCCTACGGCTTCCGGCTCCAGGCTGAGCTCGGCTACACCCCGCTCTACCTCAGGTACAACACGGGTCTTCACATTTCGGACAACGGACGCCAGCTGGCCCGCCTTCTCGATCAGGTCTCGCGGGCCTGGCCGACCGAGATCCACGAGGTGGCGCTTCTCGGCCATTCCATGGGTGGCCTCGTCGCGCGCAGCGCCTGCCACTACAGCGACGGCTGTGCCTGGTGCGACAAGGTTCGCCACGTGTTCACGCTCGGCTCGCCGCACCTGGGCGCCCCCCTCGAGCAGGCCGCTAATGCCGCCAGCTATGTCCTCGGGCGCCTACCCGAAACCCGCGCGCTGCTCGCGGGCCCGCTCAACCTGCGCAGCGTCGGAATCAAGGACCTGCGGTACGGATACCTGGTTGACGAGTGCTGGCGTGATCAGGACTGCGATGCGTTCCTGCGCAACACGTCGCGTGACATTCCGTTCCTGCGGACCGCTCACCACTACTTCGTCTGCGCCACGCTGAGCCGGGATCCCGGGAGCCTGAGCGCCCGGATAGTCGGCGATTTGCTGGTCCTCCAGGCGAGCGCGTGGGCTCACCGCCGAGGCGAGAGGCTGCGGTTCCCGGTCGAGCACTACAGCCATGTCGGGCATATGAACCACTTCGAGCTTCTCAACCATCCGGCGATCTACCGGCAGATCAGGCGTTGGATGTCACCCCGGCGCGCGCTGCCCCCGCCGAGTCGCGCATTACCGGTCGGCGCCTAGGCGAACGGTCACACCAGGCTCTCCCACGCCGCGTAGACACGGTCGGCCATCCGCTCGGCCGAGTAGCGGGCAGCCGCAGGTCGACCCTCTACGCGAGGGTCCTCCTGACCGATCAACCCGGTGACCAGCTCACGCCAGCCCGGGGCATCGAACTCTCGGCAGTAGGCACCCTCGACGCCGCTCAGGACCTCGGGCGCGACGCCGACTGGGGTGGCGAGCACCGGAACATCACAGGCCAGGGCCTCGAGCACGGCGAGGCCGAAGCTCTCACGCTCGGAGGGCACGAGGACGGCATTGGCTGCGTTGACCCACAGTGGGACCTGGCTCGGGTCGACGCCGTCCAGGACCAGGAGGGGCGCCTCCCCGGCGACCTCCTGCGCGCGGTCATACCGTTTCTCCGGACGTGCCGGGTTGGCGGGAAACAGCAGGTACGGGCCCGACTCGTCGAGCCCGAGCGTCTTTCGGGCCTCACGACGTTCGATTCGCCGGAAGCGGTGCAGGTCGACCCCACAGGGAAGAACCTCGACCCTGCCGCGAACCCCCCGGCGGGGAAGGAGGCCCTCCAGGGACGCCGAAACCGGTCCCACCAGCTTCATGAACGGGAGCCCTGCTGAGGTGATCGCACGTGAACGCGGATGGACGAGATCGGTGCCGTGCAGGGTGACCCCGTGGACATCCGCCCGCACGGCCAGCGAGGGCCAGATATTCAAGCCAAAATGGGCGTGAACGACGTCGAAGCGGGCGCCGCGATAGCGCCGGTGAGCGTCCCGGCCGGCCGCGAGATACCCCCCGGCGCCGAGCGAGCCGAACGTGAACAGCTCCAGCTCCAGCTCGGGGATGCGGCGCAGCGCTTCAACCTGGTCACGCACGAAGCTCCCGCGCACGGGATCCCGCGCGCTCGGGTAGAGGTTGGTGAAGATGAGGGCGCGCATGGAGGCGGCAGGCTAGCCGGTAGCCTTTGCGCCAAGCCGCTCGGCACGTCGGAGGCTCGCGGGCCCGCCGGGGCCGGTGCCGCGCCTGCGCCCCGGATGAGGATTTGGTTCGACATGACTGCTTCCGCGCACCCGGTCGTCTTTCGTCCGATTATTCAGCGCCTCCGCGCCGCCGGACACGAAGTCTCGATCACCGCGCGTGACTACGCACAGACGCTCGGGATCCTGGATCGCTACGGCATGGAGTACCTCCTCGTCGGCCGGCACGCTGGTGCGTCGCGCTCGCGGAAGGTTGCCGCCCTCCTCGGCCGTACGACCAAGCTCCATCGCTGGGCGCGTGGATCGTTTGACCTCGCGGTCGGACATGGGTCAAACGACCTGGCTCTGGCGGCGGCCTGGGCGCGGATCCCGGCTGTGAACATGTTCGACTACGAATTTGCGATCCAGCAGCACCACATCGGCTGCCGGCTGGCCCATTGCGTGATCACTCCTGATGCCATCCCGCCATCGCGGCTGCGCCGCTTTGGCGTAACCGACGAGAAGCTGCGCCAGTACCCGGGGCTGAAGGAGGAGTACTACCTGGCCGACTTCGAACCTGACCCGACGATTCTCTCTCAGCTCGGCGTCGATGCGTCACAGGTCGTGGTCGTGGTGAGGCCACCCCCGGACGTATCGCTCTACCACCGTAAGTCAAACCCGCTCTTCCCGCGCGTCCTCAACTACCTGGGTGACCGCGAGGGTGTCCAGGCGGTCGTTCTGCCGCGCACCCAGGCCCAGCGCCAGCACGTGGTTTCACTCAAGCTGCCCTCAGTTGTCGTCGCCCCGGGTCCGGTCGACGCACAGAGCCTGATTGCAGCCTCTGACTTGGTTGTCTCCGCCGGGGGAAGCATGAACCGTGAGGCGGTGGCCCTTGGGGTTCCCGTCTACACAACCTACGGCGGACGTTTGGGCGGCGTCGACGAGGCGCTGATCCGGAGCGGGCGTCTGCGGCCCCTAACCGATGCCCGGGCGCTCGAGCTTGAGAAGCGCTCCTCGACCCTCGATTGGCCCCGTCGGGATCCCCAGGTCATCGTCGACATGATTCTCTCCACCAACTGATGAGCACGAGCGCCGAGGGAAGCACCAGGAGCAGCGCCCCCACTCGCTTCAAGCGGGTCGTGGCTGGGGAGACGCCACCGGCTCCGCTGGAGCACCACAGCTCGCTGGTCGAGCAGTACGCGTCCATGGCGCACGTGTTCCAGCCGCGCCCGGTCGATCATGTCCTGCGCTTCCTCGACGTCGTGATCGCCGGAGCCGCCCTGTTCATCGCCGCGCCGCTCATGCTGCTGATCACCCTGGCGCTGAAGCTCACCTCACCTCGCGGGCCGGCGCTCTACCGCGGCTGGCGGGTCGGCCGGGGCGGGCACCTGTTTCAGATGCTCAAATTCCGGACCCTCGCCCCCGACGCCGAGCAGCGCCTCGGACCGTATCTGGGTCTCGAGCTGACCCAGCTGACGCAGCGCGAGCTCTCCCGGCTGGGACGCCCGCTCCGGGCCTCCCGGCTCGACGAGCTGCCCCAGCTCTACAACGTACTGCGGGGTGAAATGAGCATCGTCGGCCCACGGCCGATCCGGCCCGCGTTCTTCGGCGAGCTCTGCCAGGAGATCCCCGAGTACTGGCAACGGCTCGTCGTTCGCCCGGGAATCACCGGATTGGCCCAGCTGCGGTTGACCCGCGAGATGACCTGGGCGGAGAAGCTGGCTCACGACCTGGAGTACATCGCTGACCGGTCGGTGCGCCTGTACCTCTCGGTGATCCTGACCACGGTGTGGCTGATCGTTTTTCGGCCGGCCAACCGGCGGGCGGCGCTCAACCGCCTTCCCTGAGCGCGTCCACCATGTGCGGCATCTGCGGGACCTTTGACTTCGAGCACGGGCGCTCGCCCGATCCTGCCGTCCTTGAGCAGATGAACGCCTCGTTCTGCCATCGCGGGCCTGATGGCGGCGGCCTTCATCTAGATGGCGCAGCCGGTCTGGCCGCGCGGCGGCTGGCCATCATCGACCTGGAACACGGCGATCAGCCGATGGTGGCCGCGGCCGGGGAGCTGTGCGTCGTTCAAAACGGCGAGATCATCAACCACCTCGAGCTCCGGGCCGAGCTCGAGGGGCGGGGAGTGCGCTTCCGGACACGATGTGACACCGAGGTTCTGCTGCACCTCTATCTACGGGATGGCCCGGGGTTCGTCTCCCAGTTGCGCGGCATGTTCGCGATCGCCCTTTGGGACCGCCGTCGCCAGCGCATGCTCCTGGCGCGCGACAGGTTTGGCATCAAGCCGCTCTACTACGAGCTTGGCGACGGGCGCCTCAGCTTCGGCTCCGAGCTGAAGGCTCTCCTGCGCCAGCCTGGGTTCCCGCGCGAGGTCGACCCGGCGGCACTGCATGCCTTTCTGGCCTTCAACTCGATCCCGGCCCCGCTCACCATCTTCAGAGCCGCCCGGAAGCTCCCGCCGGGGCATCTGCTCCTGTGCGACCGCGATGGCGCGCGAATCCATCGCTTCGCCCGGCCCGAGCCCGCGCCCGCGCACGCGGTCCGGCGGGAGGGCGGGCGGGCCCTCGCCGAGGAGCTCTGCCAGCGCCTCGAGAACTCGGTCCGCGCGCACATGCTGGCCGACGTGCCCGTGGGAGTTCTGCTCTCCGGCGGCGTCGACTCCTCGGTTCTCACCGCGCTGGCGGCGCGGGTCTCGCCCTACCGCGTCTCGACCTTTTCCATCGGGTTTCGCGAGCGTTCCTTCAACGAGCTCGATCTCGCCCGCCAGGTCGCGACTCGGTACGGGACCGATCATCACGAGCTGGTCGTCGTGCCGCAGGTCGCGGAGCTCTTACCCAGGCTGGTCGAGGCGTTTGACGAGCCCTTCGCCGATTCCTCGGCCATCCCCACCTATCTCGTATCCGAGCTCGCCGCCCAACACGTCAAGGTGGTCCTCTCCGGGGAAGGTGGCGATGAGCTGTTCGGCGGCTATGAGACCTATGCCGCCGATCAGCTGGCCCTGCGCGTGGGCGGCGCCGCCGCGCGGCTGGCGCCGCTGGTCGAGCGAGTCCCGAGCTCAGACCGGCGCGTGAGCCTCGAGTATCGGGCCAAGCGCTTCGTCCGCGCCGCCTCGCTTTCGCCGCTCGAGCGTCACCACGGCTGGAAGGAGATCTTCTCGGCCCAGCAGCGCCAGCAGCTGCTGGCCCCAGCGTGGCAGCACGCGCCCGGCGATCCGCTCGACGGGTGGCGTGAGCGCTTCGCCGAGACCGAGGGCGCGCCGCTCCTGGCGCGCCTGCAGGACGTCGATCTCGGCATCTATCTGGCCGACGATCTCCTGGTCAAGACCGACCGGATGAGCATGGCCCACAGTCTCGAGGCGCGGGTGCCCTACCTCGATCCGGTGGTGTCCGATCTCGCCCTGGCGCTGCCCACCGGCCTGAAGGTCCGGGGTTTGTCGAAGAAGCGCCTGCTGCGCCGGGCCGCGGCCGGGCTGATCCCAGCGTCGATCATCCACGGCCGCAAACGCGGCTTCTCAATCCCCGCCGCCGCCTGGTTGCGCGGCGAGCTCGAGCCGCTGGCCCGAGAGCTTTTGGGCCCCGAACGAACACGCGGACAGGGGTACTTCGACCCGGCGTTCGTAACGCGGCTGCTCGATGACCACGTGGCGCGGCGGGCGGACAACAGCCGTCAGCTGTGGGGCCTGATGTCGTTTTCGCTGTGGGCCGAGGGCGTTGGGCGACCGGCGCGGGTTCCCGCCGCCGCCGCTCAGCGACCGTAGCGCTCGCGTCCTAACACGAGCTGCTCGGGCAACGCGGTCCGGGGGGGCGGTGAGGGATCGGCGAGCACGGAGACGGTCTCGGCCACGCTGACGGTGACCGTCGCGGTCGCGCCGTCGCTCGCCACCGAGACGAATTCGCCGTCGTTGCTTTCCACGACGCCCTCGAGGCCGGGCTCGATCCCGGTCTCCTTGAGGTAATGCAGGAGATCCTCGGCCTCGTTCTCGAGGCGAAGGATCGTGACCTTGGCCCCCGCCTGGCAGTCGGCCAGCGGTACGCCATCGATGCGTTCGCCGACCCGGATCGGGTGCCCGTGCGGGCATGTCCGTGCCGACCCGACGGCCTCACGCACGTAGGCCTCGAACCTCGGCGTCATCGCGTGCTCGAGCTTCTCGGCCTCCTCGTGCACGTCATCCCAGGGAACCCCGACCACATCGGTCAGGAAGCGCTCGATCATCCGGTGGCGGCTGACCAGGCGCTGAGCGTGCTCCCGTCCAGAGTCGGTGAACTCGATCGTTCGCTCGGCGTTGCGCACGATGTAGCCGTCGCGTTCGAGCCGGCCCAGCATCTCGTGCACGGTCGGCGCCGACAGCTGCATCGCGCGGGCCAGATTGGCGCCGGTCATCGGCAGTCCGGCCTCGTAGAGCCAGAAGACCCGCTCCAGGTACTCCTCCTCGGCCGCCGTCGCCCGCTCGTGAGCCATGGGCGGATCGTACCGACGGTCACCGGGCCACTAGGATCGGCCCCGCCGTGACCCTTCCGCTGAAACCCCCGCTCAACCCGCAGCTCGCGCGCCCCAAGGCCGACCTCCCGGTCGGCGGGCAATGGGCATATGAGCCCAAGTACGACGGGTTCAGGGCGATTGCCTTTGTCGACGGCGACGAGGTGGTGATCCAGTCGCGTGGCGGCAAGCCCCTCGGCCGCTATTTCCCCGAGCTGCGATTCCCCGCCGGCCGCTACGTGCTCGACGGAGAGATCGTCATCGATGATCCGGATGGCGGTCAGGACTTCGACGCCCTTCAGCAGCGGATTCATCCCGCCCAGTCCCGAATCAACATGCTGGCCGAGCAGACGCCCGCCCGCTATATCGCCTTCGATCTGCTCGCCGCGGATGATGCATCCTGGCTCGAGCGGCCATTCGAGGAGCGCCGGCAGCGGCTTGAGCAAGCCGCCGAGGACCGGATCGCGATCACTCCGCTGACCCACGACGCGGCCGAGGCGGAGCCGTGGCTGGGTAGCGGCGAAGGAGTCGTCGCCAAGGACCTTAGGGCGATCTACCGGCCTGGCGAGCGTGTCGGGATGGTGAAGGTCAAACGCGTCCGGACGATCGATGCCGTCGTCATGGGCTGGCGGCCGGGTAAGGAGGATGGGACGGTGGGTTCACTGATCCTGGGTCTGTATGACGAAGCGGGCAAGCTTCACGTGGTCGGCCACTCCTCGGGTCTGAAGGCTGCAGAAAAGCGGACGCTGGTCGACAAGCTTCGGCCCTACGAGACCGGCAAACGCGGGCACGGCGATCCCAGCCGGTGGAAGAACGAAAAGGACCTCGAGTGGATTGAGCTGCGCCCCGAGCTTGTCGTCGAGGTGCGTTTCGACCATGTCAGCGGCGGGCGGATCCGCCATGGGACGCGGATTCTCCGCTGGCGTGAGGACAAGGCGCCGACCGACTGCCGGCTCGAGCAGATGCAGGCTTAGCCACTCGCGGGGCGAACCCCACTGCATGAGTGCTGTCCCGGGGCCGCCGGGTGGTGGCTCAGCGCCGGATGATCCAGTGACTGACGCTGTGAGCGCCCAGGTCACGCCGCAGAGCCGGCTGGACAAGATCCTGGCCGTGGTCCCTCGCGCCCTCTCGAGCCACGCCCACATCATCATCCTGTTCTGCCTGGGGATCTTTCTCGTCGGGCTACCGCTGGTTGGGGTGAATGTCAGCGCCAAAGCCGAGCTGATCGGCGGCAACTACACGAACGTCACCTCCGATCTCGGCGCGTGCATCGCGGCCGGGCTCACCGTCCACCTGGTCAAGCGTGAGCATCGCCGCTCGCGGGAGTTCACCCAGCTCGTCGATCGGTTGCATCTGCGCTATGACGACCTCGAGAAGTCGGTCGCGCAGGCAGCCGACGCCGCGCGGCGAGCCGAGCAGGCGGCGAGCCGGCGAGTCTAGCCCCGGTTGACGCAGCCGCGCCACGATACTGCGCGGATGCCAGCCATCCCGCGCACGATTCTCGTCGCCCCCGACGCGTTCAAGGGAACGTTTTCGGCGAGTGAGATCGCGCAGGCGATCGGTCGCGGGCTGGCGCAGCGGGGATGGCCGGTCGAGTTGTGTCCACTGGCGGACGGCGGGGAGGGAACGCTGGAGGTGCTCGTGGCCGCGCTCGACGGCGAGCTGGTGATGGCGCAGACGAGCGACCCGCTCGGTCGCCCGATCGAGGCTGCGTTCGGGCTCGTCGAGGGGCGTGGCGGCGTCGCGGCGATAGTCGAGTCGGCCAAGGCGAGCGGCCTCGATCTGGTCAGCGAGGACGAGCGCGATCCGTTCGGCGCCAGCACGGCCGGCACGGGGGAGCTGATCCTGGCCGCGCGGGCCGCTGGTGCCAGGGTGATCTATCTCGGCGTCGGAGGCAGCGCCACGACCGACGGCGGCAGCGGCGCCATCCGCGCCATCAAGCAGGGCGGCGGCCTTGGCCAGTCTCGGCTCGTGGTGCTGTGCGACGTGCGAACGCCGTTCGAGGACGCAGCCCGCGTCTTCGCTTCTCAGAAGGGCGCCTCAATCGAGGACGTGCGGCGGTTGACGCAACGGCTGGGCGGCCTGGCACGAGGGTATGCGCGCGATCCGCGTGGCCGGCCGATGACCGGCGCAGCGGGCGGGCTCTCCGGCGGACTCTGGGCGGAGTGCGGCGCCGAGCTGGTGGCCGGCGCGCCGTTCGTCCTCGACCTGCTCGGCTTCGATCCCCGCATGCGCGCGGCGCGCGCGGTGGTGACCGGCGAGGGCCGGCTGGATGATTCGAGCCTGGCCGGAAAGGTCGTCTCCGAGGTGGCGACCCGGGCGCGGCAGGCCGGCGTCCCGTGTCATGCCGTCGTGGGCCAGCGAGCACTGGACGCGTTCGGCCTGCGGATCCTCGACCTTCAGGTTGTGCTCGAAGCGGGGACGGCCCGCCAGCTGAGCGCGGCGGGGCGGAAGCTGGCCGAGCTGCTTTAGATCCCCTGGCTCACGTGTGAGCGAAGGCGCTTCGTCGCTGGCTCGGGAGCGGCCCGTCGAGCGACTCCAGAAAATCCGTCTGCTCACGCAGATGCTCGATCAGCCAGTCGCCCATCTCGCTGGTCATTCCGGCTCGTACGACGATCCGCAGCACGGCCATGTTTTCGAGGTTCTCCGGGAAGGTGTAGGCGGGAACCAGCCAGCCGTTCTGCCGCAGCCGGTCTGAGACATCGAAGACGGTGTAGTTCTCGACCTCGTCCTTGAGCCGGAACGCGAACACCGGGAGTTCGCGTCCCTCCGAGAGGAGCTCGTAGGGCCCCATCTCGCCGATCGCGGTCGAGAGCTGGACTGCGACGTCCTGCGCACCCTGGATGTACTGGCGATAGCCGTCGCGGCCGAGCGTGGCGAACATCCAGTACTGCGCGACGACCTCGCTCCCCGGCCGTGAGAAGTTGAGCGCGAACGTGGGCATGTTGCCGCCGAGGTAGTTGACGTTGAACACGAGCTCCTCGGGCAGGGCGGCTCGGTCGCGCCAGATCGCCCAGCCGACGCCCGGATAGACCAGCCCGTACTTGTGTCCCGACGCGTTGATCGACTGCACGCGGGGCAGAGAGAAATCCCACTCGAGCCCGGGTTGGAGAAATGGGGCCACGAACCCACCCGACGCTCCGTCGACGTGAATCGGGGTGTCCAGACCTTTCTCCTCCTCCAGCTGGTCAAGCGCGGCGGCGATCTCCTTGACCGGCTCATAGCTACCGTCGAAGGTCGAACCGAGGATCGCCACCACGCCGATCGTGTTCTCGTCGCAGCGCTCGGCCGCCTGCTCGGCCCCGAGGTGGAACCGCCCCTCCTCCACCGGCACCTTCCGCGCCTCGACGTCCCAGTAGCGGCAGAACTTTTCCCAGCAGACCTGGACATTGGCCCCCATGACCAGGTTGGGCTTATCGGTCGATTTATTTGACTCCTCCCGGCGCTGGCGCCAACGCCACTTCAGGGCCAACCCCGCCAGCATGCACGCCTCGCTGGAACCGGTCGTGGATGTCCCCGTAGCGTTATCGCTCTCCGGTGAGTTCCAGAGGTTGGCGAGGATCCGCACGCACCGTTCCTCGAGCTCGGCCGTCTGCGGGTACTCGTCCTTGTCGATCATGTTCTTGTCGGCTGTCTCGTACATCAGGCGATGACCGAGGGACGGCATCCATGTGGTCACGAACGTCGCCAGGTTGAGCCGTGACTGCCCGTCGAGCAGCAGCTCGCTCGCGACCAGCTCATGCGCTAGGTAGCCCCCGAGGCCTTTGTCGGCCAGGCGCTCACGGGGGAGTTCGGGCTGCGGGCCCCGAGCCGGGGCGGCCTGGCCGGGCGGGCGGTGGCGAGGCCTGCGTTCGTCCTTCCGGATCAAAGCCATCGGCGGTTCTCCCTCTCCTACGGTGGGCGGCGGTCGTCTCGCATCATCGCGCACGGGAGCCGGCCAGGTGGTGGGTCAGCCGCGATAAGCGCCGGTCAGGGTGGTGGGTCAGCTCCGGTAACCGCCGTTCAGGATGCGGGTCAGCTCCGGTAACCGCCGTTCAGGATGCGGCCTGGGCCGCATCCTCGCCCCGACCCTCCGGCGGTTGGCAGCCGAGCTCGGCCAGATGGCGCTCGAACGACCTCCGGTCCCGCCTCGGGTTGAACGGGTCAAGGCCGTCCCGAAGCAGCGCCGCCACGCGCTCGAGGTCGTAGAGCAGCGCGAGCTTGCCCGGCGGGTCATCCCACTCACCGGAGTCGTACCGCGCCACCCACGCCGCCAGCGCCGCCAGGGCCTCGAGTTGGACGTCGTTCTCCCACCATCCGCCTCGGACAGCGAGTCGATAGCGGTCACGAAGCATGCAGACATCCGACCAGAGCTGTTCGAACCACAGCCACCGCTCACGGGGATAGAGCCCCCGCCAGTCCAACGGCCAGCGCGGAGCTGAGCCGCCCGACGGCTCATCCGCGGAGTCCCACCACTCGCTGGTTGGGTCCTCCCAGGTCATGTCGCTCGAGCCAGTCTGCGGAGGGCACGATCTTCGAACCACATGCGCAACCGGACGCGCACCGGAGGAATCCGGCCGTAGATGAGCAGGGCATGACGGTCCGGCAACTGCCGCAGCGCTTCCGCCGCCACCAACGGTCGCGAGCGTGAGCCCAGCGACCGAGTGCTTCCGCCGGCGCCGATCGTCCGCGTCGTTTCGCGAACCTCTTCATCGCCCAGAAGCGCGGCGAAGTAGCGCAACGTCTCGAGGTCCGCGACGCCGGGTAGGAGCATCCGGGCTCGGTGGCTGTTGATCACCGTCTCCGCCTGACGTCCGTAGCGGGATCGGGCCTGCGAGAGGTCGTGGAAGATCGAGACAAGCTGGATGTTGTGGCTCGGCGCGGTCGAGGCAATCTCAGCCAGGTTTGGCAGCGGTGCCACGTTGCCGGCTTCGTCGAGACACACCAAGAGCGGCTGCGTGAGGGCTCCGCCTTCGGCTGTCGCCCGCTCGTAGGCGCGGTCGATCAACTCGCCCAACAGGGCGAGGAAGATCGGCCGCAGTAGCTTGGAGGCCTTGGCGTCACCGACCAGGTACAGGGTGCTCGCGCCATTGAGAACCCCGTCAGGCGTGATTTCACTTCCTCGCGCGGAGGCGGCGACCCGGCGGAAGCGGTACGCGCGGAGCAGGGCCTGGGTCGTCGCCTCGATCGAGGTCCGAGTTCGGTCGGCCTGAGCTTCGAAGGCCCGAACGGCGTCGTAGGCCATGTGGGCGTCGGCCAGCTCGCTCTCGCTCGTCGCCTCGCCGGTGAGCAGCGCCAGCGCTTGGTCGAGTTCGCGGCTCCCCTGGCCATAGGCCCAGCGGACGAGCGCTTCGATTCCGGCTCCCGTCCGCGCGGCCGTGAAGAGGAGCGGCGCGAGTCGCTGCTCGGCTGCGGTGGCCCAGAAGTCGCCGCCCTCAACGCCGTGATGATCGAGTTCGCCGGCTGCCGCCAGCCGCCACGCGACCTCAAGCGCCCCGTCCCAGGTGCCGGCCGCGGTCAGCGGCGACCAGGTGCTTGACGGCTGTCCGGACAGGCGAAAGGGGTCGAAGATGAACCCGCGCCCGAGCCGAGCTCGGCGAGCCAGCGTCGCCGAGAGCAGGTCCGTCTTGATCGACGACGCCACCGCCGGACCCCGCCACTCGAGCAGCGCGGGAATCGCCAGCGCCGCGGACTTGCCGGATTGCGGGGGCCCGAACGCGATCAGCGCATGGCGGTGCTCGGCGTACAGTGGGCTGAAGCCCCGACGCCCGAGCGTCAGCCGGGTGTCGGCCGGGCCGCGCGGGGGTGGCCACGGGCGGCGAGCTCGGCGGGGTCGCCACGGACCATGAGCTCGGCGTCTCAGCCGGCGCAACTCCGGGGCTGCCGCCCAGCGTGCGCCCGCGGATCCCACCCGGAGGAGCATCCCGCTGCTTCGCACCAGTAGGAGCAATGCGACGCCCGCTGCCGCCATCAAGCACAGGGCGGCGTAGAAGCCAGGGGCGTCGGGGAGTAGCGCGCGCGCCGGCCTGGGCCACGCGCGAGCCGGATCGCCGAGCCGGGTCGGCAGTCTGATCAGGACCTCCAGCAGCTGAGACGGCGCCGGCGTCGGCCAGCCGCGCCCGAACAGCGCGCCCGCGAGACCGCCCCACAGCCAGATCGCGCCGGCCAGCCCCGCTGCGCCGCCGACGATTGCGAGCACAGCGCCGTCTGAGAGGCCCTCGGAGCGTACGCCGCTCATCGCACGGTCGGCGTTGGGGCGGCCGGGTCATCTGAGCGGGCAAGGATCTCGTTGGCCCTTCGATGAAGAGCTCTGAGGTACTCCAGATGCGCCGCCCACCTGATCTCGCCCCAGGGCTCGCCGGCGATCTCGAGCGTGTCGGCGTGAGCGTCGACCAGCTCGTCGATGAGCACGCGGATGCCGTCAGCCTGAGGATGGGCTGTCATCGCGTTCGAGCCGTGCTGCGCGTGTCCGTCGCGTTTCATCGGCGCCCCATGGGCTGCGGGCCGAGAAGCATCCCGGTGTCGGTGTTCGTCAGCTCCATCTCCAGGCCCGACCGCTGGTGCTGGACCACGAACGAGCGGCTTCCGACACGCCATAGCGCCTGCCCCGCGGACAGCAGGGAGATCAGCCCGGCTTCGGTCTCGGAAAGCCCCAAGAGCGAGCGCGTGAGCTCGACCTGGCTCTCGTCCTGGTGATAGATGACGCGAGTCGAGGCATCGGCGATCAGGCCCTCGGCAAGACGGGCCGCCCGCGAGCCCGCGTCGCCGGCCGCTTGAAGATCGGCCAACTTGTGAAGGACGACCAGGTTCATCACGCCGAACTGGCGCGCCAGCTTGAAGCTGGCCTGAAACCACTCGCCAAGCCCGGTGTGCTGAACGATCTTCCAGGACTCGTCGGCCACGCTGATCAGGCGCTCGCGTCCCGGCTGCTTGGCCAGGCGGGAGAGAAGCGCGCTCATCCAAGCGCTGGCACAGGCCATCAATATCCCCACCGCGGGCGAGTCCCGGACCGCGTGCAAATCGACCACGACCAGCTGCCCGTCGAGATCCAGGCCGGGGCTCGTCGCCCCGTCGAACATCCCCCGCAGAGGCCCCTCGCAGAGGTCTTGGAGCGCGAGCGCGACCCGGCGCGCGTCGCTGGCGAGCCGAGCGGGAGTGCTCCGCAGCCGCTCGGACATGTCCGATACCGGGTGAAAGAGGAGCTGGGCGACTTCCGGCAATGTCGGCTCGATCGCGCGCCGACGCCGCAGCACCCACAGCGCCTCTCGCAGGGCGCCGTTCTCGAGCTGGCTGAGGGGTTGGCCCACCGCAGTGCGTGCGACGGCGCGCAGCACCTCGAGTTGGGCGTGCTCCTCCGTGCGCGATGCCAACGGGTTGAGCCGCACTCCGCCACCCGGCTGGAGCGAGATTGGGCGGACTCCCGCGGCCGAGCACAGCGGACCGTACTCACGCTTGATGTCGAGGACAAAGGCGCGGCGCCCAAACAGCAGCATGCGCCAGAGGAGCGTCTTGACGAGTGCGCTCTTCCCCTGCCCCAGCTTGCCGATGACGATCATGTTGGGATCGTCGAGGGCGCCCTGGGCGTAGAGGGCCCACGGGTCGAAGCAGAACGCACCCCCGCTCGAGTCGCGTCCGATGAATACTCCCTGACCACCAAGCCCGCCGGGCGAGATGAATGGGTAGATGGCCTGGGCATGGCGCGTCGTATTCCGGTGACCGGGACGTTCGGCGCAGCCGAGTCTCATCGCCCGCCTCGCGTTGCGCTGCGCCGGCCGAGCAGGAACGCCGCCGCGGCCACGAGCCCGACTCCGATCAGCTCTGTGGGATGGCCGTCGATTAGCGGCCGCAGCAAGCTGTCGTAGACCGCGCGAGCCGCGAGGTAGTGCCACAGGTACGTGAGGAACAGGGCGCTCACCGCAATCCTCGGCAGAGCGGCAACGTGAACGTGAAGGCCTCGGCCTGCTGGCCGTACATACGGTGCAACTCAAGCCGCGCTCGCGCCGCCTGGTCATGGACCTGCGAGCAGGCGCGTCGCAGGTCGTCGGCGTCGCGCCCGCTGACGGTCACGAATCCGGCTAGACGGACCTCGCCGTGGCCCGCGGCCAGCTCAGACTCACGACGGACCGCCGCGTCCTGGGCCTGCCGCTGGCGAGCCGTCTCCGACTGGCCAAGTCGGTGCCGCAATTCTCGATCGGCCTGGTCCCGCGTGATGGCCGCCTCTACCTCACGTGTCGAGCGCTCGATCGGCAGCGGCTCGAAGGTGACAGCGACGGTCCTGACTGCGCCGGAGCTTCCGAGGAGGGCGTCCATGAACATCGGTGAAACGCCGGCTCGCGGCCAACCTCCAATCCAGAACGTGGCATGGACGGCCCCGTCAGTTCGATAGTGCTCCCACGTCTCCTCGGCGCCCAGGGGCCACGCGCCGGCTTCGGCGAGGCCCTCGTGCTCGGCATCTGCCGCCTCCAGGGCGGTTAGCTCGGCTCGCGCGTACGGGTCGAAGGCGGTTCGCAGAGCCCGCGCGACCTGAGGCCCCGTGAGCGCCCCGAGGACTCGCACCTCGGCGGCCTCGAGGCTCTGGGCGATGCGCTCGGTCTGCTCGAGCAGCGTCACTGTCGCCGCAGCCCGACCGCGTTCAGGGACGCGACGCGCATCGAGTTCGACGGCGAGCAGAATCTCATGATCCTGCGAGACCCGAGAGGTGGTGCTGATGAGCTCGAGGTAGGACTCGATCATCGGCGTACCGCGGAGGGGGACGGCGGGGTCTCGCTCCGTCGCCAGCCAGCGCGCGAGCTCGTCGCCCTGCGCGGGGGCGGTGCGCTCCACCCACTGGATGCGACGCACCGATGTTCCCGCGGCTCCGGAGAGGACGAGACTCCATCGCGCGAGCCGCCGCTCCTGCGCGTCCGCGTCCAGGAGCGAGAATGCGATCACGCGGCAGGCGAGGATCGCTGTGAGCCGCCGCTCCCCGCGACTGGCCACGATGCCCACGGGGCGTCCGCGATACGGGACCTCGGTGATTCGAAGTCCCCGCAGCCCACGCGGAGGGTGAGGTTGCAACGGGACGATCACCGGGTGCTCGCTTCCGAGCCCGCGGCTGCGGCTGCCCGATGCGGGGGCTTGCGAGCGGAACCTGGTCCGGCGAATGGCACGGCGCGCCAAATAGGAGATGGTCACCGGCATCCACTCGTGAACGCTCCTCCGGCCGATCGGCCACACGGCGAGCGCGGTGGCCAGCGCGAATGAGACCGTTCCGAGAACGGCTCCTCCCGCCGTCGGCCACTGGTTCAGGATCACGATTGCGATCACCGCGCCGCCGCTCAGCCAGGCGATTTGGCCGGCGCGCAGCGGACCAAACAGCCCTCGTTGCTCGATGGGGCCGAATGTGTAGGTGAGCCGCTCGCTGGTCATGGCTCGGGCTGACCCGGCGGCCGGTCCTCGAGTTCGGGCGTCTCGGCCGGCGGCATCGGCCGGTACGTATCCAGGGAGTTGAGGTCAAGGACAGGCGCCTTCACTCTCCAGGTGCGAGGCGGTGCCTTGTCGGTGGCGGGAGCCGCCTCTGCCGGCGGGGTAGGCGTCACTGCGGCGGCCTCTGCGCGCGCATCGACGGCGGCGTCGCTGGTGGCCGCCTCGGCGCCCGCATCGGCAGTCGCGTCCTCGTCCTGCGGCGCTGGTCCAACGCTTGCGGTCGGGACCGGAGGAGGACCGGCCGATCGTCTCATTTGTGCGGTCGTCGCGGCCCATCGCTGGGCCGCAGTCGCCCATTCATCGGCGTGGTGCAACGCGCTCACCACGCTTGCTGAGTGACTGCGGAGCGCTCCGGCGGTGCCGCTGGCGATCTCCGCGAGTGGGAACAGCCGCAGCAGCGCCCACGGAGCAAACGCGCCCAGGGCGAGGAGCACTACCCCGGCCATCACGCCGGCGGGTCCGCTGCCCAGTCCGTGCGCGAGTGCGGCGCCGCCGAGCGAAAGGACGGCCACGATTGCGAACTTGGAGAGAACCAAGGCCGTCAGCATCTCGATCGAGCGCAGCGCCCAGACCCGTCGCGCGGGCCACACGAACGCCGCGAAGACCAGCGGCAGCAGCAGCACGATCACGTAGACGGCGGCTTCGCGCACCAACAGCTCCATCCACAGCGCCAATGCGCCCGCGACCGTGAACAGCGCCATCAAGAAACCGAGGAAGGGAGAGCCCGAGATCACCGCGATGGCCGCGAGCGGGCCGGCTGCCCCGTCAAGAAAGCTCGCACCCTGCTGCCCAGCGGCCGAGGCAACTGCTGCCGCGAGTTCGTCCGAGGCAGACAGCATGAGCATCGTGAGTGGCGCCGCGATGGCAACCGCGAGCATGGCCAGCGGGAGGTAGCCGAACGCCGCGCGGAGCAACAACCCCAGGTCTGACCGCGTGAGCGCCTGAACCGACGCCGCGAACAGGAAGGGCAGGGTGAGTACGGCGCCAATACCCGCCACCCGCCAGTAAGCAGTCGAGAACCAGGTGCTGTCCAGGCGCGGTGATGTTGTCTCGCTGAGCACGTCGGCCGTGTCGTGCAAGACGGCGCTCGCGGCGCCGGTAACCCAGCTTCCGACGGCCGCCAGTCCGAGGTCCGTGGTTGCGGTTGACGCGATGCCGCTGATGCCTTGGCCTAACCCGCTGACCGGATTCGTGAATTGACTGGCCACGGAGCCCGCTCCCCCCGGGAGGCCCGGAATGGCGCCACCGGCGCTGGCCAGGTCAGCCGCGTGTCCGAGGGCGGGGCATGTGGGGCGTGCCTGCCATGCGCGTCCGCAACCACCACCGCGCTGCGCTGAGCTGACTCTTCCTCCCGCAGCCATCGCCGAGCTAGCCGGCAGCCCTGCGAGTGCAATCGTCACGAGCCACGCGGTTCGAGAGCAAGAACGGCGGCCGAGCACGGGGAGCGCGCTTAGTGGGCGGTTGTCCCGAGACGCTCGAAGAAGTTCACGAGCCCTGGCGCCGCGCCAACCACTAGTGCTGACGCGCCCGATATGAGCGCCGCCATTCGTCCGCGCGCGGCGTAGTGGTGGTTATGCGTGTGAGATGCGACGGCCCAGATCGCGGCGCCGATGAAGGCGCCGAGCAGGGCGATAGCGAGTGCCCACGCGTCAGCGCCGTTCACAAGCTGCTGCAGGACGTTGCTACCTGGGAGCCCCGTGGGATCGGGTTGGGCACTAACTGCTGCTAGGAGCGGCATGACATCCTCCGATTCGAATTTAGTCTCATTGAGATTATTAGCACAGGAGAAGACATGGTAGTAGTCTCTAATGCATCAAAATACACTCAATTAGAGACGATCGCGGCGAAACCGCTCGAGAAGCGGCGCAGGGTCGTGCGCTCGGGATGCCGGAGCCAGCCTCGTCCGCGGGCGGGCTCACCATCGCGGAGGTCGGCGAGCTCTATCGCTGCGTTTCGCCGAATCTGCTCCGGATCGTGCGCTGCAGCGTGCGGGCGCCGGCGCCGGTCATCGAGGATGCATGTCAGCTGGCGTGGAGCCGGCTGTTACGCAATCGAGATCGGGTGACCAGAGACAAGGCGCTCAGCTGGCTCGTCACAACCGCGCTTCACGAGGCCTCGAGGTTGGTGCGCCGAGCCGGTCGGGAGATCTCGCTCGAGACGGTGATTGCCGACGATCCGGGGTTCGGGTCTTCGCCTGACGAAATCGGCCCACTCGCAATCGCTGAAGCCCGAGAGCGCCTACGCTCCCTCAACGGCCTTCCGCAGCGCCAGCAGCTACTGCTCTGGTTACGTGGGGTCGGCTTGAGCTACGACGAGATCGCCTGCCGCCAGGGCTGCACGTCACGCACCGTGGAGCGCCAGCTGCGAAGTGCGCGGACCAGCCTCCGAGCGGCGTGACGCCTCGACGCTAGCTGGACTTGCGAGTGCTGCTCCTCGAGCTCCGGCCAGTGGTCCGGCGTGTCGACGAGCTGCTCGACTTCCGCGTTGACGAACCGCGCGACGATCCAGAGCTCCCTGACGAGCTCCCGCTCCGCGAGGCGGCTCCGCCCTTCGAGGAGGTTCCGCTGCGTGACGAGGTGCTGGTCCGTGACGAGCTGCTGCGTCGTGAGGTTCCGCTTCCTGTCGCGGTCTTCGCTGCCTTCTGCGCGGCCTTGGCGGCCTGCTCGAAATCCTTCCGCAATGAGCTCCCGAACTTCGTCGTGTCACGCCGAGCGTCGGAGACGAACTTGCCTAAGCCCTTGTACAGAGTCTTCGTGCTAGCGGCGGCGTCACGGCCGGTGTGATTGCGCAGATCACTCAGCGCTCTTTGCGCGGCATCGAGTGATTGGGTCAGCCGCTTGAGTGCGGCGGGTTCCTTGAAGCTGGCTCCTCTACGCGATGAGGAACGAGTGGACCTTCGAGCTTGCGGCACGCGATCTCCTCAGACGGAAACAGTTCTGCGCGAGCCTAACCGCGCGTCGTGCAGATTTCTAGTGAGGCTTTGCCGCAAAGGTGTGACGCGCCCTTCGCACAGCGATGACAGACCTGGGCGAACGAGCGACCTGTGGGTTCTCTATTTCGCCCAGGTCAGCCGTTCGGGTTCCCGGAAACCGCCCTCACGACGCCGCGTGCAACCGCCGCAGCACAGCCCCCCCTCAACGCGCCCGCCCCCGCTTCCGCCGTCGCCGCTCCGCTGGGCTCAGCTTTCGCGGCCTGGCTCGCTTCGTCCCAGCTCGGCCGGCCTCGCCGCCTCCGGCCGCCGTGGCCCGATGGCGCGCGGGGGCGCGGCGGCGGGCGTCACGCCAGATGTAGAGGGAGATGCCGCCGAGGATGACGAGGGCGCCGATGGCGATGGCCACGATCCCGCCGCCGCTCAGGTTTCCGCCGCTGGTCGGCGCGGTTATCGGCGTGACCGTGGTGGGCGCGGTGGCGGTTGGAGTTGGGGCGGGGGAGGCCGGGAGGCCCGGGCTGAACGGGTTGGTATCGCCGCTCTGCGCCGCGGCGGCGCCCGGAAGCGCGAACCCGACAAGCGCCGCGCCCGGAAGCGCGAGGCTCAGGATCAGCGCTGCCAGGATCGCCCACCGCACGGCCCCAGCGCCTACGCGAGCGGTTGCTCCATCGCCGGCGTCTCGGGAGCCTCGACGTACGGTTGCTCGTCCGGTACGTCCTCCTCGTGATAGACGCTTTCGGCGTTCACAGCCCAGATGTCGTGGTTGGCCCCGAGCAGGATGTTGTCGACCGCGCGCATGGCGGTCAGCATCGAGTGGTCGGAGTTGTTGTAGCGATGCAGGCCGTTGCGGCCGACCTGGATCAGGTTGGGGATCCCGTCGAGCCAGCCGCGGATGGTCTTGACGCGCTCGGCGTATTCGGCGTCGTACATCGGATAGGCCTTGTGGACGCGGACGACGAAGCCGATCTTGACCTTGTCGGCGCGCGCCAGCCCGAGCTGCTGGATTTCGCGCGTCGCGAGGGCGACGAGATCGTCGTCGGACATCGACCACAGCTGATCGCCCTCGAAGCAGAAATACTCCATCCCGATCGACGCGTCGGTGTCGTTGGGGACCATCCACGGACTCCAGGAGCGGAAGTTCTGGATCCGTCCCACCTGCACGGACGGGTCGTGGATGTAGATCCAGTTGTCGGGGAACATCTCCTCGCCCTCGATGACCAGCAGGACGGTGAGGAAGTCGCGGTAACGCAGGCCGCGGGCGGCGTCGCGAATCTCGCCGGGTGCCTCGGGCTCGGCGATGCCCACCGTGGTCCGCAAGGGCAGCGAAGAGATGACGTAGGAGGGCCGGATCGTCTCGCCGCCGGCCACCACCTCGACCACGCGGTTGCCCTCGATCCGCAGTCGTGTCACAGGCGCGTTCAGGCGGACCTCACCGCCGCCGGCAATGATCTCGTCGCGCATCCGCTCCCACATCTGGCCAGGGCCGTAGCGGGGGTAGTTGAACTCGGAGATCAGTGACTTGATCTGGTCGCCTCGGGTTCCGAAGAACGCGTGCTTGGCCGCCGCGAAGAACGACAGGCCCTTGATGCGCTGGGCCGCCCATTCGGAGCGGATCTCAGACGTGGAGACGCCCCAGACCTTCTCGGTATAGGACTTGAAGAACTGGTTGAACAGCCACCGCCCGAATCGGTTGCAGACCCATTCCTCGAAGGTGTCCTCGCGCCCTTTCGGCTTCACCGCAGCCCAGAGGTACGAAAGCAGCGCCTTGGTCAGGTCGACCGGGCCGAGCTTTCGAATCACGTCCATTCCCTGTAACGGGTACTCGAGGAACTTGTGGTTCCAGTAGATCCGCGACTGGCGAGGCCGCTTCAGGAACTCGTCGCCGAGGACCTCATGCCAGAGATCGTCGACCTCCTTGGCCTTGGTGAAGAAGCGGTGCCCCCCGAGGTCGAAGCGATACCCGTCGCGCACATCGGTCCGCGCGATCCCGCCGACCTGGTCGGTGGACTCGAGCACGATCACCGGCTTGGCCTGTCTGGCCATCAGGTAGCCGGCCGTCAAACCCGCGGGTCCGCCCCCAAGGGCGATCACGGGATGCTCTGCGGTGATGTCGGCGCCGCGGGCGGCGCGGCTGGGGGAGGTGTCGGTCATGGCAATCTCTAACGGACCTGGAACAGCACCGCGCTATCGGCTACGCAGCAGGCGGTGCGATAGCTGTGCGGCGCCCAAGCAATCTCCTTGAGTCTCGGGTCACTGAACAGGATCGCGCCGAACTGAGCCGAGCGCCGGCGTACCAGTGCCGTCCAGGCGGCCTGCCAGTTCTTCGCCCCCTCGGTCAGGGGCCGTACGAACAGCAGTCGCTGGCCGGGCCTGAGGCTAGCAAGCAGCGGCGGCAGGATCGTCTGGGGATTGGCGTTGCGCAGCCGGTCGAGCGCGAGCACCCAGTTCATGTAGGTCGGGTCTTTGACCGGTCCGAGGGTGCTGGCGTAGCGCAAGCCGTTGGGCAGGTAGTACCAGGCCAGCGGCAGCTGCTCGGGCTGTCCGGAGATCACGAGATCCCCGGGGCGGAGAAGCGGCGCCATCTCACCGCCGACGTCGCGCATGTCGCTCTTGTACTGGGGGGCGTACGAGGTGATGTGGACAACGAAGATGATCGACAAAGCGATCGCCACCCAGCCGACCACTCCCGACCGGGCGCAGCCCCAGGCCGCGAGCAGGAAGAGCGCCGCCAGCACGGGGGCGAAATACCGGGAGACGAACGCCGGGGTGATCTGTGAAGCCAGCCAGGCCAGCAGCAGCGTGGCCACGGGCAGCGCGAGCAGCGCCCAGAAGGTCGTCGCCTGCGGCGTACGCCGATAGCGCCGTGTGACGAACGGGGCGAGCCCGATCACGCTGGCGATTAGCAGCCCGACCGTGATTCGATCGCCGCCGATCAGATCGCGGGAGAGCAGGACCGGGGCGCCGAACCTCGGGGGCGGGGCCCAGGGGGCACCGGTGTGGCTCGATTGGTAGAGGAAGTTCGGCAGCCAGGGCAGGAACAGGACGAGCGCGCCGAGGTAGGCCAGGACGGCGTCGCGGACGAGACCGCGGCGATCCTCGCTGACGAGCCACACCGGTATCAGAGCCACGGCCGCGCCGGCTCCGAAGAAGATGCCCCAGGCGTGGGTGTAGAGCATCAGCGCCTCGGTGACCGCGAATACGATCACGTACTTCCGGCGCCGGTAGACGAAGCCATGGATGAAGGCGGCGGTGCCGACGATGCCGAGCAGCCCCATCAACTCGTACATGCGGGTCTCCATGGCGTATTCGGTGAGCCAGGCGCTGAACGCAAACAGCGTCGCCGCCATCAAGCCGGCGCGCCGCCCAAACAGGCTCGCCCCCGCCCAGTAGCCAACCGGGATGGTCAGTAGCCCGAACAGCTCCGAGAGCGAATGGGTGGCGGTTTCGCTCCCGCCGAAGGCCTGGATCCAGAAATGCAGCAGTACGTAGAAGAGCGGCGGAGACCCGTCATGGCGAAGCAGCCCCGGGATCTGGCTCAGCGGGTGCGACGCGATTCCGGTGGTGATCGCCTCGTCCATCCAGAACTGGCCCGAGATGTACCGCGTGCGGATATACGCCGAGGCCGCCATCAGCACGATCAGGAACCCGCCCGTGGTCAGCCACGTCGGATAGCGCTCGAGCCACGACGGCTCCCGCACGTCGACGACCTCCGGGACGCTGCGGACCGCGGGCTCGGTGACCGTCGCCGCCATCTATGCCGCCTTGGCCGCGCAGTTCATATACACGTGAAAGGTCCGCTGGTGAGCCACCAGGGAGTAGTGGACGTGCCAGGGCCGGATGATGGGCAGCAGGGTCGCGTTGTGCTGAGCCCGCGTCTGGAAGATGACGTTGGGTGGCGTTCCGCCGCCCGGCCGCGTCGGGGGCGCCTCGATCCGCATCGTGTGCACGTCCAGGTTCCAGGCCAGCATCGGCACCTGGAAGCCCTCGGTCATGACGCTCCCGCAGGCGAGGATCTGGCGCCGGCCCAGCCGCTGCACCACGGCTGACATGTCCTGGCGGAGGTGGGCTTGGTAGACGAGCGCACGGTGCGTGGCCGGGACGTCGATCACGCTCGGGCCGATCCACGGCGGCGCCGCGATGAGCACCGCGGCTGCCACCGCGGCGGCGGCAAGAGAGACCGCGCCGAGGTGCCGGCGGCTGGCGCCGAGCAGGCGCTCGGCCAGCGACACGCCCAGCATCGCAGCCCATCCCCACCCCACCCCGCCGGCGATCGAGATCAGCGAGGAGCCCAGAACCAGATACCGATCGTTACCCGAAAAGCCGGCCTGGGTCAGGATCGCGATCCCGATCCACCACAACCAGCCAACCGTGCCGACCACGACCAGCAGCAGCCGCGCCGTGACCCCCGCGGTGAGCGGTCCACGCCGCCACGCGTCACGCGTCCGCCACAGACCCAGTGCGGCAACGGCGGTGGCCAGCAACGCCACCGCCTTGATCCGGAGCATGACCCGGGGCCAGGCGTGATGGCGCAGCTCAGTGCAGAACGGGCACTTGGCCAGGGCGGCCGAGTTCGAGCGCACGTGCTGGGCGCGCGTGACTCCGCGGAAGAAATGACCGCTGCCCCAGTACTCAGGCAGGAACCACATGACAGGGATGAGCACGAACAGGGAGGCGACAAGGGCCCGCGCCCCGCGATCCTTCCACCCCAGATACAGGCCGTAAGGGCCCCAGAGGGCCCAGAGCTCCGGCCGATCCAGCGCGGCGAAGAATCCGATCACGAATGCCTGGCGGCGCGCCCCGTCGAGGTGACGGTCGAGGGCGATCAGCACGAGCGCCGTCATCAGACCCTCGGAGTAGCCGAGCGCGTTGTCGGTAACGAACCCGCGCGAATTGACGAGGCTCGCCGCTGCCACGAGTGCCGCCAGCAGCACCGGCGCCAACCGCGCGCCACTCACTCTGCCCGTCGGCTCCTCGGAAGCCGGGACGAGCCCACCCGCGATGCGCCAGGCGATCTTGAAGGTCATCAGAACCGCGACCACGGCACCGGCGCGGGCGATGACGAGCCATAGATCGGGCGCGGCGCGGCCGAACAGCGAGAAGATCGTCGTGAAGATCACGGGCAGCGGCTTCCACGTCGGGCCGCCGGTCGTGTGGAGATTGAGGTGCGCGATCTCCCTCCCCCAGACCAGCCATGCCCAGGGGTCGTAGCTCGGGGTCGAGGGAATCAGCAGCGACAGAGCGGCGATGACGAGCGCGAAGCCTGCGAGCACGAGGTACAGCCGGCCGCCGGCGAGGCGCGTGGCGAAGGTTTGGTGCGCCTCGGAGGTGCCCGGTCGAAAGCTCGGATGGGTGATTTCCGCTGTCGGGGCAGACACGGGCGGCAAGGCTAGAGACTGGCCGTTGCGATTCGGTTAGGCGTCATGACTGAACGCCGTGGGCCAGGCACATCTCGATCTGGCCGAGCTCGCCGTCCGAGCCGCCGTTTGGGTAAAGCAGCGCCGCTCCGATCACCTCGGCCCCCTGGTACTGCGGCTGGCCTTCGATCTGGGCGGCCTGCGCGGCGCTCGGCGTGGGGAGGAAACGGATCGTCGGCCCCGAGGGCAGAGCGCCGATCTGAATGCTGACCCTGCCGATCTTCTGCGCCGGCAGATGGTCGCCGAGGAGGCAGCGGTAGTAGTTCGAGTAGGCCTCCGTCCTCGGGTCCTCGACCTTGCCGCGGCCCTGAGGCGGCTTGACGCTCGAGCTACACCCGCAGAGGAGCACCGCGGCGGCGCCGAGTACGGCCGCCGACTTCGCATAGGGCATGGCTTAAGAAGGTAGAGGATCATCTCGACTGTGATCACGGTCGCAGCGCTCAGTGGGCCGTTGCCCAAGCTGGGGGTGGTCGCCGTGGCGGCACTCGCCGCGACCGCGCTGGTCCTGCGGGACGGCCGGCCGCGTGCCGGCGCGATGCTCGGCGCCCTGCTGCTCGCGCCCGTCCTGCTGCTGGCTGCGATCTGGCATTCGCCCCAGCTGAACCAGCTCCACCACCATCCGCTGCGCGGCGGATCGGTCGCCGTGGTCGGGCTGTTGGCGCTGGCGGGACTCGCGTTCGTCATCTACCGCCGCTTCTGGTTGCTCGCGCCGCTCATCGTCTTCACGCTGCCGTTCCGAATCCCGATCTCGGCCGGCGGGACGACTTCGAACCTGCTCGTGCCGCTGTACCTCGTGGTGGCGGCGGGGACGCTCGCGTTTCTGGTTCCCCAGCTCCGGCGCAGCCGTTCAGCGGGGCCGCGAGGCGACGGGGTCATCGGCGTGACGGGCCCGCCCGGGTGGGTCGAGCGCCTGCTCGCCCTGTACGTGGTCATCTACGCCCTTCAGGCGATCTACTCACCGTCCTTCGAGAAGGCGCTTCAGCAGATGGTGTTCTTCTACGTCCCCTTCGCGCTGCTCTTCTGCCTGCTGCGGCGGTTGCGCTGGACGAGTCTGCTCGTGCGCCGCTGCGTGCTCGTGCTCGTCCCTCTGGCGCTGATCTTCTGCATGATCGGATTCGCCGAGTACGCGACCAAGACGCTGTTGCTCAACCCCAAGCTGATCGCCGAGAACAACGTTCACACCTACTTCGCGATCAACTCGGTCTTCTTCGACCCGGACATCTTCGGGCGCTTCCTCGCCCTCGTCATGGTCATCGTCACGACGGTGCTCGTCTATGCGCGGCGCCAACGCCTCCAGCTGTGGACGATCGGCGCCCTTGCCGTTCTCTGGGCGGGGCTGGTCCTCACGCTTTCCCGGTCAAGCCTCGCCGCGCTGCTCGTCGGGCTCGGAGTGCTCGGCGCGATGCGCTGGCGCGCCAGACCCATCCTGCTGAGCGCCGTGGCCGTGGTCGTCATCGGCATCGCCGCGCTCGTGATCTCGCCCCGGACATTCGGCCTCAACCAAGGACTCAACGGGGCGTCGAGTGGTCGGGCCGGGCTGATCTCAGGCGGTCTTCGCCTGTTCAGCGAGCGGCCCGTCTGGGGCTACGGCTCGGCGGCGTTCGAGCACGAGTACCTGTGTCGCATCAAGCACCAGTGCGGCCCCGCTTCGACGACGTCGCAAACCCTGTCGGCCTCGCACACGATCGCCGTCACCGTCGCCGCCGAGCAGGGTGTGATTGGTGAGATCCCGTACCTCGCCCTGGTGATCGTGGCCGCGATCGTCCTCACGCAGGGCGCGCGCCTGGATCCGGCGCGGGTCGCCGTGGCCGCCGCGTTCCTCGCCTTGGTATTCCACACGCAGCTCTACGCCGACTTCCTCGAGGATCCGGTGAGCTGGACGCTGCTCGGGATCGGGACCGCGCTCGCGGCGGGCGCGACGGAACGAAGTCGGCTTCGGCCCGCGCGTGCGGGCGCGGTGGCCACGCTGGCGGCAGCTGAGTAGGTCAGACGCCGGAACTGCTCTGGCGCTGGCAGCGCTCGCAGATGCAGTGGCGGCCGTGGACCGGGGAGACCTCGAGCCCCGCCATGGCCGCGTTGGGCCGGCGGGTCTGCGGGTGCCTGGCGCCTCCGGGTGCAGCGGCGCGACGCGTGCGCCGAGGCCGAGGAACGGCGCGAAACAACGGTGAGAAGTTCATAACTCTGCGCCTAACGATAGGACGGTGCTCGGACAGCGACTGCATCGGCAGAATCGGCGGCCTCGATAACCCCAGGGTTAGCGGCCTCTGCCACCAGACATACCCGCGGGACACCGTTTCACACCGAAATCTGGTTGGGCTTTCCACGACTCGAGGTGAAGTCCTGCCGCGGTGGCGAGTCAGCGCGCGGAGCTCGGCCCAGATCGCTTCGCTGGTTCAGAGGTTGGCGGCGTGGTGCCGCCGGTCTCCTGGCGCTGGCGTCGCCGCTCCTCACGCCTCTCCTGGCGCTGTTCCTCGCGTACACGCCGTTGGGCATCCGAGCGGCGGGCTGCGCGTCCCCGAGGAGCCACCGTAAAGGGCCCGGCGAAGCCCGAGAGCAGCCGCTCGACTTCTGCCGAGCGGCACTGCGGACACGCCGGCAGCTCGCCCGCCGCCGTCCGGGCCTCGAACCGGCTCCCGCACTCCCGACAGCTGAAGTCATAGAGCGGCACGCGTCAATTATGGATTCGGATTTGACGTACCGGGCAGTATGTGATTTACATACCAATGAGTATTTGAAATGGCACCCGAGGCGCACACGTTCCTGTTCGCCGATCTGGTCGGGTTCACCGCCCTGGCCGAGACCGAGGGGGACGCCCGGGCGCTGGAGGCGGTGGTGGCGCTTCAGCGTCGAGTCCGCAATCTGCTCGACGAGCATTCGGCCGAGCAGGTCAAGACCCTTGGCGACGGCTTGATGCTCCGTTGCCGTGATCCTCGCGCCGCGGTGAAGTTGGGACTGAGGGTGGTCGAGTCGCTGGCTGACGATGGCAGCGTTCCTCCGGTCCGGGTGGGGATCCACACCGGCCCGGCGCTGACTCGGGAAGGCGACTGGTACGGCCGCACGGTGAACGTGGCGGCTCGGCTGTGCGCCGTGGCCCCGGGCGGAGAGGTGATGGTGTCCGAGAGCACCCGGAACGCGGCGGGCGAGCTGGCCGAGGTCGACTGGGGCCGGCGTGAGCTGCATTGGCTGCGGAACGTCTCCGAGCCCGTGGGCACCTACCTGGTGGGCCGTAACCTCAACGAGGAGGCAAGTCAATGAGCAGCTCGAGAACCGAACTCCCTCCCGGCCCGCGGATGCCGACCGCGCTCCAGACCGCGATCTGGGTCCGCCGCGCCCAATGGCTGCTCGGGCAGTGCGCGACGCGCTTCGGCGATGTCTTCCGGTTGCGGATCGCCCGAGAGGGGACGTGGATCATCCTTTCGGACCCCGAGCACGTAAAGCAGGTGTTCACCGGCGATCCGCACGTGTTCCACGCCGGTGAGGGCAATCGGATCCTCCTCCCGCTGCTCGGTGAGCACTCGCTGCTGCTCCTCGACGAGGACCCGCACATGGAGCAGCGAAAGCTGTTGCTGCCTCCCCTGCATGGCCAGCGGATGCAGCGCTACGGCGCGCTGATGACAGACATCGCCGCGGCCGAGATCGAGCGCTGGCCGAGCGGCGAGACGTACGCACTACGGCCGCGGATGCAGGCGATCACGCTCGAGATAATCCTCCGAACCGTTTTCGGCCTCGAGCAGGGAGAGCGCCTGGAGGCCCTGCGGGTCGAGCTGCGGAGCCTGCTCGACACCCTCACCCGCCCGCATATGTTCCTGTTCCCGGTGCTGATGGGCCCCGAGCGGCTGGCGAGCTTCGGGCCGTTCCGCCGTCTGCACGACCGCGTCGACGAGCTCATCTATGGCGAGATCGCCGAGCGCCGACGGGCCGCTGACGTGGATCGGCGCGAGGACATCCTGTCGATGCTGCTCGAGGCGCGACACGAGTCCGATGGCTCGCCGATGACTGACCGCGAGATCCGCGACGAGCTGCTGACGTTGCTCGTGGCGGGTCACGAAACCACCGCAACCGCATTGTCCTGGGCGGTCGAGCGCCTGATCCGTCACCCCGACAAGCTCGCCCGGCTGGCCGAGGAGGTCCAGGCCGGGCAGAAGGAATACCTGGAGGCGGTGGTGACGGAAACGCTGCGGCTTCGCCCGGTGATCTCGCTGGTGGCGCGGTTCCTCCGCGCTCCGGTGGAGATCGGCGGCTGGGAGCTTCCGCCCGGGGTGACCGTGGCGCCGTCGATCTACCTGGTGCACCGCCGGCCCGACATCTACCCCAACCCGGAGCGCTTCGAGCCCGAGCGCTTCCTCGAGAGCTCGCCCGGCACCTACACCTGGATTCCCTTCGGCGGCGGCGTCCGCCGCTGCATCGGCGGATCCTTCGCGCACTTCGAGATGCAGGTGGTCCTCACCGAGCTCGTCACGCGACGCGGCCTGCGTCCAGCTCGGGCTGCGTCCGAGCCGGTGTTCCGGCGCGCGATCACGGAGACCCCGCGTCACGACGCCGAGGTGGTGCTGGCATGAGCCGCCTCAAGAGCGGGCAGCGCGTGCGATGACTCCGGAGCCTGTCTTGACTCGCCGGGAGAAGCAGCAGCGCACGCGGAAGTCGCTGCTCAGAGCGGCGACGGAGATGTTCTGCAAGCGCGGGCTCGACGGCGCCTCGGTCGACGAGGTCGCCCAGGCCGCGGGATACACGAAGGGCGCCTTCTACGCCAACTTCAAGAGTAAGGAGGAGCTCTTCCTGGTCATGCTCGACGAGCGCTTCGCGGAGGAAATCGAGCGGCTCGACCGGTTGCTCGCCGGCACCGACGAGCCCCAGGAGGAGGCAGTGGCTGCCGCCGCCGACTTCATCCGCTTCGCCACCGACCAGGAGTGGCAGAGGCTCTCCTTCCAGTTCCTCGCCTACGCCGCGCGCAACGAGGAGTTCCGTCAGGAGCTGGCCACCCGTCAGAAGGCGATGCGCGAACGCATGGCGAGCGTGTTCACCCGCTGGAAGCAGAGCTTCGGGGCCGATTTCGCGCTCCCCATCGAGGACATTACCGCGATGACCTTCTTTATGGCCGACGGCTTCCTCGCCGGGCGGATCATCGAGCCCGATCTGAGCGAGGAGCTCTACACGACGATGGTTGCTGTCTTCCTTCGGGGGCTCCAGGCCATGACCGAGGATCCGAGCCCGTAGCCGTGCTCAGCGCCCGCGCCGGCGCCTAGGAGGACGGCGGAGCTCGAGGTAGGAGGCGGCGGTCCAGGTACCGCCCAACCGGACGCGCCCGTTGTGCCGACCGCGGAGGTCGATATGGACCAGCTGCTCGCCCGCGCGTCCAGGCGGGAAGTTCTGTCCGAGAATTCTGAAATGACCATGCCGCTGGTCGTCGGAGATGACGATCGCCGTGTGCCCGAACGAGCGATCGACCGCGCCCCCGGGTCCGAGGCTGATGACATCTCCGGCCACCGGCACGCTGTGCGGGGCCGGGTAGCCCACCCGAATCCTGGGATAGCGGTGGTGGACCACGCTCACGAGGTCCGCCCCGTCCTGCACCCCGGTCCCCGGTCCGGCCCAGATCCCGTAGATCGCCCAGAGAAAGCGGGCCGAGAGCTCAACACACTGGAATGACTCCTCCTTGTCTGAGTCAAACGGAGTGGGGCCGTAGCTCTCCACGCCCGCGCACGCGTAGACGCCCTTGTAGCTGTAGGAGCTCGCATAGTCGCCGTACTGGCTGCAGTAGCCGGGACCCTTGCCATAGCCGGCGGGCAGGGCTCGTGCCGGCCCAGCCACCGTCGCGGTTGCCGCAACCGTCGTCGTAACGAGCAGACTGGCTACGCTAGCCCGGCTCATGTCCCTCACGGTCGTAGGCTCGATCGCGTTTGACGCTGTCACCACTCCGTTCGGGAGCCGCGCGCGCATGCTCGGCGGCTCGGCGGTTCACTTTGCTCTGGCGGCCTCGTTCTTCGGCACGGTCCACGTGGTTGGCCCGGTCGGCGCCGACTTCGGCGAGGATGAGTATGCGGTTCTCCGCGGACGTGGGATCGAGACGGCCGACATCGAGCAGGTCCCGGGCGGGCAGACGTTCTTCTGGCGGGGAGAATACGGCTGGGATCTGAACGAGCGCGAGACGCTCGACACGCAGCTCGGCGTGTTCGCGGAGTTCGAGCCGAAGCTCTCGGAGGCCTCCCGGGCGGCCGACGTCGTTTTCCTGGCCAACATCCAGCCTGATCTCCAGCGTCAGGTCCGGCAGCAGTGCGCGGGGCCCCGCTTCGTCGCCCTCGACTCCATGAACTACTGGATCGAGAATGCGCGAAAGTCGTTGATCGAGTCGATTGGCGGTGTCGATTGCCTGTTGCTCAACGACGCCGAGCTCCGGGAGCTCACGCGGGAGCCGAACTTCGTTCGGGCGGCGCGGCAGATCCGGGAATGGGGGCCGTCGGTCGTGATCGCCAAGCAGGGGCAGTATGGGGCGATGATGATCACCGAGGAGGGGTTCTTTGCCCTGCCCGCCTTCCCGCTCGAGACGGTGGTCGACCCGACGGGCGCCGGCGATTGCTTTGCCGGCGGTTTCATGGGCTACATCGCGGCGCAGCTCGACGACGCGGGTGATTCGTCTGACGGACAGGCTGTCGGAGGGGCGGCGGGTGAGCTCGACCACGAGCTCCTCGCCCAGGCGATGGCCTACGGCACAGCCCTGGCGTCGTTCAATGTCGAGAGCTTCGGCGTCGAGCGCGTGGTCAGGCTGACCAGCGAGGAGATCGCCGAACGGGTGAGCGAGCTTCGCCGGATGACCCACTTCATCGAGCGTCCGGTCGAACTCCGACGCTGATGTGCGAGTGCTGATCATCCCGCGTGACAGCGCGCGTGGATCGGGGTAGCATCGCGTCGCCGTGACGTGGGGATTTCTGTGGCTGATGCTCGCGCTGAAGATTCCGCTCATCGGGCTGCTCTACATCGTGTGGTGGGCGATCAAGCAGAAGCCCGAGGATTCCTCGTCCTCACGCGATGAAGACGGCGGCATCAAGCGCAACCATGCTCATCCCCGAAAGCCTTTGCCCAGGCACCCCCGGCGGGGTCCGCATGGTGATCCGGCACCCCTCCCGCCCGCCCGCGTGAGGAGCGTCCGGGCCCGGGCGCGAACGTTCGGGAATCACTAGGCGCGGGCAGCCGGGT
>DATGFT010000164.1:0-10096 GCA_035308915.1 Solirubrobacteraceae bacterium
GCCCACACGGGCTCCCCCACCCCCCATAGGGACGCTGTTTCGCCGGGCCGGTGGTGAAGGCGTACTGACCGCCGACGATCGTCTGCCCGGCCAGGCACGCCTCGAGCTCGCTGACCGTCGCCAGGTCCTTCGTCTCGACGAGATCGGTGAGCGGCTCGCGCACCAGAATCACCACCGCATCCCCACCGAAGTGGTGGTGATCCTCCGCCGTCGCCCGCGCGCTCGCGGTCGAGTTCGAGACAAACGTGTCGGTCCCAGCGTCAGGCTGCAACCGCAACGCCAGCACCCCCCCACCAACCGCCAGCGTGAGAACCACGCCGAGCGTAAGCAGCGGCTTCCTCGCCGCGGCCCGCGTCAGCGCTTCGAACCGCTCCCTCACCTTCACCTCAGGCTAACCAGGACGACGTGTGTGCGCTCCATTCCGACGCAACTCGCGTGCCGCGCTGTTGCGTCGGAATGGAGCGCATAGCACGTCAATCCATCGACAAGGGGCCCTCTGACTCACCGGAGAGGAACTGCCGGATGAACGGGTTGTCCGAGTTGAGCATGTCCTCGGACGGCCCGGCCTCGACGATCCGCCCCTTCCACAGGACGTTGATGTAGTCCGCGACCCGGCGCGCAGTGAGGATGTCATGGGTGATGACGCAGAAGGTGGGCAGGTGCTGGCGCTGCTTCTCCTTGGCGTCCTCCATCGCGTCACGATGGATCTCCAGGATCAGCTCGCCGAGCAGCGCCGTGCGGACGGGATCGAGCCCGGAGTCCGGCTCGTCGAACAGCACGATGTCCGGCTCCAGGACGAGCGCCCGCGCGAACCCGGCCCGCTTGCGCATCCCGCCGGACAGCTCGTTCGGCATCTTCAACCGAGCGTCAGCCAGGCCGACCTCGGTGAGGCGCCGCATCACGATCTCCTCGATCTCGTCCTCGCCTTTCTCGGTGTGCTGGCGCAGCGGGAAGGCGACGTTGTCGAACAGGTTCATCGAGCCGAACAGCGCGCCGTCCTGGAACAGCAGCCCGAACTTCTTGCGCATCTCGAACAGGTCGTCGTCGGGCATGTTCGGGACCGATTCCCCGTGCACGAGGACGTCGCCCTGGTCGGGGTAGAGCAGCCCGACCATGTGCTTGATGCACACCGACTTCCCGGTTCCCGAAGGCCCCAGGATCATCGACACCATCCCCTCCGGGAGGCCCATGTTCAGCCCGCGCAGGATGTGGGCGCCGCGCCCGAACGACTTGTAGGTGTCGATGAACTCGACCGCGTCGGGCCGCCCAGAGGGATAGACGCGGTAGGTGTGCCACTTGTACTCCTCCTCCGAGGCCCCGGGCGGAGGCGCCGGACGTGGCTGCTCCTCATCGACGACCGATACCCGGGACCCGGACTCCGAGCGGGATTCCTGCGCGCGCTGGGGGTCGTGGCTGTCCCACGGCATCCCCTGCTCGCCCCGGGCCTCGCCGTTCTCGCTCCGCCCAGGCCGCTGCTGATCCCCAGCCCGCTGCTGGTCCGGCCCTCGGTTGCTGTCCGAGCCCCAGCTCGCCGCCTGTTCTTGGCCGGCCTGCCCATCGCCGCCGGACTGCGAGACAGTCGGCTGCTCCGCCGTCTCCTGTTCGCTGCGCGATTCGTGCTCGGTCATTCCTCAGCCTCCGATCGGTGCCCTCGGGTTGGCACCCCAGAACAGCTGCGTTCCGAGCATGCCGATGAGATGCACACCAACAATGTTCAACACCATCGATTTTGCCGTGGCGGTCCCGACGCCCACCGGTCCTCCACCGGCGTTGTAGCCGTAGTAGCACCCGACGAGCACGATCAGCGTCGCCTCGGCCATCGCCTTGATCAAGCTGAATAAGAGATCCGGCGGGTTCTGGAACTGCCAGAAGATCAAGAAGAACCCGCCTGACGACACGTCGCCGATCTGCTCGACCACCGCGAGCCAGCTGGCGAAGAACCCCGCGCCGATCGCGCACAGGTACATGAACGGAAGCACCATCCAGGCGGCGAGCAGGCGCGTCGCGCACAGGAACGTCATGCCGCTGATGCCCATCACCTCGAGGGCATCGATCTCGTCGGAGATCCGCATCGATCCGAGCTCGGCCACGATCCCGGTCCCGACCTTGGCCGACATCATGTAACCGAAGGCCAGGGGAACGATCTCCCGCAGGTCGCACCACGCGGCGAACACGCCCGAGTACGCCGGGGCGCCGATCGAACGGTTGAAGTAGGCGCCCTCGATCCCGCATTCGAGACCGCTGATGAAGACGAGGCCCCAGATCACGAGCGTCGAGCCGACGATCAGGATGCCGGCCTGGCGCAGCGCCTCGCCGAAGAACTTGAACACGCGCAGCCCAAAGATCTCCCGGAAGACCTGGGCGATGAACTTGACCAGCTCGCCGAAGGTCTCGATCCAGCCCTTGGGTGCGGCTACGAGCTCGCCCATTTACTTGGGGATTGTCGTGATCTCCGGGTGGGTCGCCAGCAGCGTCTGGGTGAAGGCGTAGTTGAAGGCGAAGATCCCGTTGAACGCGATGACGACAGCCTCGTTGACCGCTCGTCCGACGCCCTCGGCGCCGCCCGACGCGGTCATTCCCTTGTAACAGCAGACGATCGCGATGATCGCCCCGAACATCGTCGTCTTCAGCACCGACCCCCACAGGTCGGTCGTGGACGTGTTGTTGAAGAACGTGGCCCAGAAGGGTCCCAGCGGCGCGTGGTTCACAAGCGTGGCCAGGATCCCGCCGAAGATCCCGAACAGCAGCGCGTAGATGTCGAACAGCCCGGTGACGATCATCAGGGCCAGGAAGCGCGGGACGACGAGGTTCTTGATCGGGTCGACGCCGAGGACCTGCAGGGCATCGAGCTCCTCGCGGATCTTCCGCGCCCCGAGGTCCGCCGTGATCGCGGTGCCGGCCACCCCGGCCAGGACGACCGCGGTCACAAACGGCGCGAACTCACGAATCGAGGCCAGGACGAAGAACCCACCGAGGCGGTCAAGCGCCCCGAACAGGACCAGGAAGTCCGCCGCCTGCAGACCGGGCGCCTCGTAGCCGAAGGCCACGGTCGAGATCAGCAGCGGAAACCAGCACAGCCGCAGCGCGAACATGAACTGACCGACGAACTCGGCCCCGTACGGGTAGGGCGGCCGCACGGCAGCCACGATCGTCTTGCCGGTCAGGATCACCATGTTCCCGACCTCCTCCAACAGGGACTTGGTCGGCAGGAACGCTCGATCGGTGACTGCGCGGATCAACTGGTGTCTTGTCCTCCCGTAGGCCTACAGCGCCGCCCGCGCGGCTTGGCGTCAAAGCGTATTGGAAGGATCTTTGAAAACACAACTTTGAACCGGAGTCCCGGAACCGGCGTCTCAGCGAAATCTCCGTGGTATGTTCGCGACGCCCATGAGGAGCGGCGTGCGTACGTTTTTCGGCGGCTTGGCGGTGCTGGTCGCAGTGGCAGGATGCGGAAGCGGAAGTCCGCAGAACGCGAACGCGCCGAGCGGCAAATTCCCGGTTCAGGTCTCCGCGCGCTTCCCCGCCTCGCAGCGGCTCGCGCAGCACACGCACCTCGTCATCTCGGTTCGCAACACGGGCCATAAGGCGATCCCGGATGTGGCGGTGACGATCTGCAATGTCACCTGCACCTATCCCGCGCCACCTGGCGAAGGTACGAGCGTGGCCGCCTTCGCACAGTGTGTGGGCGGACCCGGGCCGACATGTCTTCGCACCTCCCAGGCGGAGGGTGTGGCCAACCGCTCCCGCCCCGTGTGGGTGGTCGAGCGGCCGCCCGGCGCCTGCTCAGGCGCCTCCGGCTACAGCTGTGAGAACGGCGGCGCCGGGGGCAACGCCTCCGTCGCCTCGAACACCTGGCAGCGCGGTGCCCCGCTGAAGCCGGGCGGGACGGCCGTGTTCGATTGGCAGCTCGCCGCCGTGCAGCCCGGACACTTCACCGTCGCCTGGGAGGTCTCCGGCGACCTCTACGGCAACGCCAAGGCCGTCCTGGGCGACGGCTCGATTCCACGCGGAACGCTGGCCGTGACCATCTCCCAGCGCCCGGCGCAGACCTACGTCAACGACGCGGGACAGATCAAGACCCAGCAGTAGGAACCGCGTCCAGCCGCGGGCGGCGGCTGCAGCGCAACTTGTAAACCCGGAGAGGGTTCTCGCCTACGGTGAGTCGCGTGATGTCGTTTTCACGCGCGGGGTGCCACTCACCACGGTGGTGGCGGCCTCGGTGCTGCTGCCTGCTGATCGCCACGATCGCGGCTCTGGCCGCCACGCCCGCGCCTGCCCTGGCGAGCTCAGGCGGAGCCGCCAGCTCAGGCGGAGCCGGCGTCCCCGCGCCGCCTGGGAACAAGCCAGCCTCCCCGCAGCACCCGAGCTCCTCCCCTCTAAACGGCCGCGGGATGTGGATCTGGTACGTCTCGGCCTCGAGCGGCGGCAACCTCAGCTCGATCATCGCCACCGCGCGCAGCTACGGCCTCAGCACGGTCATGATCAAGAGCGGCGACGGCGCCACGATGTGGTCGCAGTTCAACTCCCAGCTCGTGGCTTCGCTCCATGCCGCTCGGCTGAAGGTGTGTGCGTGGCAGTACGTCTATGGCGCCCGTCCGGTGAACGAGGCCGAGGTCGGCGCGACCGCCGTTCGCGCCGGTGCGGACTGCCTGCTGATCGACGCCGAGAGTGAGTACGAGGGGCGATACATCCAGGCGCAGACATATGTGACCAAGCTCCGCTCGCTGATCGGCTCACGGTTTCCGGTGGGACTCGCGGGCTTTCCCTACGTCGACTACCACCCCGGCTTCCCCTACTCGGTGTTTCTCGGACCCGGCGGCGCGCAGTACAACGTGCCCCAGATGTACTGGCCGGACATCGGGACGACGGTGGACACGATCTATGCCCACACGTTTGAGTTCAACGCTCCCTACCAACGTCCGATCGAGCCCCTGGGCGAGGTCGCCGGCAACCCGGCTCCGGCCCAGGTGCTGCGCTTTCGCCAGCTCTCGCGAGCTTACGGATCCACTGGGGTCAGCTGGTGGGACTGGCAGCAGAGCACGGTCCGCGACTGGAGCGCGATCGACCGTCCGGTCGGCAACCTCTTCGGCTTCACCACACAGTCCACGCTGCCGTTACTGACCCCGAGCGGCCAGGGCGGCATCTCCGCCGGCGACCTCGTCGTCTGGGCTCAGGAGCACCTCGTAGCCGCCGGCGAAGCGGTGCAGGTCGACGGGGTCTTCGGCTCGGCGACCCAGGCCGCCGTGCTTCAGTTCCAGGCCGCCCGCGGACTGCCGGCGACGGGGGTCGTCGACCCTCCCACCTGGCAGGCTCTGCTGGTCAACAAGCCCGTCGCCGTGACCTGGGTGAAGCAGCAGAACCAGACCGTCGCCGTGGTCGGCCGCGCCGGCGCCCGCCGGACCCACCTGCGCCTCGCCGTCCCCCGCTCGGCGACCCTCCCGGCGCGCCGCAATGAGATACCGCCTGACCTTGGCGCGGGCACCCGCGCGCCGCGCTGACCCGGGCCTCTGCTTCCCTTAGCCGCCATGCCTGCGGCGCGACGGCTGTCCGGTCAGACCAGGTCCGAACGTGAACGACGCCTGCGGCGACAGGCTCAGGTACGGCGCCGGCGCCTGCTCCTGGGCCTCGGAGTGATCATCGTCATCGGGCTGATCCTCGCCCTGGTCGGCGGCTCGGGAAAGCCACGCCGGACCCCGGTCGCGCACCACGCCAGACGCGCGGGCGCGCCGCGGACGCCAACGCTGAAGTCGGTATCCGCCGCGCAGATCGGGACCCTCCCCGCGGCGATCGAGGACGCCGCCGTGGCATCGCTGCCCGACGGACGGGTTGTGCTCCTGGGGGGGATCGACTCCGCGCAGGCGTCGACCGACGGGGTGGACATCCTCCAGGGCGGCTCGGTCACGCTTCACGGCACGCTGACCACGCCGCAGCACGACGCCCAGGCGGCAACGCTCGGATCGAGCGTCTACGTGTTCGGAGGCGGGCAGCTGTCGAGCTATGACCACATCCTGCGCTACGACCCCGGCAGCGGCGCCACGAGCCAGGTCGGGACGCTGCCGTTGCCCGCCTCCGACGTCGCCGTGGCCTCCATCGGCAACACGGCCTACGTCGTCGGCGGCTACACCGGCACGAGCTTTCTGAACACGATCGTCGCCTGGACGCCGAACGGGAGCGTTCGTGTCGTCGGCCACCTGCCCTTCGGGCTGCGCTACGCCGCCGTTGCCGCGGCCGGAGGCCGGGTGCTCATCGCCGGCGGCACTCGCACCGACGGACTGAGCGCGGCAATCCTCAGCTTCGACCCCTCGACCGGCTCGGTGTCCTCACTGGGGAGCCTTCGCGTCCCCATCACCCACAGCTCGGCGGTGTTCCTCGACGGTCGCGTCGTCCTGGTCGGGGGAAGGCGGCAGCTCAGCGGGGATCAGACACGGGCGATCCTGGCCATCGATCCGGCCACCGGCTCCGCCACCGCGGTCGGGCAGTTGCCACGACCGCTCTCCGACGCCGGCGTGAGCCTCAGTGGTGGCCGGATCGTCGTCGCCGGCGGCGACGACGGAACCGGCCCCCAGAGCGCGATTCTCGCGCTCACCCCCACCTCCTGAAGAGCCGAGCATCCCGCCCCCGGCGGCGGGAGCGGGATGCTCTAAAAGCCGCGTCCCTGCGGCTCAAGCCTGTCCTAACAGCGGTGAAACGGATCCAGGTAGACGTCGTCGATCTGCCAGTGCCCCGTGCTGTCGGCCGGCACGAAGGTGAAGGAGATCGTCGACTCACCCAGCGTCAACGAGCCGATCGTGTTGTTGAGAAGCCCGATCTGCACCGCGCTCGACGGCTGCCACGTCGGCGACCCGCTCACCTCACCCAGGTAGGCGGTATACGGAAGCCCGAGCAGCAGCGGATACGTCGCGTACACCTTCAGCCGCGATGACGAGGACCCCGTGTTGCGGACGAAGAACCGCATGTCCGGATGGTCGATCCCCGTGCATTGGGTCGGGCTGGTGGCCGAGCTTCCCGCCGGCAGGCTGAGGGAGTGCGATCCCCCGGCCACGTTGAAGCTCTCATTACCGGAGACGACGCTCGCCCCGCCCGTCAGCGCCCACCCGCTGGCGCCTGACTCGAAGTCTCCGCCCGGGGCCTTGACGTAGTAGTAGTTATCGCCCCACGGGGTGAACGGCTGATACTCCTGTGCCCCGCACGAACCCGTGCTCAGCGACAGCAGGCCGGCATGAGCGCTGGGTGCGACGGCGGCCAGCATCGCCACGGTAGACCCTGCCGCTAGCACCGCCACCCGAATCCGCGTCAACATCGATTACCTCCCATCAGTTCGGACCTTCGTCCGTGAAGCCTTTTGACGAGAGGCTGGCGGCCGAGCTATCTCGCTTGACGAGACCTCTAGCTTTGCGTCCCCGCCTCGCAACGGGTTTGCCATGAGCAGCCTACGAACCCTGGATCGGCGCAGGAGATCCGGCGCGTTAGCCGGGCGCGCCACTCTGGACACCTGATCGAGGGCCGCCTCTCGCGCGCGGGTTAACGCTCAGATCTCCCGGCTCGACAGCCGATACGAATCAGGCTGATGGAGACGACCACGTATCCGGACGCCGTGGAGACACCCGCGCTGGTCGAACGGTCTGCCGGCGTCCAGCGACTGCTGGCCCAGTTTCGCCCCGTCCTGCGCGAACCCCTGCCCCGCGCCGAGCTGAGGGCCGAGGGGATCGTCGCCGTCGCCTTCCTGGCGGTCGCGGTTCCGCTCGCCGTCCTGGCGCCGCAGCATGGCAGCCACTCGCCTGCCCTGATCCTCCTCTTCATGCTCGTCTTCGCCCTCACCACGAAGGTCGAGTTCGACCTCGGGTCGGGCTACTGCGTCCCCACGCAGCTCGTGCTCGTGCCGATGCTGTTCGTGCTCCCGGCCGCGTGGGTGCCGCTGCTGGTCGTGGGGTCGCTGCTCGGCGGCCGGGCGCTCGAGTTCGCGCGGGGAACGCGCCACCCGCTCCGCGCCGTGGCCGCGCTCGGCGACACCTGGTACGCGGTGGGGCCGGCGGCCGTGTTCGCCTACGCGGGCCTGACCGCTCCGCGCTGGTCCGACTGGCCGCTGCTGGTGGCGGCGCTGGGCGCGCAGGTCACCTGCGATCTGGTGGCCAGCGCGGCCCGAGAGTGGCTGCGCACGGGTGAACCCCCGCGTCTCCCGGTTCGGCTCCTCGGCCAGGTCTACTTCGTCGACTTCTGTCTGAGCCCGATCGGCTTGGCCGTGGCCTTCGCCTCCCGAGGACGCCCGGTCGCCGTCCTCATGACGCTTCCACTGAGCGCACTGCTCATGTTCTTCGCCCGTGAGCGTCAGGCTCGGATGCGGTCGGCCCTAGAGCTGAGCCGCGCCTTCCGCGGAACGGCTCTGCTGCTCGGAGACGTGGTCGAGGCCGACGATGAGTACACCGGCCTGCACAGCCGTGATGTCGTCGACCTCTGCATGGCCGTCGGCCCTCGTCTCGGGCTCGACGAGGATCAACTGAGGCGGCTCGAATTCACCGCGCTGCTCCACGACGTCGGCAAGATCGCCATCCCCAAGGAGATCATCAACAAACCCGGGAAGCTGACCGACGAGGAGCGGGCGGTGATCGAAACTCACACCATCGAGGGCGAGGCGATGCTTGAGCGGGTCGGCGGCCTGCTCGGGCAGGTCGGGCGGCTCGTGCGCTCCTGTCACGAGCGCTATGACGGCCTCGGCTATCCCGACGGTCTCGTCGGCGAGGCCATCCCGGTGGAGGCGCGCATCGTCTGCTGCTGCGATGCCTTCAACGCGATGACGACCGACCGCCCCTACCGCAAGGCCCTGTCGCTCGGCGAGGCCCTGGCCGAGCTCCGCGCCCACCGCGGAACGCAGTTCGATCCCGGGGTGGTTGACTGCCTGCTCGAGCTGCACGCCGATGCGCTCGGCGGCGCGGACGCCGCACGGGAGTTGGCCTCAGCCGTTTAGAACGGTCCCGTCTTCGATCGTCCGCGGCGCGTCCGCTTCGAGCTCGACCTCGCCACGCACGACCACGTCCGCCCCGAACGTGACGTCGCCGTGGACAGCCAGACGCCGCGCCTTCCGCAGGGAGGGCGAGCCGGACGGAAACCGCGCCTCGAATTCGTCGATCACCTTGTAGAAGCGGTCGTCGAGGTCGACCAGGGGAAGGGAGTCCGCCCGTTCCGGGATGGGGGCGACGATCATCCCGTCGGAGATCCGGTACACGTCGGAGCGCAGCGTGAGCAGGTCGTTCGTCGTCTTGACCGGCACGAAGCGCGTCCGCGGCACGCACAGGAGCCGCGCGTCAGGAAAGCTCTGGATCGCCGAACCCATCGCGCTCTCGAGCTGGAGCACCGGGGTCGACTTGCGGTCGCGCGGATCCACGGTCTTGCGATTGACGATCAGCGACAGGTCGAGGACGCCCTGGTTTCGGGAGAGCGTGGCGTCCAGCGCCCGCAGATCGACCCACAGGTTGTTGGTGTTGTAGTAGCGCCAGTGTCTGTAGTCGCGAAACGACTCCTCGTCCTCGGGCGCGATCTGGGCCGACTCACGGAGAAGGATCTGGCCGTCTGAGCGCCGCCGGGCCAGGTGCCCGCCCTTGCGTTCGGCCTCCGTCCCGACCACGACCTCCATCAGGAAGGGGACGTTGCCCTCGGCCATGTACTGCGGAATCCGCGGCTCGACCAGCGCACCGAGGTTGTCGGAGTTCGAGATCATCGCGTAGCGGAGGCCGGCATCGATCAGCTGCGGCAAAACGCCGCTTCCCCGCAGCGCCCCGTAGATGTCGCCATGCCCCGGCGGGGCCCACTCGAGCCCAGGATCCTTGGGCCAGCTGACCGGCGCCAGCGTCGCCTCCTCGAGCTTGGGGACCATGCTCTGCATGAAGGTCGTGGGGAGGCCATGGTTCAGCTCCGGGTAGCTGCGGAGCGCCGCGTCTGTGTCGTCTCGCGTCGCCCGGCTGTTCATCAGCAGCAGAGGGAGCCGAACCTGATGGCGCTCGCGCAGCGCCATCACCTGGCGGATGATGACGTCGAGGAACGTGTGGCCTTCCCGCGCCTCGATCAGCGACTTCGGCTGTCGCAGCCCCATCGTCGTGGCCAG
>DATGFT010000165.1:0-77743 GCA_035308915.1 Solirubrobacteraceae bacterium
CTGGATGACCTGAAACCCCTGGTTGCGGGGCCAGTCGAAGTCGTCATCGGCGTAGCCGCTCCCGCGCAGGCCGATCTGGACGACGCGGCTCGGCTCCAGCAATCGCTCCTCGACGGCGCGGCGAAAAGGCGTGCCGTGCGCGATCGCCTCGCCGAACATCGCGTCGTTGACGTCGGCGTGGGCATCGACGTGCAGGAGCCCCACCGGGCCGTGGCGGCGACGCATCGCCCGCAGGATCGGGAGCACGATCGTGTGATCGCCGCCCAGCGTAAGCGGCCGGCAGCCATGGCCCAGGATCTCGTCATACGCCGTCTCGATGATCGCGACCGAGTCGGTCAGGTTGAACGTGTTGATCGCGATGTCGCCGATATCCGCCACCGAGAGCGAATCGAACGGAGCCGCCCGGGTGGCCATGTTGTACGGGCGGATGAGCGCCGACTCGGCCCGAATCTGTCGCGGCCCGTAGCGCGTCCCCGAGCGGTTCGACGTGCCGATGTCGAGCGGCACACCCACGAAGCACGCGTCAAGTCCCGCGGCGCTGTCGAGCAGGGGCAGACGCATCATCGTCGCCGGGCCCGCGAACCGCGGCATCGCATTCCCGCTGAGCGGCTGATGATGGACCATGCGAGCGGGGCCAGCCTACCGGGTGGGTCGTCGTAGGGCCGATGACGTCTCAGACGGTCAGCCGACCGGACCCCACCCCGAAGCGTCGCACGAATCGAGCCCTATAGGTCCGTTTGGTGCGACGCTTCGCGCGCGGCGCCCGGGAAGGGCTCAGCGGCGCTTGCTGCGGATCACCGTCGACGCGATTGCGTCCGGCGCGACTGGCCCGAAGGTCGGGACGCCGCTGTTCGGTACCAGGTAGCCACAGATACGGTGCTTGCCCACCGGAGGGCCGGTGCCGTACAGGTCGTGCACGTGGAAATGTCCCGGGCCGACGAAGTCGGGCATGTCGATCCGCAGCAGGTTGGGGAAGCTGACGCTCCCGTTGACGAGGTTGTCGGTGACCGCGGGACAGCGACTGTTCTTCCCCAGGTCCCACACCTCGAGCGTGCTTCGTCCCGCCGCAAAGCCGGAGGCTTTGATCTTCACCGGATGCCCCCACACCACCGTCTTGGGCAGAGAGATCCGCAGCGACGCGGCGGATGCGGCGCCCGCGCCAATCAGGCAGCCGGCGCTCCCGACCAGGGCTAGCACCCTCCAGGTGCGCCTCGTGAGGAAGCGCAGCCCACCCCTACGTGTCGAAGGCTCCCCGTCGACCAGCATCTCCTCACCCCCGAAACCGATTAGTCATGGCGAAGCGGTTGCCTCGTCCCACCCCAACGCGACAAACCTACCCCGCACGCGGGGTGGCGTCAACGACGTGTCCGCATCGTTGACAATCCCGGCCGTCCTGCATCGTTGACAATCCCGGCCGTCCTGCATCGTTGTCAACCATCGTCGGCCCGATCGTTGACAACCCATCGGCGGCCCGATCATTGACACCCCCCGCTGGCCGGATTACGGTTGCCGGGGGTGAGGGGATCAACGTGATCGGGATGCTCCGAGACCGCCTCGGCAGCCACCGCCGGAGGCGGCTGACGGACGCCCTGCCCCCGCTGGTAGCGGTGATCGTGGTGGTCATCATCGCGCTCCTCACTCCCGCCGCAGCTCAAGCGGCAACGCTTCAGCTGTCGGTCACCCCGAACGGCTATCCGTATGGGAGCAGCGCACCCAGCGGCGAGGACTTCCTCATCAACGTCTCGGGCACCTATGACCAGACGCCTTCGCAGATCGATGTCTACATTCACAGCGCGAGCGCTGGTGGGACGGCCGGCTGCCCGGCCACCGACTCAGCCGAGGCGAGCCAGGTCCAGGCCCAGATGCAGCAGGACAACAACATCGCCACCCAGCTGGTCAACGCCGAGCCGTTCAACCCAGGGAGTCCATCCGGCAGCTACGCGCAGGGCGGTCACTGGGGCGTGGACGCGCCCAAGGGAACGTACTGGGCGTGCGCCTATCTGCTCCAAGCCAGCTCGCAATACGGCCAGCCCGCGGATCCGCCCGTGGCGACAGGTGCAGTCCAGATAACCCAGCCGGGACCCGAGCTGAACGGCGGGCAGGGGGGCTCCTCCTCTGGTTCACACGAGGCCTGCGTGGTGCCCCATCTGATCGGAAAGAAGCTGGCCGCGGCAAAGCGAGACCTGGCCGCGGCCCACTGCCGCGCCGGCAAGATCAGCCATCGAAAGACCCGACGCGCTCACCGCGGCCATGTCGTCGCACAGAGCAAACCCGCAGGCGCCCACCTACTCAACGGCGCCCCGGTAAACCTCGTCGTCGGCCGCTGAGCAAGCGGGCCCGCCTGGCCTGCCGGGGCGCGTCCGCAGCCAGCGCGGCCAGCCTTAGCTTGCGTCGCCTGGACACCAGGCATCCCTACCCGCAGCTCGCAAGACACCGCGGCGATGTTCGCGGGCGAACGCGGGCGCGTTTTCCGCCTCGGCAGCCGGGTAGCGGACCACAGGAAATCGAGTGGCCACCAGCACCGAACAGCAACTGAGCCTCTACCTTCAGGACGCGCACGCGATCGAGCTCCAGGCGCTTGAGCAGATGAAGCGCGCGCCGAAGGTCGCCGGCGACCCGGAGATCGCCAAAGCCTTCGAGGACCACGCCGCCGAGACCGAGCGCCACCGGCTCTACGTCGAGGACCGCCTGCTCGCGAAAGCCTGGAAGCCCGTCCCGCAGAAGGACATCGCGGCCAAGTTGAGCGGCGTCGGCATGGCCTTGTTCGCGCGCCTTCAGCCCGACACCCCCGGCAAGCTCGTCGCGCACGCCTCCTCCTATGAGCGGATGGAGCTCGCGGCGTACGACCTCCTCGGCCGCCTCGCGGACCGGGCGGGGGACACCGACACCGCCTTCACCGCGCGGCTGATCGAGAAGGACGAGCGGGCGATGGCCGAGCGGCTCGCCGGCTGCTTTGACCGCGCCGTGGACGCCTCGCTGCGAGACCTCGAGCCCGCCGACCTCGGCAAGCATCTGGACAACTTCCTGGCCGACGCCCACGCGATCGAGGAGCAGGCGGCCAAGCTGCTCGACACCGCGCCGCAGCTTGCGGGCGCCGACGAGCTGGCGCAGGCGTTCGAGGAGCACCTCGTGCAGACGCGTCACCACTCGCAGCTGATCGAGCGCCGCCTCGAGGATCGTGGCGCGAGCCGTTCCTCGCTGAAGGACGCCGCGCTTCAGCTCGGCGCGCTCAACCTCGGGCTGTTCATGCAGATGCAGAGCGATACGCCGGTGAAGCTGGCTGCCTTCGCGTATGCATTCGAGCACCTGGAGATCGCTTCCTACGAACTCCTCAGCCGCGTGGCCGCCCGCGCCGAGGACGCCGAGACGGTCGTCGCGGCTGACGAAATCCTGCTCGAGGAGCGAGCTGCGGCGGCGCGCATTCACGGCCTTTTCGACCTCGCTCTGGAGGCCTCGCTGGAAGCGGCCGGAGTCAAGGCATGAGCGCCGCAGCCGACGGCATCTCGCCGCGGGTCTTCCTGCGCCCCCTCGGCTCGCCGCTCACCCTGGGGATGTCTGGCCTGACCATTGCCTCGCTCGTCCAGAGCGGCTTTGACCTGCACTGGATCGCCAAGGATCAGGCGGTCAAGGTCGGCCTGATCCTGCTGGCCGTCCCGTTCGTCCTTCAGGGCATCGCCTCAGTGCTCTCCTACCTGGCGCGCGACGGCGCCGCCGGGGCTGGGCTCGGCGTGCTGGCCGCCACGTGGCTGGCGATCGGCCTCATCCACCTGAACTCGCCCAGCGGGCATCGCAGCGGCGCTCTCGGGCTGCTGCTTCTGGCTTCGGCGGGCGTGCTCGCGCTGACGTCGCTCGCGGTGATGGCAGCCAAGCCGCTGCCCGGCGCCGTCTTTCTGACCGTGTCGATCCGCTTCGCCCTGGCCGGGATCTATCAGCTCGGCGCGAGCAGTGCCTGGGTCCATGCCGCGGGCATCGTCGGACTCGTCGTCGTCGGGGCTGCCGCCTACTGCGTGATCGCGTTCGAGCTCGAGGGCCAGCAGCGCCGCCCCGTCCTCCCCACCTTCCGCCGCGGCCGCGGACGCGCCGCGGTGCTCGGGGCGCCGGAAGCCGCCGCGGACGCCATGCTTCACGACCCCGGCGTCCGGCAGACCACGTAGCCAGGTTGGATCACGAACCCGGCGCGCTCGCAAACATGCCCAGGTTTGTGCGCGAACCCGGGGCGTTGCGGCGCGCGGCGTGGGGGTAGATCCGCAGCCATGCCCACGCGCCACCCACCGCCGGCGTTCGCCTCCCGGCACCTACGGGTAGACGGTCTCAGTCGCGCCCCGAACCACACTGCCCGTGACGCCGCCGACCCGCGCCGCCCCGTTCCTGTGATCGTCCAAGCCGCATGCGTCGCCATCCGCGACGCGCGAAACGCTCATGCCGGCTGCTAGCTGGTTCTCGGCCCTGGCGCTGGTCGACACGCGCCAGCAGTACTACCGGCTGTTTGACATCTACGTCCCGATCGCCATCGGCGTGTTCGCGCTGATCGTCGTCCTCGCCCTGTTCGCGGTGCTGCGTTTCCGTCGCCGGCCCGTCGAGAAGGCCGCCGTCTGGCACAAGAACGACCGGCTCGAGGGCGCATATGCCCTACTGCTGACGCTGACCGTCGCGTTCCTGCTCTACCTCACCTTCTCAGCCGAGCATCAGGTCGACACCGTGGCCAACCGGCAACGCGCGGCCGTGACCATCGACGTGACCGCAGCCAAGTGGGAGTGGACCTTCTTCTATCCGGCCTACGGCATCACGATCCGCAGCGGCACCAGCGGGGTGACGCCGTTCGTGGTCCCGACCGGCGAGCCGGTGCGCTTCAACCTGCGCAGCGTGGACGTGATCCACGCCCTCTGGATCTACTACACGCGCTACAAGCACGACGCGATCCCCGGTTCGACGCAGGTGTTCACGCTTGCCTTCCCGCACGCGGGATTGTTCGACGGCCAGTGCGCCGAGTTCTGCGGTCTGCGACACCCGGACATGCTGCTCGCGGCGAAGGCGGTCTCCCCATCGGCGTTCGCCGCCTGGGCCCACAGCCACACCGGGAGGTCGAGCGGATGACCGCCGTGGCGACGCCGGTTGAGCGCGCCCGCCTCGGCGGCTGGATCGGGGGTGCGATCAGCACCGACCACAAGCGGATCGGCCTGAACCTGGGTCTGTGCGCGCTGGGCTTCTTCCTCGCCGGTGGCGTGATGGCGCTCTGGATGCGGGTCCAGCTGGCCCAGCCGAACATGCACTGGGTCTCCGACCAGGGCTACAGCGAGCTGTTCACGATGCACGGCTCGACGATGATCTACCTGTTCGTCACGCCGATGGCGATGGCGATGGCGGTCTACCTGGTGCCGCTTCAGATCGGCGCCCCCGGGCTGGCCGGGCCGCGCCTGGCCCTCGGCGGGTTCTGGACCTGGCTGTCCGGCGGGCTGATCATGCAGACGGGCTGGTTCACCAGCGGCGGCGCCGGACGAGACGGCTGGTTCGCCTACACGCCGCTCTCCGATGGGCGTAACACGCCGGGGATCGGCATGGACCTCTGGGTCATCGGGGTGATCCTCGCGGCGACCGGCCTGATCCTCGTCGCCGCCTCGGTGCTGGCCACGATCGCCCGCAAACGGGCGCCGGGGATGTCGATGCTCCGCGTGCCCGTCTTCACCTGGACGGAGCTCGTCAGCGTGCTGATGGTCGTGGGTGCCTTCCCCGTACTGGTGCTCGCGATGGTGCTGCTGCTGATCGACCGCCACACCGCCGGCATCTTCACGGGCTACAGCGGCGCGATCGACTACCAGGACCTGTTCTGGTTCTTCGGCCACCCGGTCGTCTACGTGATGTTCTTCCCCTTCCTCGGCGCCTCGGCCGAGTCGATCGCCACGAACTCACACAAGAAGTGGTTCGGCTATGTCCCCTTCGTGGGCTCGATCATGCTCTTCGCTGCGCTGTCGATGGCCGTGTGGTCGCACCACATGTTCACCACCGGCGGGGTGACCAACCAGTACTTCGCCTTCACCTCGACCGCCCTGGTCATCCCGGCCGGGATCGAGTACTTCGACATGATCGGCACGCTGATCGGCGGCGCGATCGTGCTGCGGACCTCGATGCTGTTCGGGCTCGGCTTCTTCCTCCAGTTCCTGGTCGGCGGCCTGTCCGGGATCTTCATCGCCTCCCCCGTCCTCGACTACCACGCCGAGGACACCTACATGATCGTCGCCCATTTCCACTACACGCTGTTCGCGGGCAGCGTGTTCGGTTTCTTCGCCGGGGCCTATCACTGGTTTCCCAAGGTCACCGGCGCGTTGCTGCGGGAGTGGCTGGGCAAGTTCCACTTCGTCCTCCTCGTCATCGGGACGAACATGACCTTCGCTCCGATGTTCTTCCTGGGCAACTACGGCATGCCGCGGCGCATCTCCCGCTATCCGGATCATCCGGGCTGGGGGACGCTGAACCTTGTCGAGTCGATCGGCGCCGGAATCATCGCCTTGGCCGTCCTCACCTTTCTGATCAACATCGTCGTCTCGCTGCGGCGGCGTGAGCTCGCCGGCGATGACCCCTGGGTCGGTCAGACCCTCGAGTGGGCGACCACCTCGCCGCCGCCACCCCAGAACTTCATCGGCCCGCTCCCGCCGATCGAGTCCTACGCGCCGCTCCTCGACCTCCTGCACAAAGAGCAGGGACGCGCGGATGAGCCCGAGGAGGCACCGGTCCCATGAGGGGCGGAGCGATCCCGATCTTCGCCTGGGGTGTGCTCCTCTCGATCCTCACCATCGGCAACGCCATCTGGGAGGGGAGGTGGATCCAGGCCGGCGAGTTCGCCCTCGCCGCCGTCCTCATCTTCTCCTTCGGCGCGTTCATCGTCGGCCTCGGCGGCCGATCGGCGATTCGGCGGGGCCCGCCGTCCCCGTCCCCCCATCCCGAGCCGCTGCCCTGGAGCAGTCTGGCCACCGTCGCCGCCGCCCTGTCGCTGGCCATGCTCCTGTTCGGCTTCGTCTTCGGGAGCGCGCTGATCTACCTCGGGGCCGGGTTCCTGGCCTTCTCGCTCGGCCGGCTCGGGGTCGAGCTGCGCGCCCAGCGGGCCAGCCTCAAACGCCTGCGCGGAGAACGTGTCCGATGAGAGCTCCGTCGCTACCTCAGCTGCTGGTGAGCCACTGGGCGCCCGCCTGGCCGCTCGACGCGATCCTCCTCGCTGTCGCTCTCCTCTATGCCTGGGCGGTCGCCCGGCTACGTGATGACTGGCCGCTCTGGCGGACGGCCGCGTTCGCCGGCGGGCTGCTTTCGATCGCCGTCGCATTGCAGTCCGGCATCGGCACCTTCGACGATCAGATCCTCTCGGTCCACATGGTCCAGCACATGCTGCTGCTGATGCTCGCCCCGCTTCTGCTGCTGATCGGCGATCCGGTGACGCTTGCGCTGAGGACTTTGCCTCCGCCGCGCCGCCCCGGGGCGGCGCGAGCCCTGCGGCAGGTGCGCAGTTTCGCCCGCCCCGTGCTGTGTCTGGCCGTGTTCGACGTGATCCTGATCGGGACGCACCTCCGAACCTTCTACGACGCGACGCTCAGCCATCCGCTCCTGCATGAGTTCGAGCACGCGCTCTACATCGTGGCCGGGCTCGCCATCTGGTGGCCGATCGTGGGACCCGAGCCCGTCCGCTCACGCCGCCTGGGCGGGCTGGGCCGGTTGCTTTACATGCTGGCCGCCATGCCGGGTATGGCGCTGATCGGCGCCTACCTGAACCGCCATGCCGCGCTCGTCTATCCCCCCTACGGCTCGGCGAGCCGCGCTCTGGGGATCTCGCCGATCGCCGACCAGGCCCAGGCCGGCGCGATCATGTGGGTCGCCGGCAGCGTGGTGATGACGGTGGTCGGGATCTGGGGCGCGCTGGCTGGGCTCGTGGCGGAGGAGCGCCAGCAGCAGTTGGCCGACGCGCGCGCCAACCTCGGAGGATCAGCGTGACCAGGGCGCTGCGCTGGTGGCTCAGGCGACCGGCCTGGATCCCGCGCCCGGTGCGCGCCGGGCTGGCCGTGGTTCTCGGGGCGTTGGCGCTGCTCGGCTTTGCCGCCCCCGCTCCCGGCAGTGGTGGAGCGGGCGTCGGTCCCAACGGAGTGGGGACGGGCCCGAGCTCGGGCGCCACCGCGGTCGCCCGGTCGAGCCCGATCCGGGCCCAGGCGACCAAGTTGCCCTTCCCCCCGGGCGCCAATGATCCGACCAAGAGCTTCCCCGACTCGCCGCAGCTGCGAGCACAGGGGTTTGACCTGTATGAGAGCTCGTGCGCCTCCTGCCATGGCGTCGCCCTTCAGGGCACCCCAGGGACCGCGCCCTCCCTGCGGGACGTGGGCGCCGGGCCGGTCGACTTCTATCTCTCGACCGGGCGGATGCCGCTCGAGCAGCCCCGGGAGGAGCCAAACCGCAACCGGCCGCTCTTCAACCGCCAGCAGATCGATGCCCTGATCGCCTACATCAGCCAGTTCGGTGGCCCCGCCGCTCCCACCGCGGATCCGTCGAAGGGCGACATCGCCTACGGGCTGCACGAGTTCACCCTGAACTGCGCGGGCTGTCATCAGATCGTCGCCCGGGGCGGGATGAGCTGGGGGCTCCAGGTCCCGAACCTGCAGGAGGCCACGCCCCAGGAGATCGCCGAGGCGGTTCGGATGGGCCCCTACCTGATGCCGCGCTTCGACGCCAAGACGATCGACCAGCACGCGCTTGACTCGATCGCCAGGTACGTCCTGTGGACGCGCAAGCCGGCCGACGCAGGCGGGTGGGGGATCTACAACATCGGCCCAATCCCGGAGGGGCTCGTGACCTGGTGGATCGCGCTGGCCGCGCTCGTGCTGACGATCCGTCTCATCGGCGAAAGGACCGCATGAACTTCCTCGCGCGCCTCGTCTCCATCCTCCTCGCCCTGCGGACGGTGTTCCGGGCCCGGCCCCGGCAACCTGAAGACGAAGACGACGCGGCGCAGAACGGCGCCGACGCCGAGTACGACCCGTCCGAGCGCGAGGTTCCCAACAACCCGTCCGCCGAGCGGCTGGTGGCGCTCTTGCTGATCGTCGCGGCGGTGTTCGGCTTCGGGTTCCTGGCCGTGTACATCATCCTGCAGACGAACGCGCAGTGGCTCGGGGGGACGATGGGCGGGATGCTGGTGGCGCTCGCGGTGGCGTGCATCATCGCCGGCAAGAAGGTCGTGCCCCAGGAGACCCACGTCGAGTCACGGGACAGGCTGCTCAAGGAGGAGGAGGCCGAGCAGGTCGTCGAGATGATCGAGGAGGGCGGGCAGGGGGTTTCCCGGCGCGGTCTCCTGGCCGGCGCCGGCGGGGTCGCCGGGGCCGCGTTTGTCGCCGCCGCGGCTGCGCCGGTCGCCTCGCTCGGGCCTCGCCTGGGCGGCATCCACAAGACGCAGTGGCACCGCGGCGTTCGGCTCGTCGACGACCAGGGACGTCCGTACCTTGCCTCGGACATCGAGATCGGCAGCATGTACACCGCGCTGCCCGAACACGGCGAGCCCGAGCACCTGGACGCGGGGCTGCTTGTGGTCAAGCTGCCGCCGGACAAGATCCACCTTCCCTCGCCCCGGCAGAGCTGGGCTCCCCAGGGCATCCTCGCCTATTCCAAGATCTGCCCGCACGCCGCCTGCGCGATCTCGCTCTACCGCTACCCGACCTTCCAGCCGACCAGCGGTCCCCCGGCGTTCACCTGCCCGTGTCACTACTCGACGTTCCTCCCCGGCGAGGGCGGACGCCTGGTCTTCGGTCCCGCCGGGCGCTCGCTGCCCCAGCTGCCGTTGATGGTCGACTCCGCCGGCTACCTGCGCGCGGCGGGCGGCTTCCACGAGGACATCGGCCCGTCGTGGTGGAACGTCCACCGAGGCGAGTCGTGAGTCGCCTCGAGCGCAAGGCCGATCAGAAGCTCCGGCACTTCGTCCGCTGGAATGAGCAGCGCGTCGGCGCGGCCACCGGCATCAAGATGGCGATGCGCTACGTATTCCCCGACCACTGGTCATTCATGCTCGGGGAGATCGCCCTGTACTCGTTCATGGTCCTGATCGGGACGGGGATCTTCCTCGCCGCCTTCTACAGCCCGGGCGACTCGCAGGTCATCTACCACGGCCCGTACACGCTGCTTCGCGGCGAGCAGATGTCCGAGGCCTACCGCTCGGTGCTCGACATCAGCTTCAGCGTCTCGGCTGGCCTGCTCTTTCGCCAGGTCCACCACTGGGCCGCGAACCTGTTCGTCGCTTCGATCGTCCTGCACCTGATCCGGATCGTCTTCACTGGCGCCTACCGCAAGCCCCGGGACCTCACCTACTACGTCGGACTGCTGATGCTGATGCTGGCCGTGCTCGAGGGCTTCGCCGGCTATTCGCTGGTCGACGACCTGCTCTCCGGGATGGGCCTGGCCATCGCCTACTCGGTCGCGATGTCGGTCCCCTTCATCGGCGCCCAGCTGGCCTACCTGATCTGGGGCGGACCGTTTCCGGGCTCGAGCAGCTTCCTTCCCCGGCTTGAGCTCTTCCACATCCTGATCGCCCCGATGATCATCGCCATCCTCATCACGGTGCACCTGGCCCTCGTGATGCGCCAGCACCATTCCCAGTTCCCGGGGCCGGGGCGGCGGGAACGCAACGTCGTCGGGACGCCGATGTGGCCCGCCTACGCGTTGCGCTCGATCGGGCTGCTGTTCGCCGTGGCCGGGATCCTCTTCCTGGTCGGCGGGCTCATCCAGATCAACCCGATCTGGGAGTGGGGGCCCTATCACCCCTACCTGTCCGAGAACGGCGCGCAGCCGGACTGGTACATCGGCTGGCTGATCGGGGCGCTACGCCTGATGCCGAACTATGAGTTCGCCATCGGCAACCACACGATCATCCCCAACCCGTTCTGGGGCGGGGTCCTGTTCCCGATGTTCGTGTTCGGAGTGCTCTTCATGTGGCCGTGGGCCGAGCGGCGCCTGACCGGCGATCATCGCCGCCACGATCTCCTCGACCGCCCGCGTGACCGGCCGGTGCGGACTGCCCTGGCCGCCGCCTTTCTGAGCTGGGTGGCGCTCATCTTCTTCGTCGGCGCCAGCGACCGCGTCTTCTATCGCCTCCAGATCTCCTATGTCGGCCAGATCCACTTCTGGCGGATCGCCATCTGGGTCATACCGGTGATCGTCTTCTTCCTGACTCGCGGCGTCTGCCGCTCGCTCCAGCGGAGTGGCAGTCATCCCCTTCGCGCTTGGCAGGGGGTCGTGCTGCAGCGAGGCGCGGACGGCGAGCTCCGGCTCGTCGACGTCAGCCCGGACCGCGACACGCCCCCGGATACCGAGGAGCCCGTCGGCACGGTCCCGGGCCAGGAGGCTTAGCGTCAGCCCACCAGTTGGGTGACCTTCTCCCGGTGCTCCTTGCCGTGCTCGGGCTCGAGGAAGTACACGGCGCTCGCGGCAATGACCACGCCGGCGACCAGGCGCGGTGCCGTCCGCTTCGGCTTCGGCGGCTCGGCGAGGCCGAGGTCGTAGGCCGCCCGCGGCGCATGCACGGCGAGCGCCTGCCCGAGTGTGCGCGAGGCCCGGTCGAGCTGCTCAGCCCGCTGTCGCGCCCGGCGCTTCAGCAGCGGCTTGCTCGACTTCAGCCCGTCAACGCCGCACGGGGACCCGAACTGAGTTCGGGTCCCCGTGCTTACTTCGGGGTGGTGTTACTGACGGCGGGTGTTACTGACCTACCTTCGAACCCGGCATGCCCTCTTCGTACTCAAGCGCCCGAGCCAGCACCGCGCCGGGGCGCCAATGCTCACGACGGTTGTAGCGGAAGTGACCCAGCGGAAGCACGACTCGGCCAACGCCCTCCAACAGCATCAGGGCAAACGCCGTGTAGACGGCGAAGGCGGCCGATGCCACGAGGATGTAACCGCCGACTCGGTACCAGGTGCTGACACCTGAGTCAAAGCCGATGCCGACGCACGCGGAACCGGCCGCGAGCGTGAACAGAACGGCCGCGAGTCCAGCGTTCTTGAACAGCGCCGCGAAGAAGCCGCAGGCGGTGATCGCCGCGAGTGTGTAGAACCAGTAAGCGAACGGGATCGCGTCAGTGGCGCCGTGCGCCGTGCCGCCAACCAGCGTCAGCACGTGAGCGCCGACGAGGATGAAGAAGACCCCGAACGCCATCCAGAACGCGCCCCACGTCCCGTGCATGGCCGTACCGATCGCATCGCGAGCCCGGTAGGACCACATCCCGGCCAGGAACTGCGCCAGACCGCCAAAGAACAGGCAGAACGGCGCCAGGTTCGAGAGCACCGAGACGGCCGAATGGCTCGAGCCATACCAGCCTGCGAGATAGGCCGCGACCATGAAGGTCGACGACGCGAACCCGAACAGGCCCAGAATCGACGGTGCGGCAACCGGCGTCAGGAAGATCCGCGTGCGCGAGGACCACTCGCGGTGAAGATCGCCTTGACCGTTCTGCTGTCCCGCCCGCTCTCCGGGTGCGGTTCGAGTCGAACCGATGGCTGACATTTCTTGCCACCTCCTTATGGTGGATTTTTCTTGTCTCCATCAAGGCCTTCCCGATGTGAACCGGCGTCTCGGCCGCCATGTAACGCTGCGAACCACCCAGGTCTCCTTGCGAACCGGAGGCTGACTCCGCCGGGTCCGGGGTTGGAGGCCGGCTCCGCCCCCCGACCGGTGGATCGCGCAAACGCGCATCAGAACCTCGCGGGGCGAGCGGCGTGCGCGTTTGCGGTGCCGCAGCGGGTGAATGTGCATCGCTCTCTAGCGACGCGCGAGCCGTGCGCGTTTGCGGTGAGAGCGGGAAGGGGGCGGGCCCGCACGCGGGCCCGCCCCACCCCGTGGCTACTTGCCGGAGGCCGCCAGGTCGGCGACGAAGTTGGTTCCCGGTGACCCGAGACCCGTCATGTTGTCGTAGCCGGTGGCGGTGTTCAGCGCCACGTTGCGCGTCGTACAGGTCGTGTGTTGGCCTGTCTTGCCAACCGACGAGGTGCAGAACTGCTCCGGCCCCTCGTAGTCGACGATGCGCGTCGTGTAGTAGTACCCCGCGCTGCTGTCGATCGAGTTGACGTAATCGGCCCGCGACATGTCCCGCGCACCCGCGGGACCTATATCGCGTATGGCCTGGCTCTCGCTCGACAGCGTCTGGTAGAGCGCCGGGTTCAGAAGCCCGAGCGGCTTGCCAGCGGCCTCGTCAGCCCGCGCCACCACGCCGGCGAACAGCGGCGAGGCGACGCTGGTGCCTCCGATCCGGTAGGTGTCGTAGTAGACCCCGTTCGGGAAGGTTTGCGTCTCCCCCACGAGCATGCCCGTGGCGGGATCGGCTTCCATCGAGATATCGGGGACGACCCGCATCGGAACTGCTGCCCCGTTGGCCTCGGCCAGAGCGGTCGGAACCACGCCCGCCTGGTAATTCGGCTGCGGGTAGACGTAGCTCGTGCCGCCTCCCGACCCGCCGTCCAGCGCGAGGTCGATCGGCAGCCACGTGCCCTCCTGAGCCGTCGTGCATCCACCGAGGGCGGCCCAGGTGGCGTCGCAGAGGAAGCTGCGGGCGGTTGACCAGCCGAATTCGCCGGTCCGTGACCCGTCGCTGCCGATCTGCAGCGTCGTCCCGCCGACCGCAGTCGCGTAGGGGCTCGACGCCGGGTAGTCCGGCGTGACCGCACCTACCGTGGTGAATTCGTCGCCGTTATCACCACTCGAGAACAGGACGCTGATGCCGGTCCCGTCCGCCATCAGCAGGATGTCGTCGGTCGAGATCCGGTCGCTGGAGGAATCCAGCAGATCGCCGCCGTTGTCCCCGTAGGAGTTCGTGATCACGTCGGCCAGATGGCCGTCGACGATCCCGCGTAGGGCATCGTTGAGCGGCTGCGTGAAGCAGCTCGCGGCGCCTGCGAACAGGATCTTCGCCCCGGGAGCTGTGCCGTGCACAGCCTCCACGTCCAGGGTCTGCTCGCCGAACCAGCCACTGGCCCCGCACTTCTGTGTCTCGGTGAAGCTGTTGGCCAGCTGCTCGGAGAACTGCGACGAGGCAAGCGGATGGCTCGGGTCGTTGTCGGCCGCGAACCGCTGCGCATCAGACAGGAGTGTCGGCGACGCGTACGCGTCGACCACAGCCACCGTCACGCCCGTCCCGTCAGCCGACCCGTTCAGGCCGTAGGCGCTGCGGAACTGAGGCGGCGTGTAACCGCAGACCGCCCACGGCGGTGTCGACGGATACCCGTTGCCATACGCCGGAAGGGTGGTGTCGATCTTCTGGCCGTAGTAGCTGCCGCAGGGTTGAGCAATCCTGAACCCGGCGGGCTGCTTGATCGCGAACGGAGTCGCGGTCGGCGAAGGCGCCGTACGAGCTGCCCCGGTGGTGTTGTCGGGCTGCGCCAGGCTTTGGCTCACACCCGACACGCCTGCCACCACGCCGGCGACATCGCCCGGGACGGAGAGGTCCTGATCGGCCAGGCGCAGGATCCGACCCCGCACCCGGTAGTAGCCGAGCGAGGTGGCGAAGACCCGTTCGACCTGCGCCGCCGTGCCCGTCGCGGGGACTTCCATGCGATCCGCCGGCGTCCGACCCACGGTGAAGCCGTTGCTCTTCAAGAACGAGCGCACCTGATCGACGCTGCTGATCGACGGCGAGTAACGCGCCTCCCATTGGGACGGTGTCAGGAACTTGCCGTACTGGGCGTTTCCGGGCGTTGCCACCGCCTCGGCAAATGCCACCGCTCCCTGCGCGTCCGGAAGCTTAAGATCGACCTGGAAGCCGATCTGCGAGTTGCTCGCCACCGAGCCGACGCGCGGCGCGGTGGCGGCCACGCGCGGACTCGAGCCGCGCAGCCTTACTAGTGATTGGGATGCCGCTGCTGGCGCCGCCGCGATCGCGATCGCAGCGGCAGCCACACCCGCACAGGCAGGTGCAAGCGCCCCTGTCCAACGATGAGTCATGACCCTCCTCAGAAGGGATTGCCGGATAGCGCGAACGTAGCGCCCCGCGCCGCGATCTGGCGCTCGCAGATCCTCCGTGTCAGAAGTCAGACATCCGAGGACTTTCCCCTGCTCAGTCGCTGCCCGCAATGCCCACCATCGCGCCTCCACTAGTCTGGGCGGCGTGAAGCCCGAGACATGGGTGATCGTCGCCGGCCGGCCGGAGGCGGTGCCGGGCGCCACCCTCAATACGCCGGTGATGCCCGCCTCGACCTACGTGTTGGGCTCGGAGCGGATCTACAGCCGCAACGAGTCAACCGAGGGATGGGAGGCGTTCGAGGCGATGCTCGGCGGCCTCGAGGGAGGCGGTGCCGTCGCCTTCTCGTCCGGAATGGCCGCCTGCGCAGCCGTGCTGAGCCAACTGCCCACTGGCGCCCACCTGGTTCTGGTCGAGGACTGCTACCAGGGTGTGGCCGCGATCGCCGAGGCGGGTGAGAGGACCCACGGCTGGCGCGTCGAGCGGCTGGCGGCAAGCGATGAAGGCTGGTCTGCGCGCGCGTCGGAGGCGGACATGCTCTGGCTCGAGTCACCCTCGAACCCGCTGCTCGAGCTGGCTGACCTTGCCGGCATCTGCGCCGCCCCCCGGCGGTCCGGCACGAGGGTCGTCGTCGACAACACCTTCGCCACGCCGCTGCTGCAGCGTCCGCTCGAACTGGGCGCGGACATCGTCGTTCATTCCGTCACCAAGCTGATCGGCGGCCACTCCGATCTCCTCCTGGGCGCAGCGGTCGCCAGCGATCGCGAGGAGGTTGCCCGGCTCAGGGCGATTCGCGGCCGCGACGGGGCGACGCCCGGCATGCTCGAGTGCTTCCTTGCCCTCCGCGGTGCGCGGACGCTCCCGCTTCGCCTGCGCCAGGCGCAGAGCTCCGCCCGCCAGCTGGCCGAGCGACTCGAGGCGCACCCCGCGGTCGGGCGCGTGCGCTATCCCGGCTTCGGGACGATTATCAGCTTTGAGCTGGGGGACGCAGCCGCCGCCGATCGCGCCTGCGGCGCCACCCGCATCATCCGCCACGCCACCAGCCTCGGGGGCGTCGAGACCTCGATGGAGCGCCGGAGCGTCCACCCGGGCCAGGAACACATTCCGCCCGGTCTGATTCGCCTGAGCGTCGGCTGCGAACACCTCGACGACTTGTGGCGGGACCTCGATGCAGCGCTCAGCGATGAAGCCTGACTGGGTGACGTTTCAGCGGGCCCTTATTCCCGCCGATATCACTGCGTACTTCTACGGATACGCTTTTCGCGCAAACTGGATCACAATCATGGATGAGGTGACCTGAGATGATGGATCCGGGACTACAACGCATACCGACCGGTGCGGCTCGCGAAATACTCGAACACCGACAGGCGGAGCTCGAGGCCGAGGCCGAGCAGCAGCGTGAGGCTCGATTGGCCCGCGCCGCGCGAAAGCACCATGTCATCCGCGCAGCGTTCCGCCGCCTCGGCCTGAGCCGCCACGGCCACTGATTCGGACGACACGGTCCGTCGCGGAGCCCGCGGGAGGTCCGCCGCTAGGCAAGTCGAGTTAGCCTACGGCGGCGATGCCCTACGCCGTCGACTTCCACACAGTCTCGACCGTCGGCCTTGAGTCCTCGCCTGTCGCGCCCGCGCTCGCGGGGCTTCGCGCAAACGAGGCCCGGTACTTCAAGAACAAGTACGACCATGTGTTCACCGTCGAGCCCGCCAGCGACGCGAAGGCGACGGTCGACTGGGTCCACCGAATCCTCAAGGAGGAGCGTGACATCGTCATCTCCTCGCCCCCGCTCGAGGCCACGGCCTTTCAGGTCGAGAACATCCGAATCGCCTATGTCTTCTACGAGAGCGGCCTGTCGATCAACGTGATGTACACGATCGAGGACGCCAAGAAGCGGGCCGTCGGGTTCAAGCTCTCCGACGGCATGGAGATCCCCGAGGAGCTCGCCTCGCGGTTCAAGTTCGCGCGGCAGAAGTCGAAGCTGGCGGGAACCATTCGGGGCTCCTACTTCACGTTCAAGAACGACTACTGACCCTGGAGCGCGTCCGCGAGGTCATTTGCGTCCCGTCATACGGCGTGGAACTCGACCCGGTAGACGAGCGTGTCCTCGTCGATCGGGCCGGCGTGGGCCGCCCGTCGACGCAGCGCCTCCCGGTCGACCTCGCCAGCTCGCCGGACGTCCTCCTCGCCGATCGACGCGAACGGGACGAGCTCGATCGCGTCGATCTCGATCTCACCAAAGCCGACGCGGTAGCGGCCGCCCTCCTTGACCTGAGGCCGCTTCCACAGCCGGACCGAGAGCGTGATATCTCCGGCTAGGACGTCGTTACGCAGCTCGCGGCTGAATTCCACGCTGAGGGACGCTAGCTCAGCGCCTGGCCGCGGTGGCTGAGGGCCTGGAGCGCCCAGCCGTTGCCGTCTGGGTCCGTGAAGAAGACGAAGCTTCCCCAGGGGAACTCCTGGACGTCGCTGACCTCCACGCCGCGCTCGGCGAGCTCTCTGCGGGTCGCCTCAGCGTCGTCGATCACCATCTGTAGTCCGTCCAGCGACCCGGGCGGCATCTGGTGAGCTCCTGAGGTGAGCGCGATCGAGCATGCCGAGCCGGGGGGCGTCAGCTGCACAAACCGAAGCTCGTCGGTCACCTGATGGTCGTGGTCGGCGTTGAAGCCCACCTGCTCGACGTAGAACGCCTTGGCTCGGTCGATGTCGGATACCGGCACCTGTACGAGCTCGAGTCGCATTTCGCTTGCCATCGGGGCCTCCTTCGGGGTCGGGGTCGTCGCCTGGCCGTGCTAGGCTCATTTCAGACGCTAAATAATTTAGCAACTAAATGATTTGCGAGCAACAGTGACGCGAAGATCGAAGATGCAGCAGGTCGAGGAGCTCATCCGTGAATTCAGGGTGAGCTCCAACCAGGACCACGCCTTCGACAGCCTCGCCGCCGAGCGGCTTGGCGTGAGCGAAACCGATCTCCGCTGCCTGAACATCATCGAGAACAGCGGCGGGCTCAGCGCGGGCGAGCTGGCGGCTCAAGCCGGGCTCACCGCTGGCGCCATCACCGGCGTGGTCGATCGGCTGGAAAGAGTGGGTTTCGCGCGCCGCCGGTTCGACCCCGCGGATCGACGACGGGTCGGAGTCGAGGTGACACCCGGCTTCTGCACCTCGGCTGAACGCATCTGGGGCCCGCTGGCGGCCGACTGGCACTCGATGCTGGCCAAGCGCTTCACGGTCGGGGAGCTCGAGCGGATCACGGACTTCCTTCGCCTCACCAACCACCTCGGACGCCAGCACATCGATCGGCTCCGACGAGACAGCCCGGCGGGGGCGACGTCCGGGTCGACCGTCGCCGGTCCTTGATTCCCTCTGCCCAATGCACACCTTCAGGCAGATGCATGCGGGGCACGTGGAGCGCGGGTTCGAGCCCGTCGAGGAGGCGTTCGCCGAGGTGGTCAGCCTGCAGCCCGGTACGGGTGCCGCGCTCGCGGTGTGGCTGGAGGGTCGCTGGTTGGTCGACCTGTGGGGTGGAGTGGTCGATGCCCGATGCACGCGCGCTTGGGAGCGCGACAGCATCGTTCAGCCGTACTCGGTGACAAAGCCGTTCGTGGCCGTGTGCGCGCTGCGGCTGGTGGAGCGCGGCGCGCTCGAGCTTGACGCGCCGGTGCAGCGCTACTGGCCGGAGTTCACGGCGCGCGCGACGGTCCGCCAGCTGCTCGCCCACCAGGCAGGCGTGGTGGCTCTGGATGAGCCCGCCGCGACCGAGCTGTTCTATGACTGGGAAGCGATGTGCGAGCGTCTGGCTGCTCAGCCGCCGGCCTGGGAGCCGGGGACCGCACACGATCAGCTAAACCAGTCGCCGAGCAGCCACTGCCTGGAGCTCAGCAACCTTCATCGCAGCGAGACCGGCGCGTGAGCCACGAGGAACCGCTTCTGCTCCTCGTGCATGTTTTCGGGTAGGACGCTGAACCACTGCCCGCGGGGCTGTGCTTCGCTCGAGGGGCGGGCACGAAACACCAGCCCAACCGGCGAGTCGAGCCCATGCTCATAGTGGCTCGGATACTCGATGTAGCCCGCCAGCGCGCCAACGACGACCGAAACACCAAGCTCGGCGGCGGCAACCCGCGTGACCGCGTCGGCGAGCCGCTCTCCGAACCGCACGGTCCCGCCGGGCAGGTTCCACATTCCCCGGCACGGATCCACATCACGAAGCGCAAGCAGGACCCCACGGTCCGCTGATGCGATCAGGACCTCGACCGTAAGGCGGGGAACCTTGCTGAAGATCCGGTCAAACTCGTCCTTCGGCAGAGCCTCGGGGATGCCGGGTGCGCGACGGACGACGCTTGACGCGCTCGGAACCATTTCCGTCATGTCGGAATCATGGCGCGACGCCGCGGGAGGCCAGATCATCTTTACTTAGCAGCGGCCACGGCAAGGCGCCGTCGGCTACCTGAGTCCTGCGCCACCGCCCGGGATGACACCTACAGCCGCGCAGCCGGATCCGCATCGCGCCCAACCTGCCGCTCGCTCGCCGGCCGCGTCCAGGGCGACGCTCAGCTGGTTGGCGATGGCGATGTTGACCTTGGGGTCGGTGGGCGATCTCGGCGCGACGCCGGCGACGGCCGTGCTCGGTCTCGCGTCCGTGGTGATCTACGTCGTGCCGGCGCTCCTGTTCCTGCTGCCGGCGTCCTTCGTTTCGGCGGAGCTCGCCTCGGGCTGGGAGGGCGGCGTCTACAACTGGGTCTCAGAAGGCATCTCCCCCAGGATGGGCTTCGTCGCCATCTGGTGTCAGTTCGCCCAGACGACCTTCTACTACCCGGCCCTGCTCGCCTACGTCGCGAGCACACTGGCCTACGTGTTCGCGCCCGGCTTGGCGCACAACGGCCTGTACACGACGGTGGTGATCGTCGTCCTGTTCTGGTCCGCCGTGCTCGTCTCGGGCCGCGGCGTGCTCTCCACTGGCCGCCTGGCCTCCTACGGGGTCCTCATCGGGACGCTGATCCCCGGCCTGCTTCTCGTTGTGCTGGCGGCGATCTATCTCCTGCAGGGAAACCCCTCGGCCGCGCCGCTCAGCGCGCACCATTTGCTCCCACCCTGGCACGGTCTGACCAGCATCGTCCTGATCGTCAACAGCTTCTTCCTCTATGCCGGGGTCGAGGTCAACGCCGTCCACGTCGATGAGCTGCGCGACGCCCCGCGCGAATTCCCCAGAGCAACACTCCTCGCCGTGGTGCTGATCCTGTTTGTCTTCATCCTCCCCACGCTCGCGATCGCGATCGCCGTTCCCGCGAGCCACATCAGCTTCACCGCGGGTGTGATGCAGGCGTTCAAGAGCCTGCTCGACCACTTCGGGCTGAACGTGCTGACACCGATCATCGCTATCGGGCTGGCCGTCGCCTCCCTGAGCGGCCTGCTCGACTGGCTCACCGGCCCCTCCACCGGCCTGCTGGACATCGCGCGCGAGCGCGGCTACCTGCCGCCGTACTTTCAGGAGCTCAACTCCAACGGCGTCCAGCTTCACATCCTGATCGCGCAGGGACTCGTCATCACGGTGATCGGTGTGCTCTACGCCGTGGTGCCGGCAGTCTCTCGCGCCTACTGGGTATTCGCCGCCCTGGCGACAGAGGTCTACCTGATCATGTACGTCCTGATGTTCGTCGCCGCGAGCAACCTGCGACGGCGGGAACCGCAGCACCCGCGTGGCTACCGAGCCCCGGCGCTCCTGGCCACCTGCGTCGTCGGCACGCTTGCCTCGCTTGCGGCCTGCCTGGTTGGCCTGCTGCCGCCGAGCCAGCTCGGACACATCACCACCCTCCCCTACCTCCTGGCTCTGCTCGCGGCAACCGTGCTCGTCGGCCTCCTGCCGCCGCTCCTGCTCCACAAGCTCCGACGGCCTGAGTGGGCTCGACCACCTGAAGGCGATCTTGATCGACCTCGACGGCGTGCTGTACGTCGAGGGCGAGGTCATCGACGGCGCCAGGGAAGCCATTGACGAGCTGCGCGCCCGCGGGCTGGGGCTGCGGTTTGTCACGAATACGACGGCGCGCTCACGCACTGCCACGCTCGAGAAGCTCTCTCGGCTGGGCTTTTCCGTCGCCGAACACGAGCTCGTGACCCCTGCTGCACTGGCGGTCCAGCTTTGCCGCGAACGGGGGTACCGGCGGGTCGCGTTGATCATGAACGAGGAGGTGAAGCGCGACTTCGCGGCGCTTGAGGAGGACGACCGGGCCGAGGCGGTGATCATCGGCGACCTGGGCTCGGCATTTGGCTACGACGTCCTCAATCATGCCTTTCGACAGGTGATGGCCGGCGCCGAGCTGATCGCGCTTCAGAAGAATCGCTACTGGCTGCGCGCCGATGGCCTATCCCTCGATGTCGGCCCGTTCGTCGCCGCAATCGAGTTCGCGAGCGGACGCGAGGCATACGTTGTCGGCAAGCCGGCGCGCGGGTTCTTCGACGGGGTGCTCGCCGAGCTCGGGGTGAACGCGGGGGCGGCGGCGATGGTCGGCGACGACATCGAATCGGACATCGGTGGAGCGCTGCAGGTCGGCCTGGCCGGCATCCTTGTCCGGACCGGGAAATACCGAGAGGAGCAGGTTCGGGAATCCGGCATGCAACCGAGCGCCGTGGTCGATTCGATCGCCGACGTGCCAAGGCTGTTGGCGGGGGGGTTGAATCCGACGTCGCGCGTCCGACGCCAGCTGCCAGCCGTGCTGCACAGGCCAAACGCGTGGATCCTCGTTGACCCGCTCAGCCCGCGACCGCCTGACCGCGCTAGTCGTGACCGGAGCGCGGATGCGTCGGGATTAGCTCGACAAGGAGGGAAGAAGACATGCGAAGGGCTTTGTTGGTCCTGGGGCTAACGGTCGGGCTGACCTCGAGCGCGATGGCAGCGTGCCGGTGCATCCGCTACAAGGAACGCGTCGCGATCGACAACTACGCCGTTCGGCACGGGCACTTCTACGTCACGTCATGCAGGTGGCACGGCGGCCGATACGACACGCTCGTATGCAGGGCTCGGCGCCCTACGGAGTGCTATTTCGCTCAGCCCAATTCAGCCGGTGAGGACGGAGGCCTTCGGCCGACGGAGAAAATTCGCGAGGTGGTCCCGGCGGCCTTGCGATCAGCAACCTCACGGGACGAGCGTGAAGGCCACCACGTGCTTTGGCCGGACGGCACGGAAGTGGCGCTGGTCGAGGGTCGCGATCACGTCTAACCCGCGCCGCTCGGCCAAGGCGACCACGGACGCGTCCACGATCCCGAGCGGCAGGTCCACGTACTGGGCTACGAGTTCCGCGATCCTTGCCCAGTCCGAGTCGAGCACGGGCTCGGCCATGAGCTCTCCATCGGCGAGCGACCGCGCGAACGCGACCTCAGCTTGAGGGCCGATGCGGTCACCGAGCAGGTAGGACACCTCGGTGACGACAAGCGCCGGAACCAGCAACGGCCTCGGGGCGGCCAACAACAGCTCCACGGATCGCTCGTGGTTCTTATCCCTGCTCGCCGCCGCCGCATACAGCGGCCCGGCGTCCACGATGAGCACTACCGGCTGCGCCCGCCGCGGCGGCGGTGAATGCCTTTGGCGACGAACTCGTCAACCCGCTCGGAGGCGTCCCGCGGGGAACCCTCACCAACCGCGAAGAAACCCAGGCGCCCGTCAGGCCGCGGCGGCAGCTCCCGCTCGATTGCGTCCCTAGCGACCTGCGCGACCGAGACGCCGCGCCGGCGCGCCTCGAGCCTCAACCGGGCATCGACCTCGTCTGGGAGCATGATCGTCGTCCGCTTCATGCATACAGCATAACGCATCACTCAGCACTCGCACACGATCGGCGGGCGCGAAAACCGGCCTGCTCTCGTCCCAAGCGAACGTCGTGCACGGCCTAGAACGTAAGGGTCCGAGATCGGCTTCAGGATCACGTCCTTGGCGTCGCTCTTGAGACGACCTGCTACGTTCGCCTGAGCGGCCGGCGTTGTCGACCGCGAGGCAGCTTGCTTGGGTCCCGCAGTCAGCGGTTCGGGTCGGCCATAGCCTCCCGAATCGTCCGCGGACCCGAACGGGCCGCCAAGGAGTTGTGCATGTCAACAGAATCGTTCGCTGATCTCGGTGTCTCGCGCACCGTCATCAGCTCCCTGTCCCGAGCCGGGATCACCGAGCCGTTCGCGATCCAGCGCGCGGTGATCGCCGACGCGATCGCCGGCCGGGACGTGATCGCGAAATCCCCTACCGGCTCGGGAAAGACGCTCGCGTTCGGAATCCCTTTGGTCGAGCGCACTGGCGCCACCGATCCGCGTCCGGCAGGGCTGGTGCTCGCGCCGACCCGTGAGCTCGCGACCCAGATCGTCGATCAGATCCGCGGCATCGCGCAGGCTCGCGCGCTCCGTGTCACCGCTGTCTACGGCGGCGCCGGGCTGGTCAAGCAGGCCAAGGACGCGGCTGCGTCGCATATCCTGGTCGCTACCCCAGGCCGACTCGAGGACCTGCTCTCGCGGGGCGCGTTCACCTTGGAAGACGTCAGGATGCTCGTCCTCGATGAGGCCGACCGGATGCTGGACATGGGCTTTCGCCCGGCGATCGACCGCATCGTCGCCGCTTGCCCGGAAGAACGTCAGACGCTGTTCTTCTCCGCCACTTTGGACGGCGAAGCCGGACGCATCGCCAGCAGCTACGCGAACGACCCGGCGATCCACCACCACGGCCCCCGGGCGCGGCGCGCGAACGCGCAGATCGAGCACAGGTTCGTGCAGGTCGCTCACGAGCACCGCGTCGAGGCGCTCGTCCGCGAGCTCCGTCGCGACCGCGACCTCACCCTCGTGTTCGTGCGCACCAAGCGCGGCGCGGACCGTCTGGTCAAGCGGCTCGCCGCGCACGGCATCAAAGCGGTCGCGATGCACGGCAACAAGTCACAGCGCCAGCGCGAGCGGGCACTCGGCCGCTTCGAGTCGGGCGCCGTCGACACGCTCGTCGCGACCGACGTGGCGGCCCGCGGGATCGACGTGGAGCGGATCTCCCACGTGATCAACTTCGACCCGCCGGCCGACAGCGAAACCTACGTCCACAGAATTGGCCGCACTGGCCGCGTCGGCCGCACGGGCATCGGGATCACACTCCTCTCCTCAGACCAGCACCACGACGTCACAAAGCTCGCTAGCCAACTCGGGCTCGACCACGGCCTGGATAGGGCCGCCTCCCGCCGCGCGTCCGCAAGCCCCTCAGCCCAGCCACGCGCTGCGAACCGGCAGCGGTCACCGCGTCGACGGTCAAGCCGGCGCCGCACTCCGACCCGAGCCTGATCCGCCGCCTCCAGCGGTCCCTGCAAAGAGACTTCAGAAGCTCCTCTTCCGCATCGCCGGGAGGAACCAGCCGTGTCGCCCGTGCGTCAGTGTCCAATCACGATCCTGCCGCTAGGGTCGTTTCCGACGGTCGTGCAAGACGTGGTGGACGGGCAGGACACGCCTACGAGAAACCATGAACTTTGACGTGAGCTCGAAGCTGGGAAACACCCCTGCCCCGATCACGAACGGCCAGTTCTCAAACCCCTCGCACATGACCTGGAGCGAGCCGCCTAACGGCGGCGGTGCCGTTTCGTCGGGAACCTTCCAGGGCACGTTCGACTCGCCGAACGCCGCGCACGGAACGGCGCAGATGACCGCCCATGGATCTCAGACGTCGCCGGTGACCGAACGGATATCGCCGTGAGCGATCACGACGGCGGCCAACTGCTCAGGGTCAGCACCAGCCGTCAGCTCGCGCAAGCTCATTCCCGCGGGCGAGCGTCCGAAGGCTACTCCCGAGCTCGAGCGAGTGCCCGGATGCATTTCGGTGCAGACGGCGTCGGACTAAGGCGGCATCGGCGGCCACTTGCGGCCGACCCACGTCAGCGAGGGTCAGTGCGGTAGGCGATCGAGCGGTGGCGGATCGCTGCGACGCGGACGGTCTGGTCGTTGTCTGCAAGTTGGTAGATGATGCGATAGGTGCCCACGCGCAGTGAGCGGAGGCCGTTGAGTCGGCCGCGTAGCGCGCGTCCGATGTAAGCGTCGCGCTCGAGCATTCCGAGCGCGTCCTCGATGGCGTCGATCAGGGGCCAGTCGAGGTCGAGCAGTTGTTGCCGGGCGCGCTGCGCGAGAACGACTTTGGCCACGCGTCAGCGGGCAACTCGACGTTCTGCGAGCTCTCGGCGTAGATCGTCGAGCGTGACGCTGTCGCGCCGCGCCAGCTCTGCCAGGCCAGCTTCGATGGCTTGCAGCGTCGCTGAGTCCGAGAGAATCTCGGCCGTCTCCTCGAGCGCCTCGTACTCGTCGATCGGCACGAGTACCGCCGCCGGCTTGCCGTTGCGGGTCACGAGCACGTGATCCCGGCGGTCGGCGACGTCGCTTAGCAGCTCACTCAGCTTGGTTCTGAACTCTCGAACTGGGACGATCTTGGCCATGGCCAGGAGTGTACCGTATTGCGTACACGCTGTCTGGGCAGATCGTTGGCAGGGCGAGGCACCTTCACCGGCGCCGGTGCCGTCAAGCTCGGCCTGGCCGCGACCCGGTGATCGCCAAGGACTCCCGGGCATAGCGCCGCTGCTCGTCGCGTCGCCGCAAGGAGTAGGCGAATATGAGGCGCACGTCCAAGCGACGCAATCGGCAACGAATCGTCCGCGCGCGCACCGAGGAACCTGCAATCCTCGGACGCGTCGCTGGTCGTGTTCTCGACAACGCGTAGCCTCACTCCCAGCTTCAAGGTCGGCCGGTTCGCTCGACGGCGCAGACGTTCAGGGCAGGTTTTGAGGTCCGCGTACGCAGACGGCCCGATTGGGAGTACAGTCGGAAGAGAGCTGGCCCTGCGGTCCGGATTCTCACCCTGAGCCCGAATGCCACCAACGGCGTTTCTGCGCCACGAGGCGGGAGGCTTGGGTTACTGATTTTGGCTGCGGGGCCGGCGTGTTCCTCCGTAGGAGATGCCAAGCGGATCGAGCGGAAAGCCCGGCGCGACGCGCTCGAGAACCAGACGGTCAAGAAGCTCCGGACCCTCCGCGAAACCCAGCAGCTGCGCGCAGACGTCGAGAGCGCCGCCAGCTTTCCGCTGCCCAGGCTCAGGCGCCGACGGTAGACCCGCGCTCGTCTAAGCGCTCTCCGCGCCGCTCGAGCGCCTCGGACAGGTGCTCGCGCCTCAGCGCCAGCCGCTCACGCTCCGCAGCCAGCTCCTCCCGCTCCTCGGCGATGTGCTCACGCTCCGCGGCAACCCGCTCGCGTTCTCGCGCCATACGAACGAGCTTCTTCGGGCGCATTTCCGTCCGCATGCATCCGGACCGGGCCTCCTTCGACAGCACTCAAGGCTACTCGCTGCAAGCCCACGCGAACGGAGGGGTGGATCGCACGGTCGCTTTGGTGGGCGACCACCGCAAGCACCACGCCCACGGCGACAAGGAGGGCGATCCGCACAGCCGCACTCCGACCGCCGGGTCCAGCGGTCCCCCCGGCTGCCGATCCCGGCCGCGCGGCCGGACCCGCATACAGCGAGTCCGGCCGCGCAGACGCTGCACGAGCGCGCCGCGCGCTGAGGACGATCAGCCGCCGCCGGGGCCCCCGCCGGGTGCGCCCCCGTGGGGCCCGCCGCCGCATTCGTAGACGTCGCAGGGATAGTCGAACGTCTGCGTCTGCGTCCCGGACGGTGTGTTTAGTTGCGCTGAGGCGACATGTCCACTGCCCGGCCACCAGGCAACCACCCAGCCGTTCTGGACCGTGGCCGTGACGACCGAGCCATCGCTGAGCGTCAGGCTTGCGCCGGTTACGTCCGGGCCGGCCTGCGCGATCATGGTGCCGTACGGCTGGCCATCGTCGGTTGAGGTGTGGTCAGTCCAGAGGAACAACTTCCCGTCAGCGGGTGTCACCGGCGGGTAACTCGTCCAACCGGACGCGTTGCGGAACGATGGCCCGACCGTGCAGAAGTTGTAGGTCTGCGTGGACCCAGCCGCGCCCGCATAGACGATGATCGTGTACGGCCCACGGCTGTCGACCAGCTGCTGCGCAAGGCCGGGATTGGGGATGTTCGCGGCGCAGTAGCTGTTGGCCGTCTGCAACTGTGCCGCGCTTGGCTTGGTCGGCTGCGCTCTCCAGCCCGCGAAGGCCGTGCTCGCCCCGCCGGCTAGCGACAGTACCGCGGTGACGGTGCCCGCAACGGCGGCCAGACCGCCGCCGATTGCCAGCCTGGGTCGCCAGGTGCGGGCTCGCGGACGGTAGTTGGTTTTCAGGATCTCCGGGGACGCGTGAACGCGCGCTGCGCGTTCCTGCATCCATGCTCGGAGGTCGTTCTCGATCTCAGTCATGAGGCGATGCTCCGGTGGTGATGATTAGGGCGTAGCGTCTCTTCGAGTCGTTTCAGCCCACGAGAGGTGCTGCTCTTGACGGTGCCCAGCGAGCAGCGCAGCGCCGCCGCGACCTCTGCCTCAGGAAGGTCGAGGAAGTAGCGGAGCACGAGCGCCGCACGCTGCCGTGGCGGAAGCGCCGCCAGTGCCTCGAACAGCTCGTCATGAATGTCGAGATGGGCTGCACGGGCTGCCGTCTCGGCAGGCGGAGTTGCTTTCAGCTCCGCCCGGTTGCGTGACCGCCTCGAACTCCCGTGCAATGCCAGGTTGACCAGGACCCGCCTGGTATATGCCACCGGGTTCTCCATGCGACAGACGCGTGGCCATCTCGCGGCGACCTTGAACAGTGCCTCCTGAACCAGGTCTTCGGCCTCATGAAGGTCACCAACCATCAGATACGCGGTCCGCACCAGGCCATCGCCGTTGTTGGCGACGAAGCGGTCGAAGTCGTTAGGGCCCATCACCCGTTAAAGGCTCCCAGCACCCCGAAAGGTTGAGAAGTCCTCAAAGACGTCGAATACGTCGCGAAGCTCTGCCTGGGCCGAGCGTTTTGCCGGCACGAACATGCGCTTTGATCGCGGGGCAGAGGCCGGCGATCGCTCCGATCAGCAGGCCGGCGGCGGGGGCGCGGGCCGAGCGCGCGCAGCGCCGCGAACCGCTGGTTTGTGAGTTGGGAGTTGTTGTCGTAGATGACGCCGTGCAGGAACACGGGCAGCGGGCGGTTAGCCCCGCCACCCGTGGGCGTACGAGCGTCAGCGCCATCTTGCGGTGCAGGAACCGGCTGGCAATCGTCAGGTGCGAGATCCGCGCCCCGTCGGTACGCAACGGCGCCGACGAGCCGCAGCCCGCCAGCACCACCACGGAAACCGTCCCGGCGATCAACACCTGGCAAAGTCGACGCCCACGGCGACCTATCGACGTAACGCGGTGCGAGGTACCGCGCATCCCGCTGCGTTACGCGTATCTAAGCGCTTCGCCCGGCCTGAAGCGCACGGCGCGGCGCAGCGGGATCTGGATCACGAGCAGCGCCAGGATCAGCGTGCCGAGCAGCGCGAGCGGGATGTTGAGCGGCGGGAACGTGAACAGAACGTGTTCGTGGAACACGTTCTGCACGAGCGCGATAACGGCGTGGGCGAGCCCGAACCCGAGCGGGATCCCGATCAGCCAGCCGGCGAGCGCGACGGTCATGCCCTCGGTGGCGAAGATCCGTCTGACGTCGCGGGCGTGGGCGCCGATGCAGCGCAGGATCCCGATTTCGCGGGTGCGCTCCAAGACGACCATCGTGAGCGTGCTGATCATCGCGACCATGCTGATCGCGACGATCAGCAAGCCGAGCACGGTGATCGCGGTGGTGATGCCGCGGTAGGTGGCGCGGTCCTGGGCGGCGCCGACGTATTCGCGCGTGGTTTTCATCTGCAGTCCGTGGGCGGCGATCGCCATCTGGAGACGCATGTCGGTCTGGTCGACCAGCTGGTGGTTGCCGGACGTGGTCTGGATCCAGTACCGGTTGACCGCGCCGGGGGTGTGTAGCACCGACTGCATGGTTGTGAGCGGGACGTACACGACGGTGCCGTTGTTCTGCTGGTCTGAGACGATCCCGACAACGGTGAATGGCACGTCTCCCGCGGCGGTGCGTAGCGCGACGCGCTGTCCGAGGTGGGTTCCCGAGGCGTTTGCGATGGTCCGCTCGACGACGACCACGCGCGCCTGCGTGCGCGTATCGGCCGGGGTCAGCAGCCGGCCTGAGACGAGGTGGAAGCTGTACATCGGCCGGTCGGGGATTGCCCAGACGGTGCCGTCCTGGCCGCCGAGCTTGATGCTGTTGGTCAGCTGCGGCTGGACGTGCGCCACGCCGGGAATCGACGCGATCAGCACCGCGGCGTGCGGCGAGGCTGCCTGACCCATCACGGAGTCGGTCTGGATGTTCCAGCGGTAGGAGTTCCAGGATTGGTTGACCGTATTGCTTACGCTGGTCGCGAGCCCGAGGAACGCAAGCAGCGTGGCGACGGCAAGCGCGACCTGCAGCGCGGTTGTGATGCTCCGCCGCCCGCGCCGGGTGACGCCGCGCAGGCCGATCTGCGCCGTGCGGGGCAGGAACCGTGCGCGGCGCAGCAGCGGCTCCAGCCGGCCCTCGGGGCCGGCCGCGCTCCCGCTCGCCTGCAGCGTCTCGGCGAGCGGCAACCGCGCGGCGCGACGGACCGCTGGCATCGCCGCCAGGGGCGGCCCGATTACCCCAACCGCGATGCTCGCGACGACCACCGCGAGGTCAACGCTGAATGGGGCGCTGATCGCATACAGCGAGGAGGCGAAATACGACGTCAGGCCCCACGAGAGCAGGATTCCGAGCACCGCGCCCGCGATCGCGCCCAGCCCGCCGAGCAGCGCCGCGGTGCGCAGGTACACGCGGCGGATCTGCCGCTCTCTCGCGCCGATCGCCTTCATCGTCGCGATTTCCTGGGTCTGCTCGCCGACCAGCGTGCTGATCGTGCTCGACATCAGCACCAGCGCCCCCAGCAGGGCGAGCAGCGTGACCACATAGCTCACATCGGTGATCTTGGTGAAGCCACCCTTGCCAGGCCAGTCACCCGGGGAGCGGATCTCAGGCAGGTCGCTGAACCCGGTGAACCCGGGGACCGTCTGCAGATACCGGCGGATCGTGTTGATCGTCTGGTGGGCGGCGGCCATGGAGGAGTCGCGCAGGCGGAAGGCAAGCTGCGTATAGCCAGGCTTGCCGCGCAGCGCGGCGACGGTCTGGGCGGTGGTGTACAGCACCGGGATCCCGTCGCCGGCGATCATCTGCGCGCCGTTCAGGTTCCGGGCCTCGCCGCTGATCGGCAACGAGACAACGTTGCCGTTGCCGGCGCGCACGCGCACCGACTGACCGGCGGTGCCAACGCCATTACCGGAGGGGGTGTTCTGCACGTCGGTCAGCACCGCGCCCGGACCAGGCGCCGAGCCGGAGGTCACCGTCACGGTGTCGACCGTCTGGTGCGCGAACGACGCCTTACCGATCAGTAGCGTGCGCGGACCCATGTAGACATACGTCATGAACGTGTTTCGGGGGTCGAACGCGGCGACGTTCGGAAGGCTCCCGAGCGCCTGAGCCTGCGCCCCGGTCAGCGGCAGCGGTTTGACCGTGACCGTCACATCGGCGAGCTTGTTGGCGGCGATCTCACCGTTCATCGACCGGTTCATCAGCGTCGGCAGCGCAAACAGCCCGAGGCTCGCGACCGCGATCGCCAGCGCGGCGACCGTGAAAAACGCGCGCCCCCGACGGCGCGTCAGGTCGCTGACCGACTTACGTGCAACGGCTGAGAGAGTCATCACTCACCTCCGGCGACGACACCGTCCCGAATCGTCACCTGGCGATGCGCGCGCTCCGCGAGCGACAGGTCATGGGTGACGTACAGCACCGTCTTGCCCTCAGCGTTCAGACGGGCCAGCACCTCGAACATCTCCGCCGCCGTGTGCGTGTCGAGGTTACCCGTCGGCTCATCGCCGACGATCAGCGTCGGATCGCACGCCAGCGAGCGGGCGATCGCCACCCGCTGCTGCTCACCACCCGAGAGCTCGGACGGCAAGTGGTCGAGCTTGTCGCCCAACCCGACCAGCTCGAGGTTGTGCTCCGCCCGTTCGAAGCGTTCGCGCTTGGAACCGCGATGCGCGAAATCAAGCGGCAGCACCGCGTTCTCCAGCGCCGTCAGCGTCGGCAGCAGCTGGAAGAACTGGAACACGATCCCGACGTTCTCACCACGCCACGACGCGAGCTGCTCCTCGTTCAGCTGGTCGATCCGCTCGCCGCCCACCATGACCGATCCGGCCGTCGGGCGATCGATCCCCGTGATCATGTTGATGATCGTCGATTTCCCGCTGCCTGAAGGCCCCACAATCGCCACCATCTCGCCTTTCGGAATCGACAGATCGACGCCACGCAGTGCCCGGTACTCCAGCTTCCCGGTGCGGTACACCTTCTCCACGCCAGCCAACTCGATCAACGTCGCGGTCGTCGTCAACGTGGCGGTCGCCGCCTCGGCCTCGGGTGTCTGTCTGACATAGGTAGCCATCGCAATCTCCCTCTGATCGCAGGCGTGGAGAATCGCGCCCGACGTTTCCGCGATAATCCCGCCGCCCTCCTCGCACGCCATCGGTGCATACGAGCAGTGCCGCTGCCGACTTGTACTGATTCCAGCCTGCGCGCCTCAGATCCCTCGTCGCGCTTCCGCTGTCAGCACGACTGAAGCCGAACTCCCATCGGCCCGTTCGCGGTGATGGCTGGGCCGCGTTCTTCGGACTCGCCGGTGGTCAAGTTCTCGACGCGACGCCGGCCCAGCGGTCGGGGCGCGTGTGCCCCCCCAAGATCATCCGCCGCTGATCGTGCCGCTACCGCTCACCGACTTGGAGACTTGGACGGGGTTGCCTGTATAGAGGATCGTGCCGCTGCCCGCGATGCTCGCTTCGAGGCTGTGGGCCGCGGTCAGCTCGATCCGGCCGCTGCCATTGATCGATGCTGTCGCGTCGCGCGCGATCAGCCGACTCAACAGGACGGTGCCCGAGCCGCTGATCGCCGCGGCGAGCCGCGCGGTGGTCCCGGCGGCGTGGATGGTGCCGCTCCCAGCGATACGCACGGTGAGGCTAGGGCTGCTGATCCTGGTCACCGAGATGTTCCCCGAGCCCTGCACGGTGAGGGCGTCGAGCGAGGGCACGGTCACGGCCACGAACGTCGGGCTCCTGAGGTTCAGAGTGCCGGGCGTGTTTTCGATCATGAGGCTGCCCGAACTGACCTGGGTTGTGATCCGTCCCAGCAGATTCCTGTCGGCGTGGACGATGACCGACTGCCGCGCGCCGACTCGCACGACGACGTGGTTGCCCGCGGCGACATTGACGGCGGTGAACGGCGGAAGCGAGCGCGCCTGGGCCGCCGCGACGCCAGAGCCTATGCCGGCCTGACTGTTCAAGGAGTTGGGACTACGGTCGACCAGCACCAACACGACGATCCCAGCCAAGAAGAGCGCTGCGAGCGCGGACAGCGCCTTCGAGATGTTCTTCGGATGGCGACGACTTGGGGTCAGCCCGGTGCTCTGGGGCCGTTCTGTGACGTGCGTTGCCACTGTCGAGCTCCTCGACCGCCCTAGTGGGCACCGCGCAGACGGTCCATCTCACGCCGGATCTCGTCCTCGGTGATCGGCCGGTGCCGGTGCGTCTGCCACCAATCGATGGCCACGAACAGCCCCAGCCCGATGAGCGGATAGATGATCCAGCTGTTCCACGTGTGCGGGATGCTGGAGCTTTGGCTGAACCCGCTCGTCGGCCAGCCGCCAGCGTTGTGGTACTCGGTGATCGCCCAGATAATCACCAGCAACACAGCGACCGCAGCGGCGCCGAACGCGCGCATAGAGAAGCGACGCTTGCGCTCGATCTGCTCAACCGCCAGCCTGCGGACCTGCTCCTCGTCCCCGTCTGGGGGAACCACGACAACAGGAGCAGCTCCGTTGGTCTTTGTGTGCGTTCCAGGCATCGCAACACCTCCTTCGATAGGTCCCGGACACCGCGTGGACGCCCGATCGCAGCATCCCGCGATCGGCGTCTCTTCGCATCGGTAGTTCGAAGCACCATCGGCGTGGATTCCTACCCCGTCGACCACCGGGTCTTAGGGCCGCCTTGACCGACCCGGGCATCCGGGCTTATCTGGTTGCTCTGTCTCCTCAAGAGCCAACGGGCCGAGGGCCGTCGTACAAGCCTGGTTGCGCCCAGCTACCGAGACCTGCCCTCGCTCGGCAACCGGCACCTGGTGTCGGATGACCAGCGACCTGCCTCGCGCGGCCAGCAGGGCGCTGCGTCGACTCCTGGAACGCCGGGCGGATCCAGCAGTGTCTCGACCAAGACGAGGTCGCTGATGCTATCCCGGAGCAGGAGGCTGGCCACGCTGATAGAGCAGCAGTTGGCTGACGATGGGACCGTGCTGCTTTTTCTGCTGCTGTTTGATGGTCAGCTTGCGCTTGATCGCCTGGGTTGTCTTGCCGGCGCTGGTCAGCTTGATCGTGAGCGTGACCGGCAGCTTGTGGACGCGGTTGAGCAGCTTGTGGCCCTGGGCGTTCAGCGTGATGGTGATCGTCTTGCTGCTGCCTGCGGAGATCGTGACGCTCTTGGCGCCCACGACGACGGTGCGCTTGCGTTGCTTCGGCTTATGAGCTGCGGAGACGGCGATCGGCTGCCCGCCCTTCAGCGTCTCGGTGCTGGTGAGGGTGTCGGTGGTATGGCAGCTCGCGCCAGCCGGCGCTGAGCAGTGCAGCTGGAACGTCACGCCGTTGCCGGTGGACTTCGGCGAGCCGGCGAACTGGACGCTTGGCGAGCCCGCACGGCCACCGCCGCCCGTACCGCCACCGCCTCCACCGCCGCTCGACAGCGTGTAGGTCACCATCACGAGCCCGTCGCCCGCTCGCACCCCGTCGGTGACCGTTGCGCCAGTGGCGGCGCCGGTGAAGCTCGATCCGCCCCCGCCCCCGCCGCCGCCGCCCGCGTCAAGGACGGTGCCGTTGATGGCGCCGCCGCCGCTACCACCGCCGCCGCCGCCGTAGTAGCCGCCACCGCCGCCACCGCCGCCACCGGCGAGCGCGCCGACCGCGCCGTCGCCGCCCTGGCCGAGGCTGCCAGGGCCGCCGGATGTGCCGTTGAAATACCCCCCACTGCCGCCGCTGCCACCGCCGCCACCCGCGTTGGTCGTACCCGGCTGCCCGCCGCCACCGCCGGCCGCGCTGCCCTCGGCTTGGCCGTCGACGCCGGCGGTCGCGCTCGCGCCGCCGGGGCCGCTCAAGCCGTCGCCGCTGTGTTGGCAAGATGAACCGACGTCGGGGTTGCCGCCGCCGCCGCCACCACCGGCGACCAGCAGCCTGTCCGTCAGCCCGAAGCCCGGGCCGCGGCGAATGTCTGAGGCGCCACCACCAGGCCAGTTCACCGCCATCCCGCCGCCATTGAAGCCGAGCTGTCCGCCTACCAGCACCTGAAGCGTTTCGCCCGGCACGACGGCGATCGTGCCATGCACGTGCGCCCCCTCTCCGGCGCCCGTGCACTGGTTGTCTCCCTGCGCCCCATACAAATCGAATGTCGCCTGCGTCACACCCGCTGGGACGGTCCACGACTGCGCCGCACCCGTGAACGCGAACGTCACGGAATCGGCCCGCGCCACGCCAGCCCCGACCCCGGCCCCCAAACAAACGCCAGCCGACAGCACCGACGCCCACATCCCCACCCGCCTGGCCGCCCCCATCGTCACCATATACCTGCCGAAACCGCGTCTCATAGTTTCTTGGCCCTTTCCTTCAGGAGTGCGTCCCTAGTGCCAGGATCGCCCATCCCGCAGCCGCTGCTCCGATGTCGATCCCCAACCATGACCGGCCCCTCGCGATCGCTCATCCGCCACAACCCCCCCGACTGCATCCGTACGAACCCACAGCCGCAGGCACAGGAGACCCTTACAGGCGGAAGCCTCCCGCGAATCGGTTTCCGCCGTTAACCGGTATTCGGCGTATGCGCCAAGCTGGAAACCGGCCGTACCTGTCACACACCACCGCTCTCATGGTTGGAATGGTTGGCATCAGGGTCACCTCGACACTGAGAGACCGAATCGAGCGGGACGCTTCGCGCGCCCCAACGAGCCTGCGCGCCGCTGCACAGCAGCGTCGCAGCTCCTGGGCGCAACGGGCCTCGGCGACCGCTAGCCGCAGGCCAACGACCAGGTGGACCATGTCGTCAGGATTGAGGTCACGCATCGGCGTGCACGCGGAAGATCGGGTATCGGGGCGATCGAGAGACCTTCCGCCTCGCGGAAATCGCACGCCAACGCGACGGCGCGCCGTCGTTCGTTCACACGGTCACATGCCGCCGGAGGTGCGGCGGAGCCCTTGCTGCCAAGGTATTGCGTGACAGTGCCTTCCCCAAGCGACACGGGTTCCGCGCCGGACTTCGAGTCAGCTCTCGGACTCCTGGTGAGGCGACTGCGGCTCGGCGGCTGGCTCGCCGGCCGGGAGCCCCGACTGGGGGGTGCCGGACCCGACCTGGGCCTTGAGCTTGGCAAGCTCGTCATCGACGGCGCTCTTGGCGCCGAGCTGATCCAGCTGGCGGTCGACATCATCCTGCGCGGGGCCGAGAGCGGTCAGGTCCTCGAAGGTGCCCGCCGCCTGCAGCTCCTCGACCGCCGACGCCCGCGCCTGCATGTCGTCGGTCTTGTCGATCGCGCGTTGCATCGCCGCGCCGACGTCGGCCATCTCGTCCCCCACACCGGTAGCCGCCTCGGAGATGTGCACCTGTGCCTCGGCCGCCGAGTACTGCGCCTTAATGACCTCCTTCTTGGAACGAAACTGCTCGACCTTGGCCTGAAGCTGCTGTTCGGCCGCGGTCAGCTTCTCCTGCTCTGACTCGAGCTCTGAGACCTGTTGATCGAGCGAGCCCGTCTCCTGGGCAATCAGCTGCTTGCGCTCAAGCGCCGCGCGGGCGAGGTCCTCCCGCCCGGCGGACATAGCCTCCCGGGCCTGGCCGTCCAGCTTGTCCGACTGCTGGCGCAGCTCCTCTTCCTGCAGCTGCAGCCGCTTCTTGGCCGTGACCACATGTTCGATCCCCTTCTTGACGTTCTGCAGATCCTCGAGCTGGCGCTCATATGCGTAGTCGAGCGTCTCGGCCGGATCCTCGGCGTGGTCGAGCATGTGCGAGATCTTCGCCTTGGTGAGCGTCGAGATACGGCCGGCAAGTCCAGGCATTCGGTCCTCCTACGGGTCGTTGTCACCACCAGGCCGCACGTGCTGCGGCCCTCGAGCATCTGCCCCTGATCGCTTCCGATCAGCGTCATCGCCGCTATGGTCGACCCGTTGAGAGACGGCGCCGCGCCCTGTCGCGAGGCCCGGCGGCAGCACCACATCGCTGCGCGCCGAGATGCGCAGCAGTCCGCGGAGCCCGGGCGCGAGCCCGATAGCGGGGATCGGCACCTCGATCTCGACCGTGCCGATCTCTCGATCGACGATCCGCACCGGATCGAGGCGCTTGAGCATGTCCATCATCTCGTCATTTGTGCCCAGCATCAGCGCAGTGAAGCTGTTGATGCCCTCCTCGCGCGCCCGAGCGCTCAGCACCTCGAGCAGCAGCGTGCCGAGCCCGCGCCCCTGCCAGTCGTCGATCACGGTCACAGCCACCTCCGCTACATCCGGCCGCTTTGTGCTGCGCACATAGCGTGCTACGCCAAGCCCTTCGCCGGTCGCCTCATCGAGGGCGATGATCGCCTCATGATCGTGGTGATCGACCTCGGTCAGGTAGCGCACCATCTCCTCGCTCAGCTCGGGCATCGGCGCCAGGAAACGCCGGTAGCGCGACTCCGGACTCAAACGCTCGAAACCGCGCAGCAGCAGCTCTTGATCCGCGGGCCGACCCTGGCGGATGCGAACCCGTGATCCGTCGCGCAGCTCGATCGGCGCGCCTAGCGCGACCAGCTCACTCGTAGACGGAGCGGAAGCCATCGTTGAACTCCGGGCCGACCACTGCCCTGGGTGCGCTTAGGACTCGCCGGTTGCCGGCGACCCATGCCAAGGGTGCAAATCGCGCGCGCGTCTTAGCCACCGCCAGCGTAAGCGACTTCGCGCCCGGCGGGCTCAGGTGCTGGCACCGCGATCGCAGACACGGCAAGCACGGGGCATGGAGAGACGTGCAGCAAACGCCGAGTCACGCTCCCGCTGGCCTTGTGGCTTGCGTATCGCTCGACCACGTGCGCGACAATGAGCGTGCCTTCCTCCTCCTGCGCCAGCGCTTTCGCGTATGGAAGCGCTCGGTCGGCATTCTCTGTCCCGTCGGTGGCCAACATGATCGTCTTGAACATTGGCTCCTCACGCCTTCGATCTTCGGTACCTGCTGAGAGCTTGGCCCACGATGGGAGAGGCGGCAACGGGACGGCGCCACAGCGCGGATCCGTAGTTACCACGGCCGGGGGCCAGACGGCGCCCATACGGTAGGCCGCTGTCGGTTTGTTTAGTCCGCGGCCGATAGACCTCGCCCGGCGCGATCGGGTGCGCTGCGACTAATTGCAGCCTGCGCTCGAGGTGGACATGGGGCTCGATCCTGGGGTGGTTCACAGTCCCCTGGGCGCGGCGTTGTGCTGGTTGAGCAGCCTCGGGAGTTCGCGCATGGCATCAAACACGATCGTGCTGGGCCCGGCGAGCAGCTTGGCGGGCGTTAGCCCCCCGCCGAACGCCAGGGCGCGCATTCCTGCAGCGCGCGCCGCTTCAACCCCGGGGCGGCTGTCCTCGACCACCATGCAGCCCGCCGGCTCGGCACCCATCCGCTCGGCGGCGTGCAGAAAGAGGTCAGGTGCGGGCTTGCCTCTGGCAACGTCCTCGGCGCTGAAGATCCGCCCCGCGAACCGCTCGTAGAGGCCTGTCAGCCCGAGCGTGTAGCGCAAGTATCGGTGCGTGCCGCTCGACGCAACACAGGTCGGCAGCGTGATCCGCTCGAGCGCCTCCACCACACCCTCCACCGGGGCGAGTTCGGCCGCGAATGCCTGCTCGTAGAGCAGCTCGAGACGCTTGACCCACCCGGTGGGCAGCTTGCGGCCAAGGTGGGCCTCGATTGCGGCCTGGGTGTCGCGGTCGGAGCGTCCCATGAACCGCTCGATGACCTCCGCCTCGCTCAGAGGCCAACCCAGCTCGCGTAGCTCCCGCACGTCCACCTTTACCGCTAGGCGCTCTGAGTCGATCAGCACGCCGTCGCAGTCGAAGATCACCAACTCGGTGCGGACCGCCACTACGTGTTGGTGATCGGGGCCGTGGGCACCGCGGCGGAGTTCGCTTCGGCCTGGGCAACCGCCACGTGACAGGCGACCTGTCTCGACCCGATCGGCGTCGGCCGCGGTGTGACCTGCGAGCACTTCTCGATCGCATACGGGCAGCGCCAGCGGAAGCGACAGCCCTCGCTGGGGTTGATGACCTTCGGCGGTTCCCCGGTGTCTCCGGAGATCGACTCGGCATCCTGCCGTGACTCGGCCACCGCCGAGAGGAGCAGCTGCGTGTACGGATGCTTGGGGTCGCCGAGGATCGTTTCCGTTGGGCCCTCCTCCACCAGATGACCGGCGTACATCACGAGTACGCGGTCGGCGACGTACCGCGCGCTGGCGAGGTCGTGCGTGATGTAGAGGATCGAGACGCCCTCCTGGTCGCGCAGGTTGCTCATCATGTTCAGCACGCCGGCCCGGATCGAGACGTCGAGCATCGACACCGGCTCGTCGGCCAGGATCAGCTTCGGCCGTACCGCCAGGGCCTGGGCGAAGCCGACCCGCTGGCGCTCGCCGCCGCTCATCTCGTAGGGGAATCTTCTGAGCATCTTGGCGTTCAGGCCCACGCTTTCGAAGACGCGCTCGGCCTCTCGACGGCGCTGATCGCGGCGCACGTCCGGCCGGTGCAGGGCAAGGTTGCGCGTCACGCCGTGCGAGACGCGGAACACCGGATTCAGCGCGCTGAACGGGTCCTGGAAGACCATCGCGACCTCGCCGCGGTACCAGAGCAGGTCCTTTCGCGAGCGCAGCTTGTTCAGCAGCCGGCCTCGATAGTAGATCTCGCCGCGGGTGGGCGGATACACCCGCGCCAGCATCCGGGCGACGGTGCTCTTCCCGCTGCCGCTCTCCCCCACGAGCGCAACGATCTCGTTCTCGTGGATCGTGAGGTTGAAGTCGTCGACGGCGTGCAGCACCTGCTTCTTCGCGAACAGGCCGCCGAGGCCAAAATGCCGCGTCAGGTCGACCGTTCGGATCAGCGGCTCGTCAGCCACAGTGCGGTCCGAGTTGCCATCCGCGCCCATCGCTCACATCGCCTTCTTGGTCTGCTTCGCGTAGAGCAGGCAGCGCACCTCGGCATCACCAACGACATACAACTCGGGGTCCTGGGTTAGACACTCCGGCATGACGTCGGGGCAGCGCGGATTGAACCGGCAGCCTGTCGGTGGTCGAGCGAGGTCCGGGGGCGCTCCCGGGATGCCGACCAGCTCTCGCCGCGGGCCGGTAACTGACGGGAACGCGCTCATCAGACCGCGGGTGTAGGGGTGAAGCGGTCGGGTGAAGATCGACTCGGTGCGGGCGGCTTCTGCGATCTGGCCCGCGTACATCACCATCACATGATCGGAGTAGCGGCTGACCACCGACATGTCGTGGGTCACAAAGATGATCGCGAAGCCAAGGCTTTGCTGGAGGTCCTTGACCTTGGTCATCAGTGAGCGCTGGGCCACCACGTCGAGGGCTGAGGTCGGCTCGTCCATCATCACGAGCTGAGGAGTGAACAGAAGCGCCATCGCGATCATCGCTCGCTGACGCATTCCGCCGCTCAGTTGGTGGGGATAGCTGCCGAGGTGGATGGGGTCGATCCCGACCATCTCGAGGACCTCCGCGGATCGCTGCTGGATCTCCTCGTGGGACAGGGTGCCGTGGGCCTCCAGGGTGTCCTTGAACTGCGCTTCGATGCTCTTCATCGGGTTGAGCGCGTTCATGGCGCTCTGCATCACGATCGAGAAGTCGCGCCACCGCATGTGGCGGAGGTCATCAGGGCCGAGCCGCACCATGTCCTCTCCGCGGAAGATGACGTCTCCGCCGACCACCTCTCCGGGGGGCGAGAGCAACTGAGCCACCCCGAAGAGCAGCGTGGACTTCCCGCATCCGGACTCGCCGACGATGCCCAGGAACTCCCCGGGTGCCACGGTAAAGCTGACCCGATCCACAGCGCGGACGTCGGCTGTCTCGGTCAGATACGCGACCGACAGGTTCCTGACTTCAAGCAGCGGTTCGGGCACGCCGACGCCTCCTTACCGGCCGCAGCGCGGGATTTCCAATCTCATCGAAGGCGAAGTTCACGAGCGCGAAGCCGGCGCCCATCAGGGCCACCGCCGCCCCCGGCGCCAACGCCCATAACGCGTTGCCCGACTCCAGCGCCGCGGCCTGTTGGGCGTTGTAGAGCATCGTGCCCCACATCAGCTCGCTGCTGTTTCCCAGCCCAAGGAACTGAAGGCTGGCCGCGAATCCGACCTCGAACACCGCCAGGGCCAAGAACGAGGCAACCAGGAGCGAGGTCATGGTCGGGACGATCTCGACGAGGATGATGTACATCGGCCGTTCTCCCCGAACGCGCGCGGCCACCAGGAAATCGCGGTTGCGCAGCGACAGGCCCTGAGATCGCAGCTGGCGAGCCTGAAATGCCCAACTGGTGACCGTCAGCACGATGATCAGCGAGGTGACACTCGGTGACAGGTAGGCCGACAGCAAGATCAGCAGGGGCAGCACCGGAATGATGAGGAAGACGTCGGTTACCACCGTCAGCGTCCGATCCGTGACTCCCCCTAGGTAGGCAGCAGTCACTCCGATGATCATCGAGATCAAGGTGGCGATCGCGCTGACCACCAGCGTGACGATGAGCGTCAGGCGTGTGCCCCAGACGAGCTGGGAGAACACATCCTGGCCGAGTTGCGTGGTGCCGAGCAGGTGAGACGACGACGGTCCGGCGTTCGCGCGGTAGAGGGGAGCCTGCGGGGGATGGTTCGCGATCAAACCCGGGAAAGCGGCCACGAACACCATCAGGAGGAGGATCAGCGCCCCGACCGTCGCCTTGCGGTTGCGGAGGATCGCGCGGAGGAGGCGCCGGGAGCGAACGCTCACCTCGAGGGCGTCCGGCTGCGCAGCTGCCGCGATGTCGGTAACCGCCATCTCAGGCCTCCCGCGTCCGCGGGTCTAGCAGGGCGGTGGCGACGTCGGCGAGCAGCACGCAGACGAGCACGGCCAGGGTGTAGAACAGGAACAGCCCCTGCATCAGTGGCAGGTCGTGATCGGTGCTTGCCGTAAAGAAGAGGTAGCCAAGCCCCGGATACGAGAACAGGTATTCGATCACGATCGCGCCGCCCAGTACGTAGCCGAGCTGCATGGCGAAACCCGTCAGGTTGGGAAGGATGGCGTTCCGGGCCGCGTAGTCGAACATCACGCGGCGGCTCGGCAACCCCTTGGCGGTGCCCATCTTCACGTAGTCCTCCTCGATCGTCGTGATCATGTTGTTACGCATCGAGTAGACCCATAGGCCGGCGGTCACGACGGTGAGGCTGATCGCCGGGAGAAGCGCGTGTTTGAGCACGTCCCAGATGAAGGACGGCGAGAACTCGGGGGTGGCTCCGATGGTGTAATTGGAGCCGAGCGGCAACCAATTCAGCTTGACAGCAAACACGTAGATCAGCAGCAGGCCGATGAAGAACACCGGGATCGCCGAGAGGATGAACAGCGACGGAGGGAGAACGGCGTCGATCCGGCCGCCCCGGCGCCATGCGCTGATCACGCCGACGAATGTGCCGATTACGAACGCGAGCACCGTCGTCACGCCCACCAGCCCGAGCGTCCACGGCAGCTTCGAGGTGATCTCGCTCATCACCGGCACGTTCTGGACGGTGACTCCGAATTGCCCGGTCACGCAGTTCCCCAGGTAGTGGAAGTAGGCGACGAAGATGTTCTGGTGCACGTTGACACCGAACTGGAGCTCAAGCGCGTGAAGCGCCGCCGGGTTGACGTTCCGCATCGTGCCCAGAACGGCCTGCGCCTCGTTCCCCGGCATCACGCGGGGGATCACGAAGTTGACCGTCAGCGCTGCCCACAGGGTCAGGACGAACAGGCCCAGACGCCGCCTGAGGTATCTCATCGACTAACCCCGAATCTCAGCCGGCCTCCGTGCCCGCTCGCTCACCCGGTGGGATACAGGTGAGTCACGACCTGGCCGTTGTCCGGGAACGAATAGGGCGACGGTTGCGCATACGGATTTGCCTCCGTCGGCCAGCCGCCAATGTTCGTGGTGTCGTACTGGTACCAGTCGACGCCCTCCGTGGTGGGGATGAACGGGAGGTCGTCAAGCATCAGCTTCTGGATCTGGTGGATGATCTGGACCTGCTGGGCGTGGCTCGCCCCGCCGTACTGGTTGAACAGCGCGTCGGCCGATGCGTTCTTGTAGCGGGAGTAGTTGGTCGAGCCAATGTTGCCGCCGAACAGCCATCCACGGAGCTCGTAGTACGGGCTCGGTCCAGGGGCCGCCGCGGGTCCACCGCTGCCGGCGTAGGCAAGCTGGAACTTCCCACCCTGGAGGTCCGCGGTGTAGGGGGTGCTGTTCTCATCCTGAACCGTCACCGCGATCCCTACCGCCTTCAGCTCCTGAGTGATGATCTGAAGCGACTGGTCCCAGTCCGAGTAGCCGCTGATCGTCTTGATCGTGAACGAGAGCGGCTGCCCGCTCGGGGAGCGGTAGATCCCATCCGAGCCCTTCTTGAACCCTGCTGAGCTCAGGATCTGCTGTGCCTTGGCCGGGTCATAGCCTGGCTGCGTAAGCGAGGAGTCGACCCAGCTGTTGAACGTGGGCGTGATCACGCCCGTCTGATTGGCCGGCTGCTGCTGGCCCCCCTCCCCCAGCCGGGCGATCGTGGCCTTGTCCAGCGCGTAGGAGATCGCCTGCCGCACGGCCAGCTTGCCGAGCAGTGCGTTCTCGAGATTGGGAACGAGCGCCACGTTCAGGACCGGCGGGTACCAGATGTGGCGGTGTCCCGGATCCTTGCCGACGTAGAACGACTGGACGTTCGGGATGTACTGGCCACCCCACTGCGCCTGGCCTTGGGACAGGAACAGGTTCCCCGGCGTGTTACTCAGGAAGGCCGGGTAATCGATCTCCTTGATCGCGGGCACGGGATGGCCCGAAGTGCTCTGCCAGTAGTTGGGATTGCGCTGATACTTGATGTTCTGCGGCGAGCAGCTCGAGACCATGTACGGACCCGTGCCGACTGGCTGAGAATCGCCGTAGCTATGAAGCTTGCTCTGGTTAAGCGTCGACCAGATGTGCTGCGGGATGATCGGTGTCAGGTCCGCGACGAAGTAGAAGTACGGCTGTGACGGGGCGTTGAACGTGAGCACGACCTGGTCTGAGCCCTTGAGCGCCACGCTCGTCAGCGGACCGCCATCCGCGCTCCAGAGCGCGTTGATGTCGATCGCCTTGTCGCTCTTCATCGCGTTGAACGTGTAAACCACGTCCTGAGCGGTGAACGGCTTCCCGTCGCTCCACTTGATCCCGTTGCGGATCGTGAACGTGAGCGTCTTGAAGTCGCTAGACCACTGCGACGAGGTCGCCAACATCGGGACGGGCGGGTTGTTGCTCTGAAGGATGTTCACGAACTGCAACGGCTCGTAGATGAGAGCGAACGTGATGCCCGGGCCCTCGTTCGCCGCGACGAACGGGTTGAACTGGCAGGGCCACGTGCCTCCGTAGACGTTGTCGATGACCAGCTTCCCTCCGATCTTGCCGGTGTTGCCCGACGTGCTGGACGTCGTTGACGAACTGCTGGACGAGCTCCCGCCGCAGGCAGCCACCAGCACCCCCACAACAGCCGACAAGATGACCCATTTGAAGCGTTTCATCGACATTCTTGTGCTCCTCTCGGCGGTCGCCAGCTCATATCAAGCCCAAGGTATGGTCATTCGGGGTGCCGATCATCGGTGCTGCAACGCACACCGCTACGTAGTTTTCCGCAGGCCCTGAAGGGTCCAACTCGGATCGCCCCGTGCGTTTGACAGAGCAGAATCGGCCTCGTGTTCGTGAGCCAAGCATGAGTCGCGCCACTGATCTGCGCCACCCGGTGGGCCCGCTGCCGAGCGCTCAGCTGGAAGCTTGGTGGTGAAGGAATGAAGCTGGCGGTGATCGGCGCGGGCTCGACGTACACGCCGGAGCTCGTCTCGGGGCTGATGCGCGAGCGGGAGCGGCTCGACCTGAGCGATCTCGTGCTGCATGACATCGACGCCGGGCGGCTCGAGGTGGTCGGCGGTCTCGCGCAGCGGATGCTCGACCGCCAGGGCTACCACGGAGCGTTGACGCTGACGGGTGAGCTCGACGGCGCGCTCGAGGGTGCCGGGTTCGTGCTCATCCAGCTCCGGGTGGGCGGCCAGGCGGCGCGGCTGCGCGATGAGACGATTCCGGCGGCGTGTGGGTGCGTCGGTCAGGAGACGACCGGTGCCGGCGGACTCGCGAAGGCGATGCGGACGGTGCCGGTGGTCCTCGAGATCGCCGAGCGGGCGCGCGCGCTCGCCTCGGGCGACGCCTGGATCATCGACTTCACCAACCCGGTCGGGATCGTCACCCGCGCGCTGCTCGACGCCGGCCACCGGGCGATCGGCCTGTGCAACGTCGCGATCACCTTCCAGCGTCACATCGCAGCGCACCTGGGCGTCCCTCCCGAACGGGTACTCGTCGATCAGGTCGGCCTCAACCACCTGACATGGATCCGCGCCGTGTGGCTCGACGGCCGAGACGTGCTGGCCAACGTGTTGAGCTCCTGCGGTGATGAGCTCGCCCGGGAGATCGAGCTGCCGCGACGGGTGCTCGACCAGTTGGGGGTGATCCCGTCCTACTACCTGCGCTACTTCTACGCGGAACGGGACGTGCTACGCGAGCAACGCGTGGAGCCGCCCAGGGCGCAGGTTGTCGCGGGCATCGAGCGGCGGCTGCTCGAGCTCTATCGCGACCCCTCGCTGGCGGAGAAGCCGGCACTGCTCGAGCAGCGGGGGGGTGCCTTCTACAGCGAGGCCGCCGTTCAGCTCGTCGCCTCGCTCACCGCCAACACGGGCGACGTGCAGGTGGTCGATGTGCGTAACCACGGAACGCTGACTGGTCTGGCGGACGACGATGTCGTCGAGGTTCCGGCCCGCATTGGAGCCACGGGTGCGGAGCCGCTCTCCCAGCGGCCGCTGGCCCCTGAGCTACTTGGCCTGGCCCAGCACGTCGCCGCGTACGAGCGGATCGCGGCAGCCGCTGCGCGCACGGGTGATCGGGATCTCGCTCGCCTGGCTCTGCTGGCAAATCCGCTCGTCCGCGAGTACGGGCTGGCCGACGGCCTGCTCGAGCGCCTGCTCCCGGCCGCGACCCCGCCACCGCCGACGAGGATCGGAGGGGGCCGGTGACCGAGGCACGGGCGAACGGGGCTCCCGGCGACGGTCTCGTGCTGGCAGTCGATGGCGGCAACTTCAAGACACACGTCGCCCTGCTTGACTCAACCGGTCGGCTGCTGTCACTCGTCCGGGGAGCCGGAAGCTCAGCTCACCATCTCGGGCTCGAAGGCTGCATCGCCGTGCTCCAGAGCCTGCTGGACAGTGCCACCGCCCGCGCCGGTTTCGGGGCGCTCGACCGCCCGTTCGCATCGACCGCCTACGTTCTGCTTGCCGGCGCGGACCTCCCCGAGGAGCGCTCCGCGCTCCAGGCCAGGATTGGGCAACTGGGCTGGAGCGAGCGGCTGGTCGTCGACAACGACACGCTGGCGCTGCTGCGCGCCGGCACCGACCGCGGGTGGGGGATAGCCGTGGTATGCGGGGCCGGGATCAACTGCTTCGGCCGCGCCCCCGATCGGCGTGAGGTCAGATTCGCATCGCTGGGAGAGATCAGCGGTGACTGGGGGGGCGGCACCGACGTCGGTCTGGCGGCGCTATTCGCCGCCGCGCGAAGCGCCGACGGACGCGGGCCGCGCACCGTGCTGGAGAGCGCCGTGCCGGCGCACTTCGGACTGAGCGACCCGCTCGAGGTATCACGCGCACTGCATCTGCAGCAGCTGCACCCAGCCCGGCTCGGTGAGCTTGCTCCGGTCGTGCTCGCGGTGTGCGACGAGGACTCCGTCGCCGCAGGCATCGTCCGCCGCCTGGCGGACGAAGTGATCGCTTTGGCGCGAGCGGCGCTTCAGCGCCTCGAGCTGACCGGCGTGGATCCGGATGTGGTCCTTGGCGGGGGGCTCCTCAGGGCGGTCTCGACAAGCGTGGTGGAGATGATCACCCGAGGGGTTCAGGAGGTGGCGGAGAACGCTCATGTCTTGGTTTCCCCGAGCGAGCCGATCGTCGGCGCGGCCCTGCTGGGGCTGGATGCCCTGGCGGCGGATGCGAGCGCGGGTGCCCGGGCGCGAGCCGAGCTCGATGCGGCGGTCGAGCGCCTGGCGCCCGCGGCGGTCACGGCTGACCCGCCACCCAGTGCCCGGCGATCATCGTGGCTTCGACGGCCAGCAGCTCATTGAGCACCAGCAGGTCGGCGTCGAGCCCGGCCGCGATCGCGCCCTTGCGCTCGTGCAGGCCGAGCAGCCGGGCCGAATTGGTCGAGGAGATCAGCACCGCCTCTTCGACCGAAACCCCGAGCAGGCGGATCGCATTCTGGACCGCGGCCTCCATCGTCAGCGTGCTTCCGGCGATCGACTCGCCGCCGGCGAGCACTGCTCGCCCTCCGGTGACCGTGACCGGCCGGGCGCCCAGCCGGTACTCGCCGTCGGGCATTCCGGCCGCTTGCATCGCGTCGGTGACGAGCCGAATCCCCAGCGGCCCCTTCGCGCGGTAGAGCAGGCGCATGGCGACGGGGTCGACGTGGAGGCCGTCGCAGATCAGTTCGCAGCTGACTTCCTGTAGATCGATGACGGCGCCCACCGCACCAGGCTTGCGGTGGTGGAACGGCGGCATCGCGTTGAACACGTGGGTGGCAGCGGTCGCGCCGGTGCGCACGGCTTCCCGAACCTCCATATCGGTGGCATTGGTGTGCCCGATGGAGGCAACAACCCGGGCAGACACGAGTCTCCTCACGAGTTCGACCGCGCCCGGCAGCTCGGGCGCGAGCGTCATCAGCCGGACCCTTCCCGCGCCCGCCGCGAGCAGCCGCTCGAGTTGCCCAACATCGGGATCGAGAAAGAAGCTTGAGTCCATCGCTCCAGGCCGCTCGGGGCTGAGGAACGGCCCCTCGAGATGAGCGCCAAGCAGACTCGGAGCCGTGCACTGGGCGATCGCGGCTAGCGCGTTGCAGAGATCCTCGACCGGAGCCGCCACGGTTGTTGCCAACAACCCGGTGGTCCCGTGGCGCGCGTGAAACTGGGCGACCTCGGCGATCTCCTCGACCTTCGTGGTGTCGCACTGCCCTCCCCCGCCCCCGTGGACATGTAGGTCGATGTAGCCGGGCACGAGCCAGCGATCGCCGAGCTCGACTACCTCGTCGTCCTCACGCGAGGCTCGGCCGTCGACCTCGCTCGAGACGGGACCCACTGAGGTGATCCGGCCGTGCTCGACCATGACCTCGCCGGCCATCGTTCGATCTGGGCAGACGATCCGTTCGCCACGGAGGCGCACGGCTATGCGCCTCGCGTCACGTCGGAGTGACCTTGGTCAGGCCCTGCGGCGCATCGGGGTCGTGGCCGAGCCGCAGCGCGAGCTCATGCGCAAGCTGCTGGCCGCGGACCACCGCGACGATGGGCGCGATCGGCTCCGGTGCGCTGCTCGGCAGCGGTATGTCGGCTCGCTCGCCGCTCCCGACGACCAGCACGCTTGCTTGCCTCGCGCGCAGCTCCTCGACGAGTGACGCGACGTCCGCGAGCGCGGGACCGGGCACGCACAGCGCGACCACGGGAAGGCCGCGGGTGACGGCGGCGATCGGACCGTGACGAAGATCTGCGGCCGAGTAGCCGTCGGCAAGCAGGGAGCATGTCTCCTTGATCTTGAGCGCGGTCTCCAGCGCGGCGGCGAAGAGGTAACCGCGCGCCACGACGATCAGCTGCGAGGTGCCGACGAGGGCTTCGGCTGCAACGGCAACCGGGCCTGGGTCATCGAGCACCGCCTGCACCCACTCGGGCAGCGAGTCCAACTCGCCGCGGGTAAACGGGACGCGTCCCAAGGCCGACGCGACGATCGCAAGCGCGGTGAGCTGCCCGGTGACCGTCTTCGTCGCGGGCACTGCCCGCTCCGCCCCCAGCCCGAGCTCGACCACCTCGCCGGCGGCCTTAGCGAGCGGGCTGTCAGGATCGTTGGTGATCGCCAGACCGCATCCCCCTCCATCCTGGAGCGCTTGCAGCGTCCGGACGATCTCGGGCGTGGCGCCGGACTGGCTGACCGCGATCACGAGCTGGCCGCTGTAGTCGACCTCGACGCTATAGAGCGTGTGAAGGCTCGGGGCTGCCAGCGAGACCGGCTTTCCGGTGGCGGCTTCGAGCAGGTAGCGTCCGTAGACGGCCGCGTGGTCCGAGGAGCCCCGTGCAACGAAGGTGATGCCGTTCAACGGGACTGGCGCCACTGCCCGCACCCGCTCGGCGATCGCGTCGAAGCGGCCGATCAAGCGCCGCAGCCGCGCCGGCTGCTCGGCCATCTCTTCGGCCATCTGGCTGCCGTTCATGGGCGCACCTTCTCACACCCCTTCAGTTCCGTCGTGCGTCGCTCGTTCCGCCTCGGCCGTCCGCGCCGATCGCTCGAGGCGCTCGTCAGCCGGTGGGTGCTCATGCTCGTCGGCTTCGCACTGGGGGTGCAGGCTGTACGGCGAGGCAGCGGCGACTCCGGGACAGCCCGGATCCGCGGCACGATCGAGTCCGGCAACGAGGAGGCGGTCAGATCGGCGAGCCCCGCCTGAAAGACGCCGAAGTCTGCGCGCCCGAGCCTGGCCGGGTCGCCGGCGCCGATCCACGGCCGCCACGGCCGGCGGTGGCGGAGCCGGCGGAGCCGGCCCCGAACGTCTTGCAGATCAGCCGATCGCGACCATGCGCTCGATCGGAGCCCGGGCGCGAGCAGCGATCTCGGCGGGGACCTTGACCACGTACCTGCGGTCGCGCAGCGAGTCGCGCAGCTTGGGCAGCGTGATCATCTTCATGTACTTGCACACCGCCTTCGGGTTGACTGGGGTTAGTCGTGCCCGTGGGGCCGCCTTGTGGAGCGGGTGCAGCATCCCGGTCTCGGTGGCGATGATGAAGTCGCCGTCGGGATGCTCGCGAACATGTCTGAGCATTCCGCTCGTGCCGAGCATGTGCACGCCGCCATCGGGGATCTCGCCGGCGGCGACGTACTCCATGCACTGCGTGGCGCACCCACATTCGGGGTGGATCAGGAACTCCGATCCGGGTCGCTCGTCGCGCATCCGGTTGATGTCCTCGGCCCTGATCCCCGCGTGTACGTGGCATTCCCCGGGCCAGACGATCATCGGCTTGCCGGTGACCCGCTCGACGTAGGTTCCCAGCCACATGTCCGGGCCGAACAGGATCTCGACGTCCTCGCCGTGCTCGGCCCGTACGTGCTCGACCACCGCCACCGCGTTGGCCGAGGTGCAGCAGTAGTCGGACTCGGCCTTCACCTCGGCTGAGGTATTGACGTACATGACCACGACCGCGTCGGGATAGCGCTGCTTCCAGTTGCGAAGCTCCGCCGCCGTGATCGACTCGGCCAGCGAGCAGCCCGCGTCGAGGTCGGGGATCAGCACGGTCTTCTCGGGGGCGAGGATCGAGGCCGTCTCGGCCATGAAGTGCACCCCGCAGAAGACGATCAGCTCAGCGTCCGTGCTCGCCGCCCGGCGGGACAGCTCGAGCGAGTCGCCCACGAAGTCGGCCAGATCGTGGATCTCCGGCACCTGGTAGTTGTGCGCCAGGATCACCGCGCGGCGCTCGGCGGCGAGCGCACGCACCTCGCCTGTCAGATGCTCGATCTCCTCAGAGCCGAGGTCTAGGACCGGTACCGGCTCCTCGATGGTTGGAATCTCACGCATGGCAACAGGCACCTTTGCTATTTGCTCGCCCTGATCGTAGGTCGCTAGCCGAGCACGGCCATCCGTAGCTTCCCCGGGGTCGAGCGGAATAGGTCCTCGCCCGGGCCGCCGGCGCCGACGAGCTCGCTCCGCGCGGTCAGCTCACCGCCGCGATCCTCGAGCGCATCGACGCGGACGGCACCGACCACGTGCGGCTCGACTTGCGCTCGATCGACCCGGCGCGCTTCCCGAACGTGTTCGCAGCGTGCCACGAGGCCGGCCTGGCCCATGTGGCGCCTGGCCGCCCCTCGGCGCGAGGCCGACAAACTCGAACAGCTACTCGACGACCCCTACCCACTGGCAGGCCTGATCGCGCGGGCCGCGATCAGGAGGCAGCAGTCCCGCGGAGCGCACCGCCGCTCGGACTTCCGGCGCCGCGACCCCTCGCTCGACCACGTTCACCTCGTGATCGGCGCCGATGAACAGATACGCCGCGAACTCTGGCCCTAGCCCTGCGTCAACCACCGTCCCGGAAGAGCGCGGGCCGACTCAGTACATCTCCGTACGCCGACTCCGGCATTGCCGCGATGCCACGCGTCGCTCCTCAGGCTTAAATGAGACCCGGAGGTGAGCAATGACAACTGAGCACACACCGAGGGATGCACGAGTCGGCGACTGGGTCGAGACGCGCGGGATTCACGGCGAGCCGCCACGGCGCGGCCAGATCGTCGAACTGCTCGGCCGCGAAGGGCATCAGCATTACCGCGTGCGCTGGGACGAGCAGCACGAGTCGATCCTGTACCCGGCCGACGGAGTGATCGTCACCCCGCATGCAGAGCGCCGCTCCCAGGATCCCGGGTAGCGTCGCAACGTCCTGAGCTGCTCCGGCGAGCGGTCGGCCTCGATCTGCCCGCTCGGCCGATCACGACCTCGAACAACACGACCTCCCCACGCCGGCCGCTTCCGAGCTCGATCTGCGCCGGCGCTGCTGATCAGCACGGCGGGCGAGGACCCGCGCGAGAGCGACCACGTGGCGGGCGCCGGATTCCTGTTGCGTTCCGGCTCGCTGGACAGCTCGTCGAGCGCGATCGTGCGGGCGCCGGAGATGCGCGGCACGTCGGGCTCGTCGCGGCCGCGGAGGTCGATCATCTGGGCGCGGTCCTCTTGAAGGAGAACCCACGCTGTCGACGGTGCCAATGATCCGGTCATCCGGTGCCCACCGTACACGCACCCACCGGCTTGACCATCGTCAATTCCCGCGCATCGCGACAGCGGAAGCCCGCAGTTACACGAGCTCCGCGCTGGCTGCGATCCGCGGCTTACTTCTTGCCCGCCGACTTCGCCCCGTCCGCCCCGGTGAGTGACTTCCCGGCGCTGTCGATCACCTTGCGGATGAAGTCGTACTGCGTGTGGACCAGGTGGTCGGCCATCTCCATTGCAGCGTCGACGATCTCCCGGCGCCTGGACGGGCCCTCGCCGTGCGCAGGCAGCGCCTGGTCGACCGTGTCGACGAACTTGCGCACCGACTCGATCGCCGCCCGCTGACCTTTCTCGACCGAGTCGAGTACGTCTTCTGAGAGCTTCGTCGTCCTGTCGAGTGGGCCTGACGGCTTGCGGACAGCTGCACTGCGGCGCCGGGTCGCCGGCGCCCGCTTCGCTGGGCTGCGCTTGGTGGTGGTTTGAGCCATGGGGTGCTCCCTTCGAGGAGATGGGTTCGTGCTACGACGGTAAGCCTCGAACCCGCCCGGGCCATCCGTAGACCGATGCCGGCCACGTCCGTAGAAAACTCGCCGTTACCCCGAAAGCTCCAAGCTGGCGCAGCACGAGCCACGGATTGGCGACGCCAGCTCACGCAGCGTTTCCCCTAAGCGAGGAGACGTCCTCCATCGACGGCGATCTGCGCCCGGGTCATGTAGCTGCCGAGCTCCGACGCGGGGAAGCGCCGCCCGGCGATATCGTCGGGGTCCCCCATCCGGCGCATGGGGATCAACGGCCAGCCTCGCGCACCAGTACGACGCCCTCGTCCATCTCGACCGCACCCGGGCGGTTGAGCCGCTCGAGCGGACACCGAGCTGGGATCTGCCGCCTCGGCCCACGACCGCACGAGCACCGACTTCCCGCTTCCCGCGGGCGCGCACAGCAATACGACCCCAGCGGCAGCCGAGAGTCGCTCAAAGAGTGTGGCCCGCCGGACGAGCCCCGCCCGTCGTCGACGGGTGATCGGGATTTGCCCGGGGTGCTAGCCGGGATCTCTCGGCAAGAGCTGACATCTCACGGTGCAGAGGTTGTAAGCCAGCGTGGACGACCGAGAATCTCACCGGACCGCGTGTGCGGCGTCCGTATTTGACCCACGGACACCGCCCGGTTTAACACGACTCCCCGCGTGCTCTTGAACCCGACCGAGGACGCCGCCCCGCCATGATTCCGGTAGCAACACGCGCCCCTGGTGGTGACCGGCCGGCGAACTGGGGCCGCGCGCCGGTCAAAACGCCTTGATCGCGACCTCTCGGCGGAGATCTTTCCTGTTCCACGAACCCCGCGCCCCACGAGGACGAGGACCCGCTCAAGCGAGCTGCTCGTGCAGCCGGCGCCCGCGGGCGTCGCTGACCATCCCCTCGTACCCCAACGCTACGCGGAAGCGGGAGCGTCGCCGTGGTTGGCGTGGCGTCGGCTTCGCACGCTCCAGCGCGAGGCGCGGTGGCGCGCGCGCTTGTGCCGGTAGGGCACGGCGAGAGCCTCTCCGGCACGGGGCCGGCGGTAGAAGATCGTCTTGCCGATCTCGATCAGGACGAGGTAGAGAATGACCATCCCGACGAGGAACCCGAAGAAGGCGGCGGGCAGCGGTCTGAAGCCGAGGAGGTGGTTCAGGGGCGAGTAGGGGAGGTAGGCGCCGGTTGCCACGCACACGAGCGTGGTGATCGTCAGCGGCTTGCTGGCGTGGCTGCGGAAGAAGGGGACCCGCCGGGTGCGGATCGCGAAGATCACCAGACTCTGGGTGGCCAGCGACTCGACGAACCAGCCGGAGCGGAACAACGGAGCGTGGGCGTTGAAGACTCCGAGCATGATCCCGAAGGTGGCGAAGTCGAAGATCGAGCTGATCGGGCCGAAGAAGATCATGAAGCGCCGGATCATCCGGATGTCCCAGTGGGCCGGCTTCTCCAGTTGTTCGTGGTCGACGTTGTCGGTGGGGATCGTCATCTCGCTGACGTCGTAGAGCAGGTTGTTGAGCAGGATCTGGGTCGGGAGCATCGGCAGGAAGCTGAGAAAGAAGGATGCGCCTCCGGCGCTGAACATGTTCCCGAAGTTCGACGAGGTCCCCATCATCACGTACTTGATCGTGTTGGCGAAGATCCGCCGCCCTTCCCCGATCCCGTCGGCGAGGATCCCGAGGTCCTTGTCGAGCAGCACGATGTCGGCCGCATCCCTCGCCACGTCGGTGGCGGTCTCAACCGAGATTCCGCAGTCGGCGTCGTGCAGAGCGACCGCGTCGTTGACGCCGTCGCCCATGAAGCCGACATCAGCACCCAGCTGGCGCTGGGCTTTGATGAGGCGCGACTTCTGCTCGGGCGTGGCCCGGGCGAAGATCGTGGTGTGCGGGAGCGCGGCCGCGAGCTGCTGGTCATCGAGCTTGTCGAGCTCTGACCCGGTCATCGTTCCGAGTACGTTCAAGCCGATGTCGGCGCAGACCTTCCTCGCGACGACGTCGTTGTCGCCCGTGATGACCTTCACCTCCACGCCCAGACGCTGCAGCGCCGCGATCGCGTCGCCTGCGTCCGGCTTTGGGGGGTCGAGGAACGTGAGGAAGCCCTCCAGCTGAAGGTCCTGCTCGTCCTCGGGCGTCAGCTTCGTCTGGCCATCCGCCGCGCGGCTGCCCACGGCGACCACGCGGCTCCCTTGGGCGAACAGCCCGCTCAGCACATCCCTCGCTCCGGACGGCACGGTCGCGCTGCGCGCCAATACTGCCTCTGGGGCGCCCTTCACGATCACGCGCGCATGGCCGTCACCGTCCTGCACCAGCACCGAGCAGAGGCGGCGCTCGTAGTCGAACGGCCGCATGTCCAGGCGTTTGTCGGCGTTTGCCGCGATCCCGCTCGCGCCGGGCGCCTGCCAGAGGGCACGGTCGAGCTGGTTGCCGCCAACCGCCTCACCGTCGGATACAACCGCCTCGTTGCAGATCAGACCGTCGCGCAGCAGCTCCTCGGAGTTTCGGCCAGCGGCATCCAGCGCAGCCGAGAACGTGATCTCCCCCCGAGTGAGCGTGCCGGTCTTGTCGGTGAAGAACACATCGATGTCACCCAGATCCTCGATCGCCACCAGCCGCTTCACCACCACCTTGCGCTGCGCCAGCCGCCGGGCCCCGGTTGACAGGCTGACGGTGACGATCGCCGGCAGGAGCTGTGGCGTCAGGCCGACGGCGATCGAGAGGGCAAACAGGATCGATTCGATCACCGAGTGGCCGAGCAGCAGGTTGACCACGAGGATCGTCACCGCCATCACCGCGGTGACGTACACGAGCATCATCGAGAAGTCCCGCAGCCCCCGCTGGAACGCGGTCTGCGGCTGGGAATCGCCCAGCCGCTCAGCGATCACGCCGAACGCCGTGCGGCCATCTGTCTGGACCACGACCCCCAGGCCGGTGCCGTTCTGCACGACCGTGCCCATCAGTGCCCCCGAGGGCAGCGCCAGCGCCGCCTCCGGCGGATCGCACGCATCCGCCTGCTTCTCCACCGGAAGCGACTCCCCCGTCAGCACCGACTCATCGCATTCCAGCCCCGACACACGCAGCAGCCGTACATCGGCCGGCACCACATCGCCCACCGACAACTGCACCACATCCCCGGGAACGAGCTCTGTCACATCCACGCTCACCGTTTTGCCGTCCCGGAGCGCCAGTGCCTTGTGGCGCAGCTGCGAATGCAGCTCCTCGACCGCGCGGGCCGAGCGGTACTCGTTGACGAATCCCAGCCCGACGCTCAGGGCGATGATCGTGAGGATGATGATCGCGTCTGTCTTTTCGCCGACGAACGCAGACACCACCGCGGTCGTGATCAGCAGGATCAGCAGCGGGTTGCGGAACTGGCGCACCAGGATCGTCAGCGGCCGAGCGCCGTGACTCACCAGCGCGTTCGGCCCCACCTCCTCCAAGCGTCCGGCCGCCTCCTCGCTCGACAAACCATCCCGGCTTGAGCCGAGCTGCGCCAGGACACCGTCGGCCTCCATCGTCGCCGCCGAACGCAGGTCGAGCGCCCGCCACCGGCCGGCGTCGGTCACCGGCTCAGGCGAACTCTGGCGCTGATCCAGCATCCGGGGGATCCAGTCTCCGGCCGGCCGCAAACAAGCTGCGGCGACGGGGGCGCGCAGGAGCGTCTGTACGCCCGGCAGCTCGCGCCCCTCGAGGAACTCGAGCGTGGCTCCGCCGCCGGTCGAGATGTAGCTCACGCGGTCGCGCAGCGCGTAGGATCGCAGCCCAGATCGGTCTCCCCGCCACCGACGATCGTCGTCGCCGAGGTTGATGCGACTGCCTCGGCGATCCTGCGGGTGCCGCCGGCGAACGCCGGAAGCTCGAAGCGGCCCATCGGCCCGTTCCAGAACACGGTCGCGGCCGCTGCGATCTCGGCCGCGTAGCGCTCGGCCGTTCGCGGTCCGATGTCAAGCCCCGTCCAGTCATCGGGAACGTCGACCCCGTCCAGCGCCGCACGGTGGCGCCCTCTTCCTCTTCGCCCCAATTGGCGAGCAGCAGATCGCGGGAAGCTCGAGCCGGCCGGACCCGGCGGCGGCGACGAGCGCTTCGCGGGCGGGCTCCAGGTCCTCGTGCGGGCAGAGCGAGCGACCGACGCTGTGCCCGAGCGCGGCGAGAAACGGAAAGCACATGATCTTCGTGCCGTGCAGCTGAGCGCGCAGCTGCGACGTGGCGGCCCCGCGAGGAAATGGACGCCTCAGGAGGCCGCGCACCAGGCGATCGCGCTGGAGCACGAGACGGACGACACGCAGCGTGCCATTCACCAGGCGCTCGTCGCAGAGGGCGGAGCGTTCGGTCCGGAGTTGTTCGTGGTCGTCGAGCTCACGCGATTCCGTCTCCGTGCTCGATGGCAACGGATCCGTCGAGCACTTCCGCGAGCTCGAGGTTGAGGCAACGCCCAAGCATCGCTGCCCGGAACGGGCGCACCGCCGCGCGTATCGGAAGGACATAGTCAGTCCTCGCGGCTACTGGTTCCACTTGTCCGCGGTCGACTTGCCGTGGCGGCTGCTCTTGGCCCGGACGCTGGTGACATCAGGCGGAGTATCGGCCCTGATGATCTCCCGTTCGGTGTCTGCGAACTCGCCACGGGTTCGCCGTCGCGCGAATCTTGTGCGGAAGTCGGTGAACGCCGTGTGGACGCTGCGAGGCGAGTCAGAAGGCGGTCTACGTCTCTTGCTCATGACGCCGACGCTATAGCTCACCTCCGGCGCAGGCATCGGCAGCGCCTACCGTGACCCGCATCGGGTTTCTACCGATCGGTTCGCTGTCACCCGGCGCCGCCAGACCCAATCATCCGAACTGCGTGAGGACAACTCGGCGGAGGTCGACGACGGCCATCCCGCCGCCTAGAGCAGCGGATGCACGAGCTCGGCGTCTCCGTCCCGGACCGCGCCAGCGTCAGGCCCGGACCCTGGCTTCGCCTGCAGGCGGGGATTGCCGCGATCGATCGCCTGCTGGCCGCACGAGGTGAGGCAGCGGCTCGACCGCATCCTCAGGCGCGAAGGTGGGGCATCAGCGCGGTTGCGGGTGGATCTCGGACGCGATCTACGGCGCCAACGACGGACTCGCGGCCGTGTTCGGGATCGTCTCGGGGGTCTCAGGAGCCACCTGGGGTTCGAGCGGTGAAGCACGCTCGAGGGGTGCAGAAGTCCACACACGCGTTTCAGTAGTTGCTCGTGATGTCTCGGGGATAGTGAGGCTCCAAGATCGAGCGGATGGCGATTGGCTGGCGGATTTGCCTGGTGTTCGTGCTGGTTGCGTGCAACGCGATGTTCGTGGTCAGCGAGTACGCGCTGATCACCGCCCGCCGGTGGCGGCTGGTTGAGCTTGCCGACGCCGGCAATCGCGGCGCTGCGACGGCCGTGCGGCTGCTCGAGGATCCGATGAGGCTGCTCGGGACGGTGCAACTCGGGATCAGCATGCTCGGGATCGCCCTCGGGGCGCTGGGCGAACCGACCTTTCGCCGCCTGTTCGATCCGCTGGTCGCGACCGGTGTGTCGGTCGCGCTGGCGCTCGCGCTGACCACGTACCTGTACGTTGTCTTCGGCGAGCTCGTACCGAGGGCGATCGCGCTCGAGCGCGCCGAGCGCGTGGCTTGCGCGGTCGCCCGGCCGCTGGCGCTCCTCGCGCGGGTGGCCTACCCGGCCGTCTGGCTACTGCAGGGATCGGCCACCGCCATTCTTCGCCTGCTCGGCTTTCGCTCGATCTCGGCTCGGGTGGCGGCGCGCAGCGAGGAGGAGTTGCGCGGCATCCTCGCCGAGGCCGAGGAGACCGGGGTGATCGAGGAGGCCGAAGAGGAGATGGTCTACAACGTGTTCGACTTCACCGACAGCACCGTGCGAGAGGTGATGGTTCCCCGGCCGAACATCACGGCGCTCTCAGCCGACACGCCCCTCAAGGACTGCTTGGCGGTGGTGGTCGACTCCCCCTACACCCGCTATCCGGTCTATCGCGGCAGCCTCGACAGCGTGATCGGGGTGCTGCACATCCGCGACATCTTCTCCGCCTACTATCACGGCCGCCTCGAGCACACCAAGATCGATGAGCTGTTGCGGCCGGTCCCGTTCATCCCCGAGACGAAGCACCTCGGCGTGCTGCTGGGAGAGCTCAGGCGCACGCGGCAGCAAATGGCGATCGTCCTTGACGAGTACGGCTCCACCGAGGGGCTGGTCACGCTCGAGGATCTGCTCGAAGAGCTGGTGGGCGAGATCGAGGACGAGTACGACCTGGCTGACGACTCGATCAGCTGGGTCGATTCCCGTACCGCGCGGGTGCACGGCACCTTCCCGGTCGATGAGTTCGACGAGCAGTTCCACGTGGAGCTTCCCACCGAGCCATCTCACACACTCGCCGGCCTGATGTTCGACCGGCTTGGACGCATGCCGAGGATCGGCGACGAGGTCCGCGTGGACGGAGTGCGGCTCCGCGCCGTCGCGATCAAGGGTCTTCGCATCGCCCTGGTCGAGGCGACCTTCTCCCGCCCGCCGACCGACCGTACCCGCTCCCGGGCGCTGACGGATCCGTAGGGCGACACCCAGGCGTTATCTCCTAGGCGCCGCTCAGCGACGGGGACGACGGGAGGGAGATCCGGGTAAGTCACCCAAGGTTTGCGGGTGGTTGCGGATGCCGGCAGTGCGGCCTGCGGCGACGATGCTCGCATGGTGTTCGTTGATCGGCGTGATGCTGGACGTCGACTCGCCGAGCGGCTGACGCCGTTGGCCGGGGAGCGGCCCGTGGTGATCGCGTTGCCGCGTGGCGGGGCGCCGGTCGGGTTTGAGGTGGCGCGTGCGCTGAACGCGCCGCTCGGCGTGCTGGCCGTGCGCAAGCTCGGCGCTGTCAACCTCGGCTTCACCACCTACGCCGGCACGGTCACAGCCGCCCGGGAGTGGGACGCGCCCGCCGAGCGACGGCGCGTCCGCGCGGCACTGCCCGATAGCTACGAGGCGTTGTTTCACGCCACCCGCCTACCCGCGTTTTTGCTCTGCCCGCTGCCTGCCGGAGACAGCGGCCGGGCGCTGCGCGAGCCGCGGCTTCACCGCGCGATCGGCGTCATCTACCGCCCCGAGACCGAGCGCCAGAGCCACTGGTTCGCCGCCACCCTCGCCGCGCAATACGACGCGCTCGTGCACCTCGACCTCACGCGCGCCGTCGAGCCGCTCGAGCGAACGCCCGGCTGGGAGCTCGGAGAGCCGCCAGAGACCTACCCGACCGCGCTGTGAACTCCGTGAATCCGACCGCTCGGTCACGGGCTGGGCTCGGTGAGGGCGGCGCACGCGGCGGCCCTGCCGACGCTGGCCAAGATGCGAGCGATCAGCTTCCCGTCTTGCTCGCGCGGCCCCAGGCCTACCCGGGACGCCATGAGAGCGTGGAGGTGCGCGAGACCCACATCTCGTGGGTGTTCCTGGTGGGCCGCCGGGCGTACAAGCTGAAGAAACCGCTGGTGCTCCCGTTCCTCGACTACAGCACAGCCTCACGGCGGCGCGAGGTGTGCCACGAGGAGGTGCGGCTGAATCGCCGGCTCGCCCCGGAGCTGTATCTGGGGGTCAGGGGGGTGGTGCCGACATCCGAAGGGGTCGCGCTGGCCAACGAGGATGACCCCCGCGCCGTCGACTACGTCGTGGAGATGCGCCGCTACGACGAGCGCGACACCGTGTCGGCGAGGCTCGATCGCGGCGAGCTGATGCGCTCGGAGATCGACCGGGTGGCGCGCAGGCTTGCGCGGTTTCACGGCAGCTGTCAGCGGGACGGTGGCGGTGAGCGCGGATCGGTTCGGATCGGCGGCGAGGTGAGACGCAACGTAGCGGAGTTGCTCGAGCTGGTCGAGCAGCGTCGCGAACGGGCGCGAGTTCGGCTGCTGGGAGGCTTCATGGCTTCGTTCGTCGCCGCGCATCGCGCCGAGCTCGACGCGCGCGCGGCGCGGGGCACGATCCGCGAATGCCACGGTGACCTGCGTGCCGAGCACGTGCTGCTGCGCCCCCGCGTCCGTGTCGTTGACTGCGTCGAGTTCGACCGTGACCTGCGAATGCTTGACGTCGCCGACGATCTTGCGTTCCTGGCGATGGATCTCGCCGCGCTCGGCGGAGAGCGCTTTGCGGTGGAGCTCGTCGAGGCGTATCGCGGGGCCGGCGGAGACTGTGGCGAGGATGCGCTTGTGGCGTTCTTCGCGGCGCACCGTGCACTCGTGCGCGCGAAGGTGCTGCTCGTCCGCGCCAGCCAGCGGCCGCCAGGCAGCGCGGCGCACGGACACGCCAGCGCCCAGGCACGCGATCTGATCGGCGTGGCCGAGCGGTTCTCCTGGCATGCGCGGCTGCCGCTGCTCATCGTGGTCTGCGGGGTGCCCGCGAGCGGCAAGACGACACTGGCACGGGCGCTGGCCGACCGCGCGCGGCTGCCGTACCTGAGCTCGGACGCGACCCGCAAGCGCCTGGCGGGCATCCCGAGCCGTCGACACGCGCCGCTCAAGGTCTACAGCGCCGAGTGGAACGCCCGCACCTACGCCGGACTCGGCAGAGCTGCCGCGCGGGAGTTCCAGTCCCAGCGCGGCGTGGTGGTCGACGGGACCTTTCGCCACCGGGCCGATCGCGACGCATTCATGCAAGCGTTCGGAGCGGGGACGCCGACGGTGTACGTCGAATGCCGGGCCCCATCATCGGTGCTGGCGGCGCGCGCCGCCGGCCGCCGCCACGAACAAGGGCAGATCTCCGACGCCGGGCCTGAAGTGGTGATGCGCGAGCGCTCCAGCTGGGAGCCGCTGGACGAACCGTCCACCGCCGCGCACGTTCGTGTCCGCACCGATCTGGCGATCGACGAGACCGTCGACGAGGTGATGCTCGAGCTCGATCAGAGAACCACGGCTGGCGCGCCGACGTCCCCGCGGGCCGCCGCTGACGCTGCGGAAATCTACGTATAGCGAACGCGAGGGTTACCCCCTGTGGGCGCGCACTCTTGCTGATGGCGGCGGGCCGGCCGGGCGCCAATCTGTGCACCTGACCTACCGCGCACCAAGGAACAGCGATGACGCCCGAAACCCTCACCTCGATTCGCGAGCTGGACAGCCGCTTCAACGACGGATTCCAGGTGAGACTGCTGTGGTGCTCGCACACCGGCCGGGTCTGGGTGTCGGTGCTCGACACCAGGTCCGAGGACACGTTCCGCGTCGAGGTGTACGAGGCGGATCGACCGCTCGATGTGTTCCATCACCCCTACGCCTACGCCGGCCAGCGCGGGATCGCCACCATCCCGCGACCCGCCGCCAGCGAAGCCGATCAAGCGCTCGCGGCCTGAGCACTCCACAGCGCAATCTATGGCGGCTGCGTACTTCGCCGAACGGGGCCTTGGTGGCATTACCGAGGAAGTGACGGAATGCTCTTCTACGATCAGGTCAACGCCACGATTCCCGAAGAGATCGGGGGCAAGACGGCCCACATCGTCGGGGGCGGGATCGCGGGTTTGGCGGCGGCGGCGTTTCTGGCGAGCGACGCCCACATGCCGCCGGCCAACATCACGGTCTACGAGGGTCTGCCGCTCCCGGGCGGGGCGATGGACGCCATCGGCGATCCGGCGCACGGCTACGTCTGCCGGGGGGAGCGGGAGCTCGAGGCCCACATGGAGTGCCTCTGGTACCTGTGCAGCAAGGTGCCCTCGCTGAAGCGGCCTGGGCGAACGGTCCTGGATGAGACCCGAGAGGTCAACTGCCGCGAACCGATCTCTTCACACTGGCGCGTGATCGAGCGGCAGGGGCACCGGGCCGACTACGACGACCACGCGTTCCCCAAGGAAGGGGCCGCGCAGCTTCTGCGCCTGGTCCTTACGCCGGAGGAGGATCTCCAGGACAAGTCGATCCGCGACTGGTTTTCGCCGAGCTTCTTCCGGTCGAACACCTGGTTGATGTTCTCGAGGATCCTCTCCTTCGACGACTACCACAGCGTCATGGAGATGCGACGCTACCTGCTCAGGTTCGTGCACCTCAACGCGGTGACACCGCGCCTCGAGGGCATCCTGCATACCGAGTACAACGAGTTCGACTCGATCATCCTCCCGCTCTGGACCTGGCTGAAAGAACTCGGAGTACGTTTCGCGCTCGGCACTCGCGTGATCGACATGACCCTGAAGTCGCGAGCGGGCAGGACCGCCGTCACCGGCCTGGCCGTCGAGTCGCCGCAGGGGCGCTCGGAGATTGCGCTGAGCGCCGATGATCTGGTGTTCTTCACCTGCGGCTCACTCACGCAGAACTCCACCCACGGCGACAACGAGAGGCCTGTCACGTGGAACCTCGACCGCCGTGATCGTGGCCTGTTCACCCTCTGGGAGAAACTCGCCTCGCGTGACCCGAAGTTCGGCTGCCCGGAAAAATTCATCAGCTGGCCGGAGAAGACCCGGTGGACCTCCTTCTTTGTCACGCTGGTCGACTACCCCGAGTTCGTCGACCACATCGAGACGCTCAGCGGCGACAGGCGCGGCACCGGAGGCGGCGTCACCGTCAAGGACTCGGGCTGGGACCTCGGGTTCATCATCTACGGCAAGCCGTTCTTCCCCGACCAGCCGGAGAACGTCGACGTCTTCTGGGGCTACGGCCTACGGGGCAACAACGTCGGAGACTATGTCCGGAAGCCGATGGTGGACTGCACCGGGAACGAGGTCATCCGCGAGTTCCTCTATCACCTCGGGCTCCAGGACACCGCCGATCAGTTCCTCGCCCACGCGAAGGTGTCACTGGCGGGCATGCCGTACATCACGAGCCAGTTCATGCCGCGCGCGATCGGCGACCGCCCGCGGGTGATCCCCGACGGGTGCGTCAACCTGGGCTTCCTCGGGCAGTTCGTCGAGGTCGACGATGACTGCGTCTTCACTGTCGAGACCTCGGTACGGACCGCCATGGAAGCCGTCTACGGGCTGCTGCAACTGGACCGGCCCGTGATTCCCGTATCACCCACGAAGTTCGATCTCCGCCACATCGCCAGCGTGTTCAGATCAAATCTTGAGCTCGACAGCGTCCACCTGAACAACCTGCTGGATCCCCTCCTTGCGAAGGACCTACTCAGGCTGCTCCTGCCGACGCTCGCCCACCCCCGCCAACTGGTCGAGCTCGTCAACCGCATCCCCGACCCGACCGACGTGCGCCCCGGAACGTGACGCTCACCTCACCCGACCGGCCGTCGCACTTTCCGTCTGCCCACTCGCGCTGAAGAGCTCGCGCTCCAGGTCCACCAGCGAGTCGACGTCCTGCACGTCGCCTTCGCGGTCACGAAGGCACACAGGATCCGGGTCGCACAGGTCCCGGCATAGCCGCTCGAGCGCGGCCTGATCGCCGCGGGCAAGCTCCTGGACCTCTGCGTGCGTGTCCGCCACCCGTCGCGCCAGGTCCTCACCCAGCGCATCCCGAAGCCTCGCCGCGGTCACGGCGGCGCCTCGCTCGTGCGGGTCGAGGGGATGGAAGCGGTTGACGATCACCCCTGACCGGCGCATGCCGTTGCGCTCGAGCTCACCGGCGAAGAAGATCGCTTCCTCAAGCGGCGCGTGCTCAGGCGAGGTGATCACGAGGAAGCCGGTCCCGGGGTCGGTCAACAGCTCGCGCACGTCGACGGCGCGCGCCCGAAAGCCGTCCAGAAGCCCGCTCAGCAGCCCGAAGAAGGTGGTCAACTCGTCGAGGAGCCCAACCCCGGTGATCCGGCGAAGCACCGTGAACACAACTCCGGCCGCGCCGAGCACTCGCCGCGTGGGCCGGATGAAGGCGCGGAGGGCGCGTCCCTCGAGGAGCGACATCAGCCGGTCAGGAGCCTGCAGGAACTCGATCGCGCTGCGCGATGGCGGCGTGTCGAGCACGATCGTGTCGTAGGCGCCCTCCCGGTCAAGCTCGAACAACTTCGCCATCGCCGTGTACTCCTGGGTCCCCGCCACCGCGGTCGAGAGGTGCTCGTAGATCGGATTGCCGAGGATCTGCTCGCGCGTCCGCGGGTCGGGTGCCAGGCGAGCGATCAGCTCATCGAAGGTGCGCTTGGCGTCGAGCATCATCGCCCACAGCTCACCGCGCAGCTCGAGACCTTCGCGCGCGAAGCGTGCGGCGTCGACGAGCTGCGGCTCGTTGCCCAGCTCATCGAGCCCCAGTGCCTCGGCCAGCCGGCGCGCCGGGTCGATCGTGACCACGGCCACCCGTCCACCGCGCGCGGCCAGCCCGAGCGCGACGGTGGCCGAGATCGTGCTCTTCCCCACCCCGCCGGCACCGGCACAGACGACCACGTGCTTGTCCGCGAGGCGGCTGTCCAGGCGAGTCATCGCACGGAGTGCTCCAGGAGCTCTGCCAACTGCTCGACCTGAGCGCGCCCGAAGTCGGCGCCGAACAGGAATGGCAGGGTGCTCGTGGCCACGGCTCCGATCTCATCACGCAGTCGACGCAGCTGCGTGTGCTGGGCCTCGGCACGTCCGTAGAGCCAAAGCGCGGAGCGCACCGCGGGGTGATCGGGCGCGGCGCGGAGCGCTGCCGCCTCGTGTGAGGTGAACCGGGCAGGGACCATCCGGTTGACGACGACCGCCCTGAGCTCGACGTGGAATCGCTCCCGGAGCTCAGCCTGCAGCGCGAGCGTCTCGCTCACCGCCATCTGCTCGGCGGCGGCCACCGCCAGCAGCTCGGTCTGCGCGGGATCGAACAGCACCTCATCGATTGCGGCGCCTTGGCGCGCCACCGGCCCGCCTCGCACCATCGAACCGAAGGTGTGGGGCGCCTGAAGCAGCCCGATCAGCTGACCGCTCGCCGGGCCGTCCAGCACGACGAGGTCGTACTCGCGCGCGCCCCGCGCGTGACGGGGCCGCTGCGTGAGCTCCCACAGCTTCCCGACGCTCAGAAGCTCGCCCATGCCCGGAGCGGCCTCGATGAAGAGATCAAACGCCCGGCTGCGCGCGAGCATCGCGGCGGGCAGCGGCCCCGGCACCTCGTTGCGCAGATACTCCTCGAGCGCGGGCTCGCGCTCAATCGTGACGTGGTGAAGACCCCGGTATATCTCCACCTCACGCATCCCCTCGCCCGCCTGCGCGCCGAGCAGCGCCGCGACATCGTGACGGCCGGCGAGCTCGGCGACGATCGTCCGCAACCCGGCACGCGCAGCGGCCACGCCCGCAGCAGCGGCCACCGTGGACTTGCCGACCCCGCCCTTGCCGCTGACGATCAGCAGCCGGCGTGCGCCCGCTCGCCAGCTCACCTGCCGAGACGCGCGCCGGTCGCCTCGACCGCGCGGCGCTGTCGGGCCGAGTAGAGGTGCGCAGAGACCCGGGTCGTTCGGATCGGGGCGCACGCCCATCTACGGCGCAGACCGGTCAGCGCGCGGGCACCCGGACGTTCGATGACCGTGATCGCGGGGCGCAGAACGGTGCGATGCCTGGGTCCTCCGCCAGGCTCAGCCAGCCGGTGGCGAAGACGCGCACGTCGCCGAGGCCGCGCAGGTCCCACAGTGAGATCGTCTGGGCGTAGCGGTGACGCCGAAGCTGGGCGAACCAACACCGCACGCCGTCATGGCCTCGGTAGCACGCCTCGAGTCCGCTAAGCCTGACGGGATAAAAAGCGACGTAGCGGGCAAGGCACGCGAGCATTCCGTCGAGATCCCCCACATTGAATGCCTCGATCCATCGCGTCGCGCCCCGTTCCGGCGAGGCAATCCGTACAGCCGTGGTGAGTTCCGCCATTTCGGTCCCGTAACGGCGCCGCCCGCGCGCTCAGAGGAATGTAGGCGATGCTGGTTTCCAACCTCATCCGTACTTCTCCACGAAACAGACCGGACCGGCCGACAGGTGCCTCCGTGGCGTCATCGCCGTCGCCGCCGGAGGGTGCTGCCCGGCGGCGTGCCCACCCGATCGAGCGTGGGTCGGCCGCTCCGACGCCGAGGCACTGGCTCGCCCGCTCCGACGCCGAGGCACTGGCTCGCCCGCCGGTCTGTTTGGCCCATCCTTCGGTGCATGAGAGCGGTCGTCAATCGCGCTGTGGACCCCGCCGCGGTCGCTGCCCCCAGCGACAACGCGATCACGTTTCACCGCGCCCTGGCCGGCTACGCGCCCACCCCCGTCCACCGGCTCGATGCGATCGCCGCCGAACTCGGCCTGGCTGCTGTTCAGGTCAAGGACGAGTCCAGCCGGCTTGGGCTGCCGGCGTTCAAGATCCTGGGCGCGTCGCGGGCGGTCGAACGCGCGCTCCGCGAGAAGCCCGCCGTGCGAACTTTGATCGCCGCCAGCGCGGGGAACCACGGCCGCGCGGTCGCCCACGCCGCCGCGCGGCGAGGGCGCCCCGCCAGATCGTCGCAAGCAGCTTCGCGCCCACCACTGCGAGACCGGCCGAGGTGACCACGTCTCCCGCGCGTGACGAGCGGGTCCAACGCTCCCGACCGGCGTCGTGGGACGTCCTGAACTGGGTTGGGAGCGCAGCCACCTGCATCACCAGTTGACGCGGATGAGGAGGCGAGGGCTCGTCGAACGAGGTCCTATGCCCGACGCCGAGGACGGCCGGGCGATCCAGGCCGTCCTCACCGACCAGGGCCGCTCGCCGATTCGGGAGGCCTCGCGCCACCATGCCCGCGATGTCCGCGAACTCGAGCAGCGACCGGGTCTTAGGAGAGGTCGAGCAGGTCGCCCGAGTCGAGCCGCACCCCGGCGAGGGCCACTCCGGTTGCGCGGGCGGCGTCGATCGCGCGGCGGACCCCTTCGACCGTGTCGTAGGTGTCGACCAGCATCACCGCGTTGCCGGGAAAGTCCTCCATGAAAGCCCGAAACGCGTCCTCCTCGCAGTCGAACGACATCACGTAGGAGTGGGCCATTGTCCCCACCGGCGCCAGGCCGTAGCGCATCGCGGCGGCCAGGTTCGAGGTGCCGGCCGAGGCCAGCGCGATCCGCGCCGCCTTGGTCGCGACCATCGTCTGGAAGTTGATCTGGTTGAGCAGCAGGGTCTCGAGCAGCTGCGCCTCGACCCGCGGTGCGGTGACGCGGACCAGCGGCTCGCCGGCGAACACGACCGTGCCCTCCGGCATCGCGTCGACATCCCCGGAGAAGCGAAACCGAGCCAGATACTCCAGGAACGCGCGACCGAAGCCGAGCGAGCGCACGTAGGCCAGCTCCTCCTTGCCGAACTCCATCGCCCGCACGAGCGCCAGCGCCGGGCCTAGGCCGGCCGCCAGCAACCACCGCCGCCGTGGCGGCAGGTGGCGGACGAACAGCTCGGACACCGCTGGCTCGTTCATTCCCCGCGTCAGATAGCTCGAGGCCATCGCCAGCTCGTACTGGTCGGTCAGCAACGAGGTCTGCGCCGCGCTCAGCAATCCCGGGTCGTTCGGATCCGGCGTGGGCGGGGTCGCGCTCTCGCGCGCGCGCGTATCCGAGGTCGCACCCATCCCCGGCGACGCTAGATCCGGTTGGCCGTGAGGACATCGGGGCGAGCCATCGATCGGGGTCCGTAAGGACTACGGTCGGCCGCATGGGCCTTCAGCCCTGTTTCACGACGGCGTACACGACCCGCTCGGCGACGTCGATCACCATCTCCCCGATCCGCGCGCAGCGCCGGTAGAGCTCTCGACGGGCGATGCGCTCGCTGCGGTTCTCGACTTCGAGCAGCCCCGCCATCCCGAGGTAATACGCCCGCTCGAGCCTCCGCTCGGCCTTGATCGCCGCGTCGGCGGCGTCGGTGGCGGCGTCGTCGTCCTTGCCCAGCTGCGCGAGCGCGGAATCGATGTTGCGCACCGCCTCCCCGAGCAGCTCGGCCATCTCCCTGATGACCGCGTCCGGCGGGCAGGCCATCGCCTCCGATTCGGAGACGAGGTCGCGTGCATAGTCGAGGATCCAGTCGGCGCCCCGGGAGAGGGCGAACACGTCCTCGGGCTCAAGCGGGGTGACGAACGCGGCGCGCAGCGCGCCCAGGAGCGCCCGCTTGGCCGCGTCGGCGCGGTGCTCGGCGTCGCGCACCGCCCCCGCGGACGGGGCATCGCCGCCCGCCCAGGCCACGAATGCACCCAGGCCCTCGATCGTGACCGCGACCTGCGCGCGCAGCAGCCCGAGCACGTCCGGCGTGTCCGGCAGGAACCACCGCGCGCGCTTCATGTCAGGCCGTGCCAGATCCCGAACACCGCCGCGCCCAGCAGCCCGGCGCTCGGAAGCGTGATCAGCCAGGCCACGCCCACGTGCCGCACGACCTCCCAGTGGACGTGACGCCACCGCCACCGCCCCCCTCCGACGCCGACGACCGATGAGGCCACCACCTGCGAGGTGGAGGTTGGCGCGCCCGCCAGTGAGGCTCCGAAGATCACCGCGGCCGACGCGCCGGTCGACGCCAGCCCCTCGATCCGCTGAATCCGGTAGATGCCACGGCCCACGGTGCGAATGATCCGCCATCCACCCAAGGCGGTGCCGACCGTCAGCGCGGTCGCGCACACGACAATCACCCAGGAAGGCGCGGTGAGCGTGCGGATCCGTCCGTCGGCCAGAAGCAGCGCCGCGATCACCCCCACCGCCTTCTGGGCGTCGTTGGCGCCGTGACTGAAGGACAGCGCCGCCGCCGTCGCCCACTGTCCGCCGCGAACCGGCGCGGCCCAGCGCCGCGTCGCCCGCCGCGCCAGCCGCCTCAGGCCGCGGATCACCAGCAGCGCGGCAAGCGCGCCAAGCGGCGGCGAGATCGCCAGCGACATCAGCGTCCCGAGAACACCCACCGGATGCCCCTCGTGCACTCCACCCCAGTTCACCGCGTCGAGGCCTCCCTCCGCCAGCGCCGCACCCACGAGACCGCCGACCAGGGCCTGCGCGGAGCTCGAGGGAAGGCCACGGCTCCAGGTTGCGAGATTCCAGCTCACCGCCGCGGCGAGCCCCGAACCGATCACCTGATCGGCCGCCGATGGCGCGACCGTCACGATCCCGCCGATCGTGTTCGCGACCGCGGCGCCAAGCAGCAGCGGACCGAGCAGGTTGAACACCGACGCGAGCACGATCGCCTGGAGCGGGGTCGCCGCCCGGGTCGCGACCAGCGCCGCGATCGAGTTGGCGGCGTCGTGAAACCCGTTCGTGATCGCGAACGCGACCGCGAGCACGATCGCGAACACGAGCGCGGCGTCCATCAGCCGACTCTACGGGCGGGCACCGACCGACGGAATGCGAGCGTTGCCAGAGAGCCCATGGCCCGCGTCGTGGTCCCCCTCGCCTGCCTGCGCAGGGCCGAGCCGAGGCTAGGGGTCGCAGCCCCGGAGCGAGCTCGTGGCTCTTGTCCGGTTCCGACGGCCCGGGCGCGGTCCAGCGGCACGAGCGGGCCCCGTCACAGTCGTTTGGGGGTATCAGATAGCGAGGAGCCACCTATGCGTCAACCTCCCGCTCGACCGTGGACCGCGGGTCCGTGGTTCACACATCAGCTGGCACCGGGGACTTGCCTTTGTTGCTGGCGGACGAGTCGCATGCGAGCGCTCGAGCTCCCGCGATTGTCATCGGCGCTGTGCCGCACGGCCGTCTTGGCCGTGGCGCGGCAGGAACATCAGCGAGCATGAGGCGTGTCCGAGCAGGTATCCGGAGACGCTTCCATGGATGAGGCGGCCGACAGGCCCGTAGTTGCGCGACCCGACGATCAGCAGGTCGAGCTGCTTGGCGAACTGCGCGAGCTCCTCGCGCGGACCGCCGTACGTGACGCGCCCCTCGACGTCCCCGAGCTCGGCGAGGCGCGCTGAGTACTGGTCTTCCAGCTTCTTGATCGCCTCGTCCCAGTCAGCTGGGATCGGTGCCTCCTCTTGAACCGTGGGGAGGGCGACCACCCACAGCGCCTGAATCGCCGAGCCGTAGCGCTCGGCGAGGGCGCGAGCGGCGGCCAGCGCCTGGATGCTCTCGGGCGAGTCGTCGTAGCCGACGCCGAGCCTCAGCAGCTGCCGTGGCGCCTGCGCGTACGCCCGCGACGCGATCGCGATCGCACACGGCGCGCCGTTGAGCGCCGCCCGCGCGTCGTCGCCCACCAGCACCCGTCCAAGCAGCGCGCGGCGAGTCGATCCGACGATCAACAGCTCGGCCCGCATCCGGTCGGCGAGCTCGTGCAGCCCGCGACCTATCGACTCGCCGAAGACGAGCTCCGCCTCGGCGTCAAGCCCGGACTCCCAGAGCGTCCGGGCGAGCACCTGCTCGCCCGCCTCGCGCTCGAGCGGCACCGCCATCGCCGAGGCTCGCCCTCCGATCGTGTGCCCCCCATAGACGTGGGCCAGCGTCAGCTTCGCGGCGGGTGCGGCGAGCTGTCTGGCCAGGGCGATCGCGTCGCGTCCACCCTGGTGGCCGTCGATGCCGACGAGGACGTTGTCGAACATGCCGACGACTGGACGACGAGCCGCGATCGACCGACGCCGGCATGCGCGAGGTGGACATGCTGCCGCTACTGCGCGAGATCCTGACTGAGCACAAGGCGGCCAGCGAGAACGCCGGCCCTGATGACCCCGTGTTCGTCACCTCCGCCGGAAGCCCCCGATCCCGGCACAACCTGTGCCATGACGTGGTCGAGGCGGTCGTCGCGCACGCAAACAAGCTGGTCGAGGAGCGGGGCCTCCAGCCGCTGCCGATCGGAATCACCCCGCACAAGCTCCGGCACACCTTCGCCTCGATCCTGGTGGCGATCGGGAAGGACCCTACCTACGTGATGCAGCAGCTCGGGGCACACCGACCCGGCGTTCACGCTGCGCGTCTACGCGCACACGATGCGACGCAGCGAGGAGGAACGCGAGCGGCTCAAGGCGCTCGTCGAGGGGCACGATTGGGCACACATTGGGCACAAACGGGCGAATCGGCCCCCGCGAGGGCAGCAGGACCCCTCCTGAAGTACAGAAAACCCCCGCGCTAGCAGGGGTTTCCTGTTATCGGGGCGCCCGGATTTGAACCGGGGACCTCACCGACCCGAACGGTGCGCGCTACCAGGCTGCGCCACGCCCCGAATAGGTCCAGTATTCCATAGCCGCCGGGGATTACGGCTGGCCCGCCCCAAGGCCGCCCGCACGCCTCTAAACGCTTATCCAATTCCTGTTGAGAGCATCCGCACTAAGGGGCATACTTCTGTTTATGTAATTGGCGGCGACAAAGGAGGAAGAGGATTCATGGCAAATCACCTGACGCCCACCGAGCTGGCACGTGAGTCCGGGCTGGAGCGGAGAGACGTGATTACCAAGTGCCTCGAGCTGGGCGTCCCGATCTTCAACGGTCGAATCGACAAGACCCTCTTCCTCTCCAGCCTCCGAGCGCATCCAGGCGCCGCAGCGCAGCAGCAGCCTCAGCCGGCCAGCGCATAACTCGCGCGCCAGCCTCCCGGGCCTCCTAGTCCTCCCTCAGCTGACCGCCCGGCGCCGGCCCGCCGGGGCCTCGGTCCTGCACCAGCGCTCCCCGGCGCTCAATCCTGCGCTGACTGCCTGAGCAACGTCGACGTCGTCTGTTCCAGGATCTTGCGCCAGGCCCGCGTCCTCTCACGCTCGGCCTCGAAGTGCTGGATCACCTTTCGGACCCGCGTGGCCGAGATCTCGATCCCGTGGCGCGCGCAGATCCGCTTGAAGTGCGTGTAGTCGTGCGCGAGCTTCAGCGTCACCGACTGAAAGCCGTGGCGCGCAATGTCGACCCGAGACGTGTAGTTCATGATGCTCGTCTGGAACATCAGCTCGTCGTTGGGCTCGGGTTCGATGAGGATGATGTCGACACCGGGATAGCGCTCTTCCCACGCGCTCGCCAGCTGGTGCAGGCGCTGATAGGCGAGCAGCTTGAACGCCTGATAGCCGATCTGCGGGAAGCCCATGTCCGAGACGTGGCGGGCCCGAGACCCCGTCATCGTGGGGATCCGCTTCTCGAAGTCGTTGACGTAGGGGACGAGCGGGTTCACGACCACGATGAACTTGGCCCCAGCCTCGACGGCGATATCGACGTTGGTTGTCGAGACGATCCCGCCGTCCACCAGCTCGCGGTCCTTGACCTTGACCGGCTTGTAGATCATCGGGAGCGCGCCTGAGGCGCTAACCGCCTTGGAGATCGGGACGTCGTCCCAGCCCTGCGCCCCGAACACGATCCGCTCGCAGGTGTCCAGGTCGGTCGCGGCGAGGTACAGCTCGTTCACCAGCAGGCGGAAATCGTCCGTGCGGTCGGGGTCCGACAGGATCCGCCGCACGTAGCGCTCGACTCCCTCGCCCGAGTACAGCCCGCTCGGCAACGCCTCGGCCAACCCGACCGCGATATCGACCGCCGACATCTGACCGAGGTCGGACAGGAGTCGTCGGCACACCTGGGCGAGCCGGAACGGCATCAGCACACCCTTGGTCACGAACTCCCGATAGTTCGGCCGCAGCAGGGCGCTGACTCGTGCGTCGGGGAACGGGGTCGGGACCTGCTCGACGAGGACACGCATCATCTCCTCGGGCGTGATCCCGTTGGCCACCGCCGCGGCTACGAACGCCCCCGCGCTCGTGCCCACGTAGACATCGAACTGGTTGACCGTGCGATTCACCGAGAGCAGGTCAAGCGCGCGCAGGGCGCCGATCTCATAGACACCGCCGGTGAACCCGCCCCCGCCGAGGACGAGCGCGGTCTTCGAGCGGGGTGTCCGGCGCGGTCCCGCGGCGCGCGGCTTGGCCGAGCGCCGGCCCCCGGTCTCCAGCTTGACCACCTTCCCCATCGCCTCGATTGTACGGTCAGGCGCCTGGCGTCTGGGCCTACGCGGGCCACGATCATCCCGCATCCACGGGGATTCTTATTTGAGCCCGTGCCCGAACCTTTCACCCCGGGCAGGTGTTTCAGCAGGCGAATGCGCAGAGTCGTGCTGACGTGGGGCGCTGTTCTGCTCGCGCTCGTTCTGGCACCGGTGGCCGCCAGCGCTCAGTCGCTGCCCGCCGCCAATCAGTCGCTGACCAATGCCCTCAATGGGGGCATGCGGAAGATCGGCGGCGCGAGCAGTGCCTACGTCGTCGACCTGACGACCGGACAGCCGCTGTATTCCGACGCCGCCGGCACCGGCCGGATGCCGGCCTCGGTGGAGAAGCTCTACACGACCTCGACCGCGCTGCTTGAGTTCGGGCCGGCGGCGACGCTGTCGACCACCGTATGGGGAGCGGGCAGCGTGAGTCCGTCCGGGGCCTGGACAGGGACCCTGTATCTGCGCGGCGGGGGCGACCCGACCTTCGGCTCAGCCAGCTTCGACCGCTCCGCCTACGGCGCCGGCGCGACCGTCCAGCGCCTGGTCTCGAGCCTCGTCCAGAGCCTCCACCTCACCTCCGTCCAGGGCGAGATCGTCGGCGACCAGACCTACTTCGACTCCAAGCGGGGAACGCCGGCTACCCACTACGCCGGCGACATCCCGGATGTCGAGGGGCTCCTCGGCGGGCTCGCGTATGACCGCGGCTACGCCAACTGGACGGGGACCGCCGCCCAGCGCCGACCCGCGCTCTACGCGGCCCAGCAGTTCGCCGCCGCGCTGCGCTCAGCCAAGGTCTCCGTGCCGTCGTCGACTCGCATCTACACCGGCCAGGTCCCGAGCGACGCCACCGAGCTTGCCGCGGTGCAGTCGCCGCCGATGTCGAAATTGATCCAGCTCACGAACACGCCGTCCGACAACTACCTGGCCGAGATGCTGCTCAAGGGCCTCGGGGCGCGCTTCGGCGGGGCGGGCACGACGGCCGCGGGGGCAGCCGTTGTCAAGCAGGAGGTATCGAGCCACTTCGGCATCGCGCCGGTCCTGAACGACGGATCCGGCCTCTCCCGAGCTGACTCCACGAGCCCCCTCCAGGTCGTCACGCTCCTCCAGCAGATATACGGCAACAGCGACTTCTACAACTCGCTCGCCATCGCCGGGAAGACCGGCACCCTTGAGCACGAGGCCCGCGGCACCGCCGCCCAGGGCGTCTGCCACGCCAAGACCGGCACCTTGCGTGACGTCGCCGCGCTCGCCGGCTACTGCCAGGCGCGTGACGGCCACGAGCTCGCGTTCGCCTTCCTGGCCAACCGGATCGGCAACCCGGATTACGTCCATGGCGTCGAGGCCAACACGATGGCCGCGGCTCTCGCCAAGTACGACGGCTAGCTTCCCAGTAGGCCCCGCAGCCCGTCTTCGTCGATTACCGCCACCCCCAGCCGCTCGGCCTGGGCGAGCTTTGAGCCGGGGCTCTCGCCGGCCACGACGTAGTCGGTCTTGCGTGACACCGAGCCGGTGACGCGCCCTCCGGCGGCGATGATCATCTCGCTCGCCTCCTCGCGAGTCAGGGTCGGGAGCGTGCCGGTGAGAACGAAGGCCTTGCCGGCCAGCGGCCCCTCGCCGGGCGGCGGCCCGGCCTCCTCAAAGCGCAGGCCCTGCGCCCGCAGGTCCTCGACCAGGGAAACCATCAGCGGGTCGTGGAGCTGGTCGTGGATCGTCTGCGCCATCTTCGGGCCCACGCCCTGGGCCTCCTCGATCTGCTCGGGCGCCGCCGCCATCAGCGCGTCGAGCGAGCGGAAGTGCTGGGCGAGATTGCGCCCGGTCACGTAGCCCACCTCCTCGATCCCCAGCGCGAACAGGACCCTCCCGAAGGGCTGCTCCTTCGACTGTTCGACCGCGGTGACCAGCTTCTGGGCCGACTGGTGCCCGAACCCCTCGAGCCCGGCAATCCGCTCGGCCTGGAGACGATAGAAGTCGGCGGCCGTGCGAACCCAGCCGAGGTCCATGAACAGCTGCACCCGCTTCTCCCCGAGGCCGTCGATGTCCATCGCCCCCACGAAATGGTCCAGAAGCTGGATCCGCCGCCCTGGGCAGTCGCGGTTGGGGCACTTGGTGAACACCGAGTCCTCTGGCTTGAGCGTTGGGGTGTCGCACACCGGGCAGCGCTCGGGCGGATGCGGAGGGGCGGGGCGGTCGTTTCGCTCGGCCACGTGCGGGGCCGGGGAGAGAACCTGCGGGATGACGTCCCCGGCGCGGAGCACGATCACCTCCTCGCCGACGCGAATGTCCTTGCGGGCCAAATCCTCCTCGTTGTGGAGGGTCGCGAGCTTGACCGTGACGCCGCCGACGTGGACGGGTTCGAGCATCGCGTACGGATGCAGGTCCCCGAACTTCCCTGGGTTCCAGCCGATCTCTTTGAGCTCGGTGACCGCCGTGGTGGGCGGGAACTTCCACGCGATCGCCCAGCGCGGCTCGCGGCCGACCACGCCGAGTCGCCGCTGAAGCTCGACTTCGTTCACCTTGACGACCGCGCCGTCGATCTCGAAGTCGAGCGATCCGCGCCGCTCCTCCCAGGAGCGGCATTGCGCCACCACGTCCTCCTCGCTCTGCAGCTTCCGAACGTCAGGGTGGACCGGGAAGCGGTGCTCACGCAGCCACTCCAGGGCGTCCCAGTGGGCGTCGAACGTGATGCCCTCGGTCGCGCCGACCGCGTAGGCCCAGAACGACAGCGGACGGCCAGCGGCCAGCTTCGGATCAAGCTGGCGGATCGTTCCCGCGGCCGAGTTTCGCGGGTTCATGAACGTCGACAGGCCCTCCTCGGCCCGGCGCTCGTTGAGCTTGGCGAAGTCCGGCAGCGACATGTAGACCTCGCCTCGAACCTCGATCATCGGCGGGGGGCTTTCCATGTCGAGCCGCAGCGGGATCGCAGGAATCGTCCGCAGGTTGTGGGTGACGTCCTCGCCCACCTGGCCGTTTCCCCGCGTCGCCCCGCGCTCGAACACACCATCGCGATAGATGAGGGAGATCGCCAGCCCGTCGATCTTCGGCTCGACGACGTACTCGAACTCCGGGTCCGTGATGCCCTCGCGCGCCAGGAAGTTGCGCATCCGCTGGATCCACGCCCGCAGCTCGTCCGAGGAACGGGCATTGGCCAGCGAGAGCATCTCCTGGGGATGGCTGACCTTCTCGAGCTCTGACACCGGCTCGGCCCCGATCCGCTGGGTCGGCGAGTCGGGCGTTACCAGCTCCGGGTGCTCGGCCTCCAGCCTGCGCAGCTCATCCAGCAGCGCGTCGTACTGGTCGTCCCCGAGCTCGGGGTCGTCGAGCACGTAGTAGCGGTAGTTGTGGTACTCGAGCTGGCGGCGCAGCTCGCCGGCGCGCTCCGCCGGCGCCGTCCCCGCCGCCGAGGTCATGGTTCGACCTCGCGCGCCGCGGGCTCGATCAACCGCGCCAGGTCGTAGCGCTCCAGCGCGCCCATCCCCTCCCGGTCGGTGAGGTCGAAGTGGATCGGCGTCACCGCGATCCTCCGCTCGGCGACCGCGGCCAGGTCGGTGCCGTCCTCCTCCTGCCCGTAGACGGCCTCGCCATAGATGCGGTACAGGCGCTTGTTGCCGGTCGCCTCGTCGACGAGCGAGAGCTCGTCGCTGTAGACCCGCTTGCCGAGCCGTGCCACCTCGACCCCGACCGGATCGGCGCCGGGAACGTTGATGTTGAGAAGCGTCCCCTCGGGCAGCGGAACGTCCTCGAGCTCGGCGACCAGCCGCCTGGTGAACGCCGCCGCGGCATCGAAGCGAAACCCCTCACCGGTCCGGAAGTCGAGCTCGAGCGCGCTGGATTGCTGCGAGACAGCGATCCCCGGCAACCCGAGCACAATCGCCTCGAGCGCCGCCGCCACCGTGCCGGAATACGTGATGTCGTCGCCCAGATTCGAGCCGTGATTGATCCCGCTCACGACGAGCTCGGCGGTGAAGCCCTCGATCAGCCCCAGCCGGGCCAGACGAACGCAGTCCACCGGCGTTCCGTCGGTGGCGTAGCCGACCGTCCCGTCACCGAAATCGACCTCCTTGACCCACAGCGGCCGCCGCGTCGTGATCGAGCGCGCCATCGCCGAGCGGTTGCCGTCGGGCGCGATCACCGCCAGCTCCACCCCCGGCAGCTCCAGCAGCGCCTTCCTCAGCGTCTGCAGCCCGGCGGCCTCGATTCCGTCGTCGTTGGTCAGCAGGACACGCACTGATTTGATCCTAGTGCCGGGCGCGGCCGCGGCGGTCGAGGATTCGCGCGACGTGCGCGATCAGGGCCAGCGGCTCTTTGGTGAACTGCCGCCAGGTGACGCGGATCACGTGGTAGCCCGCATCGGCGAAGGCCATCCCCTTCTTCCGATCGTTCTCGAAGGCGCGTCGATGGCCGTGCCACCTCCATCCGTCGACCTCGAGGATGACCTTCTCCGCCTCCCAGACAAAGTCGGCGTTGTAACCCGCGATCTGCAGGTTGGTCTTCGGCTCCGGAAGCCCCGCGTCCTGCAGGAGCTTTCGAAATCGCCGTTCGGCGCGCGAGCGGGTGATCGCCGGCTCACGCTCGTCATCGAGAAACGCCCGCATCCGCGCCCCGCCGGGCCGCTTGCCCGCGGCATGGGCCGCCGCCTCCAGTTCGCCACCGCGGAGGAGCCTGTTGCTCCGAGCCTCGGCCACCGCATCCCCGAGTTCATCCCAGCTCGCGGTGGCCGCAAACTCCACCAGCGCCCGGGCGGGGAAGGTGACGCGCAGGCCGTGGCGAGTCCGGACGTCACGCGCGCCCAGCCGCGCCACGTGGTGCAGGCAGATGCCTTGGTGCCCTCGACGGTGGCGGCCCGGCACTGTGACCGCGACAGCGCCCGGAGGGCTGTCGACGATGCCCCAGACGTACAACGCCGAGCGGCCACTTAGGACTGAGGCATCGCCGCAGGCGAGCAGGGCGGCCCGCTCGCGGCCGAACTTAGGGAGGGCGCGGTGTCCCACGGCATAGACGCCGCGATGGAGAGGGTGGAGGAAGCCGGTCCTGACCAACTGGTCGATGACGTGGCGGCTAACGCGGCCGGCCAGCAGTTGGTTGCGCTCGACGACGCCCTGCTGCCGGCCCGCGAGCGCAGCACAGAGCCGGACGGCGTCCGCCCCGCAAACGCGCAAATCAGCCGAGGCCTCGCCGAGTCGTGCGCGTTTGCGGTCCCCAGGCGGGTCAAAGCGCAAGTCATCTCGCCGGGTGCGTTCGTTTGCGCCTTTGCGGGGTGCGTCGTCGGTTCCCACATAGGTAAGAGCCCCCAGCGGGGAAAAACCACCCCCCAAGACCAGACCACACCACCCTCCACACCACCTAGCGGATCTCGTCTTGCCGTCAAGCGCTTCGCGCTTGGCCCTTCGGGCCGCCCTCCGGGTGACGGCGGCGCCGAGATCCGCTAGGTGGCAGGGAGGTCCGGCCGGGGGGCCGGACCTCGGAGTACCAGACCACCCGCCCCGTCAACCCTTCCCCAGCACCCACCCCGCCCCGCCAATTCCTCCGACGCCCAGCCCG
>DATGFT010000166.1:0-14541 GCA_035308915.1 Solirubrobacteraceae bacterium
CCGGCAGCCTGGTCGGACAGACAGTCAAGACTCCCGCCGCCGGCCAGTAGGTCCTGGAGTCGTCGCACAAGATCTGTTCGCCCATAGGTCCTGACCTACGGGCGTCGTCCGCGTAGTCGAGCTGTAGGGACATGTGCCCTCCCGCCAGCGGCGCGCAAAACCGCGTCGCGACACCGGCCTAGGCGGGAGGGCATAGCCCCCCGGTTTTCGGTTGCGGGAGGGAGGGCCGAATGAGGGGCTCCGCCAGGCGGAGCCCCTCATTCCGGCGTTCATGCTCCGTCCCTCGCAGTAGGTTGGGTCTGGAGCGCGCCTCCATGCAAGGCCTACCTGAACTCACTCGCCGCCGGGTGATCATCGCCCTGATCGTCGTCCTGCTGCTCCTGGGCGGCTTCTACTTCCTGCTCCCCAAGCTCGCCGGCCTCAACCGGACGTGGGGCCAGCTGAAACACGGCGATCCCGTGCTGCTGGGCTTCGCCGCCGTGCTGGAGCTCGCCTCCGTGGCCGGGTACGTGTTGCTCTTCAAATGCGTGTTCGGACGCGGGATGCCCCGCATCGACTGGCGGGCCAGCGTGGAGATTCCGCTCGCCGGGATCGCCGCCATCCGGCTCGTTTCCGCCGCCGGGGCGGGCGGCGTCGCGGTCACCGCGTGGGCTCTGCGCCGCGCCGGGATGGAGGTGGGGGTGATCGCCTGCCGGATGGTGGCCAGCTACGTGATCCAGTATTCGCTCTACCTGGGCTCGATGCTGGTGTGCGGGCTCGGCCTCTGGTTGGACGTCCTGCCCGGGGGCGGAAGCTTCTCGCTTCTGGTTATTCCGGCCCTCTTCAGTGCGGGCGCGATCATCCTGGTTGCCAGCATGGCTTTCGTGCCCCAGGACTTCGAGCGCCGTCTCTTCCGCCTCTCGCGTCGTTCCGACCGCATTGGTCGCATCGCGGCTCGCCTGGCCAGCGTCCCGGCAACGCTTGGCGCCGGGGTCCGAACCGCGATCGACGTCCTCCGTGAGCAGCCCCTGGCCGCCGTCGGCGCCGCCGCGTACTGGGGGTTCGATATCGCGGTGCTCGGCCTTTCCTTTCGAGCCTTCGGCCAGTCGATCCCGATTGCCCAGCTGATCATGGGCTACTTCATCGGCACCCTGGGGAGCCTGCTTCCGCTGCCGGGGGGTGTGGGCGGCGTCGAGGGCGGCATGATCGGCGCCTTTGCCGCCTTCGGGGTGCCGGGCGGACGCGCTGTGGTCGGCGTCCTCGCCTACCGCGCGATCTCGTTCTGGCTCCCCACGATCCCCGGTGTCGTCGGCTACCTGCGGCTGCGCGTCACCGTCCGCGGGTGGCAGCTGGCGGAGGCTGAGAATGCCGATGCCTGAGCGGCCCGAGACTCAGCCGGGTGTGACCGCACAGATCCTCCGACTGCTGCAGCGCGTGATGCGCTGGATTGCCCGCTCGGTTCGCGGCGAGGTGGTCAAGCGGGTCGGGGGGCCGGCGCGCGCCCGGGTCATCGTGCTGTTCGCGCTCGTCCTCGCGCTCAACGGCGCCGATGCCTCCACCGTCGGCGCGATTGCGCCGCAGCTCGAATCGGCGCTTCACATCAACAACACCGACATCGGGCTGCTGAGCTCGGTCTCGCTGCTTGTTGGGGCGGTGTTCACGATCCCCATCGGGTTGTTCGTCGACCGCACGCGGCGCATGCCGATTCTCGCCGTCAGCATCGTCCTCTGGAGCCTGGCCTCGCTGTTCAGCGCCTTTGCCGGCGGCTTCTCGAGCCTTCTGCTCACACGGCTGGCCCTGGGCGCGGTGGCCGCGACGGCCGGCCCGGCCATTGCCTCGTTGACCGGGGACTATTTCTCCCCTGACGAGCGCGGGCGGATCTGGTCCTACATCCTGGTCGGCGAGGCGGCGGGCACGGCCTTCGGCTTCATCATCAGCGGCTTTGTCGCGAGCTTGATCGACTGGCGAGCCGCCTTCGTCGTCCTGGCCCTGCCCGGCTTCTTCCTGGCCCGCGAACTCTGGCGAACCGTCCCGGAACCGCTTCGCGGCGGCCAGAGTCACCTCCAGGTGGGCGCGGTCGATCTCGACCTGGCGGTGGCTAAGGCCGCGGCGCGCGCTGAGCGCGGCGACGTCCCCGACGCGGCGCAGTCAGCGTCCACGGGCTCGGCGAAGGCGGCCCGTGACGCGGCCCGGAGAGCGGGTGCGGTGCCCAATCCTGAGCTAGTGCTCCACGAGGATCCGAGCCAGATGGGGCTGCTGCGTTCGGTCCGCTTCATCTTCGCCGTCCCCTCGAATCTCTTCATGATCGTCGGATCATCGCTCGGCTACTTCTACTTCGCCGGGCTACAGACGTTCGCGCTGTTGTTCGTCAAGGGGCACTACAACGCCGGCCAGGCCACGGCCGAGCTCGTCCTCGCGCTGCTGGTGGTCGGCGCGGTGATCGGAACTCTGGTCGGCGGACGCCTGCCCGACCGCCTCCTGCGGCGGGGTGACCTCGGTGCGCGCGTCTGGTTTCCCGGTGCCTGCTACCTCGGGGCCGCGGTGCTGCTCATCCCGGGGTTCGTCGGCTCGAGTCTCACTCCCGCGCTCTGGTTCGACGTGGCCGGCGCGGCGCTGATCTCCGCCGCCAATCCGCCGCTTCAGGCGGCCCGCCTCGATGTCGTGCCCGCCGGGCTCTGGGGCCGCGCCCAGAGTGCGCTGACCGTCGTCAGGTCGCTGGCGCAGGCTCTGGCGCCCCTGGTCTTCGGTGGCGTCTCCCAGCTGATTGCCGGGATCGTCCCCTCCCAGGCCCCGATCGGAACCCACGTCAAGGCCCCGAATTCGAGCACCAGCACGGGACTCGAGGTGACGTTCCTCGTCATGCTGATTGCCCTCGGCCTGGCCGGCTGGCTCCTCTTCCGCGCCCGCTCGACCTTCGCCTCCGACGTCGCCGCCGCCGCCGCCTCTGAACCCGAAGCTACCGCTGCTCCGCTTGGCGTACAGCCGCTGCCAGCGCATCACTAGCCACGAGGTGCTCGAAGGCGCGGACCAGCGGGCGCACGCTGGCCAGCCCCAACCGCCCCTGAGCCCCAAACGCCTTGACCCGAGTCTCCGAGCGCAACGCCGACCCCGTCTCCGCGTCGGGCTCGACCCAATGCCCAAACACCACCTTGGCCGTCCCGGGCGTCGACCATTCGCGAAACTCCTCGGGCGCGTGCAGGAGCGGGTAGTCGCGACGGAGCGTCCAGATCCGTCCCACGAGACCCGAGATGAGGCTCGACCGGTCGGCCTCCAGGACCATGAACGGCTCCTGGCGAAACAACCCCTCGAAGGTGACCGAGCCCGGGACCCCGGGAATCCGCCAGCGGATCAGCCGACCGAGCATCCGGGTGTCGGCTAGCTCGACTTCCCGGGCCGCCTGCCACAGGCTTTCCGGGCTTGCCGAGCTCGGCCTGCGGTGCGCGACCCGGATCGCGGGATCGGATAGCCAGCGGTCGAGTTGTGGTGCCACGCCTCGATTGTCGATCATCCGCCCGTGCTTTTTTCGCTGAGCCGCGGCCGGGGTCCTGTCGGCAGCCCGGCCCGCTCGAACGCGGGGCCGGTTGCGCTCGGGCTCCTGGCCCCGGTGCTTCCGGCGGCCGCCCACCGCCTCGGCCTCCCCCGGACCATCTCCTCCCCGACCGGGGTCGCGCTGACCTTCGACGATGGGCCCCATCCGGAGGGGACGCCCGCCGTGCTCGAGGTCCTCGCGCGCCAGGGCGCTCACGCCGTGTTCTTCTTGGTCGGCGAGCAGGTCGAGCGCCGCCCGGCGCTGGCCATGGAGATCGCTGCCGCGGGGCACGCCGTGGCGCTCCACGGCTACCGCCACCGCCTGCAGCTGCGGATGAGCGCGGGCGAGATAGCGGAGGATCTGCGCCGTGGCGTCGCGGTGATCTCTGAGGCGGTCGGAGCTGCTCCGGTCTGGCACCGGCCGCCCTACGGGATCTATAGCCCGTCGGGGCTCCGGATGGCCAGGGAAGCCGGCCTGAGCCCGCTGCTCTGGTCACGCTGGGGCAAGGACTGGCGCAAGCTCACCACGCCGCCCCGAATCGCCGCCCGGGCCACCCGGGGGCTTGGCCACGGGGACGTGATCCTCCTGCACGACGCCGACTTCTACAGCGCCCGGGGCTCCCACCGGCGCACCGTGGACGCCCTGCCTCTCATCCTCGCGGAGCTAACACGCCTTGGAGTCGCTACCGTCCTACCTCCCGGGCGGAGCGCCGGATATCCATGAATACCGCTTCCACCACCGAAAGCGCTCCTGACTTCTCGCGCTTCGCCATCGGCTTCGACCATCGCGACCGCGCGCGGCTGCATGAGCTGATCGACCAGGTCCTCGACTCCGAGCAGTGGTCAGAGGGCGCGATGGCCGCGCGTTTCGAGGCGGCGTGGGAAGACTGGAACGAGCTCCCGGCGGTGTCGCTTTCGAGCTGGGCCGGGGGGGCGCTTGCTGCGCTCGACTTCGCGGGGGTGCGCGGCCAGACCGTCCTGTGCCCGTCCAACACATTCATGGCGACGCCGCTGGCGGCGCTGAACGCCGGCGCTCGGGTCGAGTTCGTCGACTGCAACCGCGAGGACCTTTGCCTGTCGTTCGCAGATTTTCAGGCCAAGGCGGAGCGTCACCGGCCGCGAGCCGCGTTCCTGGTTCACATCGGCGGCCATCTCGCCTTCGAGTCCGAGGCCATCGCCGCCTACTGCCGTGAGCAGGGGATCTTCCTGATCGAGGACTGCGCGCACGCCCACGGCGCTTCCTGGAACGGGCGCAAGCCCGGCGGCTACGGCGACGCCGGCGTGTTCTCGCTCTACGCGACGAAGACGATCTCGACCGGCGAAGGGGGGGTCCTCGTCTCCCGGCGGCCCGAAATCATCGAGCACGCCCGGGCCTTCCGTAACTATGGAAAGCCTCAGTTCGAGGTGCACGGGCTGAACTACCGCATGAGTGAGATGACTGCCGCACTCGGACTGCTTCAGGTCGAGCGGCTACCGGAGATCGTGGCCTGGAAGAACGCCGTGGCCCGCGACCAGATCGACCCGCACTACCCCGGTCGCCTCGAGCTTCCCGACGGGATGGTCTCCGGGCTCTACAAGTACATCGTGTTCGACTGGCTCGAGCGCTCGACCGGACGCGTCTACGACATGCCGTGCCACCGGATCATGGGCGCCCAGATCGAGCTGCCGAATACCGACTGGGTCGCGCGTAATCATTCCTGCGTCCCGCTCTACTACCGACCAGACGAGGCCCAATGAGGGTGCTGGTTACAGGCGGCTCGGGGTTCATCGGCTCCCACGTCGTCGACAAGCTGCGCCTGCGCGGGCACGAGCCCGTCATCTATGACCTGAGGCCCTCGCCCTGGCACGCCGAGGGTGCCGTCGAGACCGTGCTCGGCTCGATCACCGATCGCGAGGCCCTCGAACGGGCGCTCCAGACCTGCGACGCGGTGGCTCACCTGGCTGCTGTGGCGGACGTCAACGATGTGCACGCCGAGCCCGAGGACGCCGAGCGGATCAACGCGCGCGGCACCGTGGCCGTGCTCGAGGCCGCCCGCCGCGTGGGCGTCAAACGGATCGTCTACGCCAGCACGATCTGGGTTTACTCCGACTGTCGCGAGGACGAGGTCGACGAGGAGACGCTGCTCCCGGCGCCGAGCCACCTCTACACGAGCACGAAGCTGGCCGGCGAGCTCTACTGCAAGGCCTACCAGGAGCTCTACGGGATCGATTACACGATCCTTCGCTTCGGGATCCCATACGGCCCGCGAGCGCGCGAGGCGGCGGTGATCCCCGCCTTCGTCGGCAAGGCGCTGCGCGGGGAGGCGCTGACGCTGGCCGGCGATGGCAGCCAATCGAGGCGCTTCGTCTACGTTGAGGACCTCGCGGACGGGGTCGCCCTCGGCCTGAGTGACGTGGCCACCAACCGCGTCTACAACCTCGCCTCGGACGAGAACGTCACCATCAAGCGGATCGCCGAGACGATCCGCGATGAGCTCGGCGAGGTCGAGATCGTCCACACCGAGGCCCGCCCCGGCGATTTCGGCGGCAAGATCGTCTCCTCCGAACGCGCCGCCCGGGAGCTCGGCTGGAGCGCGGCCACGCCGTTTGCCGAGGGCGTGCGCCGCTACATCCGCTGGCGCCTCGAGCAGGAAGCGGTCGCCGCGGAGCGGGTCGCCGACGCGGTCATCCCTGCGGGCGAGCCGGATGCCGAGGCCATGCCGCGCAAGGTGCTGATCATCTCCGCCGACATCGGAGAGGGCCATGACCTACCCGCGCGCGCGGTGGCCCGCGAGTTTCACGACGAGGATCCGGACACGCTCGTCTCGATCGTCAACGGCCTTCCCGCGATGGGCAAGATCCTCACGCGGGTCCTGCGTGAGAACTCGGCCTTCATGTTCCGCTGGGTGCCGTGGTGGTTCGACTTCCAGTACCAGCTGTTCATGTATTTCGCACCCACCCGCTGGCTTTCCCGCACCCTCTTGCGGCTCCTGGGCGCCCGGGGGCTGATGCGGCTGATCCGCGCCCACGATCCCGACGTCATCGTCTCGACCTATCCCGGCGTGACCGCTGTCCTCGGGGAGCTGCGGCTCCGGCGGCGACTTCGGGTGCCGTGTTACTCGTCGATAACCGACCTCGCAGGTCTTCATTTCTGGGCCCATCGCGGGATCGACCTGCACTTCATCACCCACCCGGAGTCGCTCGAGGAGGTCGAGACGATCGCCGGCCCGGGCAGTGTCGTCTGGGCGAGACCGCCGACCTCGAGCTCCTTCCTCGCCCCTCGCTCCCGCGCCGACGCGCGCCGGGCGCTCGGGCTGCCCGAAGGTCCCAAGGTGATCGCCGTCTCCGGCGGTGGATGGGGTGTCGGCGACCTCCTGGGCGCCACGCGCGCCGCGCTGGCCGCGGAGCCCGAGGCGATCGTCCTCTGTCTGTGCGGCCGCAACGACCGCCTTCGCGCCAGGGTGGCCAAGCGGTTCGCGGATGAGCCCCGGCTGCGGCTCATGGGCTTCACCGACCGCATGGGCGACGTGCTGGCGGCCAGTGACGCGCTCATCCACTCGAGCGCTGGGCTGACCGTGCTCGAGGCGATCATCCGCGGCTGTCCGGTCATCTCGTATGGGTTCGGCTACGGCCACGTCAAGGCCTCGAACCATGCCCTCGTGCGGTTCGGGCTGGCCCAGGTCGCGCGGACCGAGCGTGACCTCGGCCCGGCGCTCGAGCGCGCGCTGGCCCACCGCCCTGACCCCGATCCGTCGTTCGCGCGTCGCCCCCCCACGGCGTCGCTGATCGTTGCCAACGAGCACCGCGTCACGCCGCTGCCCGCCTGGCGGCTCCGGCTGGCTCGGGTCGGCCTATCGGGTGCCGCGACGCTCCTGGTCGCCGCCTGGACGCTCACCACCGGCGCCTCCTACAGCCTGGTTTCGCACCTCGTGCACATTCGCCCGGTGACCGCGGTCCAAACCACGCGGCCCGAGGTGGGCGTGCTCGTCGAGGCGCCGGCCGGGCAGATTCCCGCCTTGGCCAACGAGCTCGCGCAGCGGGGCATCCACGCCTCGTTCGCGCTCCGGCGTCCGCCGACCGCGGCCGACGAGATCATCTTCGCCGACGGCGACCAGGCCATCCCCTGCCTTGGCGGAGGCGGGCTGGTGCGCTGGCTGGAAACCGGAGACCAGCTGCACCACCTGGTCTCGCCGCTGGGCATGCGCCCGCACCACTTCGTCTACGCATCAAATGGCCCGAGCCTCGGCCAGTGGTGGCTCGCCCACAGCGCTGGCGGGCGCCTGGTGGCCGGAGCCGTGCTTCTCGACGACCGCGGTGACCGCTCGCGGCTTCGCCCCGGCGATGTCTTGGAGGTCAGGATCTCAGGCTCGCACGACGCATCGACGCTGGTCAGCCAGCTGATCGGCGAGCTTCAGCGCAGCCGGCTTCTCGGCGTCTCCGTCGCGCAGCTGATGCACGACGCCGGGGTTTCGGTCTAGCTTCGCGCCCAGCTGTCGCGGGGATTGCGCAGCGGCGTGAGCGTCGGCTCGATCTGCTCCCGCAGGTGCTCGTACTTGGGCGTCAGCGAGATCTTGTGCCCCAGGTCCTCGAGCGGCTCATCCACCGTGAAGCCGGGTCCGATCGTCGCGATCTCGAACAGCACGCCCGACGGCTCCCGGAAATACACCGACCGGAAGTAGTAGCGGTCGATCACGGGTGTGGCCCGAGCCCCCGCGGCACTCACGCGGTGCTGCCAGGCCTCGATCTCCTCAGGCTGCGCGGCCCAGGCGACGTGATGAATCGTGCCGGCGCCCTGGAGCCCTCGTTCCGGCGGCGGGGGGTCGTAGAGGTAGAAGCCGCCGCGATGATCGCCGCGGATCTCGTACGCGGCGCTCTGCACGGGCCCGTGCGGCACCGCGACGAAGCCCAGCGTCTCCTCCAGCAGCGGCCGGCTGGGGTCGGGATCCATGGTGTACGCGCGTACGGCATGAAAGCCCTGTAGCGCCATGTCGGCCGGAATCTCCGGGTGGTTGGCGATCAACGGCTCGTCGCTCGTCTCGACGACGCGTAGCTCGTGAGTCAGGCCCTCGGGATCATCGAACACGACGCTCTCGCCCGTGTGGGTGGCGTCGACGCCGTGGTTGCCCAGGCGCTCGCTCCAGAAGTCGAGTGCCGCTTCGCCCGTCAGGCGCCACACGACGCGGTGGACCATGCCCGCCCCCGCCCGCCCCCGCGGCACGCCGGGGTACTCGAAGAACGTGATGTCCGAGCCGGGGTCGCCCGTCTCATCGGCATAGAACAGGTGGTAGACCGAGGTGTCGTCCTGGTTGACCGACTTCTTGACCAGCCGCAACCCCAGGACTCCGGCGTAGAAGTCGACGTTGGCCTGGGCGTCGGCGGTGATCGCGGTGATGTGGTGAATGCCCTCAAGCCTCATGAGGTGAATGTACTGCGGGCGTGCGGCGGGGGGTTGCGGCTGCTGCGGTTGGTCGGGCGGTCGCGGACGGGACCAGGGCGGTCCGGGCCGAGAAGCGTCGCACAATCCGTGCCCTCAGGGTCCGGATCGTGCGACGCTTCGGCAGCTACGCCCGGGTTACCGGTGCTCCGCCGCGCGCTACCAGTGCACGCCGGGCGTCGCCCGGACGAAGGCCCGTTGCTCGGGTGTCGGCTCCGAGTCCTCGGGCTTGCCGTCGGGCTTCGGCTTGCCGCTGTCGCCCTCGGGAAACATCTGGTAGGCCTGGTTGGCCACCAGGTCCTGGGCACCCGGCGCGAGTGCATACGTGATCTGCCCGATCGTCCCCAGCGTCGTGGCCATCCGCTTGGGCCGCTTGCGGATCGCGTCGGTGATCATGTCGGCGGCCTCCTCCGGCGTTAGCGTGGGGAAGCGGTCGTAGATCTTCGTGGGGGCGATCATCGGGGTGCGGACGAGCGGCATGTAGATCGTCGTCAGGTGCACGCCGTCGCCAATCACCTCGGGCCCGATCGAGCGTGAGAAAGCGTCGAGCGCGGCCTTCGACGCGACGTAAGCCGAAAAGCGCGGCGTGTTCACCTGCAGCCCGATCGTCGAGACGTTGATGATGTGGCCGGTACCGCGCTCACGCATCGAGGGGAGCAGCTTGAGGATCAGCTTTACCGGCCCGAAGTAGTTCAGCTGCATCGTGCGCTGGTAATCGTGGAAGCGGTCATAGGCCCGGCTCACCGAGCGGCGGATCGACTTACCTGCATTGTTGATCAGGATGTCGACCGCGCCGTGACGCTCGAGCACCTCCTCGGCCATCCGGTCGATGTCGTCCATGTCGGTGAGGTTCGCCGGGTGCGAATACGCCACGCCACCCAGATCCTCGATCTCCTCCGCCAGCTCGTCGAGCTTCTCCTTGGTCCGTGATACCAGGAGCACCGTGCCGCCGGCTTCGCCGGCCTTGAGCGCGGTCGCCCGTCCGATCCCCGATGACGCTCCGGTGATCAGGATCGTCTTGCCGGCGACGGCGTCGTGGAGCGAGGGCGCGAGGATGCCCCCGACCTCAGGGATCCGCCGACCAAATGCCTGCAGGGTGCGGACTCCCTGCGCGGCGATATCCAGCGGGTTCGGGGGAGCCATGAGCCGCACCGTATCACCGGCGTAGAGCGACGGGCGCAGGGGTTTCCGTGGTCAGGGCAGCCGTTTGTACCCGTCCGCCAGCCGGCAAGTGTCAAATCACGACACGTAGGCTTGTGCGGGTTAGGACAAACCCTGTTTCGGTTTCGGGTTTGCCCTGTGCTATAAATGCAACCATGCCTAGCGCAACCCCCCCGATCCCACGCTCGGTGTTTCTGAAACAGGTCGAGGCTCTTACGAGCGAAGTAAGGGAGCTTCAGGTGACCCTTGAAGAGAAGGAGCGCCAGTTGCGCTGGTGGAGGGAGGGGCTTGACATCATCGGCGGCGGCGGCGATGACGCGCCGTCCGCGGTCGAGTTGCTTCCGCCAGCCGAGGTGTTCCGGAACGGTGGCACCCCAACCCTCAAGCAAGCGATTTTGTACGTGATGCGTGAACAGCCAGATCGGCGCTGGCGCGTGCCCGACGTGATGGAGGCGCTCGCGAAGCACGATTGGCTGCCGAGCGCGAGATCGTCGCGCCAAATGGTTCGCAACCGGCTTTTGGATCTTGCAGTGGACAGCCTCGTCCTCAAGAAGGAGGACGGCCTCTACGTCCTGACCGAACCGGGAATCCAAGAACTTGTCCAATGGCCATCGGCCTTGGCCCAACCAGCCCCCCAGAAATGACGCCCGGCGCAGGGGTCCACACCCTGCGGTCCAACCGGGCGGCAGAAGCCCCCGGGCGAGGAGGTGATCTCTCCCCGCCCGGGGCACCCTGACAACTGCAAGGAGAGCGCTTCCGGAGTGGTGTACCGGACCCGACTTAGGATCGGTGGAAACGCTGGCTACGCGTCGATGAGTTCGATTCTCACGCTCTCCGCAGTTGACGTCTGATAACAAAGTTATCGCAGTCGCCGGTTCGAATCCTAAGTTTTGTATGGCTGAACGCAAGCACCCATCGAAGGAAGCACCGACGCCACCCGGCGAGGACGTTGTGCGGAAGCTCGACCCGGACCATACGGATGACGACTTCCTGCACGATCTTGAAAAGGCGACCTCGGACGACGCTAGAGAGCGCCTAGGTCTACCTTCTGCACCCGAGCGAGGATCGTCCAGAACATCGGAGTAGCGTCGGCGCGGTGGTTGTAGCGCCACGCGTACTCGTCCAAGTAGGACTGCAAGTACCGCTCGCTCACGGCGTGATACACGCCCCGGATGCCGTTCTTGAACAAGCCAAAGAAGCCTTCGATGGTGTTCGTGTGAACGTCCCCGTCCACGTACACGTGGCTCTCGTGCCGGATCCGGTGGTGCCCCGCGTAGTCCCTGGCGATCCGATGTGTATAGCCCTTCCACTCGTCCGTGAAGATCATGCTCGACGGTAGGACGTGCGTATAGATCGACCGTTCCACGTCTAGCGTCCCGCGTGACTTGACGACCTTCGCCCGGATCTGACCGCCACGCTCGACCGCTCCCCAGATCGTCGGACGATTGGCGACCTTCCGCCGAACGTGAGCGCGGCCCTTCGCCGTATCCGACGCCCGGACCCGACCGCCGCCCGCTGTCTCGTCCACTTCCACCTTGCCCGAGAGCAAGTCCCCATCCTGGGAGAGCAACGTCCGAATCTGCTTGAACATCCGGTGCGCGGTCGGGTAGCTCACGCCAATCTCGCGCTCCAACTGCTTCGCGCTGATCCCGCAGCGAGTAGACGACATTAGGAAGATCGCCCAGAACCACATCTGCAAGTTCGTCGTGGACTTGTGGAAGATGGTCCCTGCCGTGGGATAGACCTGATGGCCGCAGAACTGGCAGGAGTAGGCGGCGCGTGACTTGATCCGATGGAACTTCGTCGCCCGACCGCAGCCTGGGCACTCGGAGCCGTCCGGATGGAACTTGTCCTTGAGGTAGTCGAGGCAGGTGTCGTGGTTCGGGAACCGCTGCATGAATCGCGTGTAGGTCAGCTGCGATTCGCTCGACGGAGCCGCTTCCAGTGAGTCTCGTTTGCGTGCAGCCATAGGCAGGAGTATAAACCAGTTGCACGTATCCGTCAAGCCTGGTCTGCGTCCACGCGTCGTGCGAAGTTAGGCTATGTCGAGTGACGAGCCTGCGGCCCACGAGCATCGTTTCGCTTTGCGAAGAAGCCGACGCCAGCGGCAGGATTTCCCACCGCACGTTTGAGCGTGCCCTCGTTCTCGGCCCCGCCGTGCTCGCGCTGCAAAACAACGTCTCGTTTCTCACCGGCAGCTTTGCGGGGCACCCCGACGCCATGTTCATCGAGGTACCGGAGGGCAAGTGGGTGCAGGGCGTCATCATCCTTGAGGACGTCACCTTCCGAGACTGCCGGTTTGAAAACATCGGCATCATCGGCACTCGCGAGCAGATTGAGCAAATCCGCAGCGGGATCGCAGGCATCGGAGACGTACCGCCGCTCACGCCTCCTGCTCCCCCTCCCCAGGCTGAGCAGGCCCCGGAAGGGCCGGGGACTCTGGCCCCGCCTCAACCTGAACCTCCGTCGTCCTGACGCGAGTTCCCGGCTCGATACCCCTCGGCAGCCAAAGATCAGGGCCGCTTGGCGCAGCAATGTGCCCCGTACCAGCCGAGTGGTAATTCTCGATGTAGGTTCCGCCAGGCAAGACCTGTACCCCCCGCGGGGCCGCCGTTAGACGAGCGTTCTCCTGCTCGACCTCTCCGATTCGGTCGTTATGAGCGGAAACGACGCGCTTGGCATATGCCCAATGCGCAGTCGCAGCCACCACGATCAGCATCAACATCAGCACCACAACCGCCGCGATTACGGAGTACACGAACAGGCCTCCCGTCGCAGCGTCGAATGCCGACTCGCTATGGCCCTTGGCGATCCACTCGACCACACCCGGGGCGACCAGCGCGACCGTGGTAGGCAGGATGACCACCGCCGACGCCAACAGCCAGAACCGCCTCGTTGCCGCCTGGACGACGGCACGGTGGGATAACTCCGGCAGCTTTTCGGGCATCTCACCCATTGTCGAGAGCAGCCCCGCGAAAAAACAAGTGCTGCTCCCCCTCGACCATGGGCCTTCACCACCAGGAAACGCCCGTAAACAGGGGACCTTGGGCGACGCCACCCCGCCCGCAGAAGTATCTGAGGACGACGTTCGCGCGACTTACGTGTCGTCATTTGACACTTGCCCGCCAGCCCTGCGAACATGTGTTCGATGGCGTCGATCATCTGTGTCCTGCTGCCGCGGTTTCAGCTGACGGTCGCCGTGGGTGATCGCAGTGAGCTGCTTCAGGCTCCGGCCGCGATTGCGCCGGAGCCGGGTGGAGTCCAGGTGGTGGGCGAGGTCTCGCTCGGCGCCGAGGCCTTTGGCGTCCATCCCGGGATGCGGTTGGGCGAGGCGCTGGCGCGCTGCCCCCGGCTCACGCTGGTGCCCGGAGACCCCGCGGGTGTGGCCGATCAGTGGGAGCGCCTGCTCGTCCGGCTGGAGTCCATGGGGGCCGCGGTCGAACCTGAGCGTCCGGGCTTGGCCTGCTTTGACGCCCGCGGTCTCGAGCGTTTGTACGGCGGGATCGATGGTGTCCTGACCGCGACCCGGAAGGCTCTGCGGACATCGGCGCGCTACGGCGTCGCGCCCTCTCGCTTTGCCGCCGTCGCCGCCGCCACTCGGGCCCGAGCACGCCGGCCCGTGATCGTCACCGGTGAGCAGAAGGCGGCGCGTGACTTTCTCGCCGGCATGCCGGTGGCCCTGCTGCGTGCCCGCCCCGCCTTGGCTGAGTTGCCGGAGGCCCTCGAGCGCCTGGGCGTGAGAACGCTCGGGGAGCTGGCGGCGCTGCCACCGGCTGCCCTGGCCGACCGCTTCGGAGCCGCGGGGCTGCTCGCCTATGAGCTGGCCATGGGGGGCGATGGCGCGCTTCGACCCCGCCCGGCCAGCGAGCTCGTGCGTGAGTCGCTCGAGCTTCCAGAGGCAGGGTCGGGCCTTCAGCTCGAGCGGGCGCTCGGCCTGCTGATCGATCGTCTGCTCGCCCGGCGTGAGCGACGGGGTCGAACGCTACGGACCGTCGTGCTCTCCGCCGTGCTCGTCGAGGATGGCGGGACCTGGCGTGAGCAGGTGGTGTTTCGTGAGGCGCTGTCTGACCCCCTGAGGATGCGCCTCGCCCTTGCCCCCCACCTGACCGCGATACCGGCGCCCGCGGAGGTGCTGCGGCTGGCGGTTGAGAGGTTCGGGCCCCCGACGAGCGATCAGCAGGGTCTCTTGGACGATCCAGCCGTCGCCCGGCGTGCCCGTTTGCGGGAGGCCATTCGCCAGACCCGAGCCGCCGCTGGTCCCGACGCCGCTCTACGCATCCTCGAGGTCGACCCGGCCTCCCGCTTTCCGGAGCGCCGCGCCGTGCTGGCGCCGTTCGAGGGTGAAGGGTGAGGGGCGTGAGCGGACCGCGGCGCCGGAGGCGCGCGTGAGCGGACCGCGGCGCCTAGCCGTGCCGAGGCGCGCGTGAGCGGACCGCGGCGCCTAGCCGTGCCGAGGCGCG
>DATGFT010000167.1:0-6440 GCA_035308915.1 Solirubrobacteraceae bacterium
CGCGATCTACCGGCGTGCCATCGAGCTCGCCGGCGAAGCCGGCTTTGTCGACCACACCGCATTTGCCCTGGCCCGGCTGGGCGCGCTCGCGCTCGGCCGCGGCGCGCTGCGGGAGGCCGAGGAGCTCGGTCGGCGCGCCCTTGCTGCCGCGATCGCCGCGGATTCCCCGTGGACGGCGGCGTATGCCCGCGTCCAGCTCGCGGCCGTCCACGCCGCCGCCGGGGACAGCGATGCCGCCACGCGGCTCTATCAGGATGCGCTCGAGGCCTCGGAACGCCCGCGGCCACACCGAGCTCGGGAGAGCCTCCAGCTGATGCTTGCCGGCGATCCAGGCACCGCCGCGCTGCTTGGCCTCGCCGGCCTCGCCGACGCCCGAGGCGAGACGGCGGTCGCCGCCGAGCTGCGTGCCCGCGCCGAGTTTGCCCCGACATGAGCGACGAGATGCACCGCGAGCTGGCAGTCGTCCCCACTGGCATGGCAGCGCCAAGGCAGCGCCATCCAGGAAGCTGGCGGGCGATGAGTGACACGATCGAGGGCGGGCGGCGGCTGATCGATGCCGCGGCGCGGATCGAGGAGAACATGTTGACCCTCGAGGCGAGGGTCAAGATCGCGGAACATGCCGCCCTGGCGGACCGGGCGGAGGACATCGACGGGTTCCTCGGCGCGATCGAGGCCGAGCTTGACGGCTGGGACGTGTACCTCGAGCGCCTGCAGGTGACGATCGCGACCAGAGCCGGAGAGCGACGGGAGCGTGCCGAGAGTGCCATCGGCGAGCTGAGGCGCCACCGGAACAGGTTCGGGGCTGGCGTCCTCGAGATCTCCGCGGCCACCCCGGAGTCGTGGCGAGACATCCGAGAGGCCCTACAGGCAGTACGTGAGGAGCTCGAGTCACGGGCCGCCGAGTTCGAGGCCACGTTTGCAGACGGGAGGACCGGATGACGAACACGGCCATTAGCAATCATTGTCGGTTCAACCAGAGCGGTGGGTCGGGAAAACCCGACCTTGGAGGCCGCAGCGAGGGAGCTCTCGGGTTTCCCGTAGGTAGGCGCTCGGGTTTCCCGGCATCAAGTCTCTCGGGCCGCCACGGATGGGCGAGGCGGCAGCCGAGTGACATCCTCCATCTGGCGATACGGGATTCGAGATCACGCTCGGCCCGAATCGGCGTGAGGTCATAGAGAGAGGACCGGCCATGAGTGCGATCGCGCAGCGCGCGTTACACGACGAGTACCACGAGCCTCGGCCCGCTCTGGCGGCGGTGGCGCCCGCTGGCGGCCGGCTGCGCGTTGGCCCCCGATGCGGGCTGATCGACCGTCAGCCGCTGTTGGACCGGTTGTCGGCCACGGCGACCAGCGGCGTCGTCCTGGTGTGTGGCCCCGCGGGTAGCGGCAAGTCCGTGCTTGTGCGGTCGTGGGTTGAGACGGAGGGGCTGACCGAGCGCACAGCATGGGTGTCGGTTGATCGGGGAGAGCGGGACGAGCAGCGCTTCTGGCTGTCGGTCATCGAATCCCTTTCGCGCGTCACCGAGCCGGTCGAAGCGATCGCTCCCGGGCCGAGGTTCTCGGGGAAGCTGGCCGTCGAGCGCCTGCTGACCGAGCTCGAAGAGGTTGACGAACCGCTGATGCTGGTGATCGACGATCTCCATGAGCTGCGCTCGGAAGCAGCGCGAGGGTGGCTCGAGCTGTTGGCGACTCGCCTCCCGGCGGCCATTCGGCTGGTGCTCGTAACGCGCGAGGATTCTCGGCTTGGCTTGCACCGGTTGCGGCTGGCGGGCGAGCTGACGGAGCTGCGCGCCCGCGACCTGTCGTTCTCCGAAGAGGAGGCACGGGCGCTGCTCGCGGCATCGGGCGTTGCACTCTCGGACGCCGGCACGGCCCTGCTTCATCGCCGCACAGAGGGATGGGCCGCGGGGCTGCGTCTGGCCGCGATATCGCTGGCCCGACACCCTGATCCGGAGCGGTTCGTGCTCGAGTTCTCCGGAAGCGAGCGCAGCGTGGCGGATTATCTGCTCGCCGAGGTGCTCGAACGTCAGCCGGCAGAGGTGCGTGAACTGCTCCTGCGTACGTCGGTGCTCGAGCGGGTTTCCGGTCCGCTCGCCGATTTTGTGACCGGGAGCGTTGGGTCTGAGCGGGTGCTGCAGGAGCTCGAGGAAGCAAACGCATTCGTGACCGCGCTGGACGTCGGACGATCCTGGTTTCGCTATCACCACCTGTTCGCCGACCTGCTCCAGCTCGAGCTGCGGCGGGTGTCACCCGGGGTCATCGACTCTCTCCATAGCGCAGCTGCGCGGTGGTACGAGCAGCATGGGTCGGTCGTCGAGGCGATCCGTCATGCCCAGTCGGCGCGCGATTGGCGCAACGCCACTCGCCTGCTGGCCGACCACAGCTTCGATCTGATCTTCTGCGGCCGGATCGTCACCGTCCGGGAGTTGCTGAGCGCGTTCCCGCACGATGGCGCCCAGACCGATCCGGAGCTGGCGGTTGTCTCGGCCGCGGTCCATTTGCTTGGCGGCCAGCGCGAGGAGAGCGCCGCTTACATGGAACTCGCCCAGCGGCTCGTCGACGCGGTACCCGAGGAGCGCCGGTGGCGGTTCGCCGCCCAGCTGGCGGAGATCAGACTCGTCGTCGCGCGGTGGCGCGGCGATCTCGGCACGGTGCAGGCGGCCATGCAGGAGCTGGGGGACGCGCTGGCGAGCCAGCCGGCGGGCGAGCAGGGACTCAGCGACCAGCTACGGACGGCGGCGGTACAGAACCTCGGGATCGCCGAGCTGTGGTCATCGCGGCTCGATGACGGCCGTCGCCATCTCGAGGAGGCGCTGGCGCTGTCTCGTCAGGTTGGACGCCCGTGGCTCCAAATCGCCTGCCTTGGCCACCTCGGGATCGCAGCACCGTGGATCGGCGCGCCTGTCCTGGCCGGCCTTCGGCGCAGCGAGGAGGCGGTCAGGATCGCCGAGATCAACGGCTGGCTTGAGGATCCAGTGGTCGCGAATGGCCTCGCGTCCGCGGCCATGGCGCTGATCTGGCTGGGCCGCTTCGAGGAGGCCGAGGAGTGGCTTGAGCGCGCGCAACGCGTGCTGGCGCCGGGCGCCGAGCCCGCGCTCGAGCTCACGATCCACCATGCGCTAGGGCTCTTGCGGCTCGGACAGCGCCGCTTCGACGAAGCGCTGGCCGCGTTCGAACGCGCTGAACATATGCAGTCACTGCTCATGGACGAACATCCGTACGCGATGCTCACGCGCGGGCGCCAACTTGAGTGTCTGGCTCGCATGGGGCGCCTCGCCGACGCGCTCGCCGGGCTGGACGAAATCTCCGCGGAAGAGCGCGAAGCCCCGTCGATGCGGCTGACCGCCGCGGTGATTCACATCGCGGGCGGCGAGTTCGAGCGCGCCCTGGACGCGTTGGGTCCGGTGATCGAAGCCGCCTCCCCGATGACGCGTGCGTCCCTTGTGATGACCGAGGCTCTGGCGCTCGACGCCGCGGCCCGGGCCGGGCTCGGCGATCGCCGTGGCGCCGAGGCTTCCGTGGAGCGGGCGCTCGAGTTCGCCGAGCGCGAGGGCATCGTGCTGCCGTTCGCGCTGGCTCCGGTTCACGAGATCCTGGAAGAGCTTCCCCGCCACCGGACCGCCCACGCCACGCTGCGCCGAACCATTCTCGACGTGCTGTCGGGTTCCTCGGCGCCACGGCGGGATGAGCCGCCCCCGCTCCTCGATGAGCTGAGCGAGGCCGAGCTGCGGGTGGTGCGCCACCTGCCGAGCAACCTCAGGGCGCCGGAGATCGCGGCCGAGCTGTTCGTCTCCACGAACACCATCAGGACCCACCTGCGTCATATCTACGCCAAGCTCGGCGCTCACGGTCGCGCCGACGCGGTCGCCCGCGCTCGGCAGCTGGGCCTGCTCGCGCCGCGGTAGCGCCGTCAGCGTTCGACCTCGGCGATGCCCTCGGCGAGGATCAGGCGTGCCGCGGCCTCGACCAGGGCCAGGTGCGAGAAGGCCTGCGGGAAATTCCCCAGATGCCGGCCGGTCCCGACGTCGTACTCCTCGGCATAGAGTCCGAGCGGGGAGGCGGCCCTGATGAGCCGCTCCATCAGGTCGCGGGCCCGCTGCGTCTCACCGACGATGGCCAGCGCGGAGACGAGCCAGAAGGAACAGATGACGAACGAGCCCTCCTTGCCTGACAGACCATCGTCCGTCTCCTCGGTCCGGTAGCGAAGCACGAACCCGTTCTCGCTCAGCTCATCGGCGATCGCGAGCACGGTGGAGCGCAGCCGCGGATCGCTCCCGGGTAGGAAGCCGAAGATCGCCGCCAGCAGCGTCGAGGCATCGAGCGCATCCGTCTCGTAGTGCTGGCGGAGCACGCCGCGCCCGTCGACCCCGCGCTCGAGGATGTCTGATTTGATCTGGGCCGCGGTGTCGGCCCAGGCCGCCGCGAGGTCATCCTCCCCGCGAATGTTCGCCAGCCGGGCGGCGCGATCGAGGGCGACCCAGCACATCAGCTTTGAGGAGACGTAGTGCCGGGGCTTGCCCCGCGCCTCCCAGATCCCCTGGTCAGGCTGACGCCACACCTCGGTGGCGCACTGGGCCTGGGCCTCCACGAGCGGCCAGAGGCGGCGCGGGAGACGCTGGCTCCGGACGCTGTGCAGCAGGACGGAGTCGAGCGCGGCGCCATACACGTCGTTCTGCCGCTGCTGGAAGGCGCCGTTGCCGACGCGGACCGGACGCGCGCCGTCGTAGCCCGAGAGACCTTCGAGCACCGACTCAGAGACGTCCCGCCGCCCGTCGATCCCGTACATGATCTGGAGCCCGCCGTCGTCGTTGCGCTCGAGATCGGCCATGAACTGCATGAACTCATCCGCCTCCCAGTCCAGAAGCAGGTAGTGCAATGCCCGCAGCAAGAAGGTCGAGTCACGGATCCACGTGTAGCGGTAGTCCCAGTTGCGCTCGCCTCGCGGGGTCTCCGGCAATGAGGTCGTGAGCGCCGCCACCGTGGCTCCGGTGGGCATGTAAGTGAGTCCCTTGATGGCCAGTGCTGAGCGCTGGATCAGCGGCCCGAGCTCGTGGTCCGGAATCGCCGCCCGGGCCAGCCAGTCACGCCAGAACCCGGTCGTCGCCTCGAGCTGGTCCGCGGCCTCCTCGACGCTCAGGGGGATTCGCGCCTGGGCGCCCCAGCCCAGCGCGCAGTACACCGTCTCGCCCGCGCGCAGGACGTGGCGGGCCCGAGCCCGGCCGCCCTCGATACCGAGCAGCATGTCTGTCTGGAGCTGGATCGTCTGGTCGGCTCCCGTCGCCTCGGCCCGATGCTCATCGTCGCTGAGGGTCCACGCGCCGGGCACGCGGCCGTAGCCGAACGCGGGCTCGCATACCAGGTCGATCTCGACCATCCCCCCGAGACACGCGGCCGTGCGCACGAGGGCGTGGTCGGCGTCCTCGTCGGCGGGGGGCCGAGTGTGGGGAGTGACCGTGTCCTTCCCGCGACGGGGGCCCATGGTCAGCGCGTCGCGAACCACGGCCCAGCCCGTGGAGGTCTTCCACGAGGTGACCAGCGAGTTGGTCCCCGGTTCGTAGATCCTGGCGCTGGGGACGTTGATCCCGAAAGGACCAAAGCGGAAGCTGCCGGCGCCGCGGTCAAGCAGCGCCCCGAACACGCTCGGCGAGTCGAACCGCGGCGCGCACAGCCAGTCGACGGTCCCATCCGGGGCCACCAGCGCGCCGGTGTGGCAGTTGGAGAGAAAGCCGTAGTTGGCGATCGGGGTGAAGGGCGACGGCGCCGCCGCGCTCACGGGCTGGGCGCCGGGCTGTCCGGCGGGAGCGGCGGCGTGACGGCGGCCGTCTGCGGAGGCGCTTCTCGAGCCTCGCCGGTTTCGGGTGGCGCTCATGGCTGTCGCCGAGGTGGGGCTGTGCGTTAGGCGGCGGCCTTTTCCTTGGCCCTCTGGTACTCGTCGTCGGTCAGGATCCCGTGATCACGCAGATCCTCAAGCGCCGCGATGTCATCCGCCTCAGACGCCTTCGTCCGCCGCGTCTGCCGCGCCCGCGCCCGCTCAAACTCCTCATCCGTCAACACCCCCCGGCTACGCAAATCCTCCAGCTGACGCACCCCACCAATCTCGTGCTCACTCATCTTGTCCCCCCGCGCAAACACATAAATCAACACGCCCAAAAGCGGAATCAACACAATCGCGAACAACCACCCCGCCTTCGCCGCCGAAGACAGATCCGGACTGCGATACACGTCAGAAATCACGCTCACCGCCACCCAAATCCACGTCGCCAACAACGCGATCTCCAACACCGTCAGCAACACCTGACCAAACGTGATCGAACCCAACAGCGGCATACCGCCTCCTTACCAATCAAAGAACCCGAGCACCACAACCACCCAGGCCAACACCCCCATCCTCACCCCCCACCAGATGACCCCACATCACCCAAACTGCATGATTGAGGCGGG
>DATGFT010000168.1:0-17139 GCA_035308915.1 Solirubrobacteraceae bacterium
CTGCCAGGACCTGACTGCCCTGGAGCTCCCGGAGCCGGTCGACGCTGTCTTCTCAAACGCGACGTTCCATTGGATCCACGACCACGACGCGCTGTTCTCCGCGCTCTACAGAGCGGCGAAGCCGGGGGCTCGGGTCGTGGCCCAGTGCGGCGGCCGCGGCAACATCGATCGGTTCAGGCACGTCGCCGACGAGGTGGCCGCGGAGCCGCAGTTCGCGGCCTACTTCGCCGGATGGCGGCGGCCCTGGAACTACGCCGGCGCGGAGGAGACCGCCGAGCGACTGCGCGCCGCTGGCTTCACCGAGGTGCAGACCTGGCTTGAGCCCAAGCAGGTGGCGCCCCCGCGCGCGTTCGTGCGCACGGTCTGCCTCGTGCGCCACCTCGACCCGTTGCCCGATGAGCTCCGCGAGGCGTTCGTCGACCGCGTCCTCGAACGCGCGCGGTCGCCGCTCGTCCTCGACTACGTGCGGCTGAACATCTCCGCGCGGAGGTCTTGACAGGGCGTCGGGCGCGGACATATGTTTGCGCCATTCCGAGGGCGGCTCGATGTGTCGGCGGCGCCGCCTCGCCCGGAAATCAGGCGAGTCTCAGGAGAGGGGAGGGCCGATGAGGCCTGTGCGGTGTGTTTGGTTGGGAGTTGTGCTGTCCGTCGCAGCTATCAGCTGCTTGCTCGGTGTGACCGGCGTGGCCGCGGCCGCGAACCGGGCGCCGTCCTCGGGCGTGGTCGTTCGCACCACGTCGGCGGGGCTTCAGGTCGGCCGTCTGAACCGAGCCAGGCAAACCCGGCCGAATCTCCTGGCCGGGACGCGGTCAAGCTCCGCATCCCCATCCTTTGGCGCGCCGCGGAACCCCTTCAACCCTCACCGTGCCATCGGCAACGCCAGGGCCACAGCGCCCACGGCCGTGACGCCGTTCCCGACCGTGACGTGCCCGGGCGTCGGTTGCGCCACGATCGGCAGTGGCACGGCCGTGACCCAGCCTCACGCCCTGAACGCGACCGCCAACGGCAAGCTGTTCGGGTTTGACGTCGAGCCCCCGGATCAGGGGGTCTGCGCCGGCAACGGGGATGTGCTGGAGACGATCAACATCGGGGACGTGCAGGTGTTCAACTCGAGCCTGCAACCCATATCCGCCATCACCTCGCTCGACACGCTCATGGGCCTCACCAACCTCGGCTGGAGCAGCGGCGGCGACGTCAGCTGCCTGTATGACCCGTCCAACGGCGGGCACTGGTTCATCACCGAGTTCGTGTCCACCAACAGCGAGGCGAGCGGCGGCCCGTTCACGGGCTGCTTTAGCGCGGGCATCCCGGATAGCTGCCGGGAGGGCATCGCCGTGAGCACGGGCAACAACCCGGTCAACACATCGTGGAACGTGTACTTCCTCGATCCCAACACGTTCAGCCCCAACGATCCGGGTCACGGGAACCTGCTCAACGACTTCGCCAAGATCGGAACCACGCGCGACGCGTTCCTGCTCTTCTACGACGAATTCGATGCCAAGGGGCCGTATCCGACGTGTCCCGCGGCCGACTGCCTGAGCTTCAACGGGGCTCAGGAGTTCGCGATCGACAAGACCGCGCTCGAGTCAGGGACGGGAGCGAACCTCGTTCACGAGAACATGGGGACCGACCCCGCCATGCAGCCGCCCGACGGCAACTGCATGAGCGGCCCGGGTGCCGGCACGGATTGCTGGGCGCAGGTGATCCCCGCCGCCTCACCCGGGGGCCAATTCGACAATTCGAATGGCGGGACCGGCTTCATGGTCGCCGCGCTCGACTTCAACGCGTTCGCGACCCTGACCGGCAACGGAGACAACCGGATCGCCGTCTTCGATTGGACCGGACTATCCAACCTCTCCAGCACCAACTGCTCGGCCTGCGGCTCGGTCAAGTTCGCCAGCCAGCTGTTCACGGGCGTGCAGCCCTACACCGACGATGGGCAGGCGTGCCTCGTCAGCCAGGGTGCCGAGTGCGGCCTGGCGCCCCAGAAAGCCGGACTCCTGGATTTGGGGACGTTCTGCAAGACGTTCAAGCAGGCCCCGAAGCAGCCGTGTCCGGAGAATGGCCTGGCCACCAACGGAGACGGGGCCACCGAGGCCTCGTACGCGGGTGGTCAGCTCTGGTTCGCCGTGACCACGCTCGTCAACCAGCAGTTCACCACCGGAAACGAAGTCCACACCGGTGCCGCCTATTGGGTGCTGAACGCGAGCCCGTTCAATACGGGCCGCCACCCTTTGACGATCACGAGTCAGGGGTACGTCTCGGCGGCGCATGAGGATCTCCTGTTCCCGTCGGTGGCAACGGACGGCGCCAGCCAATCGCTGATGTCATTCACGCTCTCCGGCGATGGCGGCCCGACCGGTGCCGACAACGGAGGCTTCTTCCCGAGCAGTGCCTATGGCACCTTGAGCCCGACCGCGCCGGGGTTGGTCGGCAACACGGCGTTTGTCGCCGATCTCGGGCAGGGCCCGCAGGATGGCGCCACCGAATACCAACCCTTCCCGGGCTTCCCTGGAAACGGGACCCGGCCCCGGTGGGGTGACTACGGCGCGGCCACATTCGTGCCCGGGACCGGTTTCGTGTTCGCCTCGGGATACATCCAGGATCCGCCCTGCGCCCTGAAGGTATTCCGCAAGGACCAGACGTGCGGAGGCACGCGTGACCCGCTGGTCAACTTCGGCACCTCGGTCAACCTGCTGAGGTCGACCGGCTGAGGCGAACCTCCCGATAGCGAGCCGCGCGCCGCGCTTAGCGGCCGACACGGCCAGCAGCGACCGGCTACCTTGCGCGCCCTATGGCGCGCAAGGTGGTTCTGCTACCCGGCGATGGGATCGGGCCTGAGATCCTGGCGCCGGCAGTTCAGGTCCTGGACGCGGTATGCCCAGGTGAGTTCGAGTACGAGGAGCATGTGTTCGGCGGGGCGTCGATCGACGCCCACGGGGTGGCGCTGACCGACGAGACGCTGGCGGCCTGCCGAGGCGCCGACGCGGTCCTCTTGGCCGCGGTCGGGGGCCCGAAATGGGACACGACCGACCCCGGCAAACCGCGTCCCGAACAGGGGCTGCTGGGGCTTCGCAAGGGACTCGGCCTGTTCGCCAACCTGAGGCCGGTCAAGCCGTTGCCGGCGCTGTATGACGCGAGCCCGCTCAAGCGGGAGCTGATCGAGCGCACCGACCTGCTCGTCGTCCGGGAGCTCACGGGCGGGATCTACTTCGGGCGCAAGACGCGGACCGCGGATGAGGCATCGGACAACTGCCTTTACACCCGGGCCGAGATCGAGCGCATTGCTCGCGTCGCCTTCGGCGCTGCCCGCTCGCGGGTTACCAGCGTCGACAAGGCGAATGTGCTCGAGACGAGCCGGCTCTGGCGCGAGGTGGTGCGCAGCGTCCACGCTGCTGAGTTTCCAAATATCGAGCTCGAGCACCTGCTGGTCGATAACGCGGCCATGCGGCTGATCGCAGCCCCCCGCCACTTCGAGGTGCTGCTCACCGAGAACATGTTCGGCGACATCCTCAGCGACGAGGCCGCGATGCTCACGGGATCGATCGGCATGCTGCCGAGCGCGTCGCTTGGGGAGGGGGGCCCCGGTGTGTTCGAGCCCGTGCACGGATCGGCGCCCGATATCGCGGGCACCGGGGCGGCCAACCCGCTGGCCATGTTCCTCTCGGCGGGACTGATGCTGCGCCATGCGTTCGGCCTGGAGGCGCAGGCGGCGGCGGTAGAATCGGCCGTCGACAAGGCGCTGGCTGCGGGGCTGCGCACGCCCGATCTCGGAGGTCGAGCCAGCACCGCCGAGGCCACCCAGGCAGTCCTATCGCATCTTTAAGGAGACGGGCGTGGAACAGGCGGAGCTGATCTGGCACAACGGAGAGATCGTCCCCTGGGAGGAGGCGAAGGTCCACGTCCTGACCCACGGGCTGCACTACGGGACCGGGGTGTTTGAGGGGGAGCGCGCGTACGACACGGGCGAGGGCACCGGGATCTTCCGCCACCGTGACCACCTGGAGCGGCTGTTCAAGTCGGCCGAGCTCTACTACATGCCGATTCCCTTCACCCTCGAGGAGCTGCGGACCGCGACCCACGAGCTGATCGTGGCCAACGAGCTGCGGGAGTGCTATATCCGGCCGATCGTGTTTCGCGGCTATGGGCAGATGGGGCTCTACCCCCTGGACTGCGAGGTCGAGGTGGCGATCGCGGTCTGGCCATGGGGCGCCTATCTGGGCGAGGAGGGCAAGCGCGCCGGGGTGCGGGCCAAGGTCGCGAGCTGGCGGCGGATTCCGCACGATGCGCTGATCCCCCACGCCAAGGCGTCAGGCCAGTATCTGAACAGCGTGCTGGCCAAGATCGAGGCGGCCAAGGCGGGCTACGAGGAGGCGATCCTGCTCGATTCACGCGGCTTCGTGTGCGAGGGGACCGGCGAGAACATCTACGTCGTGCGTGACGGGACGATCCTCACCCCGCCGCAGACCGCCGGGATCCTCGACGGGATCAGCCGCAAGTCGGTCCTCCAGATCGCCCGCGACCTCGGCTACGAGGTGCTCGAGCGTGACCTCGCCCGCGCCGAGCTCTACCTGGCCGACGAGGTCTTCCTGTCCGGCACGGCGGCCGAGCTGGTCCCCGTGCGCGAGGTCGATGACCACCCCATCGGGCGCGGCGAGCCCGGTCCCGTCACCCGCGAGCTTCAGCGCGTGTTCGACGACGCGCTGCATGGCCGAGACCCTCGCTACAGCGACTGGCTTGACCGGGTCGAGTTCCCTGCCGGCGATCGCGCCCCGGCAGCCGGACCCGCGTGACCCCAGCCCGGGGGGCGCCTTGAGCGAGATCGAGCTCTACGACACGACCCTGCGCGACGGGATGCAGGGGGAGGGGATGTCGCTCTCGGCCGAGGAAAAGCTGCGCGTCGCCCACCGTCTCGACGAGCTCGGCATCGACGTGATCGAGGCCGGGTTTCCGAGCTCCAACCCCAAGGAGCTCGCGCTCTTCGAGCTCCTCGGGCGAGAGCGGCTCGAGCAGGCGAGCGTGGCCGCGTTCGGGATGACTCGCCGCCGCGGCCGGCGCGCCGAGGAGGATCCGGGGCTCCGCTTGCTGGCCGACTGCTTTGCCCCCGTGTGCACGCTGGTCGGCAAGACCTGGGGCCTTCACCTGGAGAAGGTGGTCAAGGTGGACCGCGAGGAGAACCTCCGGATGATCTTCGACTCGGTGGCCTTCCTGGTGGCGCAGGGCAAGCGGGTGATCTATGACGCCGAGCATTTCTTCGACGCCTTCGCCGCCGACGCTCCCTATGCCCTGCGGTGTCTGAAGGCGGCCAGCGATGCGGGGGCGGACACGGTGACCTGTTGCGACACCAATGGTGGGACGCTGCCTGACCAGATCGCCGCGGCGATGAGGGTGGCCGCGAGCGAGCTGGTCGCGGGCGGGGTGCGCCTGGGCATCCACTGCCACGACGACGCCGGCTGTGGCGTCGCCAACACGCTGGCCGCCGTCCAGGTTGGAGCCACGCACGTCCAGGGGACCCTGAATGGCTACGGCGAGCGTTGCGGCAACGCCAACCTGGTCACGATCATCCCCAACCTACAGCTGAAGCTCGGACACGAGTGCCTGACCGACAGCCAGCTGCGCTCGCTGACCGCGACCGCCCATTTCCTGGACGAGCTCCTCAACTTCACCCCCGATCCGGATCAGCCCTACGTCGGGCGTAACGCCTTTGCCCACAAGGGCGGGATGCATGTGGCGGGGGTGAACGTCGACCCCGCGACCTTCGAGCATGTGGATCCGGAGCTTGTCGGCAACCGGCGTGAGCTGCTCATCTCGGAGCTGTCCGGCAAGGGCACGGTGCAGGCCCGCGCACGGGAGATCGGGATCGAGCTCGAAGATGCTGACGCGGCTCGGGTCACCGACCGGGTCAAGCAGCTTGAGCATCGGGGCTACCACTTCGAGGCCGCCGATGGCTCGTTCGAGCTCCTCCTGAGGCGGGAGACGGGCGAATACGAGCCGCTGTTCCGCCTGGAGTCCTGGCGGGCCATCGTCGAGAAACGGGCCGACGGCCGGGTCGAGACGGAGGCGACGATCAAGATCTGGGTGGACGGTGAGCGCTACGTGCGCACCGCCGAGGGCAACGGCCCGGTGAACGCGCTGGACCGGGCACTGCGTGACGCGCTCGTGGAGATTCATCCCCACCTGCGGGCCATCGACCTGGTCAACTTCAAGGTGCGGATTCTCGACGAGAGCAAGGGCACCGGGGCGGTCACGCGGGTCCTCCTCGACAGCTCCGACACCGAGCAGGTCTGGGGATCGATCGGAGTCTCGGAGAACATCATCGAGGCTTCGTGGGAGGCATTGGTCGATTCGCTCGAGTACGGAATGACCGTTTCTCGACGCCGGCAACCCGGCGCGCCGGCCGGCGCCGAGCCAGGCGTGTGAGCGACACCGAGGCTCCCGCCGGGGGCGCCGACACGGATGGGATCCCGCTCGCCCGCCCCTGGCTGGGGGAGCGCGAGGAGGAGCTCGTTCTGGATGTCCTGCGCTCGGGACGGCTTTCTCTCGGGCCGCGGCTCGAGGAGTTCGAGCTCGGCTTCGCCCAGCGCGTGGGCGCCCGGTTCGCCAGCGCCGTCTCGAGCGGGACCGCGGCGTTGCACCTGGGCCTGCGGGCGGTCGGAGTGAGCGACGGCGACGAAGTCCTCACGAGCCCGTTCTCGTTCGTGGCCAGCGCCAACGTCGCGCTCTACGAGCGCGCGCGGCCCGTGTTTGCCGATATCGATCCGATGACCCTGAACCTGGATCCGCAAGCCGCCGCGGCGGCGGTGAGCAGCCGTACCGCGGCGCTGCTACCGGTGCACATCTTCGGCTACCCGGCCGAGATGAGCGCGTTCGAGCGGCTCGGGTTACCGATCGTCGAGGACGCCTGCGAGGCCCTGGGGGCGGTTTACGACGACGGCCGTCCGGTAGGTGGCCGCGGCCATCCCACCGCCTTTGGCTTCTACGCCAACAAGCAGATGACGACCGGCGAAGGCGGGATGCTGACGATGGCCGATGCCGAGATCAAGCGGCAGGTGGACTCGGAGCGAAACCAGGGCCGGGCGCCGAACATGGACTGGCTTGACCACGACCGCCTAGGATTCAACTATCGCCTCTCGGACCTCGGGTGTGCGCTGGGGATCGCCCAACTCGAGCGCCTCGAGACGATGCTCGCGGGCCGCGCGCGGGTGGCCGCGCTCTATCGCCAGGCGCTGGCGGCAATCGACGGGCTCGATCTGCCCTGCCCGGACGAGGGGCGGCGCCGACGCGGCTGGTTTGTCTTCGTCGTCCAGCTTCCGCGACGCATCGAGCGCGACTCGGTCATCCGCTCGCTGCGCGAGCGCGGGATTCCGAGCAAGCCGTACTTCCCGGCTGTTCATCTCATGAGCTATTACCGGGAGCGATTCGGACACCGGGACGGTGAGTTCCCGGTGTGCGAGGACGTGGCCGCTCGCTCGCTCGCCCTGCCCTTCTTCGCGGACATGACTGAGGGCCAGGTCGCACGAGTGGCCGAGGCGCTGGCGGGGGTCCTCAGCGGCTGAAACCCAGGGTGGGTGCTCAGCCGGGGACGCCCCGCCGGGCCTCAGTCGACTGGGTTAGTACGGCTCAGCCGGCGGGGGCACGTCGCGATCGGCATAAGCCGTCCGCCGTCCCCAACCGCCGCGAGCGCGATCGGCCCACATGGTCATCCAGAGCAGCGAGAGCAGGAAGCCGACGCCGCCGACGATCATGAGGATCACGCCCACGGTGTGAATGTTGAAGCCGCTTGTGGAAACGGTGACCGCAAAGCGAAGCACCGCCCCCACGGCGATCAGTAGCAGGGATGTTCCGAGTGCCATTTGACCTCCTTGATGGAGCGCCCGCTCCGCGGCCGCTCGGTGAGTCCAATCCTTCCCGCTGGCTGTGCTACCCGGAACCGAGCCGGGAAAACGTGTCTCGCCGCCGGGGTGGACGGATATCCGAGCCCGGACGGGCTATTCGGTCAGCCAGCGGAGGAGGTCCGGCATCTGGTCATAGATCGCGAAATGGCCACCGTCGAGCTGCACCGCCGTGGCGTTCGGGATCGTCCGCGAAAGCCATTCGCCGTGGCCGGCCGGCACGAGCGTGTCATGTGGCCCGTACCAGACCGCGGTCGGAACCGCGATGGCGCCGGGGGCAAAGCCCCATGGCTGAGTGAAGGCCAGGTCGTCGTCGACGATCCCGTCGATCGAGCGGCCGATGCCCTCCTGCCAACTGGTCGCGAGCATCTCGCGGATGTCGGCTCGGTGCGCCACCTCGGCGTCCTGGTCAGAGAGCTTGTAGTCCGCCCCCAGCGCGTCCGCGGAGTCCGAATGCACACTGGCCAGGAGCTCTTGCGCCATCGGCTCCATCTCGCGCCGGAGGGTTTCCTCTCCCTCCAGAGCCCATCCGAACTCCTTGACGTTGCCTTCCACCATCCCTGTGAACCAGTCCTCGGGGCCGAGGCCGTCCTGGCCGAAGGGAGCCGGGCCGACGACACTCGCGCATCTGATCACCCGGTCGCTGAGCAGGGCTCCACAGGCCAGCGCATGGGGGGCGCCACCGGAGCCGCCGAAGACCGAGAATCGGCCCACGCCCAGCGCGTCGGCAATGGCCGCCACGTCGGCGGCCGCATCGGCGACGCGGCGCCCGGCGTGGCGGGTGGAGGCGCCGTAACCGGGGCGGTCATAGGTGATGGCACGCACCCCGGCCACCCGGTAGACGTTCTCGTCGGGGTGTCGGCCGAGTCGCGAACCCGGCGTGCCGTGCAGCGAGAAGACAGGCGAGCCGCTCGGCTCGCCCCACTGGCAGAAGGCAAGAGTCCGCCCGTCGCGGGTGATCGTCGTCTCGGTCACGCGTGCGGTGGCCGACGGTAGCGGACGGCCAGCGGTTTGGGGGTGTGCGGAGTAGCTCAGCAGATCGACGATGATTCCGCCCAGCCAGGCCGCAGCCACGTAGTGACCGCGGCGCGAGGGTTCTTACCTCCGGATCGCCGGCGCGGCAAAATCCGCCTCGTGGCTCTCGTCGTGATCACAGGCGCCACCCGCGGCATCGGCCACGCCGCGGCGGTTCAGCTTGCCGGCGCCGGAGCTGAGGTTGCCCTCGTGGGTCGTGATCCTGAGCGTCTCGACGCGACGGCACGCGCGGCGGCGGCCGCCGGAGACGGAGCGGTCCACCAGCACATCGCCGACCTCACGCTGATGTCCGAGGTGCGAGAGCTCGCGGGCGTGCTCGCTGAGCGCTACCCGCAGATCGACGTCCTGGCCAACAACGCAGGCGCACTGTTTGCCTCGCGCCAGGAGACGAGCGAGGGACTGGAGCGGACCTTCGCGCTCAACCATCTGGCGCCGTTTCTGCTCACCAACCTCCTGCGCGACCGCCTGGCGGGCGGTCATGTGATCACGACCGCCTCCGACGCCCACAGGTCAGGTCGTCTTAGCCTCGAGGACCTGCAATCCGAGCGGTCCTACTCGGCGATGCGCGTGTACGGCACCACCAAGCTGTGCAACATCCTGTTCACGCGTGAGCTGGCGCGACGGGCACCCGAGCTCCGGGCCAACTGCTTTCATCCGGGCGTCGTCCGGACCGGTTTCGGCAAGAACGAGAACGGAATCTGGAAGCTGCTGACGACGGTCGGCGCCCCCTTCTTCCGCTCGCCGGAGCGGGGAGCTCGCTCCCTGGTGTGGCTGGCTCTTTCCGAGGCGGCCGCCGAGCTGGACGGCGAGTACCTCGAGGATGAGAAGGTGGCGGTCCCGAGCCGACAGGCCCGGGACGATGCGCTGGCGCGTGAGTTGTGGGAGCGGAGCGCCGCCCTCGCCGGTTTGCCATCGGACACCTACACCTAGGCCGCGGCGCGGGCCATCTCACCGCCGACGCCTTCGTACCATCCCCGCCGTGTCGCGCTTCGCCGACCCGCCTGATCCCGCCTTCAGGGCGCTGAACGATTCGCTCCCCTTCGACGTGAGGCTGGGCCAGTATGACGTCGCGCAGTCACGCGCCCACGTGAAGATGCTGGCCCAGCAAGGGATCATCGCCGCGGCCGAGGCCGAGGCGCTGCACCGAGGCCTGGACCAGGTCGCGGACGAGCTTCGGGACGGCGGATTTCGGTTCGCCGACGGTGACGAGGACATCCACATGGCGATCGAGCGACGGCTCACCGAGCTCGTGGGAGCGGTCGGCGGCAAGCTCCATACCGCACGCTCGCGCAACGACCAGGTGGCGACCGACGTGGCGATGTTCGTCCGCGATCACGCGGCGGCGGCGTCCGAGGCCATCCGTGATCTGGCCCAGACACTCATCACGCGCGCCCGCGAGCACCTCGACTGGCCGCTGCCCGGCTACACCCATCTCCAGCGCGCTCAACCCGTCTATCTGAGCCACCATCTGCTGGCCTACGTGTGGATGCTGATCCGCGATCGGGCCCGCTTCGCTGCGGTCCGGGACGCCGCTGAGGAGCTGCCGCTCGGGTCGGGTGCGCTGGCGGGGGTGAACTTTGACACCGATCGAGAGATCGTCGCCCGGGAGCTCGGGTTCGGCGCCGTGGCCCAGAACTCGATCGATGCCGTGTCCAACCGCGACTTCGTGCTCGACTACCTGGCTGCCGCGGCCACGTGCGCCACGCACCTCTCGCGGCTTGGGGCCGAGCTCGTCCTCTGGTCCAGCGAGGAATTCGGCTTCGCCGAGCTATCGGATGCCTGGAGCTCCGGGTCCTCGATCATGCCCCAGAAGAAGAATCCGGACGCGGCCGAGCTGCTACGCGCCAAGGCGCCGCGGCTCGCCGGGCACCTCGTCGCGCTTCACGGCGTCATGCACGGCCTGCCGCTGACCTACAACAAGGACATGCAGGAGGACAAGGAGCACCTGTTCGACGCCGCGGACACGCTCGAGCTGTGCCTCACGGCGGCGAGGGGAATGGTCGCCACGATGAGCTTTCATCGAGCGCGAATGGAGGCGGCGGCCTCCGACGAGCTGCTCGCGGCCACCGATGTCGCGGATCTGCTCGTGCGACGCGGGGTGCCGTTCCGCCAAGCCCACGGGATCGTCGCCGGGCTTGTGCGCAGGGCGCTCGATCAGGGCAGGACGCTGTCGGAGCTGACACCGGGGGAGCTCGCCGAAGTCTCGGATCGCCTCGACGAGGAGTTCTACGCCCTGCTGCGGGATCGCGCGTGGCTCGAGGGCAAGGTGTCGGAGGGCGGCACGAGCCTCGAACGCGTCTCAGAGCAGCTCGAGCGGGCCCAGCGCGCGCTCCAGTGAGACCTGGCTTCTATGCGCGTCCGGTGCTCGAGGTGGCGCGCGATCTCGTCGGCTGCGTGGTGGAGCACGCCGGCTGCGCGGGGGTCATCGTCGAGACCGAGGCCTACCACGACTCCGAGCCGGCCTGCCACGCGTTTGTCGGTCTGACCGGACGCACGGCTACCCTGTTCGGGCCTCCAGGCAGGGCCTACGTCTACCGCTCCTACGGGATCCACGCCCTCCTGAACGCGGTGTGTGAACCCGAGGGCATGGGCGCTGCCGTGCTGATCCGCGCCCTGGAGCCGGTGCGGGGCCTCGAGTCGATGCGCGCTCGACGCGGTGTCGAGCAGATCCGCAACCTGTGTTCGGGGCCGGGGAAGCTGACCGAAGCGCTGGGGATCGAGCTTGTCCACAACGGCGGCGACCTAACGCACGGACCGGTCCGGATCACGCCGCGGCCTCGCGCCTGGCGGGGCGTCGAGGTCTCGGCCGACACCCGGATCGGGATCAGCAAGGCGGTTGAGCTCCCGTGGCGGTTCTGCGCCACCGGAAGCCGCTTTCTCTCCCGACCGGTCCAGGTCGCCGTCTAGCTCGCTCGGGGCGCGATCGGACGGCTCACTGACCGCCGATTCCGGCGCCGCCCGAGCCAGACCCTGAGCCGCCGGCGGTTCCCGAGCCGCCACCGCCTCCGGTGCCCGCGCCCGTGCCCGCTCCGGTCCCGGTTCCCGTACCCGTGCCCGTGGCCGGGGCGGTCGCGTTCCCGGTGCCGCCGCCCTGGGTGCCGGCGGCGCCGGTCCCACCTCCGGTATTGCCGCCGCCGGCGGCGGGCGGAGCGGTGCTCTTGGGCGGGGTGGTGGTGGCGGTGGGTGTCGTAACGGCGCCGGCGGCGGCGCTCGAGGTGGTCGTGCTCGGGAGCGCGGTCGCTGTGGGGCCCGTGGTTCCAGTTGACTTGCCCGCGGGTTGCTCGCTGGCCAGGATCTGGAGGGCCTGTGCCATGAAGGCGTGCCAGATGATGGCGGGATACGTGCCCCCCTCGACCGGACCCCCGTTGAACAGGGTGGTCATCGGCACGAGCTTCTCCGGGAATCCGACCCACACCGCCGTGGTCAGCTGAGGCGTCCAGCCGATGAACCACGCGTCGGCGTAGTTGGTGGTGGTGCCGGTCTTGCCGACCACGTCGACACCCGAGATGGCCGCCGCGGTGCCGGTGCCCGAGGTGACCACGCCGGTCAGCATGCTGTGCACCTCCTGGGCCACCGCCGCGGGCATCACGCGTCGGTACTGGGGAATATCCTTGATGTCCGTGTGGCCGTATTGGATCTCCGCGATCCCCGTCGGCCCCTCGTCGCCGCTGCCCAGTCTGGCGTTGTAGACGCGGCGGCCGCCGGTCGCGAACGTCTCGTAGGCGTGCGCCATCTCGAGCGGGTTCACTCCGATCGTGAGTCCGCCCAGGATCATCGCCGGGTTGGTCGAGATCGGGGTCTGTATCCCCATCGCGTGGGCGAGCTTGCTCACCTCATGAGTGCCCTTGACGGGACCCAGGCCGTACCAGCCCAGGCGCTCGAAGACCGAGTTGTCGGACACATCGGTGGCCCCCTGGAGTGTGATCACGCCCGAATAGGCGTTCGCGAAGTTGTGAACGTGGAAGATCTCCTTGCCGCCGGTGTGGGGGACGACGATGTCGAGCGGTGCCGAGGTGAAGAGCGAGCTTGGCCCGAAGCCGTGCTCAAGGGCGACGGCCAGCGTGAACGGCTTAAACGATGAGCCGGGCTGGCGCTCGGCCTCGGTTGCGAGATTGAACGGGTGGTGCTGGTAGTCCTCGTAGTACTGACCTGAGGAGGTGCTGAGCACGGGCCCGCCGACCATCGCCCGCACCTCGCCGGTCCGGTTGTCGATCGCCACCAGCGAGGCCTCGGGGTAGCTCGAGCCCGACGGCAGCTCGGCGGCGATCGCCTGATCGGCCGCTCGCTGCAGCTCGAGGTCAAGTGTGGTGCGGATCTTGAGGCCGCCGTAGTAGGCGCGGTACTCGGCCGCCGCCTGTTGCTGGGCGGTCTCGCCGGGACGCACCCCCATCGCCGACAGGATCTGCGGCCTCAGCCAGCTGGTGAAGTAGGGCGCCGCCTCGGGCTCGGTCGGGGGCTGGAGGTCGTTCGGTCCCGGTACCGGTTTGGCGATCCCGATTTCGTACTGAACGCGGCTGATGTACCCCTGCTGGCGCATGTCCTTGAGGACGAGGTTGCGCCGCTCACGTGCCTGGGTGGGGTTGGCGATCGGGTCGTAGGCGCTGGGATCGGCGATGATCCCGGCCAGCAGCGCGGCCTGGTAATAGACAAGCTTCGAGGCGCACGAGGGGAGGCGGTTGGTGACGTCGCCGCAGCGCGAGGTGCCGCCATCGGCCGGGGCGTTGGGGTCGAATCCGAGCTGCTTGCCGAAATAGACCCGCGCCGCCGACTCGATCCCGTAGGCGCCATTGCCGAAGTACACCGAGTTCAGATACTCGGTGAGGATCCGGGTTCGCTTCCACTTCTGAGTGAGGTGGAAGGCCAGAGCCGCCTCGCGGAGCTTCTCGAAGATCGTGCGGTTGCCCTGCTGCTGAAGAGCGTTCTTGACGAACTGCTCGGTGATCGTGGAGGCGCCCTGGGTGGGACCCCCGCTGATGTCGGATACGAGCGCCCGCGCGATGCCCTTCAGATCCACCCCCGGCGAGGACCAGTAACGCTTGTCCTCGACCGCGATGACGGCTCGAATGACGGCCGGCGAGATCCGTTTCCAGGAGTCGATCACCTCCGGGTTGGGCGCCGCGAAGATTCCGATCGGTCGCCAGTGATCGTCGTACAGGTATGAGTTGTGGCGGTTGGGGTTCGAGTACTCGTACTGGTTCTCGATCAGCGGAATGTCAGATGCGACCGCCATCATCATCCCGAACACCGTCGAGAGCACGGCGAGGATCAGCAGCCCGAGCAGGATCAGGAACAGCCGGAGCTTTCGCACCCGGGGGCGCGAAGGGCCGCCATCCGATCCGTCGCCGTCGCGCCAGCGCCGTCGGCGCCAGCCACCGCGACGCGGCGGCCGCCGTGAGGGGGGGGCGCCGTCACCCGGGGGCGGTGGGACCTCTCTCAGCGGGGGCGGGGCGGGGGTCGCGACCGCGGCCCGGACTCCCGCGGCGGGTCCTGTGGCCCGGACGCCGCCGCTCGGTCGAGCAGCCGCCCCGTAAGCCATACGCGCATGCCGAATCTGATTTCTCGTGTCGTCGCTCATGCGATCGGAGGGGCGCGGCTACACGCCACCCGCGTACCTGGTAGCCGCCATATGCCATGGAACCGGACGGCAACGATTCCCTGGACGGCGGCAGTCTACCAATCGGCCGCGGTCGGAACGGCTGATGTCCCAGGTCCGCCGGCGCCGCCAGATCCGCCATATTTCGGGCCGTCTTGTCAAGTGGCGACCCCCGCTCCGATTCCGCCCCGGCTGCGGACCGCGCCGATCCTGGCCTCGCCGGGAAGCGTGGCGATCCCGCTGAGGCGGCGGCGTGGCTCACCCGGAACACGGTCGATTGCCTGCCTGAAGGCGAGCTCCCGCGACGCCTGGCCAGGGATCGGCCGCTGCGCGTGAAGCTGGGCATCGATCCCACCGCCCCGGACATCCATATCGGCTTCACCGTGGTCCTGCAGAAGCTCCGTGAGTTCCAGGACCTGGGGCACGTGGTGGTGTTGATCGTCGGCGACTACACGGCCCGGGTCGGCGACCCGAGTGGGCGCTCGAGCACTCGCCCGGTCCTCGACCCGGCTCAGATCGAGGCCAACGCTCAGACCTTTCAGGACCAGGCCCTGACCGTGCTCGATTCCGAGCGCCTCGAGGTGCGGTTCAACAGCGAATGGCTCGACATGCCGATGGACGAGCTGTTCGCGCTCGCGCGCACGGTGACGGTGGCGCAACTGCTCGAGCGCGACGATTTCGCCAAACGATTCTCGGCCCGGGAGCCGATTTCCGTGCTCGAGCTGCTCTACCCGCTGCTGCAGGGATATGACTCGGTCGCGGTCCGGGCCGACGTCGAGCTGGGGGGGACCGACCAGAAGTTCAACCTCCTGCTCGGCCGCGACATCCAGCGCCACTTCGGCCAGCCTGAGCAGCTGATCATGACCATGCCCCTGCTCACCGGAACCGACGGCACGCGCAAGATGTCGAAATCGTTCGACAACTACATCGGCGTCACCGACCCGCCGGCTGAGATGTACGGCAAGACCATGAGCATTCCCGACGAGTCAATTCCGCTCTGGTTCGAGCTGCTCTTGGGAAGCGAGCCTCCCGCCGATCTCGCTCCGCGGGACGCCAAGCGTGAACTCGCGCGTCGGCTCGTGGCGCGCTTTCACGGCGAGGAGGCGGCCGCGACCGCCGAGGCGGCCTTCGATCGCCAGTTCGTACGCCACGAAGCACCCGAGGAGGTGCCGGACATCACCTGGGAGGGCGGAGAGACCGTGCATCTGCCGGCCGTCCTTTCCGCCGCCTTCGGGGTGTCGACCTCCGAGGCCCGCAGAACGATCGCGCAGGGTGGAGTAAGACTCGACGGTAGGCCCGTCGAGAACAGAACCGTCGACCTTCCCGCCTCAGAGGTAGATGGCAAGGTGCTTCAGATGGGCAGGCGCCGCTTCGTGCGCGTACGGGTCACATGATCGGGAGGGAGTGAAATTGGCGGTCCACGGCGGCTTACTTCGGATGGAGACGCCAGGCAACGGCGAGGTCGTCGACCTCACCGAGGGCGTGCGGAGCATCGTCCGCACCTCCGAGGTCGACCGTGGCCTGGTCACCGTGTTCGCGACGGGCTCCACGGTCGCGGTGACGACGATGGAGTTCGAGCCGGGGGGAGTCAGCGACCTTCAGGCCCTGCTCGAGCGCCTGATCCCGGCCCAGGGCGAGTACAAGCACAACCGCCTGGGCCACGACACCAACGCCCACGCCCACCTCCGAGCGGCGGTCATCGGGCCATCCGAGTCGATCCCCCTGATCGACGGCGCCCTGGCTCTCGGCACCTGGCAGCAGATTGTCCTAATCGACTTCGACGATCGGCCGCGACAGCGCACGGTCACGGTCCAGATCACCTCCTAGAATCGCCGTTGCAGGCAGTTTGCCCGCGGTTCGGAGTTTCTCCGGTGCCTCGGTCACGGCGGGGTTCTGGCGCTATACTCGTCGGTCCGCTCTGGGGCCTGAGGGTTCCCAGACGCGCCTGCCGGAAGGATGCACCTTCCTGGAGAGGTGCGACGGTCTTTGAAAACTCAACAGCATGCGCACCCTCGACCGACCCCTCGGTCGAGACGGTGTGTCCAGGTTCGAACGCCGTCGCACGCCGGCTCTCGCCACGGGTACCCGTATCCGTGAGGGCCGATCGTTCGGCGGTGCCAAGAACAACCCCGTCATGCGCTCCGGGGCTCTCGGTGTACGAGAGCTCCTCCGCCGCCGCTTGCCTTAGGGCGGTGCCAGATTGAGCGCTGACGACTCTTTGTGAAGCGGGTCGCTTGCGGCCCGTTCTGGCGGGTTGCCCAGCAATCCGCCCACGCAGTTCTTCACGGAGAGTTTGATCCTGGCTCAGGACGAACGCTGGCGGCGTGCTTAACACATGCAAGTGGAGCGACGAACCAGGCTTCGGCCTGGGGCAAAGCCGCGAACGGGTGAGTAACACGTGGGTAACCTGCCCCGATGATTGGGACAACCCGAGGAAACTCGGGCTAATACCGAATGTGCCCTCTGGCCACAAGGCCTCTGGGGAAAGGAAGCTTCGGCCTCCGCATCGGGATGGGCCCGCGGCCCATTAGCTTGTTGGTGAGGTAACGGCTCACCAAGGCGACGATGGGTAGCTGGTCTGAGAGGACGATCAGCCACACTGGGACTGAGACACGGCCC
>DATGFT010000169.1:0-4078 GCA_035308915.1 Solirubrobacteraceae bacterium
CGCTGGTCAGCACCGGGCTGGCTATCGCGCTGCCGGACGGGTACGCCGCGTTCGTGCACCCGCGTTCCGGGCTGGCCGCGAAGTACGGCGTGACACTGGTGAACGCGCCAGGCACCGTCGACGCGGGCTACCGCGGTGAGATCAAGGTGACCCTGCTGAACACGGATCTGGAGCACCCAATCAGCTTCAAGCGGGGCGACCGGATCGCGCAGCTGGTCATCCAGCGCGTGGAGCGAGCGGTGTTCCACGAGGTAGAGGTGCTGCCTGGCTCGGTGCGCGGCGACGGCGGCTTCGGCTCGACCGGCGGGCACCAAGAGATACCCTGAGCTTAGGTAATACAGGAGCGTGTGAAGTGTTTCGTCGGCGTCGTTCAGCGGACGCAGAGCCACCCGAGGTGGATGAGTACTCCGACGACGAGTCGTTCGGCGAGGAGCAGGAAGCTCCAGCGCGTCCCTCCGGACCGCTGCGCGCCGGGGGCGGCCCGTGGGACGCCGAGGAGGCGCATCCCGACCTGGACCGCGTAGACCTTGGCAGCCTCCTCGTCCCCCGGAGCGAGGACTACGAGATCCAGCTCATCATGGCCGAGCAGCAGGGCGCCTGGGTCCTGATCAAGGACGGCGAGAACGAGATGCTGGTCCAGGCGTTCGCCGCCGCGCGGCGGGGCGCCCTGTGGGACGACATCCGGGGCGAGATCGCCGCCGACGTGACCGGCGCGGGCGGGCAGAGCGAAGAGGTGCCCGGGTCATTCGGAGCCGAGCTGATCGCTGACGTACCCACGGAACCCAACCGCCCGGAGTTGGGCCTGCGGCGGGTCCGGTTTGTCGGCATTGACGGCCCGCGCTGGTTCGTCCGCGCCATGTTCCAGGGCCCGGCCGCCGCCGGTGGCGGGGAGGCCGTGCTACTCGAAGCCGTGCTCAGGGACATGGTGGTCGTGCGCGGCGAGCATCCGGTGCCGCCACGGGACATCCTGGAGCTGCGGCTGCCCCCCGAGGTGCGTCAGGCCCTCGAGGCACAGATGGAGCAGGAGGGGGAGGCAAACAGGTTCCGGACGGACCTGAACCCCTTCGATCGCGGCCCGGAGTTTACCGAGACTCGTTAGCGCTCAGCAGGCGCGCCAGTTCGTCCTCCACGTCCTCGCTGGTCACGAAGAACATCTCGTCGCCCGCCTGGAGCGGGTCATCGGGATGCGGGACCAGAACCCGGCCCTCGCGCAGGATCGCCACGAGCGCCGTGTCCGCGGGCCACTCGATCCCGCCGACGCGCTCGCCGACGAGCGGGGCCCCGGCCGGCATAGTCAGCTCGACCAGGCTGGCTTCGCTGCGCCCGAAGGTCATCAGGCGTACGAGGTCCCCGACGCTGACTGCCTCCTCCACCAGTGCCGACAGGAGCCTCGGGGTCGAGACGGCGACGTCGACGCCCCACGACTCGTTGTAGAGCCACTCGTTGCTCGGGTCATTGACCCTGGCCACGACCCGCGGTACCCCGTACTCGGTCTTGGCGAGCAGCGCCACGACCAGGTTCACTTTGTCGTCGCCGGTGACCGCCAGCACCACGTTGCACCGGTACAGCGCGGCGTCGTCGAGGGAGCTGATCTCGCACGCGTCGGCGAGCAGCCATTCGGCGCGCGGTACGGCCTCCACCGCAATCGCCTTGGGGTCGTTGTCGATGAGCAGGACCTCGTGCCCGTTCTCGAGCAGCTCGCTGGCGATGGAGCGGCCGACCGCCCCGGCTCCCGCAATCGCGACGCGCATCAGCGCTCGCCCCCCGGGCCGGTGAAGACGTAGGCAATCCGGTCGAGATCGCTCGCCTTAGCGATCACGTGAATCACGTCCCCTTCCTGCAAGACGGTGCCCGCGTCGGGCACGAACGCCTGGCCGAGCCGGTCGATGAAGGCGATCCTGGTCAGCGTGCGGCCCTCGACGGTCTTGACCTGCTCGCCGATCCAGGCCGGCGAGAACGAGAGCTCGGCCAGCACGATCTTTCCTGTGGGATCGCGCCAGAGCGGCTCGCTGCCTTCCGGCAGCAGCTTGCGCATCACCTGATCGGCGGTCCACCGCACCGTGGCCACCGATGGGATGCCGAGCCGCTCGTAAACCTCGGCCCGGCGTGAGTCGTAGATCCTGGCCGCCACCCGTTCGATCCCGAAGGTCTCCCTGACCACCCTGGCCGCGATGATGTTGGAGTTGTCACCGCTGCTCACCGCCGCGAAGGCATACGCGCGCTCGATGCCGGCCTGGATGAGCACCGCCCGGTCGAAGCCGATACCCGTGATGCGCTCACCCTTGAAACCCGACCGGAGCTTGCGGAAGGCCTCCGGCTCCTTGTCGATGATCGCGACGCTGTTGCCCCGGTCCTCCAGGATGTGGGCGAGGGTCGACCCGACTCGCCCGCAGCCCATGATCACGATGTGCTGCACTACCGTTCCTCCACGATGAGCGGGGCCCCGATAGGGGTGCCTCGCCAAAGCTATGCCCTGCAGATGCCAGAATCCATCCTCATGAGTTACCTGACCGGTCAGGTCGTCGAGGTGACCGCCGGAGATGTGGCACACGGCGGCTGGTGCGTCGCCCGGCCGGAAGACGGGCCGGTCATCTTCGTCAGGCACGCGCTGCCCGGCGAGCGCGTCCTCGCGCGAATCACCGACGTCACGGCGCGCCTGGCCAGGGCCGAGGCGGTGGAGATCCTGGGCGCGTCACCCGATCGGGTCGAGCCGCCCTGCCCGCACGCTCGCCCCAGCGGGTGCGGCGGCTGCGACTGGCAGCACGCCACCCTGGCCGCTCAGCGATCGCTCAAGGCCGCCGTAGTCCGCCAGCAGCTGCGTCGGCTGGCTGGCCTCGACACCGAGGTGACCGTCGAGCCGCTGCCCGGCGACGCGGACGCCGAGCCTGGCGCGGGCCTCGGCTGGCGGACGCGCGTCCAGTTCACCGTGCGCGAGGACGGCGTGGCCGGACTGCGGGCGCACCGCTCGCACGAGGTGATCGATATCGGCCGGTGCCTGATCGCCCATCCGGCGATCACCGAGCTCGGGCTCACCGGCCGGCGATGGGAGGGCGCGGCCTCCGTCGAGGCCGTCGTCGCGACCGGGTCGGGGGAGCGGGCCGTCATAATCTCGGGTAAGGGCAGGGGTGGCGGCGAGGAGGCGTCCATCGGCGCCGATTCGGTCCTGCGACGCTCCGGGCGCGGCCTGACCCCGCTGCGCGGACGGGCCTACCTCAGCCAGCACGCGGCTGGACGTGACTGGCGGGTCAGCGCGGGAGGGTTCTGGCAGGTGCATCCCGGCGCGCCTGACGCCTTGGTCGGCGCGGTCACCGCCTGGCTAGATCCCCAGCCCGGCGACGTGGCGCTCGACTTGTACTGCGGCGCGGGCCTGTTCGCCGGCGTGCTGGCCCGGGCCGTCGGACCGGGCGGGACCGTGATTGGCGTGGAGGCCGACCAGGCGGCCGTCCGGGACGCGCGGCACAACCTGCGCGAGTGGCCCTGGGCGCGGGTGCACCGCGGCGACGTGGCCGAGTTGCTGCGCCCGGGAGGTGAACGGGGCGCGCTCCCGGCGGCCCGGCTCGTGGTGGCCGACCCGCCGAGGTCAGGGCTGGCCCGGGAGGTCGTCGAACACCTCGGCGCGCCGGAGAACGGCGCCGTCCGATTCGCGTACGTGTCGTGCGACCCGGCGACCATGGCCCGAGACATCGGGCTACTCACCGCGCGCGGCTGGGCGCTGCGCGGCCTGCGCGCGTTCGACGCGTTCCCGATGACCCACCACGTCGAGTGCGTGGCGAGCATGGAGCGGGTATAGGGGGCCACCCGGTCGCGTGCACGTCGACGGGGGACGGGTCCGTCGCGCCGCCCGCGGCCCGCGCTGGGGCGCGGGTCAGGAGCTGGGCTGGGCGGCCTTTCCTGTGACGTAGTAGCCGAGACCGGGGATGCGCCGCAGCAGGCCCTCGTCTTCCAGGATGCGCAGCGCCTTGGCACAGGTCTGCCGGGCGTGCCCGTACTCCTGGCTCAGGGTGGTGATGGACGGCGTCGGCATCCCGGGCGCGAGGGTGCCCTCGGCGATCTGCCGACGCAGCATCGCGGCCAGGCG
>DATGFT010000170.1:0-11188 GCA_035308915.1 Solirubrobacteraceae bacterium
TCCGCTCGTTCGGCGCGAGAACGCAACGAAACTGCCTCGCCCGGTAACGACTTTGCCTCATCCGAGCCTCATCCGAGCCGCCTTCCGCCGCCCCTGCGCCGTGAACGCGCGCCCCACGGCCGAAGCGCCCTCCCCGAAGCCCCTGCTCAGAGGCCGCCCGCCTCCGCACCGCCCCCGCCCTCCGCACCGCCCCCGCCCTCCGCACCGCCCCCCTGCTCCGCCGGGGGGATCGCTTGACGGAGCCGCTGCCGTGCTTCCTCGAGGCGGCGGCTGATCTCGTCGGTCTCCGCTCCTCGACCCGCCTGGTCTGACCGATCCGGGGCGGTGATGACCTGGGTGCGGCGAGCACCCGCTCGCCACAGCCGCCCCAGGAGCCCCGGCAAGGGGCTACGCCGCCGCGACCACCGACGTCGTCCAGTCGATCACCGAGGTCGGCTTGACGACGTGCTTGGCCATCCCGAGCTCCTGCGGCGAGAGGCCGAGCGCGAGCCCGACGAGCTGGGGGAGGTGGAGCACCGGAAGCCCCAGCTCGCGGCCCACGGTCCGGGCCGCCATGGGCTGTTGGAGGTCGAGGTTCAGGTGGCAGAGGGGGCAGGGGACGACGAGGCAGTCGGCCTCAGCGTCGATGGCATCGCCGAGGTGGCGGCCGGCTTGGGTCAGCGACGCCTCCTTGTTCATCGTGATGATCGGGAAGCCGCAGCACTTGTAGACGCCCGCGTAGTTGATCACGGTGCCGCCCAGGGCCTCGATCACCCGATGGAGGTAGCGGTCGCGCGGGTGCTCCTCGTCGATCCCGAGCCGGTTGACCGGGCGGACGATGTAGCACCCGTAGAACGGTCCGACCTTGAGGTCGGTAAGCGGTCGCTTGACGCGGGCGCGCAGCTCGTCGAGCCCGATGTCCTCGACCAGGAGCCAGAGGAAGTTCTTGTTGGTCAGCCCCTTCTCATAGCGGAGTCCCTGGTCCTTCAGGTTGGCGTTGACCTGCTCGCGGTACTCGGTGTTGGCGTCCAGGCGCTCCTGGCATTCGGATTGGGCGCCCTGGCAGGTCGAGCAGATGTTCATCATCAGCTCGCCGTCGGTCTGCTGGGCCAGCGCGAAGGTCCGGGCGTTCAGCGTGTCCGCGAGCTCCTGGTTGTGCTCGGCGATCACTCCGGCACCGCAGCAGTTCGCCCGGTCGAGCTCGATCAGCTCGATGTCGAGCAGCGGCGCCACCTTGGCCATCGAGCCGTGGAGCTCCGGAGTGAAGCCGCGGCTCACGCAGCCCGGCCAGTAGGCGACTCTCATGCGTTCTCCTCGCTCTCGGCTGTCGACCCACCCGAATCGCCAGTCTCAGTCTCGGGCGCTGACGCCTCGCCCGCGGGTTCGCGCCCCGCGGCGCCCTCGGCCTCCGGCTGGCCCTGCTCCCCGCCGGCGCCCGCGGTCTGCTTGTCGTCTCCGCCCTCGTCCTCCGGCGCGTCCTCGTAACCCGTGACGTAGAGATTGAGCTCGATCCGCTCCTTGCGGCCCTCGACCGTCTCGTAGATGTCTCTGACCCCGGGCGGAGCCTTGTGGGGATGGACGAGCGGTAGGGTCGGCGAGACCTTGCGCCTGGCCACCGCCGCGGCCATGGTCGGGAGTCCGCTCAGGAGTTCGGGGATCGCGCGCGGGTTGAACTTTCCGCCGAACGAGTCAGCCAGCAGGTCGGGCTCATGCAGCAGCCCGTTGCGGCGAATGTTCTTGACGAACGCGTGCTCGTGACGGGAGCCGTTGTTGCGGTCCTCGATCTCGTAGTCGTCGGCGGCCTTGCGGCGCAGGCGCATGATCTGGCTCATCGGGTCGACGCCCTTCGGGCAAGCATCGATGCAGTTGAAGCAGTGGGTGCAGTCGTAGATGCCGTGCGGATCCTGGGCCAGGTCGTTGAGCCGCTCGAGTGGCTGGGCGTCACGCGGATCCCCGACGAACCGGTAGGCCTTGGCTGAGGCCGCGGGGCCGACGAACAGGGGGTCGACCTCCATCGAGAGGCAGTCCGACACGCAGGCGCCGCACTGGATGCAGGCCATCGTCTGGGTGACGTCGACCATGTTCTCGTGGGGGACGATGTATTCGCGCTCGGGGACCGGCTCCTTGTTGATGAGCCAGGGCGTGACGCGCTGGATCTTCTTCCAGTGCACCGCGTCCATGTCGACGATCAGGTCGCGGATCACGGGCATGTTGCCCATCGGCTCGACCGTGATCACGGGTGCCGCCTGGCCCTCGTCCGGGGGGTTCCACCCGATTCCGTGCCCCCGGGCGGCCGCCTCGTCGAGGTGGGTGTTGCAGGCCAGCCCGGGCTTGCCGTTCATTCGTACGCCGCAGGAGCCGCAGATCGCCTGCTGGCAGGAGCAGCGGATCCCGATCGACCCGTCCTCCTCATCCTTGACCAGGAGAAGCGCGTCGAGCACCGACTGCTTGGGCTCCATCTCCACCGTGTGCTCCTCCCAGTAGGGGGCCTCGCCTGACTGGGGGTCGTAGCGGCGGATCTTCAGCGTGAACTGCGGCACGGGCTAGTACTTCCTTTCCTCAGGCTGCCAGCGCGTAATCGTCACCGGCGAATAGGTGACGTTTGGCGGGCCACCCCCGTCGACCGAGATGTCGATGTGTTTGAGCCACTCTTCGTCATTTCGCTCCGGGAAGTCGGTCCGGAACTGAGCCCCCCGAGACTCCTTTCGCTCCTGGGCCGCGACGACGATCGTCTCCGCCACGTCGAGCATGTAGCCGAGCTCGATGTGCGCGATCACGTCCTGGTTGAACACCGAACCGCGGTCGTCGATCGGCGCCTTGGCCGCCTCCTCCTTGAGCCGCTGGACGATCTCGAGCGCCTTCTCGAGCCCCTCGGCATCCCGGAATACGGCGACGTACTGGTTCATCGTCTCGCCGAGCTCGTTCTTGATCGCGCCGATCCGGCGACCGCCCGGCTCACGGTTCAGGATCTCGGCCACATCACGCTCGGCGTCGGAGATCTTGGAGTTCGAGGTGGAGGGTGAGGGCATCTCCACGGCCCGCTTGGCCGCATGGGCGCCGCTCCGGCGCCCGAACACGAGCGTGTCGAGCAGCGAGTTCGCCCCCAGGCGATTGCCGCCGTGGACCGAGACACACGCCACCTCGCCCGCCGCGTACAGCCCCGGCACGTTGGTCAGGCCGTCCGAATCGGTCTTGACGCCACCCATGATGTAGTGCATTCCCGGCCGGATGTGGATCGGCTCTCGAGTGATGTCGACGCCGGCGAAGTCCCGTCCGATGTTGACGATCTCCCGGAGTGCCTCGAGCGTCCGCTTGCGCGGGACCTTGGTGATGTCGAGCGCGACGGTCCCGTCCGGGAAGCCACGGCCCTCGTTGATCTCGGTCTGCTCGGCGCGGGAAACGACGTCACGTGAGGCGAGCTCGAGCTTGTTGGGGGCGTACTTCTCCATGAAGCGGTCGCCCTCGGCGTTGAACAGCTGAGCTCCCTCCCCGCGTGCACCCTCGGTGATCAGCAGACCATTGCCCGCGAGCGTCGTGGGGTGGTACTGGATCATCTCCATGTCCATCAGCCGGGCCCCGATCCGGTAGGCCTGGGCGATCCCGTCGCCGGTGACGATCAGTCCGTTGGTCGTCGGCTTGTAGGCCTGCCCGGCGCCGCCTGAGGCGAGGATCGTGGCCTTGGCGTCGAAGATCTCGAAGTGGCCATCGCGCAGGTCGCGGCAGATCGCTCCCACGCAGTGGCCGTCATCGTTCTGGAGCAGCCCGACCGTGAACCACTCCTCGTAGCGGTCGACCGTCTCGTGGTGCTTCATCAGCTGCTCGTAGAGGACGTGCAGGATCGCGTGGCCGGTGATGTCGGCGACGTAGTAGGTGCGGGCCGCCGAGGCACCGCCGAAGGCCCGAGTCCCCAGATGGCCTGTCTCGTTGCGATGGAAGGTGACCCCAGCATGCTCGAGCCAGAGGATCTCGTCGGGCGCCTCACGAGTCATGATCTCGATCGCGTCCTGATCGCCCAGGTAGTCCGAGCCCTTGACCGTGTCGAAGGCATGCGACTCCCAGCTGTCCTCCGGATTGAGCGCGGCGTTGATCCCGCCGGCCGCGGCGACCGAGTGCGACCGCACCGGGTGGACCTTGGAGATGATCGCCACCGACGCCCCGCTCTCAGCCGCCGATAGGGCGGCGCGCTGCCCGGCCAGGCCGGCACCGATGATCAGAACGTCGTGGGAGGGCACTTAGCGGGTCAGCACGTCGCGAGGGGGCACGTATGGCGATTCTAAATAAAGGCCGCCCCAGGCCCGCCGCCGGCCAGCTCAGGCGATCGCCTCAGCCCCCAGGGGCTCCGGCCGGCGGGCTTCGTAGACCAGCATCGACTCGCCGTAGGCCAGCCGGGTCCCGGCGCGGTGCAGGCCGGCCTTCTCGAGCACCCGCTGCGAGGCGCGATGATCGGGTTTGACCACGGCGATGACCCGATCGAGGTTGAGGGGTCCGAAGGCCGCTCCCATCACGGCACGAGCCGCCTCGGTGGCCAGACCTCGTCCCCAAGCGTCAGGGTGCAGGTCGTAGCCGAGCTCCACGTCGGGGCCGACATGCTCGAGCGGCTGGAGTCCGCAGTCGCCGATCATGCGGTGGGTGTGGCGGTCCTCGACGGCCCAGAAGCTCCAGCCCAGCTCGGCCTGCTGACTGAGCTGCAGCATGAGTTCGCGTTCAACGTCCTCCTGCGTCTGCGGTCCGATCCACTCCATCACACGGGGATCCATATAGACCTCGGCGAGGGCATCGAGATCCTCGGGCTGCAGCGGGCGCAACAGCAGCCGCGCGGTGACGATCGGAAACGGGTTGGCGATTTGCGGGCCTCAGGCCACGGGGTTGGCGACCGCGAGCCTCGAGCGGACTCGCACGAGCGGGGCGTTGGGGACGTGAGGCTGAGGAATCGACGCCAGAGTGAACTCGGCGATCACCCCAGGTCGGAAGACCAGACAGTGAGTCGAACCGCCGAATTGGAAGTAACCGAGCTCGTCACCCTTCTCGACGTGACGGCCGGGCGTCACCTCGGGGTCGATGATGCACGAGGAGACCTCGGACATGCCGACCGCGACGAACGCCATCACGCCAATGACCGGGTCATCGGCTTCGATCACGATGATCGCGCGAGCCGCGACGTGGGCGAGATAGGACTGCGAGTTCATCGGCTCGACTGCGTCCTTGCCTCTGAGTCGGCCTCCGAGTAGTAAGTGCCGGGTTGGACGAACGCCCTGACGATCGTCCCCGCGACCGGGCTGTGCCACCGGTGATAGTTCGTGGCGCTCAGAAAGGCCTGGTAGACCGTCCCGCCGATGAACTGGTCGACCGAATCATCGTTGGCCAGCATGTCCTCGAGCGAGTAGGGCTGACTCTTGATCCAGAATCGATCTCGCCGCTGCACGTCGGTGCTGATCCCGTAGGGCAGCGACTCGCATGCGCTCACGATCACCTTGTCGTCGTCGGGTGAGTCCACCGGGCGAGCGCCTTCCTTGAAGTGCCGGGTGAAGAAATCGTTCCACGAGGTGAAGCCCCAATGCTCATCCTCGGGGTCGTACTGAAATTGCTCGATGCCGACGGCGCGCTGAGCCTCAGCTGACTTCCAACCCGATGGCGAGTCGTTGAGCACATAGAGCGAGTCACGACTGCTCAGGAACTCGCACCAGGCGCTCAGGATCTTCTTCAGCATCGCGTTGATCCGCGGGTCGCGGTAGGCCGCGAAGCCGGCGGTCGTGCCCATCGTCCAGTCGAGGATCGCGTTCAACGGCGTCGTCACCATCGAGGAGCCGAACTCCGGCGCCATCGTCAGCACCTCGTTGATCATGCGCAGGAGCTGCTCGACGCTCTCCAGATGCCGCTCCTGGTAGGCCTTGGACGTGGGCACCTGCGCGATCATCTGGCTGACGTACATCCGCACCACCGGGTCGGTCTCGATCAACTCCTGAAACTCGGCGATCACCGGGTGAAGCACGATCTGCTCGCCGCGCGCCTCCACGCGCTGGCGATGACCCCTCAGCCACGCTTCCAGGTCCTCTTGGTCATCGGGCAACCATCCGGCCGCGCGGCGCACATCGACGGCGTGGGCGAGGGTCGTCACGGCGGAAAACGTATACCCGCGACCTCACGTCTCCACGCACGGCGCCACGAGGCTGACGCCAGGGCGGGACAGCGAAGAGCCGCGCCGCGCGGCGCTGAACGAGCGGTGCGCTAGCTGCGGCGTGCGACGGCGTTCCAGGCGCGCTTCAGCAGGCGCCGGATGACCCCGGGATGGGCACGACGCTGGCGCCGAAGCTCGGCTTCGTTCACCAGGTCACGGCGATGCCGCTCGTACACCATCTCCTCGAGCCGCGGACTTGGCTGGGGGCCGCTATCCATGCTGCGCAAATTCTACGCGCCGCAGCTAACGCCTCCCGTTGTCTCGCAATTCGTCCAGCGCTGCCTTTGCGCGCTCGACTACCGCGGGATCGCCGCGCCGGGTGGCCCGGCTGTATGCCTCCTGGGCGTCATCGAATTCGCCGCGGCCGGCCAGCAGCAGCCCGAGGTTGAACGAGCCGTTGGCATCCCCCCGCTGGTCGGCGCGACGGTACGCGGCCAGGGCGCCCTCGAGGTCCCCCGCCTGCTCCAGGAGAACCCCCAGGTTTGAGGCCCCGGCCGCGTCGCCGCGTTCGTCCGCGCGGCGGAGTGCGTCAATGGCGCCGGGAACGTCGCCGCGCTCGGCCAGCAGGCATCCGAGATTGAACGAGCCGTTGGCATCGCCGCGTGCGTCTGCCCGTCGATATGCGGCGAGCGCCGCCTCGACATCGCCTTGCTGCTCGAGCAGGGCGCCGAGGTTCGTCGCCCCGGCCGCGTTCCCGCCTGCGTCCGCGCGGCGATAAGCGGCCAGCGCGCCCTCGATGTCTCCTCGCCGCTCGAGCCGAGACCCGAGTGCCAGCGCCGTCGCCGGATCATCTTCGGCCTTGTCATCGCGGTGAGCCGCCACGCCGGCCACGCCCGCGGCGCCGAGTCCGGCGGCCGCGGTCGCCTCGAGCGCCGCCTCAGAACCGTAGGCGCCGGCCTCCGGGGGCCTGACGGGGGTCTCGGAGCGACTTGCGGCGGCGGCCGCGCCAGCACCGCCAGCGGCCGCAGCTCCGCCCTCACCCCACGAATGCCCTCCCGGGCCTCCGGCAAGCCGTGGTCGGGTGAGCTTCCGTCGGGCCACCGGGCTGGCGAGAGCCGTGGCGGCGACGAGTCCGAGGACCACGAACAGCCAGGGGAACGAGCTCGAGCCCGGGTGGGGCACGCCCGGGATGTCCGCGGGGATCCCGCCCGTCGAGGCGGCGCTCACCGCCTGGTGGTGTCGGCGGTGCTTTGGCCGTGCGTGAGTGCGGTTCGACGCCCGAGCACTCACCAATCCCCGGGGTAGCGGCTGCCGGAGCAGGGATTGCTCGGTCGGGGCGAGGAACAGGGCCGTCGCGTTCACGCGCTGCGCCCGGGCGCAGGAACCACGACTCTCAGCGGTGCCGATCGCCGTGACCGCCTGATGCTCGAGCTGACCCTCCCGACCGAGGCTGATGTGGAGCATTCGCGCCACGGCCGATCTGGAGAAGCTTCTGCGGATGCCCCATCCGGTTCGCAGCGTGATGAGGGTCGCGTAGCGGCCGCTGATCACGCTCAGGCAGCCCCGATGGTGGGTCACGAGGCGGTGCAGATACCGCTTCGTGAACCCGCCCCGGTGATCGCTGCCGGCACGCAGCTGGGATCGCGACGTGCCAGGAGAGCTCGATCCCGCGGCGGCGACATAGCCGCCGGGGTAGCCCACACCCGAGGTTCCATACGACGGCGCCGATCCCGTGGCTCCCCCAGCGGAGACGCCGCTGCCGGCCGGCTGGCCGGAGCCGCTCGAAGGCGACGCGCCATCGCCACCGGCGCCCGGGCTCGTCGACGATGACGGCGCCGACTTGGCCGAGCCGCCCGGGATCTGAACCGGCGGTAGCGAAACCGACGGAACCGAAACCGTCGGCACGGAGGCCGGGGGAAGAGGCAGGGAGGGAACCGAGACGCTCGGAGTGGGAAGCGGACTCGAGGGCAAGCCCTGGGCGTGAGCGAGGGTCGCAGCGGCAAACCCGGCCGCTCCCGTCACCGCCACCGCTCCGAGGCTGACCAGCGCCCGGGCGCGGACGCGGGCGCCACGAGGGCGTCGGCGCGCTCGACGCCGAACCTGAGTCAGCCGCGGCGATGTCTCCCGCATCCGCACTTCGTCCTCACCTGAGTCTGAGGGGTCCCGACGCCCAGCATGATCCCAGGCGAGGTGACCTCTCTGCGCAGGTCCCCGTGGCCGTGCCCGGAGCGTGGGCTGAACCTATGCCGCGGAGCCGAAAACCGACTGGAGCGCGCGGCGGACGCGCTCGGTGGTGAGGACGCCGCGCAGGACCCCTTCACGGTCCACAGCCATGATCGCGCCGAGCTTCGCGAAGGCGTCTGAGGAGAGCGCCTCGGTCAGCGGGCGATCCTCGTCGATCCGCCAGCTCCCTCCCTCGTCAGCTTCGATCACCGCGCCCACGGTCAGCCAGCCCTCGCCGCCCTCGTGCGTGCTCTGGAGGCGCTCACGACGAACCACCCCGAGAAACCGACCCTGCTCGTCGATCACGGGGAACCACGGCCACCCGTAGCGAAGGAAGTAGCTATCGAGTGCCTCGCCGACCGGCGTCTCGGCCGGTATGGCCACCGGCTGCGGATCCATGACGTCGCTCACTGTTACGCCCTCGATCCGCTCGGTCACGCTCGTCTGGATCAGAGCGCCTCGAGCGGACTGGTAGAGCAGGTAGGCGATCGCGATCAGCCACAGCCCGGTGAAGCTTCGGTAGGAGAGCATCAGCCAGAGCCCGAGTCCCGCCAACAGCAGCCCAAAGCCCTGCCCGAGACGTGCCGCTGTGACCGTGCCCTGGCGCTTTGATCCCGTCAGGCGCCAGACCGCCGCGCGCGCGATCCGTCCCCCGTCGAGCGGGAACGCCGGCACGAGGTTGAATCCCAGCAGCAGCACGTTCCAGAAGAGCAGCCAGCTCAGGGCGAGCAGCACCGGCGTGATCCGGACCGTCCCGTCGAGGGCTGCGGCATGGACCAGCCGGTGGGGGCCGACAATCGCGAGATCAAGCGCGAGGCAGAGCAGGACGAAGCCGAACGTGGCCAGCGGGCCGGCGGCCGCGATCTTGAAGTCCTCGCCCGGCGACATGGCGTCGCGGCTCATCTGCGTGAACCCGCCGAACAGGAAGAGCTCGATCCGGTCGACCCGGATTCCCTGGCGCCGGGCCACCAGCGCATGCCCCAGCTCGTGGATGATCAGCGACGCGAACAGCACGAGCACCGTGACCACGGTGGTCAGATAGGCGACCGCATCTGAGCTGTGCAGCGCTTGCCTGAAGCTCTGCGACAACAGGAAGATCATCAGGAATAGGATCAGAAACCAGGTGCTGTTGACCCCGATCCGAATCCCGAACAGATCCACCAGCTTGAGCGATGCTGGCCTGCGGAGCATCGGTCAATGGTCGCATAGGCGACCGCCTAGCAGGCAAACTTCGCCTGATCTGTGCGGCGCGGGGCCATCGCGGTCGGGAGGCGCGGATGACTGAGGCGCTCGACCGGCTCCGACTCCGCCTGGCTGAGCTCACGGATCTCAGTGACGTGACCCACCTGGCCGAGTGGGACCAGCAGACGATGATGCCGGCCGGCGGCGCGGCGGGACGTGCCGAGGCGCTCGGCACATTGCGCCGGGTCAGCCACGAGAAGTTCATCTCCGAGGAGACAGGCGCGCTGCTCGACGAGGCCCAGGCGGCGCTGAACGGAACCCCGTTTGACTCTGATGCCGCGTCGCTCGTGCGGGTGACGCGGCGTCGCTGGGAGAAGGCCCGTCGGGTGCCGACGGAACTCGCAGCCGAGCAGGCGCGTGCCGCGTCGCTCGGCCAGAAGGCGTGGATCCAGGCGCGCGCGAACTCGGACTTCGCCGCCTTCGTTCCCCATCTGGAGCACAACCTCGAGCTGGCCCGGCGCTACGTCGACTGCTTCGACGGCTTCGAGTGCGCCTATGACGTTCTGCTCGACGACTACGAGCCGGGAATGAGCACCGCGGCCGTGACGCGCCTGTTTGCGGAGCTCAAGTCCGAGCTCGTCCCCCTGATCGCAACCCTGTGGGACGAGGCCGGTCGCGTCGACGGCTCGTGTCTGCGCGGCAGCTTCCCGGCCGATAAGCAGCACCGCCTCGCCTCCCGCGTCGTCGAGCTGATGGGTTTCGATCCCGGCGGGTGGCGGATGGACACCGCTGTACACCCATTCGCCATGTCGTTTGGCGCCCAGGACGTGCGGATCACGACTCGCTGGTCCGAGGACTACCTTCCCGCCGGCCTCTACGGCGCCATGCACGAGTGCGGCCACGGGCTTTACGAGGCGGGCATCGCCGCCTCCTTGCAGAGGACTCCCCTGGGCCACGCGGAGTCGCTCGGCCTCCATGAGTCTCAGAGCCGGCTCTGGGAGAACATGGTCGGCCGCGGCCGTCCGTTCTGTACCGTCCTGGCGCCGATGATCGGGGAGGTGTTCGGGGGTGAGCTCGCATCCCTCTCGCCTCAGACGCTGTACCGCGCGGTCAACCGTGTCGAGCCCTCGTTCATCCGCGTCGAGGCCGACGAGGCGACATACGGGCTTCACATCGTGCTCCGGTTCGAGCTCGAGCAGGAGCTGATCGAGGGGCGATTGGCTGTGCGTGACCTTCCCGAGGCCTGGAACGCGCGCTTCAAGGCCTACCTCGGACTCGACGTGCCCGACGACGCCCACGGAGTTCTCCAGGACGTTCATTGGTCGATGGGCGCGATCGGCTACTTCCCCACCTACGCCCTGGGCAACCTGATCGCGGGACAGCTGTGGCAGCAGGTCCACGCCGACGTGCCTGACCTCGACGAGCGGCTGGCGCGGGGCGAGCTCTCGCCGCTGCGCGAATGGCTCCGTGAGCACGTCCACCGGCACGGCTCGAAGTTCTCGATGGCCGAGGTGCTCGAGCGCGTGGTCGGCGGGCCGATTGCCGTCGCGCCCTTCGTGTCCTATCTGAAGACGAAGCTCGCCGAGGTCTACGGGCTCGAGCTCTAACCGCGGTCGCTGACCGTTTCGTCGCGGACCGGCGCCGTGCTCTCGCCGCCCGCCAGGTCGTCGATCAGCCGGTTGAGGGATT
>DATGFT010000171.1:0-3544 GCA_035308915.1 Solirubrobacteraceae bacterium
GCCCGGGTGTTCGGCTACGGGGAGGTGGGGCTGCGCTCGCTCTCGGCCCTCGCCGGCGTGCTCGTCGTGCCGATCACGTTCGGCGCCGCGACGAAGCTGGTCTCCGCGCGGGCGGGCGTTATCGCGGCGGCGCTCGCGGCCTGCAACCCGCTGCTCATCTGGTACTCGCAGGAGGCGCGCTCCTACGAGCTGCTCGTGCTGTTCAGCGCCCTCTCGCTGCTCGCCTTCGCCCATGTTCTCGACCGACCCTCGCCGCGGGCCGCCACTGCCTGGGTGCTGGCTGCCGCCTTGGCTTTGGCGACCCACTACTACGCGATCCTGGTCGTGGTGCCCGAGGCGGCCTGGCTGCTCATCGTGCATCGCCGCTGGCGCGCGGTTCAGGTCGCCGTGGCCGTGGTCGCGCTGTGCGGGCTCGCGTTGATCCCTCTGGCACTGAGCCAGCAGCGGACAGGACGCACGAACTGGATCGCGCACGCCTCGCTGGCCCGGCGGGTCGGACAGATTGCGCCCCAGTTCGTCATCGGCTTCGGTTCGCCCGCCTACGCAGTGCTCGAGCCGCTCGCGCTCGCCTTGGCCGGCGTCGGCGTGGTGCTGCTCGTGTTGCGCGCTGATCGCTTCGAGCGCGGCGGCGCGCTGCTGGCCGGAGGGCTCGCGATCGCCGGGCTCGTCATCAGCCTGCTGCTCGTCGCCGGGGGGGTTGACGATCTTCTCACCCGCAACGTCCTGGCCCTTTGGATCCCGGCCGCGATCGCTGTCGCCGGCGGGTTCTCGGCCGCCCGGGCCCGTCTGGCTGGTGGCGCCGCGGCGCTCGCGCTGTGTGCCATCGGCGTCGTGGCGGCGATCGGCGTCGCCCGTGAGCGCGATCTGCAGCGTCCGGACTGGCGGCCCGTGGCCCGCCTGCTCGGAGTGCACCCGCCCTCTGGGGAACGCCTGATCCTCATCCAGCACTACCGCGACCTGCTGCCGTTATCGCTCTACCTGCCGCAGCTGAAGTTCCTCCGCACCGCCGGCGCGCGCGTGGCCGAGCTCGACGTGGTGTCGTTCAGTTCGCCCAGGAGCGCTGGCTTCTGCTGGTGGGGCTCGGCCTGCAATCTCTGGCCCTCGCAGATGCAGGCCAGCTACACGATCCCCGGCTTCAGGGCCGCGTCGCGTCGGAGCGTCAACCAGTTCACGATCCTGCGCCTGATGGCCAAACGCCCGGTGTTCCTCAGCGCGAATGCCGTCGCCCACTCGGTGCATACGACCCACTTCGCCAACGACGAGCTGCTGATTCAGCGCTAGCCAGCGTGGCCAGCTCCTCCGGGGTCAGGCGGCTGTACGCGCCGGGCGGGAGCCGGCCGAGCTGCAACGGCCCGAAGCCGACGCGTTCAAGCGTCTTCACCCGATGGCCGACGGCCTCGCACATGCGCCGGACCTGCCGGTTGCGCCCCTCGTGGATCGTGATCCGCATGCGATCCGGGGCGAGACGACGCACCCGCGCCGGCGCGGTGGGCCCGTCGTCCAGCGTGACGCCCGCGCGCAGCGCCTGAAGCGCGCCTCCCCGGAGCGGTGGATTGGCCACCACAACCTCGTAGGTCTTCGGCACCTCGAAGCGCGGATGGGTCAGACGGTGAGCGAGGTCGCCGTCGTTGGTCAGCAGGATGAGGCCGCTCGAGTCGGCGTCCAGGCGTCCGACCGGGTAAAGGCGCGTGTCGCTCGGAACCAGTGAGACCACGGTTGGTCGGCCGCGGGGATCGCGCGCCGTCGAGACCACGCCCACGGGCTTGTTGAGCGCGTATGCGACTCGCTCCAGCGACTGGGTCACCGCCCTTCCGTCGAGCGCCACCGCGTCGGCCTCGCTGACGTCGTGAGCAGGATCGCCCACCAACTGGCCGTTGACCGTGACCCGCCCAGCCCGGATCAGCTCCTCGGAGGCCCGGCGGGAGGCCACGCCGGCCGTCGCCAGGTACTTGCCGAGCCGCACGCCGTGCAGGATATGGAGGGGCGGCTGCCACCATGGGTGGCGTGGACCTACCCGCCCTCGAGGGCAAGCTGACCGAGCTCGCGCAGCCGCGCTACCGCGCGCGGCAGATCTGGCGCTGGATGGCCCAGGGCGCGAGCGACTACAACTCGATGACCGATCTCCCCGCCGGGCTTCGAGACGAGCTGACCGCGACGGTGCCGTTCAGCACCTTGACCCTGGAGCACGAGGCTCGTTCCTCAGACGGGACCGTCAAGGGCCTCTTCCGAACCGTCGACCGCCGACCCGTCGAGGCGGTGTTGATGCGCTACCGGGACGGGCGGCGCTCGCTCTGCCTCTCCTCGCAGTCCGGCTGCCCGCTCACGTGCACGTTCTGCGCCACCGGCCAGATGCGCTTCGGCCGCAACCTGACGGCGTCGGAGATCGTCGACCAGGCGCTTCACTTCCGGCGCCTGGAGCCGGTGGACCACGCCGTATTCATGGGCATGGGCGAGCCGATGATGAACCTCGACAACGTGCTCGCGGCGTGCGACCGGCTCCCGGACATCGGGATCACCCCCCGGCGCACCGCCATCTCGACCGTGGGCTGGATCCCCGGCATCGAGCGCCTGGCCGCCGATCCACGCCCCATCCGCCTGGCGCTCTCGCTGCACGCGGCGGATCCTGCGCTCCGCTCGCAGCTGATGCCGGTCAATGACCGCTACCCGCTCGCTGACGTGCTGACGGCCTGTGCCGCCTATTACGCGCGCAAGCACCGTCGGGTGTTCGTCGAGTACGTGATGCTGGACGGGATCAACGACTCCGTCGGTCAGGCGATCCAGCTTTCAGAGCTGCTCGATCCGATGGTCTACAAGGTCAACCTGATCCCCTACAACCCGACCGGATCGGCCTACCTCGGATCCACCCCGTCGGCCATCGAGGCGTTCCGAGCCGAGCTCGAGCGGCGGGGGCTGCGCGCCACGGTTCGCCTGACCCGCGGACGTGACATCGACGCCGCGTGCGGCCAGCTCGCCGCTCGCGCCGCCTAGTTCGCGGCCACGCCGCTGACCCGAGCGGCTCCGAGGCGGGCGAGCACCGCGCGGTGGCGCCGTGCTCCGCCGAGCAGAGCGGAGTCGAGCTGCGCCCGCTTGTAGAGCCAGTGGACGTCGGCTTCCCAGGTGAAACCGATCCCCCCGTGGGCCTGAATCGCGCTGGCGGTCACCTCACGGCCGGCGTCGGCCGTGCCTGCGGCGGCCAGGGCTCCGGCCTCGGGCAGCCGGTCGGGGTCGGCGTCGGCGGCCCAGGCGGCGAAGTAAGCCGCCGAGCGCGCGCTCTCGGTGGCCAGGAGCATCTGCGCGCAGCGGTGCGCGACGGCCTGAAACGACCCCACGGGGACCCCGAACTGCTTGCGGTCCTTCACGTACTCGAGCGTCATGTCGAGCGCGCGCTGGCAGACGCCAACGACCTCGGCGGCGATCGCCGCGCGGATCCGGTCGGGGGCGCCGGGGCCGAGGGGTTCTCCTGCTCCCGCAACGGTCGCAAATCGCCGGGTGGGGTCGATCGAGACGAAGTCGACGGTCTCGGGCGAGGCGATCAGCTGAGCCT
>DATGFT010000172.1:0-1803 GCA_035308915.1 Solirubrobacteraceae bacterium
GCATCGACGGGGCAGGCCTCGACGCAGGCGTCGCAGTCGATGCACTCCTCGGGATCGATGTGCAGCATCTCGACGTCGTCGTAGTCAGGCTCGTCGGGGGTCGGGTGGATGCAGTCGACCGGGCATACCTCGACACACGAATTGTCCTTCGTGCCGATACAGGGCTCGGCGATCACGTAGGCCATAGATGCAGCTCTTCCTGTGTTCGAAACTCGTCCGTGGAGCGGCGCATTCTAGGCAGATCACCATCGCTAGCCTCGTCGTGTGCTCTTGCTGACGGGCGCCACAGGAACGATCGGGATGCCGGTTCTTCGCCGCCTTCTCGCGGCCAACATCCCGGTGCGCTGCCTGGTGAGGGACCCGCGGCGGCTGGGCCGCCACCGCGTCCGAGTCCAGATCGCGCTCGGCGATCTCGCGGATCCGTTCTCCTTTCGCAACGCGCTGCGCGGGGTCGAGACGGTGATCCATCTCGCCTCGGTGATACGCGACCAGCCGACGGGCTCGATCGAGGAGCTTTCAGGCGTCGCGACCTGGCGTCTGGTCCAGGCGAGCGAGCGCGCCGGCGTAAAACGCTTCGTCTTCTTCTCCACGCTCGGGGCCTCCACGCGCAGCCGGGCGCGATTGATGCGAGCCAAGGCGATCGCCGAGCGAGCGGTCGTCGAGTCCTCGCTCCAGTGGACGGTGTTCGCGCCGTCCATGGTCTACTCGCCGAGCGACCCGTTCATCACGCTACTCGAGCGAATGTCGCTGCTGCCGGTGATGCCGATCTCGGGATCTGGCCGAGCGGGCTTCCAGCCGATCTGGGCCGAGGATGTCGCCGACTGCGTGCTGGCTGCGCTCCCCGGGCGCCTGAATGGCGCCGACACCGCGGGGCAGCGGTACGAGCTGGCGGGGCCGGAGACGCTGACCTACGCCGAGATCGTGGCGTGTGTCCTGCGCTCGCTGCGCCGCCGGCGACCACTGGTCCGGCTGCCCACCGGGTTCGTCAGACGACTCCTGAACACCGTCGAGCTGCTGGGCGGGCCGACCGCGTTCGCCACCTGGGATGAGGCAGAGTTGCTCGAGGTCCCTCTCATCTCGCGTCACGGCACCGCGGACGCTGAGCGCCTGGGTGTGCTCCCCAAGCCGATGCGCGCGGTTCTCGGCGTGGGCTGAATCTCCCCGGTCTGTTCACCGGAAGTTCACTGCTCCCCGCGGGCGGGTAATTCCCTCGGGGCAGAGCCGCTGAATCGAGGGAGAGACCATGGCATCGGCGATTGAGGATGTGAGCAGCCTTCCGGGCGAAACCGTGAACGACCAGGATGGGCGCAAGATCGGGCAGGTCAAGGAGATCTTCGCCGTGGGGGACGACGAGACCCCGATGTGGGTGACGATCGAGGCCTCGACCGGGATCGGCCGCTCACGGCGCCTATTCGTGCCGTTGGCCCGGCTCAAGCAGCAGGAGGACGAGATTCGCGTCCCCTACAGCTACTCGCACGTTCACGACTCGCCGGAGGTCGAGGCCGACGACGAGCTCTCAGAGGAGGACGACCGGGCCCTTCGCAGCTATTACGCCATCGGCCTGGCTGACCAGGAGCTGGTCGAAGCAGCGCAGTCCTACGCGAGCCAGGTTCCGGATGAGGAGGGGCCTGCGCGCAGGATCGAGGCCAGCGCGGCGGAGGGACCGGTCCGCCCGATCGAGGACAAGCCGCCGGCCGAACGGGCGGCGGAGGCGTATGAGAGGGAGCGGCAGGAGGAGGGGGAGGAAGAGCACCGCTCGCCGCGGAAAGCGACCGCCGACGATCTGTTCGACGAGGAGGGGGG
>DATGFT010000173.1:0-33307 GCA_035308915.1 Solirubrobacteraceae bacterium
TGGTTGTCCTGCCGAGCCAGCGTGTCGCCCCAGACCCCGTTCAGCGCCCCGAGCAGTGCGCGGCCAGCCACGGTGCGCTCAATCGATGGCGCGTCGGGCGACTGGGCGACACCGAGGGCGACGACCCCCTCTCTCACGAGCCTCCGGGTCAGGCGCCGCGCCGCCGCATAGCTCCGTTCCGCGACCCGATCATGGACCACCCGGACCGGGATCCCGCCGGGGCCCACCCATCGCCAGACCCGCCCGGCGATACCGAGGTGCATCTGCTGAATCTGTGAAGCCAGACCGCCGGCCGCGTCACCGGCGAGCTCTCCGAGCGCGGTCAGCTCCTCACGCCGCACTCGCGCTCTTCTCCGTGGCGCCCACCTCCCGGTAGACCGCGGCGAGCCGGCTCACTCCCTCCTCGATCTCTTCGGGCGTCACCGCGGCGTAGGCGAGGCGAAGGCTCGATTCACCACCGTCGAGAACGAAATCCGAGCCCTTGACGAACTGGACTCCGCGCTCGTTGGCCAGCTTGAACATGGCCACGACATCGGTGCCCGGAGGGAGGTCGAGCCACATGAAGTAGCCGCCCTCAGGCTCGATGAAGTGCGCGTCCGGCAATTCGTTTCGGAGTGCCTCGGCCAGCGTCGATGCGCGCTCGCGCAGGGCATGCTTGACGGTCTCGATCGAGCTCTCAAGCGCCCCCGAGGTGGCGAACTGGTGGACGATCGCCTGCGCGACCATGTTCGGGGAGATGTAGGTGCTGGTGGCGATCCCGACGATCTTGGCGATCAGCTCGCGGGGGCCGACGAGATAGCCGACCCGGATACCGGGGCAGACCGTCTTTGAGAACGACGAGGCGTAGACGACGTTCTGTGCGTCCATCGAGAGCATCGTCGGCAGCGGTGAGCCGTGGAACCTGATGTCGACGTAGGGATCGTCTTCGAAGACCGTGAAGCCGTGCTCCCGCGCCAGCGTGATCAGCCGCTCACGCTTGGAGCGGGAGAGCGTGCAGCCAGCTGGGTTCTGGAAGTTGGGGATGATGTGGGCGAGCTTCAGGCCGTCGCCCGCCGAGACGAGCTCCTCAACCGCCGCGACGTCGATCCCATCGTCCTCGAGCTCCACCATCCGCACGTCCGCCCCGCGGTTGCGCAGCGAGAGCAGCGTCCGGTCATAGGTCGGGCGCTCGACGATAACCGTGTCGCCAGCGGCGAGGAGGGCGTCAAACAGAAATGCGTCGGCCTGCATCGAGCCGTTGGTCACCATCACCTGCTCGGGCTCGACCTCGTGCCGGCGGGCAATCCACTCGCGGAGCGGGGGGTAGCCGCCCGCGGTGCCGTACCCCGTCATTCCCGCCGGATCCTCAGCGAACGCCCGATCCGCCGCGGCGCGCAATCCGTCGACGTCGATGATGTCGAGCGACGGCGCACCCCGAGCAAACGAGATCGTCTTGGCCACCGCGTTGAAGACTACGAGCTCCGAGGACGGAACGTCGAGGGGTGACGGCTCGGTCGTGCGGGACGCGGGCGCGGCAATCAGGGCCCGGTCACGCGGAGGACCTGAGGCGTGTTGCCGCCGCGGTGGCAGGAGGGCCCGGGCACAGGAACCGCCAGCAGCGGGTGGGGGCGGCTGATGCTCACCGCTCCGGAGATCGTCGCTGAGGCAGGCGCGGCCGCGGAGCTCGCCGCGACGGCCGTGGGAATCGTGGAGGACGCCGGGACCGCGGTGGCGATCGTTGACGACGCCGGCGCCGCGATCGGGGTCGCGCCGTTCACCGGGATTACACACGGGGTCAGCGAGCAACTACCCGCACCGACGAAACACGTCTGGCTGCCGGGCGCGAGCGGAGCCAGACGGTAAGGAACCTGGGCACCGAGTGGGTGGGCGAGAAGGAACTGATGAAGCTGCTGTCGCAGGCCCGACTTCGCCGAGTGGGTTCTCGCCGCGGCCGTCCGAACGATCCGAGGTGCGGCCGGCGAGCTGCCTAGGACCAAGGCGGCACCGAGCGCAATCAAGCCCACCAGGCCCACCAGCGCCAGCCATCGGGAATACCTCACGACGACGTCAGTATTCCGCCCGCCCGCACCGAAAGCAACTGCGTCCGTGCGGGTGACGACACGTGTGTGATAATCGGTTCGTTGTCCGGGGAGCGCGCATTAGATGTCGTCATACCGATCTATGCGGCTTGGGAGCGCGGCGACTACAGCTCCACCGACTGGGCAGACCCAGGCATCGAGTGTTTGCAGGTGGACGGATCGGCTCGGCGGCGCTGGACCGGCCGGGACGGAATTGCGCAGGCGAACGAGCAACTGCTCGGTGCGACCGATCACGTGAGCTTGCTGGCGACGGATTACTGTGAACTCGGCGACCAGCAGGTGCTCATCCGGTTCGTGCGCCGTGGACGTCGTAAGAGTGGCGGCGGTTTGAGTCCCGTCGAGGGAGCGCACCTGTTCCAATTTCAAGATGACAGCGTGACCCGGCTTGTCGCTTACTCGAGCTCGGCGCGGGCGCTTGCTGACCTCGGGATTGCACCCAAAGCGCTAACCGCCATACCGGCGAGGCGTCCCCCCTCAGGGCGAAGTCGGGCGCTGAGGACACCGCTGCTTGTCGCTTACTTGCTGACCGACAGGCGTCAACTCATCGACGCTGATGTGCGGCAATGGGTACAGATCAAGAGATACAACGTCTCGGGGCCAGCGGCGGTGCTCGCGTGTTGCTCCGAACGCACGCACGAATTCCGCACGCTGTTCTACCACCGTCTGCGGCACGGAAATCTCGCTGGGCGCGTGGCGGCCCGCCTGCTGCGCAGCATCTATCCGGGTGAGCAAACCCTGTTCTTGGAGTGCGACGACATCGGACCGGGGCTGTTCATACAACACGGGTTCGCAACCATCATCGCCGCCAAGCGAGTCGGCGCGAACGTCTGGGTCAACCAGCAGGTGACGATCGGATTCAGCGTCGTTCGACCGCCGCTGACGGGAAAGGTCGGCGCGCCCGTGATCGAAGACGGGGCGATGATCTTCTCGGGTGCCCAGGTGATTGGCGACGTGCGGGTCGGTCGCAACGCTATTGTCGGTGCCGGGGCTGTCGTGACGCGCGACGTGCCAGCTGACATGGTCGCCGTGGGCGTGCCCGCCACCTGCCGGCCTGCTCGCCGCCACGACTTGGTCGGCGCCCTCGACAGATTCGCGCGCTGACCGACGCTCGCGGTCGCGACGTCCGGACGTCCTCCGTCTCACGGATCGGCGCGCTACGTGATGACCACGACCAGCTTCGCACCCGCCGCCGCGGCCGAGGTCACCGGGTCGATGGGCGCGACGGTGGGCGAACGCCCCGCGAGGACGCGCGCCAGCAGGTTGGCCTGCGAGCGCTCCCCGGAGGCGTAGAGGATTTCGGTTCCCGACGACGCGTTCGCTGTGACGTTGCCCACGGCGCGCACCGAGACGTGGTGGGCCTGTAGGAACAGCGCGAGACGGTGCGCCGCCCCGGGAGTCTGGGTGGCGTTGAGGACCACCACCGGCGCGGTTGGGACGGTCAGCGCACGGTGTGCGAGGGCCGCGTGGTGTGTGGCGGTACGCCGGCTGTCGTGAACGGCCCCGAGTACGTAGGCCACGACCGCCGCCACCGCCACCAGCACCGCGAGAGCTGGAATCAGGACAGCGGATCGGCGACGGGAGCCACGGTAGACGCGCGTGCCCTCGCTCCAGCGCCCGGACGCCACATGCGGGGTCCCCCCTTCAAATGCGCTGCCGTTGGCGGGAAGCAGCCGTCGGAGATCAGCTACGCCGGGAGGTGTGGCGGGGAGCGCAGCGAGACCCCCAAAGGCGGCTAGCCGCTCGCCGGCCTCCCGCCCGAGTGTCATGTGTGGCCGTGTGCGACGAAGGTCGATCATCCGCCGGATGGCCAGGAAGGCGAGCAGAGGCAGCGCGAGCAGCGTGACGAGCCCCGCCAGCCCGCCAACCAGCAACCTCGAGCTCATCGGCTTGGCGGAGACGTGCCGCAACGGGACTCCGACGGCCTTGAGGATGACGGGGACGCGACTAGTCGAATGAACGGCCACGAACGGCTGCGTCTGCTCGGCGATCGCGAGCAGCTCGCCGTTTCCGATGGCATCGGTCAGCGAGTTGCGGACCCAGTAGACGGCCTGGTGCTCATACCAGGCGACCATCTTGAGGTCCGATCCCTCGTAGTAGAGGTAGTACGTGCGCGCCCCGACACGGACCGTCTGATCTGGGCTGTCGAACTGTGGCGCCGTCGTCCACGTCATCCCCTGCACGTCGTAGTACTGGCCCAGCGAGCCGGCGTAGAACACGGCTACATAGGCCCTATATGCGCTGTTGTCCGGGCCGTGGATCAGGTACGCCCGCAACGCCGGCGCGATCACGCTCCCGCCGCGATCCTCCACCCGTGGAAACTCGAGCGGGAAGGGAAGGTCCAGCGCCTTGGCGCGAGCCTCCGCCAGCGCGGTCGACGGCGTGGCGACGAGTGGGAGGTGGGCGACTGCATTCTTTGAGCGCAGCGCTTTGGCGGCCGCGGCGGTCCGCTGCTTGTTGATCGGCGAGACGCCGTAGAGGAAGTTGTGGACGCTGGCTTGAATCTGCTGCGGCGAGGCGGTGTCGAAGGTGGCCTGGAGATTGGCCTGGAAGTGGACTTGGCGCACCGAGCGGCCTGAGGATGAGACGAGCGTGCCGATCAGGTTCAGGAGCCCGGTGGTCGACTGAAGGCCAGGATCGGTCTGGACCGCCTGCCCGAAGACGTGCTCGAACTTGCCGACGTTGTCGGCCAGGGTGGGGCCGTACTGCCTCTTGACGTCAAGCAGGAAGCTCTGATCACGTGCGTCTCGGATCAGTGAGGTGTCGCCGTGGCGGTAGGAGACGAACTGAAGCGCCTGAGTTCCGCACAGCTTCTGGTATCCGGGCTGGAGATTGATTTCCTGATACTGGTCGCCGCCGGGCACGTTGACGTGGAAGTAGCGACGATCGACGGTCGAGTAGACACACCCCATCTCGTTGATCGCGCGCTTGAACCGCCCGAAGGTGATCACGACGACGTGGTTGACCGATAGCCCGAGAACGCTCTTAATCGTGTGGATCAGCGTGGGGATCCCATAGGTGTAGGCCGAGTTGAAGCGCCCGACGTAGGTCATCCCGTTCGGCCGGGTGATCGGTACCTGGAGCTCCCGGGGGATCGACATCATCGAGATGTAGGGCTTGCTCGGATCAAGCCGGACGAGCAGCATCTCGTTGGCCAGGTGGGGGACCGCCACGTGGTAGTACTTGGTGAGTGAGCGCTGGTCGTCCCCGACCAGCAGCAGGGTCTGGGGCTGGCCCCATCCGGCGTTGGCCAGATCGCCGGGCGAGAGCTTGAGGATGCCGTTCTGCTTCAGCGCATCGCGCAGCGAGTGAACCTGCTCGAGCACGAACACAGCGCTCCCACCGCCGGCGCACAGAATCACGATCACGGCGCCAAGGAGGATGCGCTTCCAACCGGGCCGGCGGGTCGGCTTCTCAGGGGGGGCAGAGGGCGGTCCGCTCGGCGGCAGCCCGGGAGGCGCCGCCGGAGTCCCGCCCCACGGCGGCGACGGCGCACCCGTTCGAACGCCGCTGCGAGGTGAGGTGGTCACGCTCACGGGGCCGCCCATAATAGGTGCGTCGGCCGACGCGCGCTGGCGCGCGGGTCCCGGGGCCGGGAGGCGAGGCTCGGGCAGGGCGGGACGTGAGCTCCAGGCGGGCGCTCTGGCTATGCGGCTGCGCCGAGCAGCGAGACCGCCAGCTCGGCCACCTGCGTGGGCGTCCGCCCCACCCGTACGCCCTTGCCCTCGAGCGCTTGAGCCTTGGCGCGCGCCGTGCCCTGAGACCCGGACACGATCGCCCCGGCGTGACCCATCGTCTTCCCCGGCGGAGCCGTGAAACCCGCGATGTAGGCGACAACGGGCTTGCTCACGTGAGCGGCGATGTGCTCGGCGGCGCGCTCCTCGGCATCGCCGCCGATCTCGCCGCACATCACGATCAGCTCGGTCTCGGGATCCTCCTCGAACATCGAGATCACCTCGATGAAATCGGTCCCCGGCACGGGGTCGCCCCCGATCCCGACGATCGTCGAGTTGCCGAAACCGCGCTGAGCGAGCACGTTGCCGATCTGGTAGGTCAGCGTCCCCGAGCGCGAAACCACGCCGACATTGCCCTCACGGAAGAAGGCAGCGGGGATGATCCCGACGTTGGCCTTCCCCGGCGACAGGATGCCCGGGCAGTTGGGGCCGATCAGCCGGGCACGCCCGTTCTTGCGCAGGATGTTGTATACGCGGAGCTCGTCGTGAGCCGGGATCCCCTCGGTGATGGCCACGATCAGCTCGATCCCCGCGTCCTCAGCCTCGAGAATCGAGTCGGCCGCGAAGCGAGGCGGGACGAAGATCATCGCGGTGTTGGCCGCGGTCTCCTCGACAGCCTCGGCGAATGTGTTGAAGACCGGAATCCCCTCCACGTCCTGGCCGCCCTTCCCGGGCGTCACGCCGGCGACGACGTCGGTCCCGTACTCGCGGTTGCGCAGGGAGTGAAAGGTGCCCTCCCGGCCGGTGATTCCGGAGACGCACAGCTTGGTCGAGGCGTCGACGAGGATGCTCATGATGCGGATGCCTCCGCCGCGAGCTCCACGACCTTGCGCGCGGCGTCGTCCATCGTCGCCTCCGTGTAGACGTTGGGCAGATTGGCCTCGGCGAGCAGGCGCCGCCCCTCCTGGTCGTTGGTGCCATCGAGCCGGACCACGAACGGAACCTGGGGATTGATCTGGTCGAAGGCCTCGATCAACCCTCGCGCCACCTCGTCGCATCGAGTGATCCCCCCGAAGATGTTGAATAGCACCGCCCTGACCCTGGGGTTGGACAGGATCACCTCGACGGCGTTGGTGATCGCGTCGGCCTTCGAACCCCCGCCGGCATCGAGGAAATTCGCGGGGGCGCCCCCGGCCTCGGCGACGACGTCGAGAGTCGACATGACGAGCCCAGCCCCGTTTCCGAGGATGCCGATGTCGCCGTCGAGCTTGACGAAGGTGAGGCCGCGTTCCTTGGCCATGCGTTCCTGGGGGTCCTCGGCTGAGATATCGCGCAGCTGGGCGTTGTCCGCGTGGCGGAACATTGCGTTCTCGTCGAGCGTGACCTTGGCGTCGAGCGCCCGCACGCCGCGTCCAGTTCCATCCCCTGCCCCGGCGGTGACGATCAGCGGGTTCACCTCGACGAGCGTCGCCTCCTCAGAGACGAACACCTCGTAGAGCTTGGCGAGCATCGCTCCCACCTGTCGAACCACGTCACCGTCGACTCCGGCAGCGAAAGCCAGGCGCCGCCCATGGAAGTCCTGAAACCCGAGCAGAGGGTCGACGTGGAGGCGGGCGATCGCCGCGGGGTCCTCGGCGGCGACTTCTTCGATGTCCATCCCGCCCTTCGTGGAGAGCATGAGCAACGGTGCCTTGGCCGAGCGGTCGAAGACCACGGAGGCGTAGTACTCGGCGGCGATCTCCGACGCCTCCTCGATCCAGAGCTCGTGCACCGTCAGGCCACGGATATCCATCCCCAGGATGGCCTCGGCGTGCTCACGCGCCTCATCACGGTCGCGGGCGATCTTGATGCCGCCGGCCTTGCCGCGCCCGCCGATCTGAACCTGGGCCTTGATCACACACGGGTAGCCGATGTCGTCGGCGGCCGCCAGCGCCTCCTCCACCGAGACGGCGAGCCGGCCCTCGGGCACCGGAACATCATGACGGGCGAAGAGCTGCTTGCCCTGATATTCAAGGAGATCCATCGGCTCGGCACTTTACCCGCGTCGCCTTCCGGGGCCGCGCACCCCGGGGGATGAGGCGGGTGGCACGGTTTCCCGGCCGCCGAGGCGGGGCGAGGAGGCGGCCCAAGGCGCCGTCCGTGGCATCATGGCCGCGCCATGGCGATTCCAAAGAACGTCTCATTTGTCACGTTCGACGTCTACGGGACGCTGATCGATTGGGACACCGGGGTCTACGACGCGTTCAAGGCCGAGGCCGACCGCGACGGGTTCAGCGTCGAGCGCGACGAGCTGATCCAGCTCTTCTATGAGATCCAGCGCCAGATCCAGGCCGGCTCCTACGAGCTCTACGCGGAGGTGCTGCGACGTACCGCGGTTCAGATCGCCAAGAAGCTGGGCTGGCCGCTCGAGCCCTCACGCGCGGGCTTTCTGCCCGACTCAGTCCAGCGCTGGCCGCCCTTCAAGGAGACCAATCCGACGCTTCAGAAGGTGGCCAAGAAGCACAAGGTCGGACTCATCTCGAACATCGACGACAAGCTCCTCGGCCAGACCCGGCGCCACATCCCGCTCGATTTCGACCTCGTCGTGACCGCCCAGCAGGTGCGCTCCTATAAGCCTGACCCGGCCCATTTCGTCGAATGCGAGCGGCGGATCGGCGGCAAGCGCGGGTGGGTTCACATCGCCAGCAGCTACTACTACGACGTCGAGCCCTGCCTGAAGCGCAAGATCCCGGTGATCTGGGTCAACCGCCACAAGGAGCAGCTAGAGGGCAGCCAGAAAAAGCCCGACGCCGAAGTTCCCAACCTGCGTGAGGCGGCCAAGCTGATCGGCGCGATCTGACGGCGCGCCGCGGTCAGCCGACGTCGAAGATCCCCCGCCGGCGCAACTCCTCGAGCACGAGGTCAGCCGCGTCCTCGGGAGCAATGTGGGCCGTCTCGAGGTGAAGTTCGGGGTCGGTCGGGCGCTCGTAGGGTGAGTCGATTCCGGTGAAGTTACGCAGCTGACCCTGGCGGGCCCGCGCGTAGAGGCGCTTCGGGTCACGCGCCTCGGCCACGGCGAGCGGCGCGTCGACGAACACCTCGATGAACTCGCCCTCGGCGAGGAGGCCTCGAGCCATGCGACGCTCGCTTTCGAACGGCGAGATGAAGGCTGCGATCACGATCAGGCCCGCCTCGACCATCAGCTTCGCCACCTCGGCCACACGGCGGATGTTCTCGACGCGATCGGCATCGCTGAAGCCCAGGTCCTTGTTGAGGCCGTGACGAACGTTGTCGCCGTCGAGCATGAACGTGTGCCGCCCGAGTGCGTAGAGCTTGCGCTCGACGAGGTTGGCGATCGTCGACTTGCCGGCGCCGGACAGCCCGGTGAACCACAGAACGCATGGCTGCTGGGCCTTCAACCGCGCGTGGGCCAGCTTGTCGATGCTGATCGCCTGCCAGTGCAGGTTCTGTGAGCGGCGGAGCTCGAAATTCAGCAAGCCGGCCCCGACCGTGTGATTGGTGAGCCGGTCGATCAGCACGAAGCCTCCGGTGTCACGGTTCTTCGGGTAGGGGTCGAAGGCGATCGGCCGGTCGACCTCGATCTCACACACCCCGATCTCGTTCAGCTCCAGGCGCTCGGCGGCGAGGTGCTCGAGCGAATCGATGTTGAGCTTGTACTTGATGGGCGACACGGTGGCCACGGCGCTGCTGGTTCCGACCTGCATGAGGTAGCTGCGCCCGCGGAGCAACGGCTCTTCCGCCATCCACACGACGGTGGCCTCGAACTGATCGCCGACCCGCGGCGGCGCGGAGGCAGCCGCGATCACCTCGCCGCGGCTGACGTCGATCTCGTCGGCCAGCGTGAGGGTCACGGACTGACCGGCCACAGCACACTCCAGATCGCCGTCATAGGTGACGATCCGCTCGACGGTGCTCCGGCCGCCGGATGGCTCGACCACCACCTCATCGCCGGCCCGCACCGTGCCGCTAACCAGCATCCCGGCGAAGCCCCGGAAGTCGGGATCCGGGCGGTTGACCCACTGGACCGGGAGGCGCATCGGCGCCCGCTGGAGGCGATCTTCGTCGATCTCGACCGTCTCCAGGTACTCGAACAAGGTGGGCCCGGAGTACCAGGGAAGCCGGGGGCTCGTGCTGACCACGTTATCCCCGCGCAGGGCCGACAGGGGAAGGCAGGTCACGTCGTCGAGGCCGAGCTGCCGGGCGAACACCTGGTATTCCGCCTCGATCTCTCGGAACCGCTCCTCCGAATAGCCGACGAGATCGAGCTTGTTGACGGCGAGCGCCACGTGGCGGATGCCGAGGAGCCACGTCAGGTAGGTGTGGCGCCGGGTCTGCGTTAGCAGGCCCTTGCGAGCGTCGATCAGAAGCACCGCGCAGTCCGCCGTCGACGCGCCCGTGACCATGTTTCGCGTGTACTGCTCGTGGCCTGGGGTGTCGGCAACGATGAACTTGCGGCGGGCGGTCTGGAAGTAACGGTAGGCGACGTCGATCGTGATCCCCTGCTCACGCTCTGCCAGTAGCCCGTCGAGCAGGAGCGCAAAATCGAGCTCGCCACCCTGCGTGCCGAGTCGCTTGGACTCGTCGGCCAGCGCCGTCAGCTGATCGTCGAGCAGGAGGTCGGACTCGTAGAGCATCCGCCCAATCAGGGTGCTCTTACCGTCGTCCACGCTGCCACACGTGATGAAGCGCAGCAGCCCGCTTTCCTCACGGGCCCGAAGCTCCGCGGCGGCCTCTTCGGAGAGAACTACCGGCAGGGCCATCAGAAGTAGCCCTCCTGCTTCTTCTTCTCCATCGAGCCGGACTGATCGTGGTCGATGACCCGCCCCTGACGTTCCGAGGTGCGTGAGCTCAGCATCTCGGCGATCAGCGCCTCGGGCGTGTCGGCCTCGCTCTCGATCGCCCCGCTGAGCGGATAGCAACCGAGCGTCCGGAAGCGAACGCGCCTGAGCGACGGCTTCTCGTCCGCGGCCAGGGGCATCCGGTCGTCATCGACCATGATCAGCGTCCCGTCCCGCTCGACGACCGGTCGCGGGCGGGAGAAGTACAGCGGTACCACGGGGATACTCTCGAGGTGGATGTACTGCCAGACGTCGAGTTCGGTCCAGTTGGAGAGCGGGAAGGCGCGGATCGACTCCCCGCGCTGCTTGCGCGCGTTGTAGAGCCGCCACAGCTCGGGCCGCTGGTTCTTGGGGTCCCACCGGTGATGGGCGGAGCGGAACGAGACGACGCGCTCCTTGGCCCGTGAGCGCTCCTCATCCCGCCGGGCACCTCCGAAGGCGGCGTCGAAGCCGTACTTGTCGAGAGCCTGCCGCAGCGCCTGGGTCTTCATCACGTCTGTGTGGACCGCCGACCCGTGGTCGAACGGATTGATGCCCTGCTCGAGCCCCTCCTGATTTACGTGTACGAGCATCTCGAGTCCGTGCTCTGCAGCCATGCGATCGCGAAATGCGTACATGTCGCGGAACTTCCACGTGGTGTCGATATGGAGAAACGGAAACGGCGGCTTGCCCGGATAGAAGGCCTTGAGCGCCAGCCGCAGCAACACCGAGCTGTCCTTGCCAATCGAGTAGAGCATCACCGGCCGCTCGGACTGCGCGACGACCTCCCGCATGATGTGGATGCTCTCGGCCTCCAGACGCTGGAGGTGGGTGAGGCGCACGGAAGCGCGGCCGCGGCGGTCGCGGAGTACTCCCTGGTTACTCATCGACGCCCCCGTCCCCGGTCCTCACGGCCCCCTCCGCGCTCAGGCGCGTGACCTCCGCCCGCAAGCGCGTCCTGAACGCCTCCTGACTGAAACGTGAAGCGTGCTCCACGATCGTCGTCGAGTTGAAGCGGTCGAAGTCGACATCGCGCAGAGCCTGCGTCAGCGCATCGAAGTCACCCGCGGGATAGAGCACGCCCGTGGTGCCGTCGATCACGGTTTCCACGGTGCCGCCGTGATCGGGGGCGACGACCGGGCGCCCCGCCGCCTGCGCCTCGACGGCGGCGATCCCGAACTCCTCGACATTGGGGACGACCAGTGCTCGTGCCCTCGACATCAGCTCTGCCAGACGCTGGTCGTCGACCCGGCCGACGAACTCGGCCTGGTCGCCGAACCCGGCTCGCAGCGCGTTCAGCGCGGGCCCGTCTCCGACGACCTTCATCGCTCGCCCGGCCTTGCTGGCAGCGGCCAGCGCGGCGTCCACTCGCTTGTGCGGAACCAGTTCGCCCACGTAGAGAAAATAGTCCTCCGGCTCGGCGATCGCGAAACGCCGGGTGTCAACTGGCGGATGGATGACCACTGCTTCACGCCCCCAAACCCGGGCGATCCGCTCGCGAGTGATCTGAGAGTTGGCGATGAAGTGATCGACGCGCGCGGCAGCTCGTAGGTCCCAGGCGCGGATCCTGTCGAGCGTCCGGGCGCCGAACGGTCGTAGGGCGCCGGGCATCTCGGCCAGCGCCCGTTCCCGCTCGTGCCAGATGTAGCGAAACGGCGAATGGCAGTAGCTGATGTGCAGCGCGCGGCCAGGGGGCCGAACCCCGTGGCCGAAGGCGCTGGTACTCGAGATGACGACGCTGTGGCGTCCGAGCGGCAGCCGCTCTGCGGCTCGGGGCAGGGCTGGCAGCAGCATCCGAAAACCCCGCTGGCGGAGCGGCAGATGCTGAAGGTAGGAGGTCGCGGCAACCCGCCCAGCGAACTCGCGCCGGGTTCCGCGCTCGTCGTAGAGCAGCGTGTAGATGGGCGCTTGCGGCCAGCAGGCCGCGATCTGGGCAAACGTACGCTCGGCTCCACGCATCACGAGAAGGTAGTCGTGGACGAGCCCGACCGAGGCGGGACCGCCCCCGTTCCCGCCGCTGTCTACCGTCAAGCTCAGATGCCGCGCCGCGCCAGCACGCAGCTCGCGGTGCGCAGCAGACACTTCACGTCACGCCACATGGACCAGTTGGCGATGTACAGGTAGTCGATGACCACCATGTCATCCAGCGGGACCCGCGCGCCGCCGAGGACCTGCCAATGCCCGGTCATGCCCGGCGAGACCTCGAGGCGTCGCCGGCGCCAGCCGACGATCCCCGCATCCTCCTCCGGAATCAGCGGTCGCGGCCCCACCAGGCTCATCTCGCCCCTGAGAACGTTGAACAGCTGCGGGAGTTCGTCGAGGTTCGTCCGCCTCAGCCAGCGCCCGAGGGGAGTTATGCGCGGGTCGTTGCGGATCTTGAAAATGCCCACAGCCTGGTTGAGGCCGACAAGCTCGGTGCGCCGTGCCTCGGCGTCTGAGCACATCGAGCGGAACTTGAGCATCTCGAAGGTCTCGCCGTGGCGACCGACGCGCCGCTGGCGGAAGAGGATCGGGCCCGGCGAGGTCAGTCGCACGAGCACGGCGACTACCAGCATCAGCGGGGCCAGCAGCCCGACCACCACGCTTGCGATCAGGACGTCGAACCCGCGCTTGATCGTCTCCGACGATTTCGTTAGGCCGACGTGGCGGACCGAGAGCATCGCCGTGCCCGGCATCTCATCCACCACGAGCGAGCCCAGCGTCTCCCAGAACTGGGGCAGGACGCTGATCTTGACGTTCAGGCCCGCCGCCTGCCGGACGAGCTCGAGCACGGCCTCGGTGTCATGCGCCCCGGAAGCCACCACGATCCTGTCGATCCGATGCTCCTCCACCGCCTCCCGGAGAACGCCTTCCTCGATCAGATGACCGAACCCACCAGCCTCAACCGGGATCCCCATCACGACCTCGGCAGCGCCGTTTTCTCCGTACTTCAGGCGGTTGCGCACACGCTCGAACGAGGACGCCTCGCCGAGGACGAGACAGCGCTCCTGCGCCACCAAGCTTCCGGCGGTGGCGCGGGCAATCATCCGCCCACCAAGGACGCCAGCGACCATCGTGACGAAGGCCAACATGAACTGACCCTTGTGGACGTGCCCGGGCATGAAGGAATCGGAGGCCAACCACAGGAGAACCGTGTAGGTGAGGCCCATCACCACCACAAGAGGTGCTTCGTCGAGCGTGCTGGACCAGATCACGCGCTCCTCGCGGTCATACAGGCCAAGCAGCTTCGCCAGCAGAACGGCCACGGGCAGGGCCAGGAAGGTCTTGGGTGCCAGCGCCGTCTGCCCAACCACGCGGAGGACGATCAGGCTCGCAAGCGCGGCCAAAACGTCGGCGACTCCCAAGGCGCGACGGTACACGGAATCCCGCGGCAGCCCAACAGCTGCGATTCGCCGAGCCCGTACCGGCGCGTCCAACGGCGCCAAAGCCAGTGTCCCGCTCAGATCGACGTGCGGCGCCGCCGGCACGGCGCCGATCGCCGGTCCGCCCGTCTGTCCCCCCATCACTTCCTGCTCCGTCAACGCGGTCAACGTCAACCCCCTCGTCATGAACGCTTCGTCGCCTAGCCCCAGTCGCCCCTGTACGGCTGCCCCGGCCGGCAACACCCCAACTTCTACTTACCTTCAGGCGGCCCCACTTCTGCCCCTCCCGCGAGCTTCTCAGCCCACGGGCTTGATTTGTTTTATGAACCGTACACGAAAAACCGGCGGTCCGCCACAAGAATCCGCCGTAGGTCCGGAATTCGTCACGAGTCGAACCAAGCGCGCCGGCCTCGACGAGCGGCAACTACGCGGGCGACGCGCGTCATTTAGCTGCGATCTATGTATCCTGGCTACCGTCAGTGTCCGATATGGGGGTCCTGGCTTTGGGTGACCGGGGGGTCGCCCGCACTTGAGCAGCGTTCTATGCGCTTGCCGACCAGAGATGAAAGGCGGATGACGGACTACATGCAGCGCATTGCAGCGCGACCCAGCGAGCGCGCCCGCATCGGGGCGAGGCGATCGTGAACAAGGAAAAGACGACTCGGGGCGACTTCAAGTCCGTTCTGCGGACTCTGCGCCGTCGCCTGCCCATCATCGTGCTAGCTCCGGTGATCGCCCTGGGCGCGGCCTACGCGTTCTCAAAGATCGAGCACAAGACGTACACAGGCACCGCGGTGCTGCTGTTCAGCCCGCTGCATCTCGACCTCCAGGTCACAGGTCTCCCGCTCCAGACACAGGCCCCCGACCCGACTTCCCAGGCGGCAACCAATGTCGGGCTCGTTTCGCTGCCCCAGGTCCTGGTTCTGGCCGGCAAGAAGCTCGGCCCACCGTATACCACGATGGACTACCTGAAGAAGAAGGTGTCGATCAAACAGTCCGGCAAGTCGGAGCTCGTGGACGTGAAGGGCTCGGCCTCGACACCGACGGAGGCAGCAGCGATCGCGAATGCGATGGCGACGTCGTTCATCACCTACCGCCGGGCGACGACGGTGGCCAGCATCAACTTCGGGATCGCCAACATCCTCCGCGATCTCAAGGCCAAGAACCTTTCGCGTTTGCAGATCGCGGCCCTGGAAAACAGCCTGACCAAGCTGACCGAGCTGAGAGGCGTCCAGACAGGCGACGTACAGCTGGCTGGCCTGGCGCTTCCGCCCACAAAGCCGTCCTCGCCCAATACCACCCTCAATCTCGCCATCGGCGGCATCGTGGGGCTGCTGGTGGGCGTCGCCGCCGCCCTGATCGCGGAGGCGCTCGACGTCAAGGTACGCCGCCCTGAGGACATTGGAGACGCCGTCGACCTGCCGATTCTTGCCACGGTGCCGCGCAGCAAAGTCCTCAAAGACGGCCTCACCGGGAATCTGTCGGCCAGCGACCTCGAAGCGTTCAGGACGCTCCGGACCAACCTCCGCTACCGGGCCGGCGGGCGAGATATCCGCTCCGTGCTGATCACCTCGGCGACGCCCGGGAGCGGCAAGACAACGGTCGCCGTGAATCTGGCTGCCGCGGTGGCCGCGGCCACGCCGGACCGGGTACTCGTGATCGAGGCCGACATGCGACGGCCGCATCTGGCCGAGCTCATGGGCGTCAACGCCGATCGCGGGCTGAGCACCGCCCTGCAATCCGGGGAGGAACTCGAGGATGTCGTCGTCTCGGTGCCCAGCGCCCAATGGATCGGGAGCAATGGAGCGGGCCCTGACGGCAGTGCGACAGGGGGCTTCGACGTGCTTCCGGCGGGGCCGGCGACTCCAAATGCGAGCGAGCTCTTGAGCTCCACCGCGATGAGCGCCCTGCTCCGCGCCGCGACCAACCAGTACGCCCTCACGATCGTTGAGGGGCCACCGCCGAGCCTTGTCTCTGACGCGATCCCGCTCACCAAGCAGGTCGATCGCGTTTTGCTCGTCGCGCACCTGGGGCGCGAGCAAAGCCCTGAGTTGAGAAACCTCCGGACCCAGCTGGAGGAGCTCGGCGTCCGACCACTTGGCGTCGTGGCGAACTTCGGGCCGCGGACGTCAAACCCGTACCTGGCCTCGAGCCGGCGCTAGCGTTGATTCGCGGAGGCGCCGCGATCAGGCCGGGCTTCCCGCTTCGCTCAACCCGAAGCGTGGCTTCGGTCTACCTACTCGCGGCCTTCACGTGCGTCGTTTTTTCGCTGTTCGTCGTAGCGAGCAGCAAGATCGGCATCCTGCTGCACCTGACGATCGCGCTGGCCGTGGCGTGTCTGCTGGTCACCGTGGCGCTCTATCGACCAGCGATTGGAATCCCGGCGACATTCGTCTACCTCGTCGTCATGACGTTCCTGCGTCGACTGCTTATCCCAGCCTCGGGGTGGATCTCGTTCGATCCAATGCTGCTCGTCGGGTATCTCACCGCGACGGTGCTGATCATCAAGTTCTGCTTCTTTGATCGGCGTCCGTTCGCCCCCGACCTCTTATCGAAGCTCGTCCTGGCGCTTGCAGTGCTGACTGCGCTCCAAGTGGTCAATCCAACCGGCGCGGGCTTCAAGGCGAATCTCGTCGGGCTCTTGTACATGGCCGCGCCGCTCCTGTGGTACTTCGTCGGACGCGCCGCTGTCGACGATGCGTTGAGCGACAGGTTGTGCGGGATGGTCGTGATCCTCGGGGTCCTGGTCGCTGCATACGGCCTCTACCAGACCCAGGTGGGCGACCCATCGTGGGATCTGAACTGGTTGAACACCACCGGCGGATACGCGTCACTGAACGTCGGCGACACGATCCGGGCGTTCGGACCCTTCTCGAGCAGCTCGGAGTACACGCTGTTCGTTGGCTCCGGGCTGGCCATCGCGTTCGCTTACTTCCTGCGCGGGCACCCAGTGGCTCTGCTCGCCACGCCGCTTCTCGCCGTGGCGCTGTTCCTGGGCTCCGGCCGCAGTTCGCTGATCACCGCCTTCACCGCCATCGTTGTGATGCTGGCTCTCAAACCGCGCCGTCCCGTGCTGGCCCTCGTCATCACGCTCTGCACGGTGGGCGCCGCCTTCGGCGCGCTCACGGCGCTTGGGTCGACACTCTCGGGCACAGCCTCCGGTTCGAGCTCACTCGTGGGTCACCAGCTCGGCGGCCTCAGCGACCCACTGAATCCAAACAGCTCGACGTTGCTCGTCCACATCACGCTCGTGGGCACGGGTTTCAAGAGCGGCTTCACGCATCCCGAGGGCAAGGGCCCGGGCGAGACCAACCAGGCCGCCGGGCTCAATCAGCAGCAGAGCGCGACTCAGGAGACCCAGGCCACGGAGGTCGATATCTCGAACGCATTCGTGAGTCTCGGCATCGTAGGGGGGCTCCTCTACTTCTGGATGGTCCTCCTGATCCTCTGGAAAGCCGTCCGCAGCTACTTCCTCGGCCGAGAGGCGGCGCTACCGGTCATCGGGCTGCTGATAGTCGGCGCTGGGCAGTGGCTGATCGGCGGTGCCTACGCCCTGTCGCCGCTGACCTGGGTCCTGATCGGAAGCATCGCCGCCGGCTCGGTGGGCTTGAAGAGTCGCGCGGAGGCGGCGAAGCGCACCGGGGGCGCACAGAGAGACGGATTCGCGCGAGCCGTTTGACCTTCGCGGACCGCGGACCATCTCTGGCGGCCCAGTCCCGGTTCCGGCTCTGACTTTCAAAGCCGATCGGCAAATCTGACGCGCTGATCGGTCCGAGCTTCCTCTCCGCCGGTGGTTGGCGCGTCGTCTTGCCGTTTCCGGGCCATCTGCCCGGCGCGCCGACCCCGCGTGAAGAGAGCCTGCGCGGGATCACGGATCCGCCAGACAGCCACCAGCAGTGAGCTCGCCCTCAGGCCCGTAGCGATAACCACTGACACCGCCATTCCCACCGGTCCCATCAGCGGCACGAGGATGCAACCCAGGACAACGTTCAGCACCCCGGCAAAAACGGCGATGCGGACCAATTCGCGATCGTTGTGCAGGGTCATCAGCCACGTTCCGGACAGGAAGCCGAGGACGGTGAACGGGATGAGCACGACCAAGATCCGCAGGATCGGGGCGCTGTGAGTCACGAACTTCGGGCCGAAGATGAGGCGAATCCACAGCGGGGCAAAAATGCCAAGCACCAGCGCGACGAAGATCGCGGTGCCTCCCACAACCACGGTGGTGATCGCCGCGAGCTTTCTCGCCCGGTCCGGTCGCCCAGATGCCTGAAGAAACGTTAGCCGCGGATATACGGCTGCCGTCACGGGCCCCAGGAGCTGGCCCCAGGTGCGGACGATCCGTTCGCTCGAGCCAAATTGGGCCACCCGCGCGCTCGTCACAAAGAGGCCGAGGAGTACCACATTGAACGTGCTCAGGAGCGATACAGCGATCGTTCCGACGAAGAGCCGGCCTGAGTCGCCCACGGCTCTCAAGCCAGCGCGGACTCCGACGAGCCGGAAGGGCAGACGGCGATAGACCAGGGCATCGCTTACGACCCACATGCCTATCGAAGAGGCCGTGTACAGGGCCATCACGATCCAGCCGTCGTTGACGGCTTTCACGAATACAAACGTCAGTCCGGCCCCTACCACCCGAAAGCCGAGCTGGACGACCGCCACTAACGGGGCGCGCTCAGCCCCGACGAAGTACCAGTTCAGCGTTAGAGCCGCCGAGATGGCCGCCACCCAGGCGAAAACGAGAAACAGCGGATGCAGGTTGAACTTTGGGACGAGGAGCAGGACGGCGAAGGTGACCGGCAGTGACACGGCGGCCATCAGCAACTGAGCGGTGCGGACGCGAGCCACGGTGTCGGCCAGAGCATCAGGATCGTTGCGCTCGGCGGCCACCTCGCGAACACCCCACGGCGTGAAGCCCCAATCGATGAGCAGCATGAGGAAGATTGACCAACCCTGCGCGAAGAGGACCAACCCGAACTGCGACGGGCCGAGCACGCGAGATACGTACGGAATCGTGACCAGCGGGACGACGAACGTCGCCACCTGTACCCACGAGAGCGCAAGCACGTTCCGGGTGACTCGGTGCTTTAGAACCGCACGAAGGCGCGGGTAGATCATGGCAGCGCCGGCCCTGTCAAGGATTCCCCCAGAAGGAGAGCGTAGGGCATCCGCTAGCCATCCTCACCGCGAGCGCAGCGCTGTCCGGATCAGTCGATCGAGCGCCTGGGCCGCCACGCGCGGTGAGAAATGGTGCTCGACCCCCTCCGCGCCGCGCTGCGCGAGCGCGGCGCGGGCCTGTGGGTCAGCGTGAAGCTCAGAGAGCACGCTGGCCAAGGCAGTTGCATCGCCCTCTGGGAAGGTCCTGCCTCCACCGGAGGTCTCGATCACCCATGGAATCTCCCCCGACGAGGACCCGACCACCGGAATGCCGCACAGGAGCGCTTCGCAAAGCACGCGTCCGAACTGCTCCGCCCAGGTGGGTGTCGTGCGCGAGGGCAGCACCAATACATCCATCTCCCGGTACAAGGCCGGCATCTGCTCCGTTCGGACGCCGGTCCGCAAGGCGAGGACCCCGCGGCCAAGATCAGCGCGCTCCAGTTCCGCCCGCATGGGGCCGTCCCCAACGACGAGAAGGCGGAACGGGAACTCCAGCTGCCGAACCGCGGCCATCAGGTCGGGGATGCCCTTCGCCGCAACCAGTCTCCCCGCAAACCCGATGGTGAACGATCCGTCCCGGCGCGGCAACGATGGCGCCCACTCCGGAATTGTGTGAGGAACCACACCGATTTGCCCGCGCGCTCCCCACTGTCTGAGCATGTCCCCCGCGCGGGGCGAACGCGCTGCGAAATAGTCGCCGTGGCGCAGCGTCCACCGTCTGATGAGCCTGGCCGGCCACGGGAACGGACGGTCCACGTTCTCGTCGCCCTGGAGCCCCCAGGGGATGCCGGCGCGTTCGCACGCGATTCCCCACTGGAGCCCAGGTATTGAGAATGGCTCCTGCTCGAAGAAGGCCACGTCGGGCCGCCACTGCGCAAGCCACCTGGAGGGCCGTGTCACGTAAAAGTGGCGCTGGATCGAGCCTGGCCGCGCCACGCGCACTCGCGCAAAGCGGCCCACGAGGCCCGGCAGCGGTTGAGGAATGAAGCCGTCCGGCGAATACTCGTCGCGCCAGCGGTTGGGAACGATCAACGCGATCCGCCATCCGAGTTCCGCCATCCGCATATAAACGGTCTGGTTGTGTGTAAAGACGTTCGGGTGGCTGACCACGAGCAACGTCCTCCCTTCGCCCGTCATCGGGTTGCCCTGTTCGCCCGGGCAAGCCTCGCGTACAGCTCGACCATCTTCCCGACAACGGCATCCGCGGCGAAGTCCCGCGCCGTGTTGCGACCCGCCTCTGCCAACTTTCGCCGCAGTCCGACGTCGCCCGCGAGTCGTTTGAGGCCGGCCGCAAGGCCGCTCACGTCCCCCGGTTTGTGAAGCAACCCGTTGTCTCCATCCACCACGTACTCGGCCACGGCACCCGCATCCGCGCACACCACCGGTACACCGGCACCGAGTCCCTCCAGAACGCTGATGGCCAGCGTATCCGGCAGCACTGAGGCATGGACCAGGATGTCCAGCTCTTCCAGCTCGCCGAACACGTCCCCTGTGAATCCGATGAAGTCGACCCGATCGGCGATCCCGAGCCCTGCCGCCTGCTCCCGCAGTTCGCGTTCGTAGCTTGTCTCCCCAAACACAGCCGACCCGATCAGACGCGCCCGCACCGGCGGGTCGGGAAAGGCCTGGGCAAACGCGGCGAGGAATATGTGCTGGCCTTTCCAGGACGTCAGCCGCCCAACCATCCCGACGTTGCGTACCTGCTGTCGGATCTCGGCCTTCCGCGCTGGCATCGGGACGGGCATCGGGATTACGGCGGTTCTCAGTCCGGGCCGCCGGTGGCGCCCCACCGTGCTGAGCGTGCTGCGCGAGGGGACAACCAAGGCACTGGGCAAAGTCGACGCCATCAGTCGCATCATCGGCACCACCTCCCGCGGCAGATAGTCGGGGGACAGCCGATCGTGCAGGTACCAGACCGACGGCAGCCTGGCCAGGCGCGCCGCGACGGTGCCGTAGACACCGGACTTCAGGGAGTTCGTGTGCACAACGTCGGGCCGGAGCGTCCTCAGGTGGTTGCGCAGGCGGTTGACGTAGCGCATCACGTCCGCGGAAGCGCCCAGTCTCGCGCTCGCCGACGCAATTTCCTGCCGGGTGAGGCTCCGGGTGCGCTCGGCGAGCGGCAGCACGTCAACCCGGGCTCCGGCCTCCCTGAGAATCGGAGCCAGCGGGCCGTCCTCCGCGAGGACCACGGTCGCCTCGATCCGGTCGGTTGCCGCGAGCAGGCGCGCCAATCCAATCTCAGCCCCGGAGAGACGAGCGACGTGATCGATGAAGGCGATCCTCAACGCTCCAGAACGCGCGGTCATCGTGCTCGCGCGCCGATCAGGGCGACATCAACTCGGCCGTATATGCCATCGAAGCCAACGTGGCTGGGCGGCGTGGCGCACCCCTTCGATAATAGATATCCTAGGGAGGAAGCGAAGATGCAGGGGTCGCGTCGGGCGCGGTGGCTGCTCGTGCGAAGAAGCGAGCGTTGGGGGGTTCGAGAAGTATGGGTATCGACGCGAGACGCGTCTTAATCGTCGGAGCCGGCCTCACGGGCTGCACCGTGGCCTGGCGCCTGGCCCAGGAAGGGTTCGAGTGCGTACTCCTGGAGCGGGACGCAGTAGCGGGGGGGCTGATCCGATCCGAGCATCTCGAGGGGGTTCTCTACGAGCCGCACGGGTCGCACATCTTCCACACCGAAGATCAGGAGGTGTGGGAGCTCGCGAACTCTTTCACGCCTTTCCGGCCCTATAGGCACCGGGTCGACATCGTGGTCGAGGGCAAGGTGCTCAACTGGCCGATTTTGCTCTCGGACATCGAAGCCCAGTCGCGCAGTGAGGAGATCATGCGCGAACTGGAGGAACGCCGCGAGGTTGACGCCAACGCACGAGCGCAGGCGGCCAATTTCGAGGAGTGGTGCCTCGACTTGATGGGTCCGATCCTCTACGGGAGATACATCAAGCCGTACACCGAGAAGCAGTGGGGCCGGCCGGCGAACACGCTCTCAGCCCAATGGGCGCCGCGGCGCGTATCCGTGCGATGGGACAACGATCCGTACCTGTTTCCGGACCCGTACCAGGGGTGGCCGGGCGGGCCCAACGGCTACACCGACCTGATCACCGGGCTGTTGGCGAGTGACCGTATCGAGCTGAGAACGGGTGTCGACGTAAACGCAGAGAACATCGGCGCGGAAATCGAGCGCGAGCGGTCTCAACTGGTCGTGCTCACGTGCCCGCTCGACGTGTTTGCCGGTTATCGCTTCGGCACCCTCGATTGGCGGGGAATCGTCGTGCGATCGGTCCACATCCCTCACGTGGAATACGCACAGGGGGCGATGGTCGTCAACTACCCCGGGCATGAATACCCGTTCATTCGCATCCACGAGACCAAACACGCCTCCGGCCAGCAGTGCGAGGGCACAGTACTCGGCTTCGAGTTCACCAACGCGCCGACGCGCTATTACCCAATCGAGCTGCCTGAGAACCGGGCGCTCAACGACCGGTACCAGAACCACATCCGCGACCTCCTTGGGCGGAGTCGCACGTACTTCGCCGGGCGGCTCGCGAACTACCTGTACATCGACATGGACGATTGCATGCGGCAGGCACTCGATTGCGCACAGGAGCTGATCGGCGACCAGTCCGCGTCGCATCCGGCGGACGACCGCCGCCGCGCGGCTGAGGCCCGCTGAGCGGGTGCGTTGGAGCTCAGATCCTTGAGGCGCTCCCCCAGCGCCTCCACCTTCCAAGCGCGACGCTGATCGGCCGGGGCCTCAGCGAGCGATCAGGACCCGGGCGCAGATGGCGGAGCCAGCGGACCGGCGAGGTCCAACAATGACCCGGGGGCCAGCTGCGTTTCACTGGCCGAGCCGCCGCTCAGCGGATCCGCTGGCCGCCGGTCGCCGGAAAGTACCCAGGCGAACCGCGTGGCTCCGAGCAGCCCGGCGACCTCGTCGAAGTTTTCGAGCTGTTCGGCCGCCGAGCGGGGTGTGAGCTTGACCAGTTCGGCTTCTGCCGGGGCCGAAGGCAATCCAAGGTAGGCGCAGATCCGATCCACGGTCCGAGCCTGCTGCTCCTCGGTCTCCAGGTCGTCCTCGTACACCAGTTCGAGCGTGGGCAGATCCGCCACCGCCGACCGCAGAAACCTCACCCGGTCCTCGATTATCCACAGCGCCGAAAGCACGGCCACCGGGTCGACCCGCAGACGACCAACTGCGGCGCGTTCCCCACGCCGGTAGTGGAACTGGGTGGTGATGGCTCGGAGCGCGGAAATCGCCTGATTGAGCCAGTCCCGGCGCTCCAGATGGATGATCCGAAAGCCGTTGGTGTGAAGGCTGCGGATGTATCCGGCCGGATCGCCCCTCCGTTGCACGCGCGCATGATCCGCCAGCAGCTTGAAGCCGTATGCCTGGCCGTTGCGCCTTGCCGCCGCGCTTCGGCGAAGCAGCGCGGCGGACGGGGCGACGCTCCGTACGGTCATGATTTCGCCCTCGCAGACTATTTTCGGATGCGAGGACAGCAGCGAAACGAGCAGTTCGCTCCCGGTGCGGCCACTGGTCACGATCACAAAGCGCGGATGGGCGCCGGCCAGCCGGAAGCCCAAACGGGCCGCCCCGGCTCGGCGCCGCGACGAAAGAACCGACTCAACGAGCAACTTCGGAGACCGAGCGATCACTGCTCGACTGCGACCGCAGATGCCCTTCGAGAAGGCCAGCCGCGCTGCCCCTGGAACGCCCTTGACCCCATCCGGTGAGGTTAGCGAACGGTCAACATCGTGCGACCAGCGGGTGCGGTTCGGTCCAGCGACTGCCGCAGCATCCCGAGGCCGCTCACGGCGCTCCGGCTGGCGTGACGACCTGCCCAAGCGCGCCGTACGTCGGCTCGACGAGGTACTTGAGCAGGAACAGGCCTACCTTGTACGCGCTCTCTGCTGCGGCAGGACCGAGGAAGGGAACGTGGCCGCCGTTGTAGACGACGACCGCCTTCGGCTGCCGGGCGACCGCGATGTCGACCCGCCGTGAGCTCGCCGGGACGATCGGATCGAATCTACCGAAGAGCAGCAGCAGCGGTCGCGGGGAAATCTGTCCGATCCAGCGAGCGGGATCGAGAGGCGAAAGCGTACGCAGCGCTGCGCGCAGCCGAGCCGGCTGATGTCTGAACCCAGGGAGCGCATACGGCACGTCCTGAACCCCGGCTTGCCAACTCGGCGGGACCGACATGAGGACGACGACCCGTATCCGTGGATCCTGGGCAGTGAACACAGAACCAACCGCCCCGCCCAAGCTCAACCCTGCAAAGCCGATGTTGTGGTGGCACGCGGGCTGTGAGTAGAGATAATCGGTGGCCCGCTTCAGATCTTTGACGGTGCCGACGACGAGTGCCTTGAGCAAGGCGGGACTGTTCAGGACACGGGCACGCTCACGCGGGCTCGTCGCTCGTTGACCCGTATCCCGCAGGTCGATCGCAAACACCCCGAGACCAAGACGAGCTGCCGGGTACCAAAAGCGTTGCGCCTGTTCTGTGCTCGCACCGACGCCAAACCCGTGCTGCCAGATCAGGCAGCCGCGGGGCGAGGTGGCCCTCGGGATCGAGAACAGAGCCGGTACACGCTCGCCATCGAAAGCCGTGTAGGTGATGTGCCGAACCACGATTGGACCCTGAGCGATGGAGGCTGTGGTCGTGACGTGGTATGGGTTGGGGATCTTGCGCTTGCTGGCGCCACATCCGGCAAGCACCAGCGCGAAGATCAACAGCGAGCTCAGCGCCATCGACCCCAGGCGATGGGACACGGCTGGGGACACGTTGGGAGACACGTCTAGCTACTGCCCGTTTGGCCGCTGACCCAGGTACCGCTTGAGAAACGCCACGACGTCCGCAACCACCCGCTGGTCCGAGGAGCCGGCAAACGGCGCCTCACCTCCCGCGTAAAACACGAGGACTTTGGGCTCACGGGCAGCGGCGGCCAGATCGAGAGCGCTGACCGGCGGCACGAGTGGGTCGGCCAGACCGTCAACGATCATCACGGGACGAGGCGCGATCCGCCGGACCCACCGCTCTGGGTCCAGCGGTGCCAACGCCGCCGCCGCCGCCGCCGCCGCGCCGGGATCCTGCGCGACCGCCCGCCTGGCCGCAGGCGCGTAGAAGAGCGTCGCTCGCCAGGTCGCTCCGGCCGAGAGGAGAATCGTGGCGCGGATCCGCGAATCGGCGCCCGCCAACAGCACACCGAAGTTCGAGCCTTGACGAATACCCATGTAGCCAACGTTGTGGTGGCAGGCGACCTGACGCTCCAGGTAGTCGAGGCCACGGCGCAGATCGATCACATCGCTGCGCAAAAATGACACGAGCCCCTCCGGGCTGCTGAATGCGTTACGAAGCGGCCTCAAGCCATTTGCTCGGGCGCCGGTGTCGCGGGGATCGATCGTAAACACGGCTAAACCAAGGCGGGCAGCAACCGGCCAGATCGGAGCCGCAGCTTCCTTGGGCACAAGCCCTGGCTGGTACATCAGGCATCCAACCTCGGTTTGCTTAGGCACTGCGAATAACGCCGGCACCCTGGCGCCGTCCGCGCTCGCGTAGGTGAGACTCATCACCTCGTCCGGTCCGTGCGCCGCGGTCGCTGCCACCTGCACGAATAATGGCTGCGACGGGTCATACCCGAACGGGTCCTTCGGCACCTGGACACCACCTCCGCCACATCCAGCAATCAGTAGACAGGCCCCTAGGAGCGCCCCAAGCGGTCTGGTTCGAGGGACGTGATGCATCGAATCGATAATAGATATGCTTGCCACGCGGCTTATGAACCGTGCGGCGGGGGTGAAACGGAGTTGCCGATCGGGTCGGTGTGGCAGGGAAGATCAGACATTCAGCTGCGTGCTTCTCGGCGCTGATCACGCTATTCACAGGTCACGGAGCGTAATTCGATGACGACCAACGGCCCATCGGATGCGGTTCGCCCCCTGTTCCTACTCTCGCTTCCGCGAGCTGGGTCTACCCTGGTGCAGCGGATTCTCGGCGCCCACCCGAAGATCTCGACGGTGGCGGAGCCCTGGATACTCTTGCCATTGGTCTACGCTCGACGGTCGCGAGGTATCCGAGCCGAGTACGGCCATCGATTTGCGTCGGTAGCGATCAGCGACTTCGCCAAAGCCCTCGACGGCGGTCCGGAAACGTTCGACGCGCACCTGAGAGCCTTTGTCGAGGGGCTTTACCGAGATGCGGCGGAGAACGGGGCCACCTACTTCCTCGATAAGACTCCGCACTACCTCAACATCGTGGACGATGTGATGCGTCTCTTCCCGGATGCGAAATTCATCTTCCTCTGGCGCAACCCACTCGCCGTCCTGGCGTCACTGGTCGACAATTTCAGGTTCAAACAATTCGAGCCGTACGCGTTTCCGAACGAGCTCTTTCGTGGGCCGGCTGCGCTGGCATCCGCCTTCGACGCCAATCGCGACCGTGCTCACGCCGTGCGGTTCGAAGACCTGGTTGGAGGAAACCGTGAGGAGCATTGGCGCGGAATCTTCGATTATCTGGAACTGACATGGGATCCGGAGATCCTCGAGCAGTTCAGTGCCACGCCCCTGCGAGGGCGGTTCGGAGATCCCACCGGCATTCATCTCTATGGCAGCATTTCGGCCGAGCCGCTCGATAAGTGGAAGCAGAGCCTGCGCGGTGGGGTACGTCGGATCTGGGCAACACGCTGGCTGCAGCGCGTGGGCCCGGAACCGTTCGAGATCATGGGCTATGACCCGGAATGTCTGCTCTTCGACATTCAGAACGTGGGCCCCGCGCGCGTCGACGAGCTCGCGTTGGATGCGGTTTCCCTGGCGGGATCTGCCGCCAGTGTGCTGGTCCGCAAGCGTGCTCTCCGCGTCCAGGACATTCCTCCTCTCAGCATCACGGGAAAGCTCGCACGGCGGCGTCACTTTCGTCCGAAATGACGACACCGGTGCCAGCGTCCAGGCTTCGCATTACTGCGAAAAGGTGAAGGGAACCACCGACTGTCTCGAGTCAGACTTCCCAAGCAAAACTGCGAACGCAATAACTGTTACTTGAATTAGCGTTGTCACATTCGACGGGCGCGGGCAAAATTGCGCCGCACAACGCTTCTTACGAACTTGAGGAGGCGGGGCCAGAGGGTCAGCAGCGGCAGCCCCGTAGTGACTGCGTATCATAGGCGTCCATGAACGACACGACGCCTGCGGACGTGCCAGATCCAGCCGAACGGTCGCCCGACGGGGACAGTCCTGCTGCCTCGGAGGAAGACCAGCTGCAAGGCGTGAGCCTGCCGCTGCGTCTATATGCGTCGCCGAAAATACACAGGCTCGTTCCGACTGGAGTGGCCCTCGCCTTCGCCGCTTCCGTCGGACCAGCGGTACGCCAGCGCAGAAATCCATCGGAGCGCGCAGACGCCGAGCGTTTCATGAGCGAGCTGCTGGCGCACACGCCGCGCGCTGCCGAAGCTCCAGCTCTCGCAAAGGAATGGCTGAAGGAGAAGGCGCGTCTGCGCGAGCTGTTCTGGCGTCCATGGCTCCTGGAGCACTCTCGTGTCCTCGGTGCTGAATACTGGGACGCCGCGCGCCCCTCCGGAAGAGGATGCCTGGTGGTCACCGCACACATCGGAGGCCACTGGGCGGCAGGTCCGATCGCGGCTCGGCACGGGTATCTGTCCTATGCCGTCGCCAGCCCTCAATACTGGGGCCGGATGCCCCCTGGCGAACGCCAGCGGGTTGGGTACCACGGGCTTACGACGAGGTTCCTGTTCCGTGAATACACACAGAAGGCGCTCGGAGCCCGCGCGCTTCCCGCGGACTCCGATCCCGGTCAACTACTCGAGCTCCTGAACCGAGGCGAATCGGTCGCCATAGCCTTCGACGTCGCCGGCTTTGCCGCAACCCCGTTTCTAGGCCGGACTCTGTCGCTCGCCGGTGGTCCGGCCACGCTCGCCATCAAGGCCAAGGCACGCGTTCTCCCCGCCGTTTGTGAGCGCCACGGATCCAGGATCGATCTCAGGTTTCTTCCCCCCTTGGACCCCGCCGATTATCAGGATCCAAGATCGCTCCGAGCGGCGATTGCCAAGACCTTTGAGCAGATTGTGATCAGCCGCCCGGAATCTGTGGAGTTGCACCGGATTCCCCATCCTCTCGTCGCCGCGGTTCCGCCCCAAGTTTCGGCTACCGCAGCTCAGCGGGCGAGTTAGCCAGCCCCAGTTTCACGAGCCACCGCTCGACGGCTTGAGCGGTTTCCTCAGCCCCATCCTGCATGATGGTGAAGTGGTCACCGCGTACCGGGACAACACTGTGATCGAAGCTCCACCGCGCTTGCCACTCGCCATCAGTCGACAGGCCCGGGACCTGGTCTGACGCCTGTACCAAGAGCGTCGGTAGACCGCGGTCGATCGGCTGCCACTCTCGCAACATCCGAAGATAGGCCCCCATCGCCGTCAGGCGAGCGTCGGTCAGCGTGACGGGAGAGCCATCCGGCTCGGCCATACGGTCACACACCACGTGCAACAACATCGGAGCCGCCCCGACGACCGGCGTGTCAATGAGGACCACGAACGGCCTGAGTCCCCGGTCGGCGCAGCGGCAGGCGGTCGCGTAGGCCAGGAACCCGCCGGTCGAATAGCCGACCAGAACGACCTCGTCAGCCCCAGCCCGGCCAGCAAGCGCTTCAGCCTGCGCCGCAGCCGCCGTGCTAATGGATGCGGGGAGCAGTTCGTCTCGGTGGAATCCTGGCGCAGGTACCCCCACGATCTCGCGCCCGCGATCAAAGCTCTGGGCGAAGCGAGCATATTCGTGGGGTCCACCAGTCGCGACTATCGATGAAAAAACGAACACCGGTGGCGGGTCTTCACCTTGCGATAACCGGACCAAGCGCGGGACGTGACTTGATACTGCGTCATCAGTGAACGTCGGACGGAGCTTGGACGCGGCTTCGATGATCATGATCCCGTCATCCAGCCTTCCCCGCTCGTGTGCTTGGAGGAACAGCGAGGCCACCGGATCTGGCCCGGAGCCGTTGTTACCCTCGTGACCATCGTCGTCGACGATGTGACTGGTCGGTAACTCGGTATGGGCAGCCCCGTCCGGTGCCGAAAGCTTGCTATCGATCTCACCGGGAGGCGGCACGTCGCGATCGTTAGCCAGAGTTGACTCTATCTCCGCTCGTACGTACGCGACGAGATCCAGTGGTGTGGGAATTTCAAACAACGCAGTCGCTGGTAGGCGTATCCCAGCAGCTGAGTTGATCCTGTTGCGGAACTCTGCGGCGACCAGGGAGTCGATGCCGAGTTCGAAGAACGTGAGCTCCATGTCCAGAGCCTCAGGTGAGTTGTACCCAAGGGCACTCGCAAGGTGCTCTCGAACCAACTCGAGGACCGCTTGACCGCGATCCTCTGCCTTGAGACTCGCGAGACGGTTGCCCGCTGGGCGGCCGCGGCCACGCGAGGGGACGCGGACCAGGCTGCTCAGGATTGCCGGCAGCATGTTGTCTCTAGCCCGCGCCCGCAGAACGCCCTGGTCGAAGCGGACCGGTAGGAGCAGCGGCCGGTCCATCTGGCGCGCGAGATCGATCAGCTCAAGCCCCTCCTGGTCGCCGAGCGGAGCCACTCCTGTCGACAGGCCACCCACAGCGTCGGTTTCGGTGAGATGGGCGGTCATACCGGTCACTCTCTCCCACACGCCGAACGCCAGCGAGATCGCCGGAAGGCCGTCGACCCTCCGTCGGTACGCCAATGCGTCCAGGAATGTGTTCGCGGCGGCGTAGTTGCCCTGACCAGGGCTGCCCAGCGTTCCCGCCCCTGAGGAGTACAGAATGAACTCAGAAAGGTTCAGCTCTCGAGTCAGCTCGTCGAGATTGACCGCGGCGTCGACCTTGGGCGCCATCACTCGCCGCAACCTCTCCGCGTCCAGCGATGAGATCACCCCGTCGTCCAACACCCCAGCCGCGTGCACAACCGCTGTCAAGGGCCGCTCCGGCGGGATCCGAGCCAGCAACGCCTCAAGCTGCGCTCGATCAGACGCGTCGCACGCCACAATCTCCACCTGGCAGCCGAGGGCCTGCAGTTCATCCGCCAGCTCCGTCGCCCCCGGGGCACTCGTGCCGCGGCGACTGGCCAGCAACAGATGTCGCGCTCCGTGACGCGCAGCCAGATGCCTAGCCTCCAACGCCCCCAAACCACCTGTCCCGCCCGTGATCAGCACCGTCCCATCCGGATCCAGTGACCTCGGCGGCCCAGCCTTCGATCCCGACGGCCCGCCTGGCGGGACGGCATCAGCCGTGTAGCCGACGATCCGCGGCGCGTAGAACGCGCCGTTTCTGAGCGCAAGCTCTCGCTCGCCAACGAGGAGCGCGGGATACAGCGCAGACCGCGAACTCGCGCTGACATCGACGTCGACGACGGCAAACCGATCCGGATGCTCGGAATGGGCGCTGCGCAGTAGACCCGGCAGCGTGGCTACCGCAAGCTCCGGCGCCTCATCCTCGAGCACGGCCACCGCCCCCCGGGTGACGAGCACCAGCTGCGAATCAGCCAGAGCATCCAAAGCGAGCCACGCTTGGAGCAACGCCAGGGTGCGCGCAGTCACCTCATGAACCGCGTCCACGAGCTCGCGGTCCGCCGGGACCGTAACTTCGGTCACGACCAAATCCGGTGCCGGCGCACCCGATTGAACCGCCGCTACGAGCGCCTGCAAATCGCGATACCGCGCGGCACCTCCGGCGACGTCGAACTCGGCGATCTCGCCGAGCACGGCGACCACGGGCACGCGGCCGCCGGCGGCTGGCGGGGGAACCTCGACCCACTTCAGCTCATACAGGTCATCGTGCACGCCTCGAGAGCCCGTTAACAGCTGGGGGTCAGTCGGGCGAAGCTCCAACGAGCCGATCGAGAGCACCGCGGCGCCCACCTCATCGACCGCGAGCACCGACGCGGCATTGTCGCCCTGGATTATGCGAAGGCGCAGCGAGCGGGCTTCTGGCTGATAGAGGCGGACCTGTGAGAACGCAGACGGAACGAGCAGAGCATGTGAATTCAACTGACCGAGCGCCGTAGCTTGGAGGACCCCGTCCGCCAATGCCGGGTGCAGCGCAAAGCCCCGCGATGACAGCGTGTGTCCACCACCCGGTCCCACCTCGGCGTAGAGCTCTCCAGCAGCGCGGTAGGCCGCCCGCACCCCCTGGAAGACGGGGCCGTACTCATAGCCAGCCTCGGCGAGCTGGTCGTAGAGGTAGTCACCATCGACCGCTTCTGCCCCTTCAGGGGGCCACGGCCCGTCTCCCAGGCCATGCAGGTCCGCGTCCGCAGAGGAGCTTGGAGCCACGCTCCCCGAGGCATGGAGTATCCAGGGGACCTCCTGCCCGGACGAAGCACTCTCAGGACGCGAATGCACCGACAGCTCGCGATTGCCCTCATCATCAGCGGCGGAGACGCTGACCTGCAACTGCACGGACTGTTGCCCATCGAGCACCAGTGGCTCGGCCAGCTTCAGCTCCTCCACGACGTCACAGCCGGCCTGCGCCGCGCCGTGCATGGCCAGCTCCAGAAACCCCATGTGTGGGAACAGCACGGTTCCCATCAAGGCGTGATCAGCCAGCCACGGATGCGCCTCGAGCGAGAGCCGGCCCGTCAGGACCAGCCCCCCGTCGACCAACGGCACCATCGCGCCTAACAATGGATGCTCATCAGAAGCCTGACCCAGGGCGATCGCATCGCCCGTGTCGGCCTTTGACGAAAGCCAATACCGCCGGTGCTGGAATGCATAGCTCGGCAAGTTGACGCCCATTGCCGCACGGCCGTCCAGTAGAGCGCCCCAGTCCACGGCCACCCCACGCACATGTGCCTCAGCCACCGAGGCCAGGAAGCGATCCGGACCGCCATCATCGCGCCGCAGGCTGGCAATCACCGCGACGTGGTCAGGGTGATCTGACTCCTCCTCAACCACGGCCTGGACGGCGACCATCAACACCGGATGCGGGCTGATCTCGATAAATGTGCGGTACCCATCGAGCACCATCCGGCGTACCGCCGGATCGAACAACACGGTCTGACTGACCCCTCGATACCAGTGCTCGGCATCGACCTCCGACGTGTCCACAACCTCGCCAGTCACCGTCGAATACAGCGGCAGCTCGCCCGAGCGCGGCGAGATCGGGGCCAACGCCTCCAACAGCGGATCCCGGATCGCCTCCATACGCGGCGAATGCGAAGCCACATCTGCGATAAACCGCGCCCGTATTTCCAGCGCGTCACAGCGCTCGCGCAGGTCCTCGAGGACCGCTCGATCCCCTGAGAGGACCACCGAACCAGGCCCGTTCACCACACCCAGCCACACCCGCTCGTCCAGCTCGCCCAAGCGCTCCGGCAGCTGACCGGCCGATAGCGCGATCGACAACATCGCGCCATCACGACCCGCGACCCTGGCCAAAGCGTGGCTGCGCAACACGACCGTTCGCGCTGCGTCCTCGAGCGACAGGCCGCCCGCGACATGTGCCGCTGCGATTTCTCCCAGGGAGTGACCCACGACCGCATCTGGACGCACCCCCACCGACTCCCACAGCCGCGCCAAAGACACCATCACCGCGAACAACGCGGGATGAATCACCTCCACTCGATCCAACTCCGGCGCCCCAGGAGCGCCGGCCAATACATCCTCAAGCGAAAACGCGACGAACGGCTCCAGCGCCGCAGCACACTCCCGCATGTGCGACGCAAACACCGACGAGCGCTTCATCAGCTCCACGCCCATGCCCACCCACTGCGAGGCCTGCCCCGGGAATACGAAGGCCACGCGATCCACACCCCGAGCCACGCCCTTCACCAAGTGGTCCACCGACTCGCCTCGCTCGAGCGCCGCCAGCAACTCCAGCAGTCCGGCCTGGTCGCGGGCCAGTGCGACCGCGCGATGTGGCAAGGTCGCCCGCGTTAGCCCCAAACCAGCCGCAACGCCACCCAGCTCAAGATCTGACCGCTCCTGCACGAACGACCTCAATCGCGCCGCCTGAGCCTGGAGCGCCCCGTCGCTGGAGCCGGAAACGACAAAGGGGAGGTCACCATCCAGCTCCAACACCGGCTCCCCCACGACCTCCGGCAAGGCCGCCACCGGCGGCTCCTCCAAGATCACATGCGCGTTCGTGCCCGAAATCCCAAACGACGACACCCCCGCCCGCCGCGGCCGAGCACCCCGAGGCCACTCCACCGCCTCAGAAAGCAACCTCACCTGACCCTGACCCCAATCC
>DATGFT010000174.1:0-2080 GCA_035308915.1 Solirubrobacteraceae bacterium
CGACTGCCTGTCGCCGCCTGTCGCCTCTCACCCCGCCCCGACCTCCCCAGCAACTGCCGCGTCGGCGGTCAGCAGTCAGGGGAGCCCCGTCAGGGGCGCGCGGAGCGCGGGCCGGAGGCCCGACCTTGACGGCTGATCGTCGTGCGCGGCACTCTTCCTGGGGGCGTCGGGTCGGATCTGTCCGCCCCTCGTAATACGGTGGCCGCCTCTCACGATCAAGGAGGTGGTCGATGCCCGTGTCCAAGCCCATGCAGATGTTCGCCGTCCGGCTGACCGAAGAAGAGCGGTCGCAGCTGGAGCGGATCGCTGCTGAGCGCAACGTCACGCTGAGCTACGCCATTCGCGAAGGCATCAAGCTGTACGCCCGCGAGTTGGCTGAGCGTGGCGGTGTTGGCGGTCGCGTTGCCGCCTCCTAGCCCAGACAGAGAACGAGCCCCGGAGCTAGCGACTCCGAGGCCCGTCACAAAAGACCCGAGAACTCTCACGAACCCAGGGCTTCAGCGTGCAGGGTACGCCGTCTGCTGAGAGTGTCCTCCAGGCGGCGGACGGCTCCGCCCTTGGCAAGCATGAGGAACTTTCGCCATCGGGGTGCGCCTGTGGGCCTGAACACCTGCGCCTGAGGTCAAATCACGGCGAGTTGGTCAAGCCCCGGGGAGGGTGCGTCAACCTCTGCGATTACTGCGCCAAGCTCCAGGCGGTCGAGAACTGCGAGATGTTGGTGCTCGACGCACTGGAGGGCGATGCGCCGCAGCTGATCGCCATTCTCGGGACTCGGACGGCGACTCTGGATATGGAGGCGTTCGCTAACGCGCGGCGTGAGGTCGTTCGAGCTGTCCGGCGTCGCTGGCCGGATGCCGAGTACGCCTACGAGGTCGAGTTCACCACCGGTTATGGGCCGAAGTCTGGTGGCCGGCGCCGGCCTCACTGGAACTGGTTTTGGAAGCGGATCCCCAGGGCTGATTGGACGGTGGCCTCCTGGGTGATCGTGACCACGTGGTGCCGCTACGTCGATGCGGAGCCGCGCGCCCAGTACGTCGATCTGATCCGAAACGAGATCGGGCTCACGAAATACATCACTGAGCACTTCATGAAGGCGAGCCAGCGGCCGCCATCGGGCTTCCGTGGTCAGCGGTTCTGCGCCAGCCGTGGGTACTTCGGGCTGTCGGTCCAGACCGCGAGGGCGAGGGCCAGAGAATCGCTGAAGCTCAAGCGCGAGCTATGGAAGGCGTCCCGGGTCTGCGACAACGCTCACGACGTCGAGCTCCTGGCGCGCGAATCCCTCGAGCGGGCTTACGCGACGGTGTGGGTGCTCACCAACGATCGCGGCGCTCGTGTCGGCAAAGTGGCGCATCGACCAAACCTCCAGGCGCTCCAGCTGGGACGCGAGGAGCTGCACGTAGAGGAACTGGTCCGCGCGATCGAGCAGGTATTCGGTCTTAAAGCCGGGGATCGAAACCCGGCCCAGGCGCTCCTAGGGGCGTCTGAGGGTCCGTCCGTGGCGCACGAGCAGTTGCGACTGGCGGATCAACCGGGAGGGGGTGAGGGGCCCTCTCCGGGCCTAGTCGACCCTCCGAAACCTCCCGGCGTCTTGGTCGTGTCGGCAAGTGAGAGAGAGGGGGTGAGTAATGGTCGATGTGATCCTGGAGCAAGAGAACTGCCCGAGCTGCGGGCAAGAGGTTCCGGCCCCGGCTGACGGTCAATGGCGGTGGGCTCGTGGTGCGAAGGACCACGGATCAATCGAAGCCGCTGAGCGGGTGATTCGTTCGCTCAAGAGCAATGATCGATTCGAGTTCCGGGCTGCTGTCGATGGCCAGGGCCGCGTGCGGATCGCCAGCCGTCGTAAGCCAGCCTGAGCGCGCGGGAGGACGGACGGCGGGGCGCGCGGTGGGTAGCCAACGGCACCCCTCGCACGCACCGCCGACCGCCCGCTTGCGCTCTCCGACTGCCTGTCGCCGCCTGTCGCCTCTCACCCCGCCCCGACCTCCCCAGCAACTGCCGCGTCGGCGGTCAGCAGTCAGGGGAGCCCCGTCAGGGGCGCGCGGAGCGCGGGCCGGAGGCCCGACCTTGACGGCTGATCGTC